>JBGTBR010000068.1:0-36820 GCA_041749255.1 Saprospiraceae bacterium
CCCACCAAAGCTTTGGCTTGCAGCTTTATAGAGGATGCCTTCCGTAAAATTGCCTTTGGGGTCTGTAGCCGCCAGACAAAAGCGGATCCTCACATCGGCCGCAGCATCGTAATAGGCTTTTACCCTTTTTCTCGCTTTCATCTCCTCGCCATCCTTATCGATGTTGGGAGACTGTAAGCCAAAGTCGTTGTTCAGAATCTCCAGTTGGGAAAAAATGCGTGATTTGGAAAGGCGTTGGCTTTCATCACTGTACAGTACATGGAATACCACCGGAATAGTGTAGTCATCCAATGGACTGAATTTTAAGGATTGGTGAAGGCTCTTTTCAAATTGGGAAGATCCGGTATCTACTTGTTTTTCCTGGGTAATGGAAGCCATATAGTCCAGTGTCTTATACTGCCTGAACTTTTGAGCTTCAAGGAAATGGCATAGGACGACCAGTAAGACCAGGGGTAGGTGTCTTTTCATGATGATAATGATTACACAATATGATAAAATGATCAGGACAGATGGTTTAACACCTGATCCATGGAGTACCTAAATTAAGGGATTATGCTAAAAACCCTGTGGCGATCATGCATGAACCGCTGTCCGCATGAAGATTACAGTATCAGAACTTGGGATTTAAACAATGCAATTTTTTCGTTAACAATCCGAAACTAAAAACTTTTCATAAAAAAATCAAGTATAATTTATAATTTTTTCAAAAAAATTGAAAATTAGGAGTGGCCAGGGGAGAATATTGGGCGATATGTTCATTTTCATACCAGGTCTAATTTTGTGTGATCTGTCGCAAAAATCCAATACTCCAAACACTAAGTTGCTATTATGAAAGTTGCAACCAACAAAGCTTTGGGGGGTAAATACCAAGTTACATCAAGGGAGGATAACCGGGTTTTTCAGACTGAGGAGCAACTATGAATTGCTACAAAATATCACCTGTCTTCGTGAAATCATGCACATGCAGAAAATCTGGTTTGATAAGAATTAAGTTTAAAAAACACCAAAGCTTTCAAAAAATATATAACAGATAGCTTTAAAGTAAACATCCACCAAACAAATCGTATCTTTTACTTTTTTGGATAGATTTCCTCTTAACCCTCCAATGCTTCGAAATATCCGGTTTTTCTATTTTTAACAACACTATCCCAATGGAAATATCTGCCATTCATCACTATATATACTCCGGGTGGTAAAGATTGAACAAAAGCTACAGCACTACCCAGATTAAAAAAACCATCACTGGATGTGCCAAAAGCATAAGGTATCATGGCACCTGTTATAATAATTGTTTTGTTGGGTATACCGGCTCCGGCTAAAGCTTCAGCGGTTAAGGTCATCGTATCCGTGCCATGAGTAATAATTATGCGGTTGGTTTTGGATTGCTTACAATTGTGTAATATAATCTGCCGGTCTGTATCGGTCATTTCGAGGCTGTCGACCATCATGAGTGTTTTGATATCGATATCAAGTGTACACCGTCCGGTTTCAAACATTTTTTGTAAATGCGTATCTTTGAAAAACAATTCTCCGGTTATGAAATTATAATCTTTGTCAAAAGTCCCACCGGTAACATATACCTGTATCCAACTATTTTCAAGCTTCATTTTTAAATTTATGTATTTGTATAATACGATTTATTTTATTCCTAAAGAGGAATATTTCCATGCTTTTTCTTCGGTACTGATTTAACTTTATTTTCCAGCATAGAAAATGCTTTGATCAATTTGCGTCTTGTCTGAGAGGGCTGAATAATTTCATCGATAAAGCCTCTTGCAGCAGCCCTGTAAGGATGTGCAAACATAGTTGCGTACTCTTCTTCCTTGCGTAAAGCTTCTGCAACCGGGTTTTCTGCCGATGCAATTTCTTTTTTGAAGATGATTTCACTGGCTCCTTTTGCACCCATAACGGCAATTTCTGCAGTCGGCCATGCATAATTGACATCAGCTCCAATATGTTTGGAATTCATCACATCATAGGCTCCTCCATACGCTTTTCTGGTGATGACCGTAATTCTTGGCACGGTTGCTTCGCTAAAAGCATATAAAAGTTTAGCGCCATTAGTAATAATGGCATTCCATTCCTGATCTGTACCAGGTAAAAAACCCGGAACATCAACAAGTACAAGAAGTGGTATGTTAAAACTGTCGCAAAATCGTACAAATCGGGCTCCTTTTGTACTAGAATTAACATCCAGAACGCCTGCTAAGACCATAGGTTGATTGGCGACGATACCTATAGACTTTCCCGCAATTCTTGCAAATCCTATGATGATATTTTCTGCGAATTGTTCGTGTACCTCTAAAAATGTGTTGCGGTCAACAATACCTGCAATAATATCCTTCATATTATAAGGAAGATTGGAGCTTTCAGGTATAATATTTTCCAATTCATCCCTATATTCATTATTGAGTTCTACAGGAAAATCCGGTGGCTTTTCATTGCAGTTTTGTGGAATGTAGGTAAGTAAGTTTCTCACCTTCAGAATGGCTTCCAGATCATTACCCGAAGTAAAATGGGTTACACCTGACTTAGAAGCATGAGTATGAGCACCGCCCAAGTCTTCAAAACTCACCTCTTCATTGGTGACCGTTTTTACGACATTAGGACCTGTGACAAACATGTAAGATGTATTCTCCACCATTAAAATAAAGTCTGTAATGGCAGGGCTGTATACAGCTCCACCGGCACACGGCCCCATTATAACAGATATTTGGGGAATATAACCTGAAGCGAGGGTATTTCGATAAAAAATATCGGCATACCCCCCTAGGGAATTAACGCCTTCCTGGATTCTTGCCCCACCACTATCATTTAAACCAATAACCGGAGCTTTATTCTCCATGGCAAGATCCATTATTTTACAAATTTTCTCGGCATGAGTTTCTGAAAGGGATCCACCAAAAACGGTAAAATCCTGGGCAAAAACAAAAGTGAGCCTCCCATTCACAGCACCATAACCTGTAACAACACCATCACCTGGAATAATTTGTTCTTCCATTCCAAAATCCCTGCTCCTGTGCTCCACCAACATACCGATCTCTTCAAACGTACCTTTATCCATCAATAATGATACGCGTTCTCTTGCTGTAAGTTTACCACTTTTATGTTGTTTTGAAATTCTGGATTCTCCACCTCCAATCAATGCAGCGTGTATTTTTGATACAAGTATTTTCTTTTTATCTTTCATTCTTTTGGTGTCATTCTTTAGAGTCAATGGTGAATATTTTTTGACCAACACTCTTCTTTTGTATGATATAACTCAACTCAAAGGATCAAATATCTAAAATTATTTTTAGAACAAGAATGTGTTATCCAGTTCTATGGAATTTGAGAAGTTAAAAATGACTTTACTATCGATAAATAAAAGGTGTGAAAAAAGGTTATGGTTTAGCAATACTCAATAGTAGTTAACCTTCTATTCAGATATCGTACTTTAATATTTGGTCTAATAGGAATAAATTGCAGTAAAACGAGAAATTATTGTTAATGATATCACAAAAAATTAGAAAAAAAGGCTTCAGAAAAAATTTCATTTGAATATGTCAGCAAAATAAGTTAACTTTGCAGCGACATTTGGATAGGTTCGTCTTCATGTATTGTATTCCCCGTTTTATCAAAGAATATTTACATCCTGCGTCCTTTCTTTTTTTATCATTCTAATTTTTTTTATTTAATGAACATTTTTGTTGCTAAGCTTAACTTCAGAACAACTTCTGAAGCGCTTGAAGATTTATTTGCAGAGTACGGCAGAGTAGATTCTGCTAAAGTTATTCTAGACAGAGACACAGGCAAGTCAAAAGGCTATGCCTTTGTTGAAATGCCCGATGATGAAGACGCTATGACTGCTATCAATTCACTCAATGAGACTGAATTTGATGGACATACGATCGTAGTTAAAAAATCTGAACCAAGAGGAAACGGGGGCAGAGACTCATCAAGAAGAAACAGTGGTGGAGGTGGAGGTGGATTTAAGCCACGAAACCGCTGGTAGACAAATTGAGGTTTTAAAAACCAAAGGAGAGTCCTTCTGAACAGAAGGACTCTTTTTTTTTTGCTCAAATGCCAGGATCACATAATGAAATGTTATCTTTATTTTTACAATATAAATGGTAACATTACATGTAGCTCACATACACTGGACATACTATGGAAAAATCGCGTCCGGCCTCTACACTTCTTATTTTAAAGAAGATTTTTGAAGAAACATCTTCTACAACAGGTAGAGAATTTTTTAGAGTATTGGTTAAAAATCTCGCAGAATCTCTGGAACTTCATGGTGTCTGGGTAACCACCTATGACCGTAAGTTACATTTTTTAAGATCACAGGCATTTTGGCTGGAAGATCATTTTGTCGATCAATACGATTATGCTGTACCGGGTACGCCATGTGAACCCGTATTACAATCCAATGAAATTTTCCATGTGCCTGATAAGGTGATAAAACTCTATCCTAATGATCCAGACCTTGCTCCTCTTGGGGCTGTAAGTTATATGGGAATTGCTCTCAGGTCTGAGGATGGTTCCATTATAGGTCACCTGGCTGCACTGGATAACAAACCTATGCACGAGCTTCCAGAATACTTTGCTCTTTTCAGAATTTTTGCTGCAAGGGCTGAGGCGGAGCTCAGACGAATTAACTATGAAAAACGAATATTAGAAAACGAAAACAAAGTAAGCAGACTTATCAATGGAGCTGTTAATGGAATACTTGAAGTGGATGAAAATTTAATGATTACACAGACAAATCCCGCCGCTCAATCGCTATTTGGATGTGAAAAACCAGCTGAAATTATTGGCAGAAGTTTGAAGGAATTTGTGTCGGATATGGACTACCATAAATTGTTAAATTCTATAAGTAAACTTCATCAGGAGGAATCAAATAATATTTCTAAATGGATTCGCGACCATTTTACTTGCAAAAACAGGTTAGGTTTATCATTTAAATCAGAAACATCCATATCCTCTTACCAATACAATGAAAAATCATATTATGTAATTTTCTTTATAGATGTCGAAGAAAAGCTGAAAGCTCAGACAGAAGTCAAAAAGTTACTGGAAGAAAAAGAAATTTTAAAGGAAGAGATCAAAGAACTAAAAAAGCCGGGCAATATCATTGGCAACAGCCCATCACTTCTAAATGTATTAAAATGGGTTTCTCAAGTAGCCCCTACTGATGCTACTGTACTCATTACAGGTGAAACTGGTACCGGGAAAGAACTCATTGCCAGAGCTATACATGAACAGAGTCAAAGAAAAGATCAAAATCTTATTACAGTAAACTGTGCTGCGTTGCCATCAGAACTTATTGAGAGTGAATTATTTGGCCATGTGAAAGGGGCATTTACAGGTGCGCACACGAATAAAAACGGGCTGTTTTACATTGCAAATAAATCGACCATATTTTTGGATGAAGTCGGTGAACTACCTATTGCCTTACAATCAAAATTGCTTAGAGTTCTTCAAGAGGGTGAATTTCAACCACTTGGAAGTGTAAAAACTTTTCAAACTGATGTGAGAGTAATAACTGCTACCAATAGAGACCTTCAAGAAGAAGTCAACAAAGGAAACTTTAGAGAGGATTTATTTTACAGGTTGAATGTATTCCCAATTCACCTGCCTCCTCTACGGGAACGGGGTGATGACGTACTTCTGATTGCAGAGTACTTTATTCAAAAATTCACAGAAAAAATGAATAGAAAACCGGCTTTTTTAAAAGAGAAAGATCGCCAAATATTGATGTCCTATTCATGGCCGGGAAATATCAGGGAATTACAAAATACTATTGAAAGAGCTTTAATATTATCTTCAAGTGGGCACTTAAATATCAATATCCTTCAACACACTACTCAGGAAAAAATGGAAGCGGACCCTCATGTAAGTTCCGACAATATTTATACAGTAGAAGAAATTAGAAATCTGGAAAGGAAAAACATCATTAGGGCATTACATGCAGCCAATTGGAAAATTTCAGGGAAATATGGAGCCGCTTCTATTCTCAAGACACCCCCTACTACACTTACCTCTCGAATGAAAGCTCTGGGAATAACGAGAGAAAATGCATTTCACGAAATTGCATAGCGACATTTCGTGAATTTACGAAATATCGCTAAATCGAAATGGCCGCACTAACTGCATATCCATATGATTATCAATTATTTAAAATGATGGCATTGCCTTTGACTTAGTTGTAGTGATTAAATATTATTAACTTTTTAAAACAATTAAGTCATGGAAACAACTGTAAAAGTATCCAAAACAATTAATGGAGTTGACCTCCGAAGACTCACTGACACCATACAGGCAGTTAGTGAAAATCCATCTTTGGGATTATTTAAATTCAGAGCATCCAACGAGTGGTTGGATTGCGGACACAATCGGACAAGCATCAAGGGGTTTTACGGAGCGGGTCAGGAAGACACCACACGAGCCTCTTCATTTGTGCTTGACAATGATGAGCCAGATGTATTGCTAGGTACAGATAATGCACCTAATCCGGTAGAATATATTCTTCACGCGTTGGCGGGTTGTCTTACTACAACATTGGTTTATCATGCTGCTGCCAGAGGAATTCACATTGAAGGTATCACATCGACTTATGAGGGTCAATTGGATCTTCAGGGATTTCTGGGTTTAGACCCAAATATGCCTCGTGGTTACCAAAATATCAAGGTGCAATTTGATATAAAGGGAAATATGACCCAAGAGGAAAAGCAGGAATTGATTGGCTTAGGAATGCAATTTTCACCTGTGTATGATTCAATCTCACGACCTGTCAATATTCAGGTTTCAGTGCAATAAATGGAGACACTCTTGTAAGTTTGACTTCCTCTCACTTGTAGTGGACTAATTTGGTCAAAAAAGTTTAACTTAAAGAAAAGCTTCATATTTACTTCAATCTAAAAATAAGATAGCCGGAATCATTTCGTTTTCCGGTTCCGGCAACTCTTATTTTTTATTCATAAAAACTAAATCATGAAAGACATGTCAACAACAATATCAAATTTTGATGCATTGTCGCTGAGACAAGCCATAAGCAGGGAATACACGGAGTTAGCAGATAATCCGGATAAGAAATTTCACTTTTTATCAGGTTGGCCTTTAATACAATTTCTTGGATACACTGAAAGCGAAATTGCTGATATTCCTGAAAGCGCTTATGAATCATTTGCAGGGGTGGGAAATCCATTTAAGATGGGATGGCCTAAGCCCGGACAAACAGTAGTAGATATCGGTTGCGGAGCTGGAATGGATATTTTATTGGCCGCAAAAAAAGTACAATCCGATGGAATGGCTATTGGAATAGACATGACATCGGCAATGGTCAAAAAAGCCACATCAAATGCACAAAAAATGAATGCATTCAATACCCGATTTTACAATACGGATGCAACTTCCATGCCTCTATCTAACCACTTTGCCGATATGGTTATCAGTAATGGTGTTATTAATCTTATTCCTGAAAAAAAAGAGGTATTTAATGAAATATTCCGGATTCTGAAACCCGGAGGTAAGTTGCAAATCGCAGATGTGTTGCTTAGTAAAGAAGTTCCGGTAAAATCCAGAGACAGAGTACATCTTTGGACAACATGTGTTGCAGGTGGATTGCTTGTAGAAGATTATATAGCTATTATGTCGAATGCTGGCTTTTGCAAAATTGAGGTGCTTTACTCATATGATGTATTCAGAGATGCACCCATATCGTCCTCAGCATCTCATTTTGGAGCCAAAGGATATAATATTTATGCGGAAAAGCCCGCCTGATTGAGTCATGTTTTTTAGCAAATAAATCAGCTATCTGTATGTAAAAGCACCTTCAGGTAGCTGGTTTATTTTTATTGATTAATATCAATACTTCAGACGAAATGATTTTGATAGATTAACTCGGATTAAATACTTATCAATTCAGCTTTTATGTTATGCGTATCTACCAATCTCTGTGTGAAAGCCTTGTTTCCTCTGGGAACCAGTAAAAACAATTTTCCATTTTTCATGGAGGCAAGAGTGGAGAAAAGCGTCCATCTTGAAGCTTTTCTTTTAATATTATCGGATTTGATACCTATGTCTATGTAATCCTTCCCTCGAGCTTTTTTTCCTGTAAAATGAGGTACCATCTCCAATTCATCACCCTTGCGGTAATATGTAGCAGGTGATTCAAATTCTTCAAATTCGGATCTGACTTTCTTGTACTTTTTATTTTCAACCCATTCAATAGCTTTTTGTATAATGGTCGCTTTCATAATATAAATAAATTTTGTGAATAATCATTTAAGTGTATTCCAAAACTCCGCTACCTTTTCTGCTGAGAAATGCTATAAAAAACCAGTCTAATTTCTTAATGGACAGATCACATCAGGTAATATTGTTGTGAAGACATCTGGAAAACTGCATTAAATATATAACGCTATTAAAGCATATATAGTTCAAAATCAATCACTCATGTTGTTGTTTGTTATAAATTAAATGATGCAATTTTTGAAATTCCTCATCATCCATTTCTTCTAAAAGCAATATGTTTCGTTGGCTTACTTTAGAGGTTTCTCCGATGGATTCTATGGCCAGTTTTACTTCTTCAACCTTAAGAATATGAAGCATAGGAAATGGAGACCTATTGGTGTAGTGCGATTGTGAATCCGGATTTTCTTTGCCAAAAAGATAAAAAGGATGGAAAGCTACGATCTGATAGTCATTATCTAATTTCATCTCTTTCAATATCTCTTCGCATAACATCGAGAATTCGTAAAACCATGCAAATTCTTTCCAATTTTTGGGATAAATAATGAAAGCGTTAGAGAATTCGGATTCCATAAAAATGAGTTTTCTCATATAATTTACAAAATCATAAGCCATATCTTCATGATCAGTTGAAAAACTAACTTCATATATAATATTATCACCTCTAAAGGATTTCTCAGCAAAAGGACAGATAGTATACGCGATGATGAATTCGGATATCCATTTTTTTGTTGTCTCAATGGCATTTTCCTTTTGGATATTCATTTTTTAAAAAGTATTTATAGTGTTTAAAATGTACACATAATTCACTACACAAATTTCTTATTTCGAGTACTTTGCTTTTGCAACATTTCTTTGCTTGATCGTGTAATAAAAGTTATCTTGTCATCGTCATGCACAAAGATATAGATATACACCAAAGATACTTTGATTTGTTAGAGGCAATAGAAGCTGAAAGAAAAACGGAAGAACAATATTTTCTTGAATTGTCACATAGTAAAACCAGACAGGAGAAAATCGATGCTGGAATCCTAATATCTCCTCTTATCCTACTTAGAAGTTACTACACCCTTGGAGAATGGGTAGAAATTGAAGTTGAAAATCCACCCAGACAAATCACTCATTCTTTTAAAGATGGAAAAGGATGCGTCCTCACCAGTAAGAGGTTTGAAGTCAGTTATCATGGTACTATTTCATATTCTAACCGGAAAGTTATCAGGTGTATTTTCAGGAATGATGAAATTATGAGTGACATCGCAACTCCGGATTCTTCCCTTACGCTGGAGTTAACTTACGATGACAGACCGTTTAAGGTTATGAAAAAAGCCATTAAAAAAGTCATAGCAACCAGAGATCCACTCATTTCAAACTGGAAGGAAAGTTTAGCCAAAAGAAAAGATCTAACCGGCCACGATCCACTATCGAAACATAGCCTGGTAAATGTTGAACACACACTTAATGAGGACCAAATAGCAGCAGTGGAAGGGTCTTTAAGTGCCAATTCAATGGCCATAATCCATGGTCCCCCAGGAACGGGTAAGACAACAACACTTACTTTTCTCATAGCGAGCCTGATACGTGCCCGGCAACAGGTATTGGTATGTGCACCCAGCAATCATGCTACTGATTTGCTTGCTATTAAACTTCATGAAATGGGATGTAACGTACTGAGAATAGGGAATATAACAAGAATAGGAGACAGGGTAAGTCATCTTACTCTTGACGAAAAAGTTAGATCACACAACGAATGGCACCGCATAAAAAAGGTAAAAATGGATGCTGAGGATGCCAGGAAAAAAGCTTTGACTTTCAAAAGGAATTATGGTCCAGACGAAAAGATACAGCGGTCAATACTTCTTCGGGAAGCAAAAGATCTTAAAAAATGGGCCCAAGAATGGGAAGACCGAATTACTGAAGACATTTTGAGCGGTGCAGGAGTTATTTGCACTACATTGATCAGTTCTGAACTTTCGATTCTGGATAACAGAATTTTTTCGTGCCTTGTGATAGATGAAGCCTCACAAGCACTTGAACCTGAATGTTGGGTAGCTATGTTAAAAGCCCGCAAAGTGATCTTTGCCGGAGACCATATGCAATTACCTCCTACAGTAAGAAGTAAGGTAGCGGAAGAAAAAGGACTGACTACCACGATATTAGATACCATGACTTCCATTCTGCATCACAGTTACCTTTTGAGATGTCAATACAGGATGAATAATGACATTCTCGATTTTCCCAATAAAAAATTTTATGATGGTAAATTATATTCTGATGAGTCTGTACGGTTTAGGAAAATATCTCCAGGAGATCAACCGGTAACCTTTATCGATACAGCGGGTTGTGGTTTTGAAGAAGAATTGGGTAAAAATTCGATGTCTCTGAAAAATGAAGGTGAGTACTTCATATTGAGAGAATTTATACATTCTATCAAAGAGCGATTGTTGGGAAGAAGTATAGGTGTCATTAGTCCCTACGCCGAACAAGTTCGCTTCATTAGAAATGCGATCCAGGAAGAGGAAATTTTCCAGGGCTTAGACATAGAGGTTGACACTGTAGATGGGTTTCAAGGTCAGGAGAAGGAATGTATTTTTCTATCACTCGTGAGATCAAATACAACCGGGCAAATTGGGTTTTTAAGCGATTCCAGAAGGCTTAATGTCGCATTGACCCGTGCTATGATGAAAGTTGTCATTATTGGAGATTCATCAACAGTGGGAAATCATCTCTTTTACTCTGATCTGATCCAGCATATTGAAAACCAATATTCATACCGCTCAGCCTGGGAATGGATGACTTATTGAGGATAAGGTTAAGGTTGAGGTTGAGGTTTTCGACTTCGGCAGGTCGGAAAAAGGTGAACGGTGAGCAGTGAACGGTGAACGGTTGAAGGTTTAGGATAAGGTTTAGATTATGCCTTCGGTAAGTCTGAAGTCGAAGGTCTGAAAGTTAACCAAAACCAAAACTAAAACCAAAACCAAAACTAAAGCCAAAACTAAAACTAAAACTAAAACTAAAACCATTGCTACGAGCTACGAACTTAATAGGTCTGAAAGTTAACCAAAACCAAAACCATTTGCTACCAGCTAAAATGTGGCTGAGATTTTCACCTTCGGCAGGTCGAAAGAACGATGAACAGTGAGCTGTGAACGGTAAACGGTTAGAAGGTCGAAAGTCGAAAGTCGGAGAATTGAAAATTGGAAATTGACCAAAAAACTAAAACCAAAACTAAAACTAAAACACCAATATTAAAACTAAAACCATTTGCAACCAGCTACGAGCTTAATACATCGGAAGGTCGAATTTGAGTCATAATCCTACGAGCTACCAGCTACGAGCTATGAGCTTAATAGGTCGGAAAGTCTGAAGGTCTGAAGGTCTGAAGGTCTGAAGGTCGAATGTCTAAAAGTTGAATGTCTAAAAGTCGAAATATAGAAACGTATTCCATGAGGGCTCAATTAGGCTACGAGCTACGAACTACCAGCTAAAATGAAGTTAAGGATTTCGCCTTCGGCAGCCTAAGGTTTAGGTTTTAGTTTTAGTTTTGGTAAGATTGAGGTTTCGAAATCGTAAACTTTATTTTTCTGATTTAAAGCTATAGGTGTATAACTCATTCCCGTCTGTATCGTGAAAACTAAGTTTTAATGTCCTTTCGCCCCGCACTCCTGAAATGGAAATTTTAGAGTAATTCCTTTGCAATACAATACTGCCTTCTACCCTGTTTTTATTATTGTCATCATCTCTGGTGCGTGCTCCGGAAGTTAGTGGAGACGAAGTAATATCGTATAAAGTCAGACCAGAATTGCTTTTCACCTTTGAAATTTCAGAATGATGACGGTCGCCAGTTAGAAATACCACATTTTTAATTCCATATTTATCAATTTCGGAAATGATCTTAGCTCTTTCCTCTACAAAGTTTGAATGATTATCAAGCACTTTAGCCGAATTGAGTACCTGGGTTCCAATAGATACAAACTTAAAAGGAGCCATGCTGAATCGCAATGCGTCTATGAGCCAGGCCATCTGAGCTTCTCCTAAAACCGTTCCATCTGGATTTTGAGCTGTCCTGTACCACCTGTTATCCAGTAAAAAAAAGTCGCAATCAGACCAACTAAAATAGCCTGTAATTCCTTCAGTATGTCCTATACCGTATCCGTTATTAGCCCAGAATAGTTTGAAGGCTTCGAGTGCGTGATGTTTTCCCCAGTATGTTGCATCAGAATCATTTGGGCCATAATCGTGATCATCCCAAATGGCATAATGATGCATTGACATTAATAATTTCTGTAGTTCAGGCAAAGCTCTGCTTACATTATATCTGTGAAAAATTCCAGACCGGCTATCCCAATCGACTTCCCTTAGATAGATATTGTCCCCTAGCCAAAGCATAAAATCAGCGTCTTCTTTTGCCATGTTGTCAAATATTTCATAATTGCCGCCATAGGGTCTACCTGGTCTGTCGTATTGAGTTTCATTAATATATGCGCAGCTACCCGCCAAAAAAGTGAAATTAGGAGGATCACTTCGCCATTGCCAAAGTTCCTGGGTTTTGAATCTAAGATCTGAACCTACATCTACTTTCGTTCCGTTTACATAAATGTTGTATTTATAAATTTGTCCCGGTTCAAGCCCAGTGGTTACAAGATGTGCCACAAATTCATCTACCTGGCGCGTTTTTATAATCTTGCTTTTTCCTCGTTCTGCCGGCGCTTTACTATTCCACCATTCTAAATGTACATATGCACTCTCTTCCAATTGTACCCATACCATCACTTCTTTCATGGTCGAATAACCGGGCATTGGACCTGATTTTATCTGTGCAGATATAGATAAACTCATTAATATGAAAACAAAAATGACAATACGGGTAGCCATATTTAAAAGCAGATTATTCATATTTAAAATTTTTATTTTGTGATAAACGAAAAATCCATTCTGCGGGACTACAATCGTATAAAGTTTAGTCTAAACATGATATTTACGTGTAAAAAAATTTCAGGACCATATTAAGGAAAATATATGATTTTGCAAAGTTCAAGAAAAATTGACATATAATTTAATGTGAAATTTGACTTGATCCATCCTGGTTGTCTTGAATATAACCTGACTGATTCCGATAAAATGATTCTCACCTGTTGAATAAAGTTCAAGCTTTTCTATTCATGAGATAAATCCTACGCTATCTACAATCTTTATTGTTATATTTGTAGGATTTGATTTTGGTTACAATATTTTTTCCAAACTTACATACTTGCTAATTATTTTTATCAAAAAGCAAAGTATTTCACACAATCAGTAATCACTCAGTTTTAGATCTGAGTCATTATAAAAAAAAATAATCAATGAGTAACACCATGTTATATCCTGAGGTAAAAAATTATATAGGTGGCAAGTTCGAAAAAAATGGTCATGAAACTTTAGACATTTACAGTCCTCTTGATGGAAGCGTAATCTCTACACTTCCAGTCTCTACATCTTTAGATTTAGATAAGGCAGTATCTGCCGCTGAGAAAGCATTTCATTCATGGTCATCCATGACTTATAAAGAGAGGGTTCAGATTTTCTTCAGATACCGTACTCTGCTTGAAAAAAACATGGATGAGCTCACACGACTTATCCATCTTGAAAATGGAAAAACGTATGGTGAGGCTCAGGCTGAAATTGAAAAGAGTATAGAACTATGCGAGTTTGCTGTATCCATTCCTCAAATGATAGGCAACGAGATTCAGGAAGTTAGTAAAGGTGTGGAATGCAGAATTGAAAGAAAACCATTAGGTGTTGTTGCATCTATAACCCCATTTAATTTTCCCAATATGGTACCACATTGGACAGTTCCCAATGCTTTGGTTCTAGGCAACACCATGATCTTAAAACCATCAGAACTGGTTCCATTGAGTGCTGTGAGAATGGCAGAGTTATTACAGGAAGCAGGTTTACCAGATGGTGTTTTTAATATAGTAAACGGGGGCAAAGATGTGGTGGAAGCCATTTGCGATCACCCTGGCATAAAAGCTATATCCTTTGTAGGATCAACCAAAGTCGCTAAAATCGTTTATAAAAGAGCCACTTCTCAATTGAAGAGATGCGTGGCACTGGGAGGTGCTAAAAACCACCTACTTGTGTTACCAGATGCCCATGTAGATATGACCGCATCTAATGTGTTGGCTTCAATGTCGGGCTGTGCCGGACAGAGATGTATGGCAGCAGCTGTCATGGTGGGAGTAGACAAAATAGATCATATAATTGATAAAATGGTTGAAGAAAGTAAAAGTATCATTCCCGGTAAAACCCTGGGATCTGTTATCAGTAAGGAGGCAAAAGACAGAATTGAGAAATACATTACAGAAGCCGAAATAGCAGGGGCGAAAGTACTGGTGGACGGCAGAGGAGCACAGGTAGAAGGCAAGGAAGGCGGCTATTATGTAGGCCCTACCATTATTGACCATGTAACTTCCGATATGAGGGTAGCAAAGGAAGAAATTTTCGGGCCCGTCATCTGTATCATCCGGGCTAAAAACCTGGAAGATGCCATTGCTATTGAAAATAGCAGTCCATATGGAAATGCCGCTGCCGTGTTTACTCAAAGCGGTGGACTTGCACGCCAGGTTATGGATAAAGCCAGTGCAGGAATGATTGGAGTTAATGTTGGAGTTCCGGTACCCAGAGAACCCTTTCCTTTTGGTGGATGGAATGATTCCAAATTTGGAGTCGGTGATATCACAGGCAAGAGTTCATTTGAGTTTTGGACCCAGAATAAAAAAACCACCATTAAATGGAATCCGGAATCCAAAACAAATTGGATGAGTTAAATTATTTTTTAAAAAAAATGGAAGTGTAGAAATGAAAACCGATACATTAATATCCCCTGTGATTAAAGAAAGTCTGGATTATACCTTATTCTCCTGGAGTAAGCAAAGTGGCCTAAATCCAATTGAAGTAAATAAGGCAAAAGGTGTTTATTTTTGGGATGCAGAAGGAAAACAATATATTGATTTTTCCTCACAACTCATGAATGTCAATATTGGACATGGTAACCAAAGGATCACAGAAGCTGTTGCCAGGCAAATGCAAAACCTAAGTTATGTATATCCAGGCATGATCACGGAAGTCAGGAGTACATTGGGAAAAAAATTGGCTGAGATCACCCCAGGGAACCTTAAAAAAACCTTTTTTACTCTGGGTGGAGCAGAGGCTATTGAGAATGCCATTAAAATAGCCCGCATGTACACCCAACGACATAAAATTATAACCCATTATCGTTCTTATCACGGAGGTACATATGGAGCTATTTCAGCGGGTGGTGATCCCAGAAAGCACGCTATGGATAGTCATGCAGCTCCGCATTTCATCCATGTAGAAAATCCGTATTTTTACCGATGTCCCTGGGGCTCTTCCTCATTGGAAGAGTGTGGTGAAATGGCCATTGCTCACCTTGAGAGAGTTATACAATTTGAAAATCCGGACTCTGTAGCCGCCATCCTTTTTGAAGGAGAATCAGGGTCATCTGGATGTATAAAATACCCGCCGCACTATTGGCAGAAACTCAGAGTACTGGCTGATAAATACGGAATTTTGCTGATTGATGATGAGGTAATGAGCGGGTTTGGCCGGACCGGAAAGTGGTTTGGAATAGACCACCACGGTGTTACTCCCGACATCATGTGCATGGCAAAAGGGCTTACATCAGGATATTTACCTCTCGGAGCGGTCACAGTTACAGATAAAATTGCTGAATATTTCGATGAAAAACCCTTCGTTGCAGGGCTTACTTATTCTGCACATGCTGTATCTTGTGCTGCAGCCATTGAAAATATAGCTGTTATGGAAGAGGAAAATATGATCCATAATGCTGAATTAATGGGAGCTTATCTTGAAAAGAAAATAGAGAAACTCAAAGACAAACATCCTTCTATTGGCGATTTTCGCAATACGGGATTACTGGGATGTATAGAACTGGTTCGCAATCGCAAAACCAAAGAGCCAGTCACTCCATGGAATGCCAAACCATCACAAATGGAAGTAACCAACCGGATGGGTGCCATGGTAAGATCTTTGGGGATGTTTACATTTGTTCGATGGAATTGGATTTTTATAGCTCCTCCACTTTGCATCAATGAAGAGGAAATCGATGAAGGCCTTGAAATTATTTCAAAAGTCATATCAATAGCTGATGAATATTGCTATTGACATACATTGCATTGTATTCTTGCATTTTGGGATGAAATTTCCCACTGGTGTTAGGTTAAATGTTCTGTCGTTTTAAGTCGCCGGTTTTTTATGAAAAAATGCTGGAAAAGATCAAGACTTGGAATGGCTAAAGCATGGTTAACATAACACTAAATGAAACGCGGTAAAATCAACTGTTAAAACTATGTCTGAAAAAGAAATTCAGGTAATGCATGAGGACATGTCAGCTTCATCATATTACAGTGAGGATCTGGCACCCGTACCACCTGATCAACGCACCTGGAATACCTGGCACCTTGCTGCCATCTGGATTGGTATGGCTGTATGTATTCCCACCTACTTATTGGCCTCATACATGATCAAATCAGGCATAGGGTGGCTGGAAGCATTGATCATCATTGGCCTGTCAAACCTAATCATCACCGTTCCCATGGTACTCAATGGCCATGCCGGTGTTAAATACGGTGTCCCTTTTCCGGTCATAGGCAGGTCGTCTTTTGGTATGAAAGGCATACATATCGCTGCAATTGTCAGAGGTATAGTCGCTTGTGGCTGGTTTGGCATACAGACCTGGATCGGAGGTCTGGCTATATACGCTATTTTCAATGTGTTGACCGGAAATGAATCTTCCTACGGTTTATCTATAGGGCAGTTTGTAGGTTTTGGGATTTTTTGGATCATAAATATTTATATTGTTTGGAAAGGGGTGGAATCAATAAAATTTCTTGAAGTATTCGCAGCACCGATCCTCATAATAATGGGTATATTTTTGATCATTTGGGGGGCTACTCAGGCAGGAGGGTTCAGCGTAGTATTACAAAAAAGCAAACAACTGGAAAATCCCACTGCAGTAATCCATTCTTCCGAAGACTCACAACCATTGCTTATTCTCAATCCTCTTAAGGATAGAACGGGAACTAAAACCAAAGCAGATGATTACAGGATTTTGTACGGTAAAGACGACATGGATGAAAATTGGAGCCCTCTCACTACATCTTTTACCATTCCGGTAGACCCTTCCAGAAGTGATGACATTTTTGTTCAATTTAGAAAAAATATGGGTGATAAATATGTCTATTCCTCTCACATCAAACCCATACTTAGAAGTGATTCCAAAAAGACAAAGCCCAGAATCTGGACTTATATTCTTTGGCTGACAGCTATGGTAGGATTTTGGGCAACTATGTCGTTGAGTATCGCTGACATAACAAGGTATGCAGCAACTCAAAAATCACAGATTGCCGGCCAATTTATAGGGTTACCAGGTACTATGATGCTATATTCCTTTGTGGGTATTTTTGTAACCTGTGCTGCTGTTTTAAATTTTGAAGATATTCTGGTGGGTGATGACGCTCCCTGGGATCCTGTCAAACTTTTAGCGAGATTTGACAACCCGGTAATTGTCATATTGTCACAAATATTCCTGATCATAGCCACTCTAAGCACGAATATTGCGGCCAATGTTATTGCACCTTCCAATGCCTTTTCCAATCTATGGCCTAAAAAAATAAGTTTCAGGACTGGTGGCATTATTACCGGTATCATAGGTATACTGATTTGTCCATGGTGGTTACTGGATGAGATTAGTAGCATTTTGATATTCATAAGTGGGTTATTGGGTCCGGTTTTGGGAATTATGCTGTCTGATTATTATTTAGTTCGAAACAAAGAAATTGAATTGGCTGAATTATATAGATATAATGGAATATATTCCTATAAATATGGTTTTAATCCAGCGGCCATTATTGCATTGGCGTCAGGTGTTGGTTTAGCCTTGATTGGATTTTGGATAGAAGAGTTGGATTTCTTATATTCGTTTTCCTGGTTCACCGGATTTTTAGTGTCTTTTGTTTTGTATTATTTATTAATGAAAAAGAAGTGATATGTCCATTCTTATTAAAAATGGAAAAGTAGTAACCGCCTCTGAAGAATATATTGCGGATGTGTATATTGAGAATGAAAAAATCCACGCTATAGGAAGAAATCTCCCCCATCAGAGCGATAAAGTTATAAACGCAAAAGGGAAGTTGGTTTTTCCAGGTGGAATAGACCCTCATGTTCATTTAGATATGCCCTTTATGGGTACTTTTTCCAGTGATGATTACAGCAGCGGAACCAGAGCTGCTCTTTTTGGAGGAACAACTACTGTTGTTGATTTTATCCTTCAAACTCAGGGTGACACCCTACATCATGCTTTGGAAACCTGGCAGCAAAAATCTAAGGGCAAAGCTTTGGCTGATTATTCATATCATATGGCTGTTACTGATTTTAATGAAAGTGTAGCTGAAGAAGTGGTTGATATGATAGAAAATCAGGGCATTACGTCATTCAAAACATTTATGGCTTACAAAGGAGCCCTGATGATAGACGATGGTCAGATGGTAAACCTGATGAAAGTGGTGGAGAAAAACGGTGGCTTGGTGACAGTACATGCTACTAACGGTGATATGATCGATGCTTTGATATCAAAACACAGATCAGAGGAAAATCTTTCCCCTTTATATCACTACTTATCGCAGCCAGAAGTAACGGAGGCTGAAGCATCAGCCCGATTCTGCGACATGCTACACTTTACTGGTTGCCCGGGATATATTGTACATATGACATGTGAAGGAGCCCTTAATGCCGTACGCAAAGCCAACATCAGAAATCAAAAAGTATTTGTGGAAACCTGTACTCAATATCTCTTGCTGGATGCTTCATTATATGAAAAGGATTTTGATGGCGCAAAGTGGGTAATGAGCCCTCCTTTAAGAGAGAAGAAAGATCAAACTGCACTGTGGTCAGGAATCAATCAGGGACTGGTGCAAGTCATAGGTACGGATCATTGCCCTTTTACATGGGAACAAAAAAAAATGGGAGAAAAAGATTTTTCTAAAATCCCCAATGGACATCCAGGCATAGAACACAGAATGGAATTACTTTATTCAGAGGGGGTACAAAAGGGTAAAATAACACTTCCAAAATATGTAGAAATAACATCCACGAATGCAGCCAAGATTTTTGGTATGTATCCTAAGAAAGGTACAATTGCAATAGGTTCTGATGCAGATATAGTCATTTTTGATCCTGGAAATAAGCATTCTCTATCTGCCGAAAATCACCATATGAATACAGACTACTCAGCATATGAAGGGTGGAACGTAACGGGAAAAGTTGAAACCGTATTACTTCGGGGAAGAATTGCAATTGAAAATGGAAATTGTATATTACATCCAGGTTATGGAAATTTTGTAAGTAGAAATACCACATCGCTCATTATTTAAATAAATAAAACAGACAACCCATTATGTCAAGAATGATAAAATCGGGGCTAATACAAATGAGTCTGCCAATATCAGAAGGAGAAGGAAGTATTCTGGAGATAAAAGAAGCCATGGTTTCCAAACATATACCTTTTATAGAAAATGCTGGAAATCAAGGTGTTCAAATACTTTGTTTACAGGAAATATTTAATACTCCATACTTTTGTCCTGGCCAGGATAGCAGATGGTATGCTTCCGCAGAATCCATCCCAGGCCCTACAACAGAATTAATTGCAACCTATGCAAAAAAATACAGTATGGTCATAATTGTTCCAATATATGAAAAGGAACAACCTGGGATTTTATATAATACAGCAGCTGTAATTGATGCAGATGGTACTTATTTGGGAAAGTACCGCAAAAATCACATTCCTCATACATCGGGATTCTGGGAAAAGTATTTTTTTAAACCAGGTAACCTGGGCTATCCCGTGTTTCAAACACGGTATGCTAAAGTCGGAGTTTATATTTGTTATGACCGGCACTTTCCAGATGGTGCAAGGTGTCTTGGTCTGAATGGTGCAGAAATTGTATATAATCCTTCAGCTACAGTTGCAGGCCTAAGCGAGTATCTCTGGAAGCTCGAACAGCCCGCTCATGCTGCGGCCAATGGCTACTTCATGGGATGCATCAATCGCGTGGGTATAGAAAAACCCTGGAATCTAGGTGAGTTTTATGGTCAATCCTATTTTGTAGATCCCAGGGGGCAAATATTTTCCATTGCTTCCAGAGATCAAGATGAACTTCTGATTGCGGAGTTTGACCTCGATATGATTGATGAAGTGCGATCTACCTGGCAGTTTTTCAGAGATAGGAGGCCGGAAACGTATGGCAAAATAATCGAATTGTAGTTATAGCATAAAGGTTGATAAATGACTTATTGCTCTGTTGGGTTTGGTATAAGATTTCATTTACTTTTAAATATTTAAATCATTGTGTATGCCAGAATTTAAAAGACCAAAAAGCAAGGAAGAATTCGATATAAATTTCGCACAGAAAAAGCCTCTCATGAACGATACAGAGGCCTATTATGAAAGCTCAAGATGTTTGTATTGTTACGATGCCCCTTGTGTGCATGCTTGTCCAACTCATATTGATATACCACTTTTTATAAAGCAAATTCATACGAATAATATGGAAGGAGCTGCACGCACTATATTTGACTCCAACTGGTTGGGAAATGCTTGTGGAAAAGTATGTCCTACCAGCGTCTTGTGCGAAGGTGCCTGTGTATATAATCATCAGAATGTCAAACCCATTGAAATTGGTCGTCTTCAAAATTATGCGACAGATGGAATTATTTTCAAAAAGACACATCTTTATACTCCCGGTGAGGATAACGGGGGATCTGTGGCTGTAATTGGAGCCGGACCTTCCGGCATCGCATGTGCTTGTGAATTGCGTACCCTCGGTTACACAGTTGACATATATGAAGCCAAAGAAAAGCCTTCAGGGTTAACTCTTTATGGTACTGCTCCATATAAAATTACCAATGAAGAAGCCATTCAGGAAATAACCTATTTACAGGAAATGCTTGGTTTTAACATTTTCTATAAAAGCCCGATTACCACACGTGATGAAATTTTGAACCTTGAAAATCGATACGACGCAGTATTTTTAGGTGTAGGCCTGGGAACTACAGGTACATTAGGTATTAAAGGTGAAACTCTTGATCAGGTAGTGGGAGCTGTTGAATTTATTGAAGAATTAAAGATAAATCAGCATAACATCAATATACCTCAACGTGTAATCGTATTGGGAGGAGGAAATACAGCCATGGATGCTGCATCAGAGTCAGCTCGAATGGGGGCAGAAAGCGTATTGCTGGCTTACAGGAGAAGCCAGAAAGAAATGGGTGCATACAAATTTGAATACCGCTTTGCCATTAGCAGTGGTGTGAAAAGTCTGTTTAATGTAAAACCCTTAGAAATAATAGGACAAAAAAGGGTAAAGGGCGTTCAATTTATCAAAACCCATATGAAAAATGGTAAACTGGAGGATATACCCGGCTCTGAATTTGTTGAACTTTGCGATATGGTGATTAAAGCAACCGGACAGGGGAAACAATTATCATTTTTTGATCTTATCCCGGGATTACAGGTTAGTACATCTAATCAACTCATTGTTAATGATATATATCAAACTACTCATCCTAAATATTTTGCAGGAGGTGATGCAGTGAATGGTGGTGCAGAAGTAGTTAATGCAGCATATGAAGGTAAAAAGGCAGCACAGGGAATACACAGATACATTACAGAAATGAAATCAAATCATAGATGATTTCGACTATTAATCATTTTAAATATCCTTTATGGCAGATCTATCTATAAACTTTGCAGGAATTAAAGCTCCCAATCCATTTTGGTTGGCTTCAGCGCCTCCTACTAATTCAGGATACCAGATAATGAAGGCTTTTGATGCAGGCTGGGGAGGAGCGGTATGGAAAACTTTAGGAATACCCGTTGTGAATGTATCAAGCCGATATGGATCTATCAATTACAGGAATACCCGCATGGCGGGATTTACCAATATAGAACTCATAACCGACCGACCGCTATCTATCAATCTAAAAGAGATAGAAGAGGTGAAAAAATATTTCCCCAACCACGCTATTATAGCCTCTCTTATGGTCGAATCCAGAGCGGAATGGGAGCAGATCATCAAAGATGTACAAAATGCAGGAGTAGATGGTATAGAGCTAAACTTTGGCTGTCCGCATGGCATGTGTGAAAGGGGAATGGGCTCAGCTGTAGGTCAGGAACCTGAAGTTCTAAAGACCATAATAGAATGGGTTATGGCCGCTGCAAAGGTACCTGTCATAACTAAGTTATCCCCTAATATTTCTCATATCACTGATCCAGGATTGGCAGCAGCCAGAGGTGGGACAGATGCCATTTCGCTGGTCAATACTTTTAAAAGCATAGTAGGTGTTGATCTTAATACCTATACCCCCCTACCCTCTGTAGATGGTCAGGGTACCAATGGTGGGTACTGCGGACCGGCTATTAAACCGATAGCACTCCAAATGGTAAGGGAATTGGCAGAGCATCCTGAAATCAGGCATATACCGATATCAGGAATCGGAGGCATCGAAACCTGGAGAGATGCGGTGGAATATATATTGCTGGGAGCTGGATCGGTTCAGGTGTGCACAGCAGTAATGCACTATGGTTTTGGAATCATACGTGAAATTGAAGCAGGAGTTCAACAGTTTATGAATGATAAAGGTTATAATACGATTTATGATTTCATTGGGAAAGCCTTGCCAAATGCAGTGGAATGGAAGGATTTAAACCTGGAATACCATGTAGTGGCACAAATTGATCCATCAAAATGCATAGGCTGTCAACTGTGTTACATTGCTTGTGATGACGGAGCCCACCAGGCTATATCTTTACCTCTAAACGGAAGCCGAATTCCAGGAATTATTGAAGAAAACTGTGTGGGTTGCAATCTTTGTTCTCTTGTCTGCCCCGTGGAAGAATGCATTACCATGGTTCGAAACGATGACGGAAGTAAAAGGATTACCTGGGAAGAACGCACCCAGTCTGGAAATATTCCCACATCTTTTGAAGATAACCGGGCAGGAGGCTTTCATCACAGTGTCCCTCCACCTTCCGATGCACTAAAACATTTTAAATCATCTGCAAAATCACATTAATATGGATGAATTTATGCGTGTAGCTATTAATCAGGCAAAAATCGGCCTTTCTGAAGGGGGTATTCCCATCGGATCAGTTTTGGTTAAAAACGGAAAAATCATAGCGAAAGGACACAATAAACGAGTACAAGAAGACAACCCCATCCTCCATGGTGAAATGGATTGCCTTAATAATGCAGGAAGAGTTGGAAGTTACAGGGACACTACCATTTATTCAACACTCATGCCATGCTACATGTGTGCAGGCACCATTGTACAGTTTAAAATTCCCAGGGTTATAGTAGGGGAATCCGTAACATTTTCCGGAGCCCGGGAATTTATGGAAAGCCATGGTGTCGAAGTCATTGATCTCCACGATCAAGAATGCATACAAATGATGACTACATTTATAGAAGAAAATCCCGACCTTTGGAATGAGGATATTGGAGAAGAGTAAAACTCTTTATGCCTTAAACCCTCATACCACTTGAATGGCCTGCACAAATTCCTTTTGCAATAGGAGATTTAAATTGGTGAGCACAACTTCTCCCATGGTTTTGCATTTAAGAAAATGATTGTTTTTATGATGATACGCCAGCTCTTCCCTTAACTGACTTATTTTATCCGGACGGGAAATTTCATCTGATATCATGCATTGCATTAATTTATGAAGGCGTGGCTTTACAGTTTTCACTCTTCGGGACACAAGCGATCGCTCTTCCATTTGGTATTGAAATACCGTTTTGGAGTTGAGGTGTTTAAACCCCAACTGGATGATATCATTGTTTTCTTTAAAATACTGTGGCAAATAAAAGCTTTTCCAACCTTCATAGGATTGCTGGTCAAAATCAATAGACCTAATCCTGTATTGAGCTCCTTCTATATCGGGGGTGACGTCCACTATAAAGTTGTAAGCTCTCATATCGCCTAGAAGTCTGATAAAACAACGTTCATTGAACTTAATAAACTCTTTTGCAATCCTGATTTCATCAAAAGGCATCAAAAGCGGGTACCTCTTTAAAAATTCATCTCCCGGAATACCAGCAATGTGTTCTTCAATTATCGTCTGACTGTCCACCAAATAATTTACTTTATTAGGCGATATAAGATCTTCCAACTCAAGACCATATACCCTTGATGCATCAATCTTCTTTATATAAAAATGGTCATAATTATCATTGAGTCTATTGATGATTCGCACCCTGAATGGCTGTGTATTTCCAAACACACAAAAATCAACCCTGTCAACGGATAAATGTTCTATCACCGAAATATCTCCGTCAGTATTGATAATGGCGTACAGTTCACATAACGCCCGGTGTATTTCATTTCTGTCTGATTCACTGTAATGTACAGTTTCCCAATGTGTATCATTTCCATTCATATCTAGTAATGGTACAGAAGCAGAATATCTGAGCATATCATTATATTGCAGAGGAAGTCTGGTCCATCTCTTATATTGATTAAGGTATTTTATCAATGCTTCTTGTATGGGGAAAAAGTCTTTCTTTTTTAAAGGTTTGTTTCCTTTCATATGCTTGTTAATTTTCATCAGGCCTCTTGGCAATTACCGAGTAAAACAATCATGCCATTGTGGATTAAAAATACTTTTAATGGCCATAGAAGTTTCTATTACACTTACTATCTATGCATGTCAATGATGGTTTATTATCTTATCTAGGGTTTGTAACATTTTCTAAGATGTAAACATGAGTAAAACCTCAATAGTTATCAGAACTGTATGAATGGCTTTAATTAACAGTGATGAAAACTCTTCTCGTGTTAAGTTAAGCATGCTTTACGCTTTCGATATCATATATGGTAAAACGAAAGTTGGAAACATTTCATCGAAATGACATATTATGCATAAGACTGCAGTCGGGTTTGATCATTATCTCGTGAAAAATGGTTTATTTTGTAATACATTTTTCGATTCGATATTTTAATAAAAAATTGCACCTATGCTCAGAAAAATTAAATCTCTTTTTATTGTCGAGGACGAAAAAGCCACTTCTAAAAAGAATAATACAGAATCCACAAAAGAAAGCTCCCAAAAGGACAAGTCTGGTTCGACCCATGATGATATATCGGATATACCTATTCAATACGATGGAAAGAATGATGGGGAAGTTGATGAAAAAATGATCAACATATTGATGACTGCCATTGAGAAAAACAATCTTGAGGGATTTGACTACCTTGAATACAAACAAGCACTACAGTCCTTATCCCAAATGGGAATGGATGAAGGGACAAAATACAAATCAGCTTTTGCTATGGCAACCACTATGGGGGCTACAAAACAGTCACTATTAAAAGCGACCGACCATTATTTAAAAGTTTTGGATGTAGAGAAAGAAAAATTTAACGAGGCGCTAAAAAACCAAAGGAGTAGTCAAATCCAGGAAAGGCAACAGCAAAAAGATCGCTTGCATACTTCGATTGAAAATAAAAAGAAAGAAATAGAACGATTGCAAAAAGAGATCGATGCAGAGCAGAATAAACTTGCGGAGATAGAATCTCAAATTTCTCAATCTGAGGAAAGGGTAGCCTCTACTAAAAATAGATTCTATACAGCCTTCCACATTATCAATGATCAGATTAAAGAGGATAAAGATAAAATGGATAATTATTTACCGTGAAAGGTCAATCAGTTCATATTGCTTTATATGTAGAATACTGTTTTCTCTACTTTTCCAAATTGAATAAAACATTGCAGGAAAATTCCAAAAACATTTTTTAATGTTTACCATCAAATTACACTTTGTCGATAATATGTTGACTATGATCCATTCAAAGTTAAAGTCATTCTATTATCATAGTATTTTTTTATATTTTTGAATTTTCTTTAAGTCAGATTCATTTAAATAATGAAACAAACATTTCAACTATATTTAGAATGGTAAATGAAATGCATTATAAATTAGCTTTTTACAGAAAAACAATAAATTGCAACTAAATTAATGTCAGAAGTAAAACCCAAATCATTTTGGCAAAGACCTGAGGGAGTAACCGGGATTATCTTCATACTTGCTCTGATTTTCGGTGGTCTATGGGCTGTCAGCACATTCATAGGTGCGATGGCTGCATTTTTGAGCAGCACTGCCGGATTGGTTACCATGATGCTGGTATTAGGAAGTATCATTTATATGGCTTTGGATAAAAATGCCCGGACACTCATATGGTATATGTATAAGAGTGTCATGAGATGGGTCACAGGCATGTTTGTTCAAATCGATCCCATAGGCATTTTAAAGAGTTATGTGGCGGATCTCAGGAGTAATCTTTTAAAAATGAACAAACAGCTCAATCAACTTAGAGGTCAAATGCACAAGCTTCAGGAGATGATCCTGAATAATAAAAAAACCATAGAGTCAAATCTGACTTTAGCCAGTAAGGCAAGAGAACAGAATAAGAAGGCTGTTATGGTGCTCAAAAGCAGAAAGGCAGGAAGATTGAAAGAGTCGAACATGAAGCTGGAAGACCTTTACAGAAAAATGGAAGTTCTCTACAGAGTGTTGGGGAAAATGTATGAAAACTCCAGTATCCTCGTAGAAGATGTGGAAGACCAGGTCATGGTAAAGGAGCAGGAAAGAAAAGCTATAGGGGCGTCTCATAGTGCTATAAGGTCTGCTATGTCTATTATTAAAGGTGACGCTGATAAAATAGCCATGTTTGATATGGCAATGGAAGCCATTGCCGATGATGTCAGTCAAAAAGTAGGGGAAATGGAGCGATTTATGCAATTGTCTGAAAACTTCATGCAGTCCATTGATCTCCAAAATGGAGTGTTTGAAGAGGAAGGGCTGAAAATGCTCGAAAAGTGGGAAAAAGAAGGAACATCTCTATTGCTGGGAACAGAAAAACAAAACTTACTCGATCGCGCTGATGATGCAGAAGATGTCTTAGACTTGAGTGCACCTATTAAGCGTCCAGAAAAAATTAAGAAGAGCAATCAATATGATAGTCTTTTTGAATAAAAAATTAAATCACTAAATAACATGGCAAAACTTACGGGATTTTCAAAATTAGTTATAACTCTCGCAATACTGGCAGGAATCTTTTTTGGTGGAAAATATATTCTTGACAACACATCTTTTGGACAAAGTATTAAAGAACAAGCCCAGGCTGATGGTAGTCAATCTACAACTCCGCGAAGTAAAGCAGGTAGTGGAGACAATACACTAAGAGTACAATTGGTAACGTGGGGAGGTTATGGTCCTGGCTTGTACTTTAACGAAGGATTTAGACCAAATACAAGAAGCCGGTTTTACAAAGACTACGGTTTCAAAGTCGACTTTAAAGTTGAGAATGATTTGTTGACAGCTCTCAATGCCTGGTTTGCTGGTGAATACGATGTTATGGTTCAAACAGCTGACGCATTCCCATTATATACTGCACCGGATGACATAAACGCACTTCGCCCGCGTGCCTTTATGCAGGTAGATTGGTCCAGAGGAGGTGATGCTATAATTGTTAAACGAGGCATAGAAAGCGTTAATGATCTTAAAGGAAAAACCATAGCGGTTGCAGTTCCATCACCCGCCCAAACTCTTTTAATTTCATCATTGGAAGCCGCCGGTCTTGATTATTCAGATGTCAGAGTTGTCAAAACAGCTGATAACCTAAAAGCAGCTGAATTATTCCGAACCAATGACATAGATGCTGCTGTCGTTTGGAGTCCGGATGATATAATCGCCACAAGGGATGTTCCTGGTAGTAAAATCCTTTTGACCACTCGTGAGCAATCGCACATTATTGCCGATATCATGTTTGCAAGTCAGGATTTTATTGATAGCAATACGGATATGATCAACGGTTTTTATGAGGGATGGATGAAGGGCGTAGCAGAGTTAAACGCCAACCAGGGGAACAGGGAAAAAGGCGCAAAATATCTTGCTGAACTTAACAACCTTCCTTTAGAGGATGCGGAGGGAATGATGGAAAATGTATATTTTACAGGCCATGGCGATAATGTCAATTTCTTTGGTTTGAATCCAGGATATAAAGGCCAGACAGGTAATGATTTATATTCAAAAATGGCGAGAAAATTTGTAGAAACGGAGGATGCTGAAAAAGTGGCACCGGCCTGGAGATCGGTTATATACACAGGCGGAATTCAGGCAGCTCAAAGCAGTCTTACCACCCCAGCGTATGCACCTGAAGAAGGCATCACTTTCACAGCACCCACTGAAGCAGAAGCATCAGCTCCCGCATTTGCCACAAAGCCAGTGAGTATTAGTTTTAATACGGGTCAACATTCTCTTTCTCCAAATGCTAAAACCATAATAGATCTTCAATTTGCCAATGTGGCCAAATCCTTTGCCAATGTACGAGTGAGAGTAGAAGGGAATACCGATAATGTAGGCGGGAGAAATATGAATATGGAGTTGTCTAAAAAAAGAGCCCAGGCAGTGGCGGATTACTTAACAGAACAATACGGAATGGCAAAAGAGAGGTTTGTTATCATAGGCAATGGTCCTGACAAGCCGGTAGTGGGATGTGAGAGCAATGCCACAGAAAACTGCAGAGCTCAAAACCGAAGAACGGAGTTTCAACTCATTACAGGCTAAATCAGAAATGAGCAACCTGCTGGATCTTCGAAAGACTTTGACAAAAGCCCAAAAATGGTATTTGGGTGTTTCCGGCATATTGATATTTTTACTTATTTGGATACTACTCACTATGGGCGAAGATCCATTTGTAAAACCGGGTATACTTCCCCACCCTTTGCGGGTTATTACAGGCTATGGAGACTTGTATAGAGATAATAATCTTATTCAAAACACATTCAGATCAATTGGGCTCAATTTAGCCGGATACGTTGTGGCCATTCTTATAGCGATTCCAGTCGGATTTGCCGTTGGTCTTCTTGGATTATTCAGAGGTGCATTTCAAATACATATTGATGCCATCCGCTTTGTGCCGCTTACCGCAGTGACAGGGTTATTTATTGTTTGGTTTGGTATAGGTACTTCTATGAAAGTATATTTTTTGGCATTTGGAATATTGATTTATCTGCTTCCCATCATAGTAGTGAGAATTGATGAAGTTTCAGAAGTGTATTTGCAGACGGTATTTACTTTAGGTGCCAAAAAATGGCAGACAATTACAACAGTGTATTTTCCTTCCGTTATGTCCAGGATTTCAGATGACATCCGGGTTCTCACTGCGATCAGTTGGACATATATTATTGTGGCTGAAGGCATCGGGGATCAGGGTGGTTTAGGTTCTCTTATATTCAGAACCGGTCAAAGAATGGGAAGAGTGGATAAAACTTTTGCCATACTACTTCTTATCATGCTTTTCGGTATATTTCAGGACAGAGTATTTGCCTATCTTGACAAAACTTTTTTTCCACACAAGTATCAGGTCAAAAACACATATGAAGACGCTGCTCTATTGAAAACAGTAACGTACTGGGATATTATTATGGAATATGCCATCAATGCCATAACCTGGATTTCTTTGAGTTTATACTTGCTTTTTGCTATAAATGAAATAATACCTATTTTAGGTAACATACGAATATTTTCATTTCTTTTTGGAGATACGGCCTGGGTTATTCATTTTTTAATGGTGCTGGTGATATTGTATAAAGCAAAAAAAGCATTGGCAAAGTACCGAAAAAAAAGATTAAATGGAAAAGCTTCCGAATAATGCGGTTCTAAAAACGCCGATCATAGAAATGAGAGGTATAGGCCAAAGCTATGATGAGGGTAAATCCTGGATTATTAAGGATCTCGATTTTATAGTAGAAGACAAACCGGATCAGGGACAATTTATTATCATTTTGGGAATGTCGGGTTGTGGTAAATCTACACTTTTGAGGTACATATCAGGCTTACAAAAACCAACAGAAGGAAGTGTTTTAATCAAAAATAAAGAAATAGTGAAAAGTCCTGGAATCAGTATGGTTTTTCAGGATTATTCTTCTTTGCCATGGATGACCGTCCTTGATAATGTAGGACTGGCACTCCGATACCAGGGTGTTTCAACAAAAGAAAGAAATGAACGATCGATGGAGATGATCAGGGATGTGGGTTTACTGGGCCACGAACAAAAATATGCCATATACCCTACCCTTTCAGGTGGCCAGCTTCAACGTGTCGCGATAGCAAGAAGTCTGCTCGCCAATTCAGAAATACTTCTTATGGATGAACCATTTGGAGCCCTTGATGTCAAAACCCGGCTGCAGATGCAAGACCTACTTATGCAACTATGGGAGAAATATCACAGTACTATTATTTTTGTCACACACGATATATCTGAAGCGGTATATTTAGGAGATGATATATACATTATGAAATACGCCCCCAGCAAATTTGTCGAACACATTTTTGTCGATCTTCCCCTTACCCGCGACAGGAAAATAAAAAGAAGCCCTAAATACACAGAATTAGTGCATCATGTTGAAGATTTGATGATCAAAGTGTCAAGCAAGAGGGATTAGATTAAATTCCATCAGGTTTTCAAAACAAGTCGTTACAAAATACATTATCCTAATAAAAAATGTGTTTATTTGACATATTTGAATAACCAGCTTTAGTTTCATGAATAATAAACAATATGTCATCGCCCTTGACCAGGGAACCACCAGTTCCAGAGCCATCATATTTGATAAGTTGGGAAAAATCATCGGAATGTCTCAAAGAGAATTCGAGCAGTTTTATCCAGAACCCGGATGGGTAGAACATCGGCCTGAAGACATTCTCCAGTCACAAATTTCTGTACTTCAGGAAGTAGTAAAAGAATTTAAAATCGACAGCAACAGTATTGCTGCTATTGGTATTACAAACCAGAGAGAAACAACTCTATTGTGGGACAAAGAAAGTGGAAAGGCCATTTATAATGCTATTGTATGGCAGGACAGAAGAACAGCCCATTACTGCGATGAGATCGGTAGCAAACACAAAGGCAAGATACACAGGAAGACCGGATTAATTGTGGATGCTTATTTTTCAGCCAGTAAAATCAAATGGATCCTCGATCATGTGGAAGGTGCACGTGAAAAAGCTAATTCGGGAAAATTGATGTTCGGCACAGTAGATTCCTGGTTGGTATATCACCTCACTGAGGGTAAGGTACATGCTACCGATGCAACCAATGCCAGCCGGACTATGATCTATAATATTACTGAAAATAAATGGGATAAAGAACTTCTTAAAATTTTTGACATCCCTGTATCTATTTTGCCAGAGGTTCGATCCAGCAATGCCTATTTCGGTCATTTATCTACCGATATTCTGGGTGTATCCATACCAATTCATGGAATAGCAGGTGATCAACAAGCGGCTTTGTTTGGGCAGATGTGTATACATCCCGGCATGATGAAAAATACTTACGGTACAGGCTGTTTTCTCGTATTGAATACGGGAAGTGAGTTAGTCCTTTCTGAAAATAATTTATTGAGCACTATAGCGTGGCAAATTGACGGTAAAACAACCTATGCCCTGGAAGGAAGTGTCTTTATAGGCGGTGCCGTGATACAGTGGCTCAGGGATGGACTAGGCATTATACAGTCAGCATCGGAATCAGAAGAATTGGCAACATCGGTAGAGGATAGTGGTGGAGTTGTCTTTGTTCCTGCGTTGACCGGTTTGGGAGCACCTCATTGGGATCAATACGCCAGAGGTACTATAATCGGAATAACACGGGGCACTACGAAAGCACACATCACTCGAGCCGCATTGGAAAGCATTGCCTTCCAGGTCAAAGACATAGTAGATGCTATGTCTTCAGATATGGGTGCTCCGGCTCAGGAGTTGCGAGTTGATGGAGGAGCTATTCAAAACAATTTATTGTTACAATCTCAGGCAGACTTTTCCGGTATAAAAGTAGTAAAGCCCGCAATTGCGGAAACCACTGCTTTGGGTGCAGCGTATTTTGCGGGTTTAGGCTGTGGTTTTTGGACCAGCCTGGACGATATAAGTCAACAGTGGAAACAAGAGGCCAGCTTCCAACCGATGATAGATGAAAAGAAAAAAGCTGCTATGGTGGCAAGGTGGAAAAAAGCAATCGAACGCTCAAAAAATTGGGAGGAATGAAATTCCAATCGCCAAATTTAAAAAAATGATAAGGGAAAGACAACTGAAAGAATTAAGAGACTTTAAAGGTATTTGGGATCTACTCGTTATAGGCGGGGGTGCATCGGGTTTGGGAACAGCCCTCGATGCAGTTTCAAGAGGATGGAAAGTACTTCTGGTAGAAAAATTCGATTTTGGCAATGGAACTTCTAGTCGTAGCACAAAACTCATTCATGGTGGTGTCAGGTATTTAGCCCAGGGCAATGTAAGGTTAGTACGTGAAGCATTGCGAGAGCGGGCTTACATTCTTGAAAAGGCTCCACATAATGCTCGCCTCCAGGCGTTCATCATTCCATTTTATTCCCTTTTTATGGGAATATATTACTTTATAGGATTAAAAGTGTATGATCTTCTTTCCGGGCGACACAGAATAGGATCTACCCGTTGGTTGAAAAAAGGTACAGTGATAAAACGCATTCCTAAAATCAACAAAAAGGGTCTCGTTGGTGGCATCATTTATTACGATGGTCAGTTTGATGACGCCAGATTATGTATTGACCTCATGCGCACTATCATATCCAGAGGTGGAACGTGTATTAATCATTGTGGCTTTTCTTCATTTATCAAAGATGAAAAAGGAATCATTACCGGAGCAATTATTAAAGACAGGGTACATGGGGAGTCACATATGATCAAAACCAGGACAGTTGTCAATGCAACCGGCGTTTTCACCAATAAAGTCATCATAAAAGATAATCCTGAAACAGGAAAGCTGATTGTGCCCAGCAGGGGATCTCATCTGGTAGTAGATTTAGATTTTTTACAAAGTGAAGATGCCCTTATGATACCTAAAACCAGTGATGGAAGAGTACTATTTGTCATTCCCTGGCTAGGCAAGCTCATCATTGGCACCACAGATATCCAAACAAAAAAAGTCGAACAAGAACCAAAAGTCGATGAAGCCGAAATCGACTTCATGTTAGAAAATGCTGGAAAATACCTTAGTATTAAACCTGGACGTCAGGATATAAAGGCCATGTTTGCTGGATTGCGTCCTTTGGTTGCGCCTAAAGAAAAAGGAATAGGGAAAACCAAAGAAATATCCAGAGGACATCAGATTCTCAGGTCTGAGTCCGATCTGTATACCATATTGGGAGGTAAGTGGACCACTTTCAGAAAAATGGGTCAGGATGTGGTTGATAAAATTGTTAAAGATCAGAGCTTCGAGTCATCGCTATCTTCTTCTATTGGAATAGACATTTTACCGCCCACTGTGGATGTAAAGACTCCGTTAAACGCTGAGTTGATTCGTTATTTTATGGAAGAAGAAATGGCAGTAAAGGCAGATGATATTCTGGCACGAAGGACAAGACTAAAGTTTCTCGATCAAGCAGAGGCCTCTAGAGTAGAGAAAATGGTAACTGAAACAATGCAGCGAACATAAATTTTTGGTTATCTTAACATATTAATTTTCTCATCCTTTGTTTACTACACCTTAAAAAATTTCTTAATTCCATACTTGCTGGGATCTAACAATTCACATATGCAAATGGAAATGACCACATGGTGTAAATTGGGGTATATAAATATATTTGCTCAATCAAGTTTGTACCATTTGAAAAACTCCAAATAATAGGAGGACAGTACCATAATATAAAAACATATATGAAAAATACTTGAATATGAAAATATTTAGTATTATTACAGGAAATTTCTTTTTAATTACCTAAACATGATTAATCAATGAAAAAACAACTATTCTTATTTGTTACGCTGTTGTTCTGTGCTTCTATGGTTTCAGGCCAGTTCCGTTTTGGAGGTGGGGCTCAATTTAATATAGAGGCTAGTGCTTTTGGTCTTCAAGGCAAGGCTGTTTACGAGATCAATGAGACCATTGATGCTACAGGTGCATTCACCTTTTTTTTAGACGATGTGTATTCATGGGAACTTGATTTGAATGCGCAATATAAAGGCTTAGATGTATCTGAATCGTTCAAACTGTATCCAATGGCAGGTCTTAGTATGCTCAGAGTGAGTGTTTTGGGTATTGTTGGAGGAACAACTACTTCATTACATATAGGTGCTTCTTTTAGGTTTCCTCAAGATAAATTTGAAATTTATGCAGAGCCTAAATTTGTATTCAATGGATCTTCCCTGGTAATTTCGGGTGGAGTAATATTCTAAGTTAAAACAAAAAAATACCATTGATGTAAAAGTCGATGGTATTTTTTTTTTAGAAGAACATTACCGTATCTCACAAACAGGTTTTGTAGATTTGGTTAAGTTTTAAGTCTATAGATCATCTGATACAATTTATTTCGACAGGTGGTTTTGTCATGATTTCATTTATTTTCTATGGTTTTTCATCCGGAGTTATAATAATTCCAACTCTTCGGGGTTTTAGTGCAATCTTCCTGCAACGCATCATTTCAATCATCTTCCCCCCACCCTACACCAAAAAAATTGAGGGCTTTGGAGGTGTCCCCAGGTCCGTCAAGGGGGTTTAGGAGTGGACTCAAACTTCGATGTTTTGACAGAATATTGCTATCTGGCGCAATAAAATGGGTATAAGAGCTGTCAAGTTTAAGTAATAAAAATAAAAGACGATGAAAAAGATACTCATTTTCATCTGTATTTTAACTTCTTTCTGCTTTGTCAAATGCGAAAAAGACAGAACAGACGTTACTGGCCTTCCCCCAGCCACACAAGAAGGTAAAAACACATTGGGCTTTTTACTTAATGGGGAACCGTGGATACCACAGGGAGTGCGGGGAACTGCTAATTTAAGCATTGATTACGACCCTGGATATAATCAAGGAATTTTTAGCATAGTCGCTTATAATTTCTCAATTCCCATTTCTGAACAATTTATTATAGGTTTAAAGGACAGTTTGAATTTTATGAATGCTCCAATTATATTAAATCTTTCGAGAGAAAGTCTTTATTCAATTTCATATAATACCCCATGCGGTTATTTTAATCAACGAAGCGACGTTTCCAGTTCAGGAAGTCTTACAATTACAAAACTTGACAAATTAAATCACATCATATCTGGTAAATTCAACGCTACATTATCTAAGAATGGATGCCCAACAATACAAATAACAGAAGGCCGATTTGACATGAGATATTAACCTCTTCCTCTCAAAATCAAAAATCAAAGTTATGAAAAAGATTTTACTACTGTCAGTCACAACTTGTTTCAGTGTGTAAGACAAAATGCACTATGCCGCAATCTTTTTTATCAAATCAGTTACGATGCCCCACGAACTACTACTTCTGTAGCATCTAAGATTTGCTATTGCATTGGCACCTTTTATACTCCATTTTTGACCTGAGAGTTTCATTCTTTGTTGTATAACACTTCGATGTGCTGCTTCTATTGGCCCTGACCCTATCATATATCCTTTTTCTTTGAATGTTTTATAGATCATTCTGTCTTCATGTTCTTCGTAATACTTCAGTAGTTTGATTTTTGCTTCTTTAGAAGTTTCGTTACGACAGGGTAATTTTTCTACATTGGCGATAACCTGATGTACACCATCATCTTTTAATAACTTTAGTTGTTTTTCCATCCAAATTTTCTGTTTATCGTCATCTGTAAAATGTGCTTTAGCCAGTATAACCAGTTTTTCTTTTGCATGAAAGAAATCTAATATTTGGACGCATCCTGGGTAATTGTCTTCACACCAATTCCATATCCACGATGCACCATCTCCTACTACAACCAAGTGTTTGTACGATGTAATATGTCGTTCTAATTTTGGAAAAAAATCCTTAACACTACCCAAATGACTACAGTAAACAGTATCGATGATCTCTGACCTTCTTAGCTGAATATCAATGACTTTGGAGCCTTTAAAAACTCTTGCAAGTTTGAGTTCTTTCCATTCTCCACTCCTGGTAAATAGCATAGAGCCATCCATCATTAAATAAGTGGGATCTTCATCATTGGTCGCCTTAAGTTTTGGTATCATCGGCTCGATGTTAGCCTTTATAGCTTGTCCTAACAAAGTTCCATAAGCGGTACAAACTCGTCTGATTTGTTGATCAGATATCTGTAATCCCATAAGTCTCTCAGCTAATTCGCTAGCCTCTTGATATACCCCAGTTTGCCCAAGCAAACATACATCTTCTTGCACCTTTGCAGTCATCTTAAACCCACTTTTCTTTGGACACAATGGATGTGTCTTTGGCAAGTCAACTCTTCCCAGTTTCGTCAAGACTTTTTTTTTCCATTCCTGCTTTTTGGTACTTTTCCACGACTAGTTTTAAGAACTTCAAGTGCAAAATTATTTCCAATCTCCAGTAATCGATTCTCGTATTCTATAGGATCAGTAATATTTGATTCCTCATCAATATAGTCTTCGAGTTTGGTCCTCATCATTCTCAGGATGGAATCAATTCTTTCTTGCTTTTCCATCTGAAAA
>JBGTBR010000069.1:0-89392 GCA_041749255.1 Saprospiraceae bacterium
TACTCCATACTGCATTATGACGAGGAGGTGTCGGGTAGTTCTGCTCCGGAGCAATACAACGGCAATATAGCCCATGTGGAGTGGCAGGTAAAGGGAAGAAGGAAGCAGATGTACGCTTACACGTATGACGAATACAACCGGATGACAGAGGCTGAGTACTATGACCGGAACACTGCAAACAAAGGATGGGATCAAAGCGGCATTTATGACAGTGAGTACACATATGATGAGCGTGGCAATATTCTGACCCTGAAACGGAAAGGCAGGATGACTGGCGACAGTTGTTTTGTGACTGGAGATATCGATAATCTCAGCTATACCTACGCCAGCAATACCAATCAACTCAGTACGGTCACAGAGAGCGCCTCGATGACATGGGGTTTTAAAAACCCCACTTCTAATACCACACCATATGAATATGACGACAATAGCAGTATGACAGAAGATCACTATAAAGGCGTTGTCACGGTCTACAACCACCTGAACCTGCCGGTGGTGATATCGAAAGGTACGGATAGCATAATGTTAACTTATGATGCGGGAGGTACATTACTGAGAAAGCAACACAAGTCAGGAAGCACGGTAGTGATGACGAGAGATTATATAGGTGGTATAGAGTATGTCAACGATACCCTGGATGCCATATATCATTCTGAGGGTAGGATAAAATACATCGATGAAGTCGCTCGTTATGAATACTACATCCGTGATCATTTGGGCAACATACGCCTCACTTTTTCCGATCTGAACGCAGACGGATTGATCACGACACCGGATGAGATTATTGAAGAAATGCACTACTATCCTTTTGGGATGATGATGACAGGATCCTGGATGGGCAGTTCGGGTCAGTATGGGTACAACGGCATTGAATATGAAAACTTCCTCGATCTGGAGATGAACCTGGCTACGTACAGGGGGCTTGATCCTACTTTGGGGAGATGGTGGCAGGTGGATCCGAAGGCGGAAGCACTGAAATCCCTTTCTCCCTATAATAGTATGGGGAATAATCCGATCAGCTTTGTGGATCCGGAGGGGGATTTACCGTTTATTGCGGTAATGGGTATTGGAGCGGCAACGGGAATCTTTGGAAATGGACTTTCAAATATATCTCAGGGAAACAACTTTTTTGATGGCGCCGGTAAAGCAGCATTTTGGGGAGGAATAGGAGCTGCGGCAAGTTTGGGAGTAGGAACTGTTTTTGGAGCAACAGGTACATTTGCAAAAGAGTTAGGAAGAGCAGGAGCCCATGCATTAACCCAGGGTGGAATGTCAGCAGCACAAGGTGGAAGTTTTTGGCAAGGGGCTTTGAGTGGTGGTATTTCATCGGGGATAGGATCTGGAATCGACGCATTAGGAGGCAAAGCAGGTCATCAGATACTTGGAGGAGGTCTTGGAGGTGGAATAGGTTCTTCTATCTCAGGTGGAAACTTCTTTGATGGTTTTAGTCAAGGTGTTGCAGTTGGGGCATTTAATCATGCGTTGCATAGTGGTTTTTCAACAGATCCACCCTGGCTTAAAAAACTAAAAGAGGCATATAACAATTTTTGGAAAAATTTAGGCTTTGGGGATGATATCCCTACCTATAGTGAAGTGGAATCTGTATTAATAGAAACAGGGGAAAAAGTACAAAATGTTGTAGAATTACAAATTACTGCTGCTACTTTTTTAATTCCTGGGGGTTTGCCCGCTAAGGGGGTAACGAACTTAATACCCAAAGGAAAACTTGCAAATCACTTGTTCAAAGGTGCGGGTAAACTTGCAGATACTCCAGCCAACAGAACACTAATACAGAATATTTCAAATGGTATACCTCTTGTAGTAGACAAGTTTGGAAAAAATTGGTACAGAGGGGTTGATACTGCAGGAAACGGTATTTACTCTTATACTCAAAATGGTGTTGTTAAAGGAGCCGGTTATACTAATTTATCTGCTGCTGAAATTATTGCTAAATATGGTGTAAAATAAAAGTTATGAAATTTGCAAGTGACGGTAAAATAAATGAAGATGGTATCATTTCCAGTAATGAAATGATCACTGAAAAAGAAGGATATGAAGCAATGTTATATATGCTTCAAGCCTATTTTGAAGCTACAGAATCAAAAGACTTGACGGATATTTTAAGTGGTGGTGGATATTGGGGTGAAGCAAATAAACCGATGGATACTGCTTATTGGGAATATTGGTTAGAAGCGATAGAAAAAGTTAAAAAGGAAGGTCCGCCTATTTTTTACTGAGTTACATTAAACCATAGACCATGCCGGCAGACCCATATCAGAATACATAAAGATCAATGGAGGAGCGGACAGGATGATCGGCCAATCGGTATACAACTACAAAGACCAGCTCATTACAACCCCCAAAGCTTTGGGGGAGGGGAATACAGGACTGGGAGGCAGTGTAGAATGGCTTCAAAAGACGGATTACACCTATCGAACCAACGCGTTATAGAGAGACGTGCTTACACTGTAGAAAATTTGATCGCATTGGATTGGACAATAGAATATCCCTGAATTGAGATTGATTTGCTGTCTTCCATGATTCATTGTATGAAGATAATTGCTAGTTTTGTAGGTGGGTAAGGATTAAATTTTTCACTCATAAAGTTCTTTGTAATAATCACTTTTTTCCATTTCGCAATACCTTGAGCAGATTAATGAAATACGGGGCTTATAAATTTATTACTTGGTGTTGCGTAAGTATGATTTGATCCTGGAAGATTTTGAGGCTGTGGATGGGGTGGTAAAGTATCCATAATATAACGTATACTTTCCACTCTCTGAAGAGTAACCAATTAAACGGTTGCCTCGAGAGAGAGTCCACATTGTGAGGCATTTGGCATTCCCAATGATCAACCCATGTCAATGAAGGATATTGGTTCGAAGTCGCAAACTTCGAACAACAGGATTGCAAACTTCAAACAACAGGTGGATAGTGTTGTTAAAAATAGAAATACCGGATATTTCGAAGCATCGGAGGGATAATCAATCATCTTTTCAAAACGAACAGTCAGGTTAATTTAAAGGTACTAGCAACTTTATAAAAGGTATCCTTTTGTGTTCTTTCATATTTAAAAAGATAGATCATCAACATTTAAGATTCTGTATTTCCAATATGTTCTACATGCAGAGATACGCCAATCATTTTATCATCTTCTTCGTTTACTACATACCTGGAATCCACTTTATAAGGAAGTACTGCCAAAATATGAGATTCACTTACTACAACCGGAGTAATGCTTTTTTCTATGTTAGCGAGTTTTAAATCCCCAAACAATTTTTTTAGTTTTTTTCGCCTCCCATCCATACCTGGAGGAAAGAAAAAGTCACCCGGAAGCCAGGTTCTAACCATGAGTGGGAATGTGCATTTCTGATATGACAAAAATAAGGTAGAATCAATCTCTGAATTAATTGCTTTCTTATCTACTTCCACAAATGTGATTGAAATGCCAGGGCTGAATTCGTAGGTCCCAAAATTATGTATTGTTATGGGTGATATAATTGTAGCCGTTTGTTGTGCAAGTATTATTTTTTTGCGGGATTTCTCCATAATGTGCGTTTCCGAATAAAATAGAGCTCCTGTAGAAGACTCCATCAATTGGCAAACCTGGTGGAAATTAAATCCAAATTGGCTTACATAATGAAATAATAATGCATGAGCATTGGTAAGATGTAATCCACTATCCAGATGGATAGATAGTACCGGGCCTCTCATAGAAATATATGGAGTGATTGTTTTTTCAACCAATTCATCCAACAGGTCATAGGTTGTGCTCAGGTTGATTAAGGTCGCATTAATACCTTGATTGGTTTGTGGGATCATCTTTTCTAAGGGAGGGATAATACTGTTTCTGACAAGATTTCTCACATACAAATTATCTTCATTGGAACTATCTTCCACATAAGGAATTTGATGTTTGGAGGCATAATTAAAAATATCACTCTTTTTCCATTCTATCAATGGACGTAAAATATTACCCTGTTTCCAATGCAGGGAAGTAAGTCCACGCAATCCCGTACCTCTAAATGCATTCAGCAGAAATGTTTCTTTCCTGTCATCCAGGTGATGAGCGGTTAGAAGATAATCCAGTTGCCGAAATGAAAGGAGATTGTTGAAAATAAGGTATCGGAAATTTCTGGCTTCCTGTTGGAAATTGCCTTTTGAATGGATGTAATTTTCAGTGTGAAAAATAATATTATTTCTCTTACAGAATTGTGAGACAAAGGCTTTATCATGGGTCGACATTCCTTTTCTGCTTGCGTGATCCACATGTACCACTTCTACATAAATATTTTCTGCCATGAGAAGATGTAATAGCACCATGGAATCAATACCCCCACTCAAAGCCAGGAGAACTTTTTTGTCCTTTATTAAATTGAGACTTTTCCGAAGTAATGGGTACAACTCCATTTATAATGGTATAAGGTATTAGTCAAAGGTATGTGAATTTTGCTGATAAGTCAAAACGGGAAATTCTACGAGAAAACCTCCTCCTTCAGTTCTATAATTCCATAATCCGCATCCATGGCAACCCTCGCACCAATAGGGATGATAAATTGTTTTGGAATATGGCCAATCATAGCTCCATAATAAGCAGGTATATTTAATGGTAGTATGTAGTCATCCAAAATTTGCTCAATTGTTAAGGATCCGTATCCATCTGAAGGCTGGCATTGAGTGCATTGTCCAAAAATAAAGCCACTGATTTTATCCAGAGCACCCATTAATTTAAGTGTGCTGAACATTCGGTCAATTTTGTAGGGTTGTTCCTGAATATCTTCCAGAAAAAGTATTTTATCTTTAAAGTCTGGCAAATAAGGGGATCCCGCCAATGCTGTGAGCACAGTCAAATTACCTCCAATAATTTTCCCTTCTACTATACCGCTTCTAATGGTCTGTATTCTGTTTTGTTTAGCTACCAGATCATCAGATTTCACTTCCTCATTTTGATATCGTATTTTTTCTCTTTCAAAGAATAATTTTTCAAATTGACTTACATTAAAACCATTCCAACTCCCTGAACCATTTGGACCATGAAATGTAATCAACCCAGTTTGAGCATGGATAGCCATATGTAGAGCTGTAATATCGGAATAACCCAAAAAAGGCTTGGGGTTTTCTTTTATGTTGTCATAATTGATAAGTGGGAGAATCCTTGCAGCTCCTGATCCTCCTCTGATGCAGATAATCATTTTAATTTCTGGATCAGAAAACATATCATTCATATCGGAAGCTCTTTCTTCATCAGTGCCGGCAAGATGACCATGCCTTTGTGCTACATATTTACCTGTAACGACCTTAAACTCCAATGCTTCCAAAGTTTCTATTGCAAATCTAATTTGCATACCTTCTGCCATGGCTGCCGACGGACTGATCAACCCCACCTTGTCGCCTTTTGATATGCTTTTGGGTTTTAATAATTCCAGATTATAGGAATTGATTTTCCTATGTTCCCATCCAAAAAATGGCATTAAGGCTCCAGTCAAACCTATAGACTTGATAAACTTCCTTTTATTCATTTATCTGAATTTTAGACATTTTAGGCTCATTTAATAAAATTACGAGAAGGATAATGTTCTGCAATGCTACTCAACTTTGTAACCTTTTTTCAAATGTGTAACCTCAATTTCATCATATTGAATTTATTATATCCTGGAGTTCCTATTAAGGGGTAGAGTTAATTTAAGGTAATCTCAAATATATCAACTACTTGTGGTGTAATCCATCTTGACTTGGTTGAAAACTCTTATGGTTATAGATATTACAATAATTAATATTGACTTCAAAATCAATCACTTCTAACGTTTTCTGTGTAATCTGTCAGTTTTCTTTCCTGTGGTATGTCGTGTAACTGGTTATTCACTTTGGCTACCATCATGGATACTGTGGCGTCCCCAGTTACATTTATTACTGTCCGCAACATGTCCAGTGGTCTATCCACAGCAAATATCAATGTCAGTCCAATTGCCAATGATTCTGCTGGCAGTCCTATTGATTCCAAAACAATAACCAACATGACCATACCCGCACCCGGTACTGCAGCCGACCCAATAGATGCCAAAGTAGCCGTGAGTACTATAGTCAATTGATCTGCTAGTGTTAGTTCAAAATTCAATACCTGGCAAATAAAAACCGCAGCAACAGCCTGGTAAAGACTGGTACCATCCATATTGACTGTAGCTCCAACCGGACAGACAAAACTGGTTACTTCTCCATCTACACCCAAATGTTCTTCCACTCTCTCCATTGTCACAGGTAAGGTGGCAGCACTGCTGCTGGTGGAAAAAGCCAGCAGTTGTGCTGGACTGATGCCCTTTATGAAGAAAGTCGGAGTACGACCCACATAAAAATAAACTACACTGAGATAAACGCAAAGCATCAATGCCAAGCCTACAATAACTGCCATTGAATACCAACCTAATGCTGCAAAAATATCCGGATTATCCGTTTCAGTTACCAATGATGCCAGTAGAGCGAATACAGCATACGGAGCCGTTAACATGATCATATCAACCATTTTCATAATCACTTCATTGAGTCCGTCAAAAATATCTTTAATGGGTTTACTATACTCCTCTCTGACTAGCAGCATAGAAATACCAAAAAATATGACAAAGAAAATAACCTGCAACATGTTGGCATTATCACCAAGCGCTCCAAATATGTTGTCAGGAATGATGTCAACTACAAACTGTAAAGGACCTTCATCTTTCTTTAACTGTGCTGTCTCTACCCTTTGAGTAGCAGCCACTTGATAGGTACCGATGAGTTGATCAATTGTTTCCTGACTGACTGTAGAACCAGGCTTAAATACATTGACTATGGTAAGGCCGATGGTAATAGCTATTACTGTAGATATAATAAAGATAACTATCGTCCGTAGTCCCATACTTGAAAATTTAGCAATATCTTTCAAGTCGGATATCCCTTTGATCAATGATGCCACAATGAGGGGAATAGCTATGAGTTTCAGGAGATTAATAAAAATGGTGCCAAATGGTTTAATCCAGTTCTTGACGAATTCTGCGCCTCCGGATGAAGACATGATGATACCAAATATTATACCTGATACCATTCCGATAATAATCTTCCAATGTAAAGCCATAGATCTCTTTTGGGTATTATTTTGGATTTTAAAACGTGAATTTAAAAAACTTTTAATGAGGACAGCAACTAATTTTTTCAGACATGGCAGACTAAATCCGCACTAAGGATGCATTGTCTTGAATTGGATGGGAAGTATAGATTTCCTGGTCTGTAATAATTTGATTCGCAAGTAAAATATTTGCTTATCCCGTTCGATTTGGATACCTGTATTTCATTTAAATATCCATAATACCTTGCTCTCCAATTGTAATGATAAATGGTTTTGGTATATGGTCTTCATACTCTATTACTTAAAGGAAAATTTTAAGGATGTATTTGTCATCTATTATGTGTTAAAATGGAATATGATCTTTATACAACTGAAAGTTGGCATTGAGAGGCAACATTGACTTCAAAATCAATCACCTCTAACGTTTTCTGTAAAATCGGTCAGTTTTCTTTCTTGGGGTACGTCGTGTAACTGGTTATTTACTTTAGCTACCATCATGGATACAGTAGCGTCACCTGTAACATTTACTACAGTCCGCAGCATGTCCAGCGGTCTATCCACTGCAAATATTAATGCCAAACCAATAGCTAAAGATTCAGCCGGCAATCCCACTGACTCTAATACAATGACCAACATGACCATACCAGCACTCGGTACCGCAGCCGACCCAATAGAGGCTAAAGTAGCCGTAAGTACTATTGTCAATTGATCAGCTAATGTAAGTTCAAAGTTCAATACCTGACAAATAAATACCGCAGCAACAGCCTGGTAAAGACTGGTACCATCCATATTGACTGTAGCTCCAACCGGGCATACAAAACTGGCTACTTCTCCATCTACACCCAAATGTTCTTCCACTCTCTCCATTGTCACAGGTAAGGTGGCAGCACTGCTGCTGGTGGAAAAAGCCAGTAATTGTGCTGGACTGATACCCCTTAGGAAGAAAGCCGGAGTACGACCCACATAAAAATAAACTACACTGATATAAACGCTAATCATCAATGCCAAACCAAAAATGACAGCCATTGCGTACCAGCCTAAGGCTGCGAATATATCCGGATTATCTGTTTCAGTTACCAATGATGCCAAAAGAGCGAACACTGCATACGGTGCTGATAACATGATCATATCAACCATTTTCATGATCACTTCATTAAGTCCGTCAAAAATATCTTTAATGGGTTTACTATACTCCTCTCTGACTAAAAGCATAGAAATACCAAAAAATATGACAAAGAAAATAACCTGCAGCATGTTGGTATTATCACCAAGCGCTCCAAATATGTTGTCCGGAATGATGTCCACCACAAATTGTAAAGGTCCTTCATCTTTCTTTAACTGTGCTGTCTCTACTCTTTGCGTAGCATCCACTTGATAGGCGCTGATGAGTTGATCGACTGTTTCCTGACTGACTGTAGAACCAGGCTTAAAAACATTTACAATGGTAAGGCCGATTGTAATAGCTATTACTGTAGTTATGAGATAAGTAACGATCGTACGGATACCCATGCTCGAAAATTTAGCTATATCTTTTAAGTCGGATATCCCTTTGATCAAAGAAGCCACAATAAGGGGAATGGCTATGAGTTTCAATAGATTAATAAAAATGGTTCCAAAAGGCTTTATCCAGTTTTTCACGAATTCTGCTCCTCCTGATAAAGACATGATGATACCAAATATAATGCCTAATACCATCCCGATTATAATCTTCCAATGTAAAGCCATAGATCTCTTTGGGTTTTGTTTTGGATTTTAAAACGTGAATATAAAAAACTTTTAAAGAGGACAGCAACTAATTGCATTCAGACATGCAGACTAGAATTATTTTATCTCTATTTCTATACTTTTCTGTTTTATTTCGTCAAAGCGTTATGAGGTATTGCGGATATTCTTTCGCAGAAGTCATCCGCTATATAGATGCAACGGGTTGAAACGGCTGGAATATTATCTTTTAAGGATAAAATATAAGAGTGTATTTCCTGGTCTTCATAGATAAATTTTGTAAAAATTCGCATAATCTTATAATATCTTTCTGTTTCGTATTCTGAAGGAATGGATCGGGACCCAAGAGTATACATTGTACTATGGAAAGGTTGATAATGAAAAGGGCAGTACTTTTCCGGATAGCGACAAGATAAGTAGAAAGTAATCATCCATTTGTTATGGTTATGAAATGATGGCTTTACTTTTTTTGCATTGATTTCATCTACTATAATATCACAATGATATATAAACCGGTCAATTCTACCTTCTACAGCCAGATTTTCATTAAAAAGATCATTAAACATGTTTTTAACCAAATCCTCATTGATTTCAATCATGAGAATCATGGCTTTTTTGGCTTCAATGACAGGCAATGACCAAACTTCACTGCTTTCATCTATCGATCTTTGGTACATATCCAAAAAATCCGCGGCTTGTATATTCCAATTTTCCAAAAATACACGGACTACCTCCCATTTATAAGGAAGAATCAATCCCTTCTTAAATAGATTGGATTTATATTTCTTTAGTGATTGGTCAAACAGGTCTTTCTTAAACATACTTTAAAAAATCCTTATTGGTTTGTGCGATATCTCCAGCTCTTCAAATCCGCTCCAATTGGTGCTGATTTCGTTATCCGATCTAAAATTTTAGGAATATACATTGTATTATATCTCAACCTAGATATGTGGTTAGGATTATCAAAATCTCCATTCCAGCAATGTTCTGCCCGATCACCATAAAGTACTTCTCCGTCATAATAAGGATCTTTTGTACTTTCTAAAAAATCTTCCATCAGATACACAGCATTGTTCAAATAGTAATTATCCATATCTCCGCAGTATATATGGATTTTTCCTTTCAGTTTTTGACCTATTTTATCCCAATCTCGTTGAAGTATATGGCGTAGATCGAAATTTTCCTTCCAGTATTCGGCGATTTCATGGTTTATCTCCCCGGTATATTTGTCCCAAAGTCTTTCAGGGTAACCATCTGAACCCATCGGGGAATAAACCGCTTCCCAAATATCCCATTGCTGCCCAGATCTGTTTTTATCGCCCAGAGCCAGTTCCCGATGGTTCATATCTTTTAAAGAGGCATTTACATTGCCAAGGTAATCTCTGTGTCCTGGAACCAATGGATTTTTATATTCACTTTTGTAATAATAGGCATTTTTATCTTCATAAATATTAACCAGGCAAAAGGCTGCGAAATCTATAGGATCAGGGCATGCGGCAAAGCAGCCATTATATTCGTCCGGATACATTACCTGAGCCGCCAAAGCTTCCCAACCTCCAGTAGAACCTCCATATAAAAATCTCGCCCATCCCTCTCCAAGCCCTCGAAATTCTTTTTCAATAAATGGGATTAATTCGTAAGTAATTGCATCACCATAAGGCCCAATATTAGCGGAATTGACCGCATAAGAATCATCGTAATACGGATTGGCATGTTGTATCTCAATAATAATAAAGCGAGGGAAATCACTACTTGTCCATTTTGTATAAAAATCGTGTGCTTCTTGTTGCTGAATGATATTATAGCCATGTATGTCAAATCTCTCACTATAATCAGGCTCTAAATCCGGATCAGGAGGATCTTCTCTGAATCCACCAAATGTATATGGAAAATGACCATGAAATATCATCAATGGAAATTTAGCATCAGGATGACTATCCCATTCATGCGGTAAGAGGACATTGGCACCCAGAATTACATCCTGACCCCAAAACTGAGAAAGTCTCTCGCTTTTCATTTTGACATGTTTTATATATCTCGTGTCCTTTGGAGGTTCGATTTCAGGAATTTCTTTGTCAATGACAATTTGGTATTTACCTCCCTTTACTATATCCAATTGAACTGGTTCATTGTAGAGATTTCCAGGCTTTCTGTTCCATTGTTGTCCTTCACCCTTTTCCGGAGGTAGCTTTACTGTATGTCCAGAGGCCAGGTTAAAAGTTTCGTAACGATTTACGAGTGCTTGCACATAATATTTCCCCGGCTCAATATCCTGTATTTTTTGTTTTGGGTATCCAAATGCTGAGGAATCCATGATCACTTTTTGATCTGGAGTCCAGCCTTCTACGTCTAATCCAAAAATTAACTGTGTATTATGTCCATCCAGGATTTGGAATCGGGGTTCAGCATCAGAATTGGAGGAGAACATTAATAACAGCCTTCCATCAGTACTTTGATCGATTAAATCTGGATCAATTCTGATCTCAAATGTGAAGGGTTGTGAAGTATCTGATTGACAGGATATAAGACTTGTACCAAGAAATAGAGCTAATAATTTGTACATTTTACCTTAAAAATTGGTGATCAATATGGCAATATAGAAATTGATGTTAGAAAAGAGTAAGTTCAGGCAATTATTAATTTCCAACTTTTTAAAATATCACACAATTATTAAAAACAAGGGAAAATTTAATTCAAAGAAGGTTGTTTAATTAAATTGGTTTTCAATGTTTTGGATGCAAATACTATTGACTGAATCAAAAATCCTATAAATAATAGCATAATTAGTTCCAGCTGTCCAAATAATTTATTATTGGCAAATATTTGATTGGATTCTTCATTCAGTATTTGGCCTTCTGAAATCTGTATATCGGACAAAAGATGCAAGTTTTGCAGTGCAAGGGAGTACAGCTCTTTCATTGTTTCTTGCACTTCTGCATGACTAGCAGCGTATTCGCGTAAATAGTTGTTTTCTAATCTGACAATGCTATTAATGTTTTGATTGAGCTCGTAAAAATACAGGCTTTCTTCTTCGGTGAGAAAGGTGGTACCATAGTCAGTAAGCAATTGTTGAATAGATTCGTTGTGTTCTGTGAAATTACAGAGTGTACCATTGATGTCAGTTTGAGTGTAGCAATTCTCGAGTTTTAGCTTTTTTTCATAAAGTTGTTCAGAAAGTTGGTATATATAACTCTCCACAATAAGGCGATCCTTTACCACAGAGGAAAAAGACTTTTGAATAGCAATCTCATTTCTGGATATAAACACATTAGAGATAATGATGATAAACATGACACCCCCAAGAAGACTGGCAATCTTCATTTTTTGATTTATAGAGTATATCCATTTCATATACAAAGGCTTTAAAGATTTGCATGATGTGGTGGCTAAATTATATTTTAATCACCACATTAATAACTAATAGCAATATAGAATAATTTCATTTGAGATTTATAAATACATTTGAAACTATTCAACCATTTTATGTACCAAAACCCCCAACAAAATAGGTTAATTTATAATTGCGAAAATCGGGTAACTTTGCTTTAGAGTTAATTCAGGCTGATAACATCAGGAAGACCCCAAGCCTTTCTTGTTTCAATTTGAAATTGGTACCGAAAATCTAATCTTTTACATTTCTCAAAGTATGATGAGGGGTATGTAAATTCTAAAGAAAATAAGCAGTCATGATAGAATTCACACGATGAAAATAGGATGATCCAAATAGGTTAAGATGCACAAGTAAATAATACAATTGATGAATGTCCATACGCGATCTCCACTCCTTTTCCATTGGATAAGATTGTTGATACATGCGATAGAATTCTGACGAAAACCCTCCAAAAAGCATTGTCATGGCTATGTCAGCTTCTCTATGGCCAAAATACACCGCTGGGTCTATAAAATAAGCATTTCCATTTTTACCGTGAAGCACATTACCACTCCATAGATCCCCGTGCAAAAATGATGGTTCTTCTTTTGGAATGATGGATTGCAGTAAAGATTCAGACTGACTTAACTTTTCAGCCCAAAACTCCGGAACCAGCCTTTTGATCGCAGCCATTCTGGTTTGGGGTATGACGCGTTCATGAAGATAAAAAGAGATGTAATTATCGTGTGTTTGATTCGATTGGGGAAGTAGGCCTATATAATTATCTTCTTCATAACCAAAATGATTTGAAGTAAACCAGTGCAATTCACTGAGGTTAACAGCCAGTTTTTTCTCACTTTGAGCTGAACCCGGTGATTTGGAAATATATTCCATAACAATGATGGCACCTTTACCTTTAGCATGTAGTACTTTTATGGGCTTTGGTACTGACCCCGGGCAAATACCATTGATGCTTATTAATGCCCGAGTCTCTTTTTCAAACATGTCTTTGGCATACAATGAGGTATTGTATTTAACAAAAAACAATTCTTTTTTCCACTCTAAAATGAATGCTTCACTAATATCCCCTCCCTGAACTCTCTTGAGAGAATAATCACCATCTACCGCAAACTGCCTTAAAAGAAAATCCACTTACAATTTATTTTCATTTATGATCTGTAGTAGATCATCACGGTAATTTTTACCAATGGGTATTTGTTTATTTTGGCCTTTTTCTGTTAATTCGACCATATTTCCTACGATGGCATTTATTCTCGATACATTGACAATATAAGATCGATGAACTCTCATAAATTCATTTTTAGGAAGTCTTTCTTCCAGCGATTTCATAGTCTGTAACGTGATAATCCTGGATACTTCCATTCGGATAATGACATAATCTTTAAGTCCTTCTATATATAGAATATCTTTAAAATTGCACTTCACCAATTTTTTATCGGCCTTTACAAAAAAGAAATCTTTGTTTTCACCCAAAGAGACGGGTGCAGGATCCGGAGTTCTTGCATCGATGATCTCTGATGCCTTATTGACTGCCTTCATAAATCTTTCCAGCGATATAGGCTTCAGCAGGTAATCAACAGCGTCTAATTCAAATCCTTCTATAGCATAGTCCGGGTAAGCAGTGGTGAAAATCACTACCGGTGGATTTGGAATGGACTTTAGAAAATCTATCCCAGTGATCTGCGGCATTTGAATATCCAGGAACATTAAGTCAATATGGTGATTCTTTAATGCTTCGTTTGCCTGGATTGCATTTTCGCATTTTTCAACCAGAACAATTTCTGGTAATTTTTCAATATAGGTTTCCAAGACTTCCTGAGCAAGAGGTTCGTCATCAACTATAAGAGCTTTAATCATAATAAATATATTTAATGTTTATTGAAGTTTGACTTTTAAATATACAGAATAGGTATTTGGATGGTTATTAATTTCCAATTCATGATCGTCGGGATATAATAGATCTAATCTCCTTTTTACATTGACCAATCCAATTCCGCCACTTTTCGGTCCGGGCTTTGAAGGTAGAGTGGGGGGTTTGCTATTCTCAATGTATGTTTCCACGGTATCATCATCTATTTGCATTTTAATATGGACATATCCTTCTCCCAATTGGTTACTCAATCCATGTTTAAAACTGTTTTCTAAAAAGGGAATAAAAAGAAGGGGTACTATTTTTTGATTATGGACTTCACCAATCAACTCAAACTGAATATCAAATTTTTTGCCCTGACGTAATTTTTCAAGTTCCAGATAATTTTTCAGGCAATTGATTTCTTTTCTCAGGTATACTTTTGATTCATTGCATTCATAAAGCATATACCTTATCATTTCCGAAAGTCTTAAAACTATCTCAGGTGCAAGATCCGATTTTTTAAGTGTAAGAGCATACAGATTATTCAGAGTATTAAATAGAAAGTGGGGATTGATTTGGGATTTTAAAAAATTTAATTCACTTTGGAGTGTTTTATTTTGAAGTTCATTGGTTTCTTGCTGACTTTTAAACCATTCATGCATGATATAAAATATCGTAGATCCTGCACCCATGAATAAAAAAGAAAGAAAGAAAAAATATTGATTTTCGAGAATAAAATCTCTTTTTTCAGGATGCTCGAAATAGATAAAATAAAAAACAAATGATTTGACTGGTGTTAGCAAAATAGCTGTAACAATCAGTGAAATAATGTGCCAAAACAGATTTTTACTTTTGATGTACTGAGGAAAGAGATAAACTCTGTTGATATATACCAAAAGGACAAAAAAACCTACCGTCACAAAACTGGTTCCCAGAGTGAATACCATGCCCAACTCTTTACTGTCGAGAGAGACAAGAATCAGATATAATACAGTCCAAAATAATATATGCTGGATCCTTTCGCTTTGTATGAGGTTTACTGCCTTATCTGAGATAGACGCGCGTAATTTGACTATTCCTTCGAGCATTTATTTATTTGATCATTAAAACATGAAGTGAAACTCAAACGTTTCCAAAGCAATTTATAATAAATGTTACTTATTTGTAAGAGTAAAGGTACTACATTCCTTTTATTTGAAGATCTAAATAGACCAATCACATCATTGAGTTGATGAATTTCCACTAACTCAATTTTATTCTATTCACCTCAATTTGTAATTGGTTTTGTTTAGAATGGTTATTTGTAATATATGATGTCGATAATCATACCGAAATTGTAAATACCGAAATGTAAACTTCATCATTGAAAATTGGTTTAAAACGTAATTATCGTATCATTTTTATAGGTTAATGTTTACCTTTGCATCCGATTTTAGAAAATAGACGGTAAAAGTGTATATCGTATTGATACTGAATATAAAAAATGGCGAAAGTATATTTAACCAGAGTTGAAAAATTCAATGCGGCCCACAGGTTATGGGTTGATGAATGGTCCGAAGTAAAAAATTATCAAGAGTTTGGTAAATGTGCCAATAAGAATTGGCATGGTCACAACTATACTCTATCCATTACAGTTTCAGGTTCACCTGATCCGACAACTGGCTTCATAGTAGATGTTAAAAAATTGTCTCAAATTATCATGGAAGAAATCATCGACCATCTGGATCACAGAAATCTTAATCTGGATGTTCCTTTCATAACAGGTATTATGCCTACTACCGAGAATATGGTAATGATCATTTGGAACATACTCATGAACAAAATGCCTGGTTGCACTCTTCATTGTGTAAAATTGCAAGAGACGGATAAAATATACGCCGAGTATTATGGAGAGTAATGATTCACTTGAAAAGAATAACAAGGCAGAGAAGAATCTAACCCAGGCAACTGAAGAAATAACTTCGAGGTTTAGAGATATTTTAAGTTACCTCGGAGAAGACATATCTCGGGAAGGCTTACTTAAAACACCTGAAAGAGCGGCAAAGGCCATGCAATATCTGACACAGGGATACCAACAGGATCCGGTAAAAGTACTTAAGTCCGCTTTGTTCAAGGAAGACTACAGTGAAATGGTCATCGTAAAGGACATTGAGTTATACTCAATGTGTGAGCACCATATTCTTCCATTTTACGGAAAGGCCCACATAGCGTATATTCCTAAAGGTTATATTGTTGGGTTGAGTAAAATTCCCAGAGTGGTCGATATTTTTGCAAGGAGGCTACAGGTACAGGAAAGGCTTACACACGAAATTTTACACTGTATCCACAACACTTTGCAACCTATGGGAGTTGCCATAGTTATAGAAGCAGCACATATGTGCATGATGATGCGGGGAGTTCAGAAGCAAAACTCTGTTACGACAACTTCAGCATTTACAGGGGAATTCAGAAACCAGGAAACCCGTTCTGAATTTTTAACTTTAATCGATTCCAAATTAAAATAATGAGTAAAAAAGCTTTTGTATTTGCTGGTCAGGGATCGCAATTTTCCGGAATGGGAATGGATCTTTGGGATTCTCATAAAGATGCAAAAAAACTATTTGAAATAGCCAATGAAATGTTGGGATTTAAGATCTCTGATATTATGTTTCATGGCAGCGAAGAAGAACTCAGAGCTACTTCGGTCACACAACCTGCTCTGTTTATCCATTCCATTGCACAAATAGTTGCTATGGAAGAAGATTTCTATGCCGATGGAGTGGCAGGCCATTCATTGGGAGAGTTTTCAGCCCTGGTAGCTGCCGGGATGCTTTCATTTGAAGATGGCCTAGAACTCGTAATTACACGGGCAGATGCAATGCAGAAAGCATGTGATATCACGAAAGGCAGCATGGCAGCTATCCTGGGATTGGAAGATCAAAAAGTAGAGGATATATGCAAAAATATCAGCGAGATTGTAGTACCTGCAAATTATAATTGCCCCGGGCAGTTGGTTATTTCAGGATCTATGAAAGGAATCGAATTGGCCATGGCCGCCTGTAAAGAGGCCGGTGCTAAAAGATCATTGCCACTGGTAGTAGGTGGTGCTTTCCATTCTCCTCTCATGGAACCCGCTGGTGAAAAATTAGCTGAGAAAATTAATGCTATGACTTTTTTATCCCCATCTTGTCCCGTGTATCAAAACTTTACGGCACATCCTTCAGAAGATCTGAATGAAATAAAAGAAAATCTTATATCCCAACTCACCGGACCGGTTAGATGGACACAAACCATACAAAACATGGCCAATGATGGTTTTACTTCCTTTACTGAAGTGGGTGGTAATGGTAAGGTACTTAGTGGATTGATCAGAAAAATCAACTCAGAATTGCTTATCCAAACTTTATTGTAATATGGTAATGAAAAATATTTTCAATCTCCATATTACAATGGTAGGAATAAAAATAGGCTGATGAAAGTGGATGTGGATACCGGAAAGTTACTATTGGCAGAGCCATTTATGATGGATCCCCATTTTAAAAGATCTGTAATCTTATTGTGTGATCACTCACGGGATGAAGGCACTGTGGGGTTTATACTCAATAAAGTGGTATCAACCAAAATTCAAAACGTGATAGAAGATTTTCCGTCTTTTAATACCCCCGTTTATTATGGTGGACCTGTTGGAAATGATAGTATTTTTTACATACACAATGTGGGTAATTTATTGGAAGAAAGTATGGAAGTCATTCCCGGGTTGTATTGGGGGGGTAATTATGACAAACTCAAGTTTCTCATCAGCTCCGGGCTCATATCTGAGAACAATATACGATTCTTTTTGGGTTATTCAGGATGGACTTCAGGACAATTGGAAGAAGAGTTGGAGAAGGGATCGTGGGTTGTAGCTGACATGCATCCCAATTATGCTTTTAAGTCTAAACCAAAGTATCTATGGAAACAGGTTATGAAAAATAAGGGAGATGGATTTACTGTCATAGCTCAAATGCCTGACTCATTTATACTCAATTGAAAAAATAAAATGATTTATCTAAAGGATATATATATAAAATATGGGGATCGGGTTTTACTTGACCACATAAACCTTATGCTCAAAAAAGGAGAGAGGATTGGACTGATTGGCAGAAATGGTGCAGGTAAATCCACCTTGCTCCGGGTTATAGCCGGCATCCATAAGCCGGATAATGGTGAAATTGCTATGCCATCAGGTAGTACTACAGGTTATCTCCAGCAAGAGATTGATTTTACAATAAACCGATCTATTTTAGAAGAAACCATGGAGTGCTTTACCGAACTAAAAAAGATAGAGAATGAACTCCATGAATTAAACATGGAACTTGAAAGCAGGCAGGACTATGAAAGTGATGATTATATGCTCCTTCTTGAAAAACTTTCTGTTTTTACGGATCGATTGTCTTATCTTGATTCTGCTAACCAGGAAGGAAATACAGTAAAAGTGTTAAAAGGATTGGGTTTTGAAGAAAGTCAACTCCATCACCCAGTGAGCACTTTAAGTGGGGGATGGAAAATGCGTATTGAATTGGCGAAATTGTTATTGACTGCGCCAGATCTGTTACTACTGGATGAACCTACAAACCATTTAGATATTGAATCCATTATGTGGGTAGAACAATATCTGACAAATTATCCTGGTACTGTAATAATCATCTCGCACGATATTCAGTTCCTGGACAACACCGTCAACAGGGTTATCGAAATCGAATTGGGTAAGCCTATTGACATAAAAGGCAATTATTCACACTTCACAATTGAAAAGGAAAAACAGCGTGAGGTATTGGAATCGGCTTTTGCCAACCAACAAAAAGTGATAGAGCAAAAGGAACGAACCATCAAGCGGTTTATGGCTAAAGCCACCAAGACTACCATGGCTCAGTCAATGCAAAAGCAGTTGGATAAAATGGAACGCATTGCTATACCTGATACGGATAATAGTGAAATGAAAATCAAATTTTCTGAAGTTCCCAGAGCAGCAAGGGTTATTGCAAAAATCGAAAATTTGTATAAATCCTATGGCGAGAAAGAAGTGATCAGAAACTGTAATTTAGTGTTGGAACGAGGTGATAAAATTGCATTTGTAGGTCAGAATGGTCAGGGAAAGTCGACTCTTGCAAAAATTCTCACCGGCAGATTACCTTTTGATTCAGGAACTCTAGAAAGAGGAGACAACACTTTTTTAACCTTTTATGCTCAGGACGAAACGGATCAGCTCGATCGATCTATGACTGTATTGGAAGTGGCTGAAGAAGCTGCTCCCCCCGATAAAAAACATAGAGTCAGACATATTCTGGGTGCTTTCATGTTTTCTGGAGAAGATGCTGAAAAAAAAGTTTCAGTATTATCAGGAGGAGAAAAATCAAGACTATCGCTGGCTTGTAAAATCATGCACCCTGCTAATCTTATCATACTGGACGAACCAACTAATCATTTGGATATAAGAGCTAAAAATATTCTAAAACAAGCATTGATCCATTACGATGGCGCCCTTATAGTGGTATCTCACGACAGGCATTTTCTGGCTGGCCTGACTGACAAAGTGTATGAATTCAGAGATCATCAAGTCCGGGAATACCTGGGCGATATCAATTATTTTTTGGATAAAAGAAAAATGGACAGCATGCGGGAAGTGGAAATGTCTACGACCTCCCAATCAGGCGATAACAAAGATAGTAACCCATCAAACCAGAACAGAGATTCAAAAAAACAATTGCATCGTAAAGTACAATATCTAGAAAAAGAAATACATAACATCGAAGAGGAGCTCAAAAAACTTCGGCACTCTCTGGCAGTTACAAGTGATTATGCCTCAGAGGACTATATCCGTACATCTAAAAAATTCTCACAACTCGAACAGGAATTAAATTCCAAAATGCATATTTGGGAAAATCTCGTATCAGAAATTGAGACCATGGCTTAGAATAATGAATTATAATTATTACCACACAAAGTCCTCGCCCAAATAATCATGAAGAATCTCATATGAGAAATTTCTTTGCGCCCCCCCTTTGCGTGAAATGATTCACTCTTAGCAAAGACCTGAGCATTCTGCATGGATATTGACAAAATCTATACAGACACATATTTAAATGTAAAGATTTCTTCAATTTCTTTGCAGAGTAACCTATATTTGTATAGATTTTTAAAATTTCTTTACAAATGGCAACTTGGGGATTAAAAGAATTACCGTTAAACATTGACTTAGAAACTAAAAAGGTATTAAAATCTTTACCTTTAGCACATGCTGTATTGCCTGAGTTAAAAGGAACTGCTTCAACCATCCCTAATCGAAATATTCTTCGACATACTCTTGTGATGGGTTCTCGCACAGAACGCTAAGAAAAACCGCAAAGGAACCGCAAAGATGAAATGCTTATCGACCTCCTCTTCGCCCCCTTTGCTTGCAATACATTACTTATAATTGGTTTAAAACCAAAAAGTTGTCAAGATTAAATTCTATTTTATTCGTTTTTTGATTGCCACTTTCTCAATTGACTAATCACAGCATTCATATCTTTTGGGAGGTCAGCACTTACTTCCATTATTTCATTGTTTTCAGGATGGGCAAAGATTAAAGATGCTGAGTGAAGAGAGCACCTGTTGATGAGCGGTTTGGGATCTTTATTTGTTTTGTGTTGAAAATGCTTAAGTTTGATATCATGGGCATATAATGCCTCCTTGCCGCCATATCTTGAATCAACTGCCAAAGGATGTCCTATATGTAACATATGCACCCTGATCTGATGCTGCCTACCAGTCAAAATGGTGATCTCGAGAAGAGAATATTGAAGAAACTCCTCTAAAACTGCATACTTTGTAATAGATAATTTTCCTTTCTTAGCTACCACCATCATTTCTTTTCCATGCAAAGCTGGAGCTAAAAAAGTCTTTATCTCTCCGGTTTTTTCCGGCAAACTTCCTGTCACTAGTGTCAGGTATTTCTTTATTATGCTTCTTGACTCAAACTGCTCTGAAAGTGCTTTGTGGCTCTCTTCAGTCTTAGCGTATATCATTACTCCGGAAGTGCCTTTATCTAATCTATGCAAGGGGAATACACTTCCCTTATAATAGGTGAGCATGGTATAAAGATTGGGTTTGTCGTGATTGTACCTGTCAGGGACTGAAAGAATACCTGCCATTTTATTGATTACAAGTATGGCTTTGTCTTCGTATACAATTTCAAAGGGTCTTAATTTCATATTTCATCATGCCTGTATGGCCATTTTTGAATGAGGGTTCATCTTGTTAAAGATTCCTGAATTTTCTAATACCCAGTATGTAATGAGAAAAAACAATAGAGAAGGCTTTTCTCTTTACATCGCGTCTTTTTCCTATTCTATTTCTATTTATTAGCCTGTAATAATAGGCACTCTTTAACAAAGTATTTCTTACATTAAACAAGAAACTACCATGAGCTTTGATTATTGCCCATGAAGCGTAGAATTTACCCTGAAATATAAAATAAATTGCAGCAATCCAGTCCAGTATAATTCGTAGAGGAAGGATGAAAAGAAGCTTCAATATGGGCTCGTTTTTAACGATGGTGATCAGACTGTTTCGAAAATTAAGGAACACCTTTCGGGGACTGTCATACGATAGCGTACCTCCTCCCAGATGGTAAACACGGGTTTTGTCAGTAACGGTAAACCGGTATCCCGCACGCAATGCCCTCCAACAAAAGTCAACTTCCTCCTGATGGGCAAAATAATTACCATCAAAACCCCCTAACTGATCGAATACTTTTTTATCCACTAGCATACATGCACCGCTGATCCAAAACACATCGGTTTCCCCATAATCAGGGGATACTTGTTCGGTGAATTTAAAAATTCTTCCCCTGCAAAACGGATACCCTAAATGATCCATAAAACCTCCAGCCGCTCCTGCATACTCATATTTGTCTCTTTCCTCCATATCCAGGATGAGGGGTTGCACACCGGCTATATTTTTGTCTTTGCTGATGACTTCCATTAATACATTCAAGGAGTCCTCCTTTAGTTTTACATCGGAATTTAACAAAAGAACATAAGGGCTCTTAATTTCAGCCATTCCCTTATTATAACCCTCTGCAAACCCGAAATTATTCTCAAATGGAATGATACGCACATCAGGGTACCATTCCTCAAGGAATTCTAAAGAGTCATCATCAGATCCATTATCTATCACAACGACCTGTCCATGGTCTGGACAAGCTTGAATCACTGAAGGCAGGTACGCTTCAAGATGCTCTTTGCCATTGTAATTTAATATCGCAATGCTAATCTCCGGGATTAAAATTTCACGCCCTGCACCTTCATGGAGGATTTTAAGGCACTTTTCAGCATCTCTTTGGAGTTGTGCTCTGAGATCATTTAAAGAATTGTATTTGACATCCTCCCTCACATATTCTATCAGTTCAACCTGGATTTCCATGTCGTACACATCCTGGTTAAAATGAAAAATATGCACTTCCAAAGCCATTTTTTGCTTTGTATTGATTGTGGGTCTATCTCCGATGTACAACATGGCATCCCATCTATCGTGTCCTATCAGGACAGAAGCGGCATAAACACCTGGCTTTGGGATTAACTTTTCCTTTTCTGGTATCGATAAGTTAGCGGTAGGGAATCCCAATTGTTTGCCGATTTTGTCACCATGAACCACTTTGCCGGAAATCGAATACGGATACCCTAAAAATAAGTTGGCATCCGTTATATTTCCCTCCAACAAAGCATTCCTCACTTTCGTAGAACTAATGGTAATGTCTTCTATTTCTTGCTTTTTTATCTCTACCACCTTGAATTGATACTCTTTTGCATATTCTTTAAGGAGGTAAATATCTCCCTTTCTGTTCAGCCCAAACCGATGGTCATACCCAATAACTATGCAAGCGGGTGAAAACTTTGCCATTATAAATTTATCGAGATATTCGCGAGGATCCTGTTGCGAAAATTCAATAGAAAAGGGTATAATTACCAAATGATCCAGTCCATTTCTAGCAAATAATTCTATTTTCTCTTCCAGTGTATTGAGTAGAAGAAGAGAATTATCCTGTGGAAATATGATTTTCCTCGGGTGCGGGTGAAAGGTAATCAAAACACTTTCTCCATTCAGATCTGTGGCTATACGCTTTATCCTTTCAATAATTTTTTTATGACCCCGGTGAACACCATCAAAGGATCCAATGGTAATAACTGCATTATTAAATGCCGGTAATTGGTTTATATCTCGGTGAATCTTCATGTACATTCGATAAGCAACAAAAATATTAAACTTTTTAATAATGTCTTAATCCTTTCCTCATATTAGGATTAAAAATATTTCACCATAGTGTTATTATCTAAAATTTGGCCATATTACATCCATTTTCTATTAGGTGTCAGGTATTAGCCTCTATTTTAAACTTATAAATATGGGATATTGTTAGGGTTATCGAAATCAAAAGAGCATGGATATAAACAATAATGAAGTTGTAGAAGCACTGAGGAAAGTTAAAGATCCAAACAGCGGAATGGATATTATATCTGCCAAACTGGTAGAAAATCTTAAAATTCAGGGTAATGACATCTCTTTTACCATACATCTTAAGAGCAATGACCCGCAATTGAAGAGTTCACTCAATTTTTCTTGCATGGGAGAGATCAATAAAATATATCCCAATGCTGCGGTTCATATCCATTTACAAACCCAGGCTAATCCAGAAGCTAAGAATGAAGGTGTGCTCCCTCAAGTTCAAAATATTATTGCTATTGGTTCCGGTAAGGGCGGGGTTGGAAAATCTACGATTGCAGTGAACCTTGCCATAGCTCTAAAAAAAATGGGAGCTCGCGTAGGGTTGATTGATGCCGATTTATATGGACCGTCGATTCCAACCATGCTGGGTATTCAGGGTCAAAGACCTAAGGTGGAAATGGTGTATAATAAACATAAAATCGTACCCTTGCAAAGTGCAGGTATTCATGTGATATCCATAGGAGTCATTGTCGAACCTGAACAAGCTGTTGTTTTAAGAGGCCCAAGACTTGGTGGAATTATGAGGCAATTTATTGAAGATTGTTTGTGGCCGGAGTTGGACTATCTGATTATCGATTTGCCGCCAGGTACAGGAGATATACAACTTACATTGGTTCAAACCGTACCGCTGACTGGCGCAATCATTGTTACTACGCCACAACAAGTTGCAGTGATCGATGCCGTAAAGGCCATGAACATGTTTTTACTCCCCAATGTCAATGTTCCGGTAATAGGAGTTGTAGAAAATATGTCGTGGTTCACTCCAGCCGAACTTCCAGACAATAAATATTTCTTATTTGGTAAAGGAGGCGGTTCAACACTCGCTAAAAAAGGGAATACCATGTTGTTGGGTCAGGTTCCATTGGTTCAAAGTGTACGGGAAGGTGGTGATAGTGGTCTGCCCGTTACCCTGGATAATGACCATCCTGTTTCTCCCATATTTGATTCTATCGCCAAAAATGTACTGCGACAGGTGAACATCAGAAATGAGATGCTTGACCCTACTAAAATTGTTCAAATCAAGACATAAAAAATTTGTAAATTTGCACCATGATTGGAATAGATAAAGATAATTTGCTGAAAAAAATTGATATTGCTTTGGATGATATCCGGCCTCATCTTGCCGTTGATGGAGGTAATATTGAAGTTCTTGAAGTGACCGATGATTATCAGGTACTGATCAAATGGTTGGGTACTTGTGAGTTTTGCTCCATGTCGGCGATGACCATGAAGGCAGGCGTTGAACAAGCCATCAAATCAAAAGTTCCGGAAATTAAGGGTATTGAGGCGATCAATGGTATTCATGTTTAAATATGAATAGAGAAGACCTTTATAGTCAAATCCGGCTTAAATCGTCATTTCTTTGCATCGGTCTGGATACGGATATAAGAAAAATTCCGGCTTTTTTGTTAAAGGAAAAAAACCCTGTTGCTACCTTTAACCAGGCCATTGTCGAAGCTACTCATGATCTCTGCGTAGCTTACAAACCAAATATTGCCTTTTATGAAGCCATGGGTTCTCAAGGATGGAAATCTCTAGAGAAAACAGTTGACTGTATACCCCCGGAATTATTTACCATTGCTGACGCAAAAAGAGGGGATATTGGAAATACATCTGAACTTTACGCAAAAACATTTTTCGAATATCTGCCTTTTGATGCTGTGACCGTATCTCCTTATATGGGTGCCGATTCCATATTGCCGTTTTTAGCATTTCCAGACAAATGGGTCATTCTTTTGGCCTCTACTTCCAATCCGGGAAGCCTTGATTTCCAACATTTAAAATTGGAAGGTAAGCCATTATACCAGCATGTCGTGGAAAAAGCACTCAAATGGGGAGAACCTGATCGCCTCATGTTTGTAGCTGGAGCAACAAGGCCTGAGGTAATAGGTTCAATCAGAAAATTAGCACCCGATCACTTCTTACTCGTGCCGGGTATTGGAGCTCAGGGGGGGAGTCTAGCTGAAGTTTCACAACACGGAATGAATTCCTCATGTGGCTTACTGGTGAACGCATCGAGGAGTATTATTTACGCAGGAAGCGAAAAGGATTTTCAACAAAAAGCAAGAAAGGCTGCCCTGACATTGCAACGGGAAATGGAGGATATGATGCATTATCATTTATTACAATGAGATCATAAATATTTTAATGGCAATAGGAAATTATACACAACCTCGGATAATCACATCCTTTTTCAAAAATTTTTAGGATATTGCTGATTCTTAAAATCTCTTATCAATTTTACACAAATTCACTAAAAATGTAATCCCTTCTGTTATGAAAATCATTTACACTTCCAGGTCAAAAATATTATATATCGTTACAGGCTTAGTCATGTCTATTATGAGCTTTACGACCTGTAAATCAGGGTCAGACAAAATTGTTGAAGAATCCCTTTTGGATCAAATGGAGGAAGGGTGGAATGCCATTGAGCCAGGTGGTAACACAATATGTTCACAAGGTACTCCCTTCTCATTTTACGTTCGGCCTGGTCATAAGGATAAAGTACTCATCTTTTTAAATGGAGGAGGAGCCTGCTGGAGTGGGGATTTATGCGATCTGAAAATCGAACCCACTCCCTATATTCCCTTTGCCGATTTTGATCACAATGTACCGGACAATCACTACGGAATTTTTGAAATAGCCAATGAAGAAAATCCATTTAAAGATTGGACTATGGTATTTATTCCATATTGTACTGGCGACGTGCATCTGGGAAATGCAGACAAAGAGTATACCACCTCAAGAGATACCAATATTATCATCTATCACAGAGGTAAAGCCAATGCTATGGCAGCCATTAACTGGACTGCTGAAAATATAAAAGACCCTGAAAAAATCTTTGTTGCCGGTGCAAGTGCTGGTTCAATAGCTTCTCCATATTACGCCGGAGTTGTCGCAGAGTTGTACCCTGCATCGTCCGTTATTCAACTCGGAGATGGATCCGGTGGATATAGAAGTGAAGTGGGTGCTAAAGAAACATCTTTACATTGGGGAACCATGAATGGAATTCCCACATGGTTAGTCGAAGACCAGGATAAGGAATTCCTGACATTTGAAGACATATACATTCTGACATCTAAAAAATTTCCCAACATACAATTTTCACAGATCAATGCAGCCTATGACAAAGACCAGGAATATTTTTTGAAGTTATTGGGTAATGAATCCCCTTTGTATCCACTACTCACTGAGAACCTCAATGATATTGCATCTGTTGTTCCTGACTTTACCTATTACACGTATTCTGGCAATGTCCACACTGTATTAAGGTCACCTATATTTTATACTTATACCACTGAAGGCGTTAGCATTGTTGATTGGGTAAGTCAACTGGCCGATGGTCAAACACCTGGTGTTGTTAGTTGTGGCCATCCGGAATCATGCCTGGTATATGTGGAGTAAAAACGGAAGTTTGATTCCAACGCCATCTATCTCTCCATAATTACAACTTCATTTTAAGTGTATTGTAGCTCATAGCTCGTAGCTCGTAGTTCGTAGCTGTTATTGACATAACTAAACCTTAACCTGAACCTCAACCTCAACCTCAACCTTATCCTTAACTTTCCGACTTTCGACCTTGAGACCTAAATGGCTCGTAGCTCGTAGCAGGAAATTTGGGATTAAGGGATTAAGGAAAGTTAATTGTTAAGCGTTAAGCGTTAAATGGGTCAGTTAAAAAGTTAGAAAGTAGAAAGTGAAAACTGACACCCAGCGAGTGACGCTCAGCATATGACAACGTAGCCAACAACCTCACTTCCTCACTTCCTCAACCTTAACCTCGACCTTGAGACCTTCAGACTTTCGACTTTTGACTCTCAACCTGCCGGAGGAGAAAACCTTAACCTCAACCTCAACCTTATCCTTAACCTTCTGACTTTCGACCTTGAGACCTTGAGACTCTCGACCTGCTAAAGGCCACTGGATGAACCCGTTACTTGTCGTAAGAAACAATACATTTGGTCTAAAATTATTATACATTTTCACATATGTAAATAACACACCTTATTTTCATCCCGTCAATTATATGTTACGATAAGACAACTTAGATTTTTTCTATTTTTCACCAGCAAAATATACACTATGCGTATTATTTTTTTCCTTTTCTCATTTGCATGGGCTTTACAAGTTTATACTCAGTCTCTAAATCCCATCATGCGTTATCCTGATGTTTCTGACCGACATATTGTTTTTTCCTTTGCCAATGATCTATGGTTGGTTTCGAAAGAGGGTGGATTGGCTACACGACTCAGTTCGCCTCCAGGCCTGGAATCATGGGCAAAGTTTTCCCCGGATGGCAATACCATTGCCTTTAGTGGGAATTACGATGGCACTGCTAATATATACAGTATATCAATTGACGGAGGACTACCGGAACAACTGACTTATCACGGTATGCCAGAGCGTATGTTGGAATGGTTTCCTAATGGCGAACACATCCTCTTTTCTTCGTCGATGTACAGCGGAAAGCAACGATTTAGTCAATTTTATAAAATGTCGGCTTCAGGCGGTTTACCGGAGCAACTACCCATTGCCCATGCCGAAATGGGAAGCATTTCTCCCGATGGAACAAAAATAGCCTTCACGGATAAAACCAGGCTGTTCCGTACATGGAAAAGATATAAAGGAGGTATGGCCGCAGATCTGTTTATTTTTGATCTCACTACCAACCAAAGTGAACGCATTACCAAAAACGATTCCAATGACGAATTGCCCATGTGGTGTGGAGATAAGATTTACTATCTTTCAGATCAGGGAAAGGAAAGAAGATACAATTTATGGAGATATGACCTTAATTCAAAAAGTCATACCCAAATTACTCGATTTACTGAATGGGACGTACACTTTCCATCAGCCGGACCTCAGGAAATCGTATTTGAAGCAGGTGGAGACCTGTACTTAATGAACCTTTCAGATGAGGAAGTCCGAAAAATAGAAATTCGAATCGTAGCGGATTTTGAAGAATTGAAACCGAGAAATGTACATACAAAAGACCTGATTAGCCATTCTCATATCAGTCATGATGGAAAAAGAGTAGTGGTAGAAGCCCGTGGTGAAATATATAGTTTGCCAGCCGAAAAAGGGGTAACTATTAATTTGACAAAGTCCTCAGGATCTGCTGAGAGATATCCTGCCTGGTCTCCTGATGGAAAGTCAATAGCGTATTGGAGCGATGCAGATGGAGAGTACGAACTTTGGATAACAGATCTGGTACAAGGAGGGAAGAAGAAGATTTTACAATTTAAAGATGGTTTTAGATACCAGTTGCACTGGTCACCTGACAGTAAGAAATTAGCCTGGATCGATCAGGCACTGCAGGTTCAATTATTTGACATTAACACAGGTAAGCTGGATAATATTGCTAAACAATGGCAAATGAACCACTTTGCTCTCAGTAATTTTTCGATTTCCTGGGCTTCTGACAGTCGCTGGCTGGCCTTTTCATTGCAGATGGAAAATGGCCTTAACGGAATAGGGATTTACGGATTGGATCAGAATACATTACATAAGATTGATGGAGGTTTATATCACATTGGATCTCCGGTTTTTGATCCTGAAGGAAAGTATTTGTACATTACTACCAATAATCACTTCGATCCTATTTACAGCGGATACGATAATAGCTTTGTATATACCAATAACACCAAAATAGGTGCTTTTACTTTGAGGAAAGATGTGGTCTCACCATTGGTTCCTGAAAACGATGAAGTGTCTATAAAGAAAGAGGATGAGAAAAAAGAGGAGAATAAAGAAAATAAACCGAAAGACAAAGATAAGGGAGATGGCAAGGAGACTTCAGATGAGAAAGACAAGGTTAAACCTATTGAGATAGATTTCGATAGAATGAGTTCACGGTTGATCATTTTTCCTCCCGATGCGGGCAATTACCGAAGCATGACAGCAGTAGAAGGTAAGTTGGTTTACCTGAAATTTCCTAATAACGGAGACAAGTCTTCAAAACCTGTATTGAAGTTTTTTGATCTGAAGGAAAAAGAAGAAAAAACCATCATTGAAGAGGTAAATGGATTTCAGGTTTCTGCAGATGGTAAAAAAATACTGGTCACCAAAGGACCTGTTGGAGCCGTTATCAATGTGGCTCCTGGCCAGAAAATGGACAAGCCCATCGATGTAAGTCAGATGAGGTTACACCTCGATCCCGCTCAGGAATGGCAGCAGATATTTAATGATGCATGGAGGATACAAAGAGACTATTTCTACGATAGAAATATGCATGGAGTGGATTGGGTCGCGGTAAAAAAACATTATCAATCATTGCTGGAAAGAGCATGCAGTCGTTCAGATGTCAACTATGTAATCGGAGAAATGATCGGTGAGTTGGATGCATCGCATGCGTATCGAGGGGGAGGTGATTATCTAGAAATGGAGCGAAGAGACAATGTGGGTTATCTTGGCATCGACTGGGAAAAGCACAATGGTCATTATAGAATTGCCAAAATTGTAAAAGCAGCAGATTGGGACACCGAAGTTCGCTCTCCTTTGGCAGAGCCGGGAGTTGCCGTGAAGGAAGGTGATTATATTCTCGCTGTGAATGGTATGTCACTTTCAACTTTTAGTAATCCTTATGCTGCATTCTGGGGCCTAGCTGGTAAAACAGTAGAACTCACTATAAATGATCAACCTGCATTGGATGGATCAAAAAAGATATTGGTTACTACATTGGAAGCAGAAGACCGCCTTCGTAACCTCGCCTGGATAGAAGCCAATAGAAAGTATGTAGAAGAAAAATCAGGAGGCAGGATTGGATATGTATATGTTCCCTCAACGGGATTGGATGGACAGCACGAATTGGTCAGGATGTTTTACGGGCAATTCAAGAAAGACGCTTTAATCATTGATGAACGATTTAACAACGGCGGTCAGATTCCCGATCGCTTTATAGAGTTACTCGACAGGAAACCACTGGCTTTCTGGAAGACCAGAGACGGAAGGGACTGGCAATGGCCTCCCATAGCTCATTTCGGCCCCAAAGCCATGCTCATCAACGGTTGGAGTGGATCGGGAGGAGATGCATTTCCAGACTACTTTCGCAGAGCTGGATTAGGCCCACTCATCGGTACGCGCACATGGGGTGGACTTATCGGCATATCCGGAGCGCCGGCACTTATAGACGGTGGTAACGTCACTTCACCCACCTTCCGAATGTTTCACCCGGATGGGGGATGGTTTCCTGAAGGTCATGGTGTGGATCCCGATATTGAAGTATTGGAAGATTACACCGCTATGGCTCTCGGTATTGACCCTCAACTCGAAAAAGCCATAGAAGTACTCCTAAAAGAATTGGAAGTAAATCCCTTTAAAACTCCTTCTGCACCAGCAATGGAAGACAGGTCGGGAAAGTAGGTTGTGTGTTTAAAATATTGTAGAAAAAGATCTGCCATTTGGTAGATCTTTTTTTTTGATATATAATGTTATATTATAAATCTAAAGAATAGAATCAAAATATGTACATAAGATTGTTTACGATCTAACTTATTTAAACAACCTGCGTACCACAAATCGACACAGAAAACGTGAATTTGTATTTTTAACCGTTGCATTTTAATTCATGGAATAATGAATCGCCCATATTACATCCAAACTTTATGATCGACTTTTGTTACATGGTCGCTAACATATTCTCAAGTTTGTCCCATATTATGCCCTTTAGTCCCTACCTTCGGTATTAAATAGGTATATTAACTATAATATACTTATATTTGCACTTACTATGAGGTATGGAATGTGAAGTTGTTTATAAAATGATCTGAATTTACTAGGATATAATCAACCTATTTGTCACGACTGCAAGTTTGCTACATCAAGTAGTTAGAGTCATGTTTTGACGAAGAGTTACTCTTGGTCAGTCAAAATTGGTTTAACTCAATTTAACTCTTATCATTCAACAACTTCTGTTAAAGATGTTGTTATAAGAATCAAATTAAAAACTATCTAAACTATAATAAATGATAGCTGTGTAAAATAAGGTGTTAAAACTGTTTATGTTTCACTTTTGATTTCAGGTGAACTTTTTGTCTTCCGTTAAACATCGGGTGTTAGAGGTATGTTTAGACGGTTTCAATCTGACATTCGAGTCCTATCAAATTTAACTGAATCACAGACGAATTGATTATATCAATCTATGGTATAACTATTTTCAATAATTTAATAATTATCATTTTACATATTCATTAATTACTTAATAAATCCAATATTCATGAAAAAAATTGTATTGTTATTTTTGGGTTTCTTTGTTCTCCAAAATGTAAGTGGTCAATGTCCAGCCACAGCTACAATTTCAAATTGTAGCTGTTGTGTAACTTTAACATGGTCCCCAGGTCTAACAACATATCCATCTACAATAGTATTTGCATTAGGTTCTCTGCTTTTCCCTTCGACCTTTTTGTTTGCCCAAAACGTCAGCATCAATTCCAATGGTGAATTGCCTGACCCAAAGGCGATTTTGGACCTTTCTTCGACTACCAGCGGTTTGTTTATCCCTCGGATGACTACTGTACAGCACCATGCCATTGCTACACCGCCGATTGGCTTGCAGGTTTTTAACCTTTCGACCAATACACTTGATATATACAGAAGTACAGAATGGGCGTCGGTGGCATTTACCACTACAGAACAGAATGCGATCTTCTTTTTAACAATTTTAACTAATACCCCATGACAAAGCACATCTTCGTCCTGATTTTTATGGCCTCCATGATTGGGGGACTTCAGGCTCAGCACCTTCCCCAGGCATCTTACAAGCCGGGCACGTACACTTGGAACACGGGAAATTTTATCTTTAGTAGCGTCACCATCCGCGCCTGGGGTGGAGGTGCTGGTGGCGCCACCGGCACCCAGGGCAACGGCGGTGGAGGTGGTGGAGGCGGCGCCTTTGCAGAACGCTTTTTTAGCACCATTGGTCCGAATCAAACCGTGACGCTGGTGGTAGGTGCAGGGGGACTTGCAGGCGTACCCGGAGGAAACTTCGGCCAGCCTGGAGGTGATTCCTACTTTGTGGTGACCAGCCAAGAGACACGTGCCGGAGGTGGAAGGATTCAATCTCCGGATTATTTTAGCCCATCAACCGGAGGGGTTCCCAGCGGCACTATGGATATAGGCTTTAATGGTGGCGGCGGAGCTGGCCGAACCGGTCAGCGTGGCGGTGGCGGCGGGTCTTCGGCGGGTACTTCGGCACCGGGTGTGACTGCAACAGGTACTAATGGCGCTGTTGCTCCGGTAGGAGGTGGCAATGGCGGTTCTTCCGGAGTAGGGCCATCTGACCCGGCCTTCCCAGGCCAAATTCCCGGAGGTGGTGGAGGAGGCTGTCAAAAGCAAGGTGGTGTAGGAGGTGAAGGACTTATAACCATCAGTTATGTTATTGTGGAGGAGGACGCTCCCCTGCCGGTCGAACTGACCTTCTTCAATGCTGCAATACAGACAGACAAGTCTATCCTCGTCAGTTGGACCTATGCCAATGCCATTGACTTTGAGCGATTTGCGGTCGAACACAGCACAGATGGGAGATTGTGGACAGAGATTGGTTCAGTTGACTTACCAGGCTTACTCTTACGCAGCAATGAACTCTCGTATACTCACCGAAATCCCGTGGCAGGCCATAACTACTACCGGCTAAGAATGATCGATCTCGATGGTACTTATTCTCTCTCCGATGTGGAACAAGTGTTTATCGAAAGTGAAAAGCTGATTTATCTTGTGAATACCACAGTTCATACAAATGTACTGATTCAAAGAGGTGACAGCGACGAAGATACCCACATTATGATCTATGATCTCAATGGGAGGTCAGTACACAGATCCAATCTCATGAGTGGAGAGTCGCTGATCCAACTTGATGTATCAGGACTCACACCAGGGATGTATATATTACATGTATCTTCTCTTCAAAGAAAAGAAGCGCATAAGATCATGAAAGTACAGTAAACAATAAACAGTGAACAGTGAACGGTGAACAGAGAGCAGTGAGCAGTAAGCAGTAGGCAGTATGCAGTAGGCAGTATGCAGTAAGCAGTAAGCAGTATGCAGTATGCAGTAGACGGTAGGCAGTAGACGGTAGACAGATAAATACTAAAAGCAAATAGCACAAACTAGAAAAATTAAGGTATCCGGGCATGATACTGATTTCAATCCATGTCGTATCTTTGCAGCTACAATATGGTCAACAGGATTTTGCATATCATAGCTAAAGATTTCAGGGTAGAATTCAGACAAAAGCATGCCATTGCCGGGATTCTACTTTTTGCCGTCACTGTAGTGTTCATCGTATTTAAAACCTTCAATACTTTTACTTCACAGGAGTGGGCTCTATTGTTATGGATATTGGTACTCTTTTCAGGCATCAATGCTGTAGTCAAAAGTTTTCTTCAGGAATCGAAAGGTACTTACTTATATTATTATACATTATTGGATCCTGTAGAAGTAGTACTTTCAAAATTAGTGTATAACTTTTTACTTTGCTTCGTTCTCTTTTTAGTTATATTAGGATGTATGGCATTGTTTAGCGGTTATCCGGTGAGGGATCATGTTTTGTTTTTTTCTTCTTCCTTATTGGGGTTAGCCGGTATATCTATCGTATACACCATGATATCTGCTTTGGCAGCTACGGGCGGTCATTCCGGTACTTTGATGTCTATCCTGTCATTACCCTTAGTACTTCCTGTATTATTATTATTGATCAAAACAACGGCAGTTGCTTTAGGGTTACTTACAGATTCTACCGTAAGTACAGATTTGTTATTACTCGCAGGAATTGATGGTGTTTTGATCAGCATTTGTTTAATTTTGTTTCCAATAGTATGGAAATCATAATGTATTTTTTTTAGACGATATAAATGTCGTACACAATGATGAGACAATGGTGGTGGAAGATCAGTGGAGTTTTGATTCTCCTTTATACAATTATATTGGGCCTGCTGACTCCATTAAAACCGGGAATTGTCAAAATACACAATACCCAGGTAACTTCAGGAGAGGTCGCAGAAATTGAAATCGTTGGTTACAACACACATTTTGATGAAGCTTCACAAAACAAGGCATACCTCAGGCTTGAAAATGAAAAGTATTTGCCTTCAACAAATGCTATAAGCCATTCTTTTAATGAAATCACTTATATTTTTGATATTCCTCATTTTCCGGAAAGCGGTGAGAAAATAGTCGTTGCCTCTCTGATCATAAATAATGAAATAGACGGAAGTGCAGTGCTACCAGCCTCGGTTTTCATTCAACAGGCTCCTGTACCAGGCGCAATACATGAGGGAGCATTCATAGATAATCTTTCGGGTTTGGTGGATCCTGGCTGGTCATTCCGGTTTCCATATCGAAGTATTTTACATGAAACAATAAGAAATACATTTTTTCATATAACGCTTTGGTTTTCCATGTTTATCATGTTGGGAACAGGTGTATTTTACGCCATTCGGTATTTAAAGTACCGAAGAGTAAATGATGATCTCAAAAGCAGGGCGTTAACCTCAGTTTCAGTTTTGTTTGGATTGTTGGGTTTAATAACGGGATCTATCTGGGCGAGATTTACATGGGGTACATGGTGGACTCCTGATGTGAAACTCAATATGACGGCTGTTGCCATGCTGATTTATTTAGCTTATTTTGTATTGAGAAGTTCAATCAAAGATCAGGATCAGGAGGCTCGCCTGGCTTCAGTGTACAATGTATTTGCTTTTGTAGCATTGATACCTTTGGTTTTTGTCATTCCACGCCTCACAGATAGCTTGCACCCAGGAAGCGGAGGAAATCCAGCTTTAGGTGGAGAGGACCTCGATAATACATTGCGTTTGGTTTTTTATCCGGCTATTTTAGGTTTTACGCTTTTGGGAATTTGGATGACATCTCTGTATTACCGGATTTTGAATGTAAAGGAAAAATTATTGGAAAAGACATAGGGTAAAAAGCTTTATTTTGGTATGTTTGAATGATGAAAATTCAAAATAACTATACTGCAAGTTTGGGTTTAAAATGGATATACAATGAATATGATGATCAGTTATAAATTGAGGATTGAAAAGTTTTTAATTCTGGTTGTGGCATTATTATTACCGTGTGCTGCCATAGCATCTGGTGAAAGTGGTGTTGTCGATTTTTTGCGAAATACCGGTAAAATATATTCCGTAGTCACTTTGGTACTCATTGTATTTATTGGTATGATTATATTTCTGATCAGATTAGACAAAAAGCTAACCAAATTAGAAAATCAAATAAATAATGAGTAACAACAAACAAGCAAGTTTTTACGAAAGTGTTCAGATCAACTTTGACAGAGCTGCAGCACTAACTACGCATCCCAAGGGATTGTTAGATCAAATAAAGGTATGTAATTCTGTTTACCAGATGAGATTTCCTGTAAAAATAGGGAATGGCTATGAAGTGATCGAAGCATATAGAGTTCAGCACAGCCATCACAGATTACCGACAAAAGGAGGAATAAGATTTTCTCACCTGGTTAATCAGGATGAGGTTATGGCATTAGCAGCCCTAATGACTTTTAAATGCGCCCTGGTTGATGTCCCTTTTGGAGGTGCAAAAGGAGGTGTAAAAGTCAGTCCCCGAAAGTATACTCCACTTCAATTGGAGAGAATTACCAGAAGGTATACCATGGAGCTCATAAGAAAAAACTTTATAGGACCCAGTCTGGATGTACCCGCTCCTGATTACGGTACCGGCTCCAGAGAAATGGCCTGGATACTGGACACTTATATGACCCTTAAAGGGGGAAATGAAATTGATGCCGCTGGTTGTGTTACCGGTAAACCTGTTAATCAACACGGTATACGAGGCAGGACAGAAGCTACAGGAAGAGGCACCTATTATGGTCTCCGTGAATTACTGGCAGATAAAGACATCATGAAAAAGATCGGAAAAACTAGCGGCACAGCCGGTAAAACTATGGTCATTCAGGGGCTTGGGAATGTGGGTTCGTATGCAGGGATGATTAGTCAAGACGAAGGGGATATTAAAGTTATAGGGGTTTCAGAAATTGAAGGCACCATTGTTTCTAATGACAATATTGATATTCAAAAGTTATTGGAATACAAAAATATCCATCAAACCATTTTGGGTTTTCCGGGTACAAGAACACTCGAATTCCGAGAAGACTGGGTCGGTATCGATTGTGATATACTTTTACCGGCAGCTCTTGAATCTACAATCAATGAAAATAATGCCCATAAAGTAAAGGCAAAGATCATTGGAGAGGCAGCCAATGGGCCGGTCACTTCAAGTGCTGAAGCGATTCTCCTCAAAAAAGGAGTTATCATTATACCGGATATGTACCTCAATGCTGGTGGGGTTACCGTGTCGTATTTTGAATGGTTGAAGAATTTATCTCACATGCGTTTTGGACGAATGGATAAACGGTTTAACCAAAACACATATTTAAATCTCGTAGCAACAGTTGAAAAGCTAACAGGTAAAACCATTTCTGAGAAAGAAAAAATGGTTATAACGAAAGGTGCTGACGAAATTGATTTAGTAAGGTCTGGACTTGAAGAGACAATGGTCAATGCTTACCACCAGATAGCTGAACTGTACAAAAGCAAGAAAAAAATTGAAGACTTGAGAACAGCAGCATTCTATAGCTCGCTCAATAAAGTGGCCAATGACTATATGACATTGGGTGTTTTCCCGTAAATTCGAAAGAGCAATCGTAATTGCTTATTTTTTAAATGTAGAGAATAGAAGCCATTCGTTTTCAATCAGGAATTAGAAAACGAATGGTTTTAATCTTTTTTAAAATGCCACACTGGCATGGATACCAACATTTCTATTTCTAAGTGTCTGGTTATCGCCTGAAAAGTTTCCTTTTTCAATAGAGGTAAGGCCATAACCGTAAGTAAGCCCCAAACCCAATCTACCTAATGTTAGACCAGCACCAATGTTCATTCCGATATCGATCGTGTTATAATCAATGTCGGGAATTCCACCTGACCCCAGCATCAAACCACCGTAAGGTCCTAATTCAAGATAAATCCCGGAGGGTTTTCCGATCACATGAAATATAAAGGACAACGGCACCTCCAGATAAGTAAGCTCTCCGGCATCATCCAAAGCTTTGAATCCTTTTAAAGATAGTAAGGCACCTGGTCGTAAGGAAATATTATTAGCTATAGAAGCTGTATAGGTAAAACCGGCATGTATTCCCTGCCTGCTTTCTGTTTCAAATGAAACGCTTGAAATGTCTGCAAAATTTAAACCTGCACGCACAGCAAATTGGCCGTAAACTGCTTGAGAAAGCAGAAAGAAAAAAACTACACTAAGAATTGGATTTTTTTTCATGATAATATGAAGTTTGGTTAAAGAATATCAATAAAATTTATATAATAAACATCATAAAACAAAAAAAAGTGCAATTCAAAAACTATTTGAATCTGACATAAATAATTTCTGTTAAACATAAAGGCCAAACATAAGGGCAGTCTTTGGGTAGAAGTTCTTCATAAATAAACCAAAATATTAATAGATAGTCAATTACGCCTTTCATGCAAAGTTGTGATGGACAAGTCTGAAAAAGGTAAATCTGGGAAACAATACGACTTAGTTCAAAAAAGTAATTAACGACATTAAGATTACACAATTATTATCAACGATGATCAGTTACATTCTCTTTTGGAATTTTTCAAAAACATACAACAAATTTGTTATTTTATCGTCTATAATATAATAGGTTTTAGAGTTTTTTCATAGTTTATCAATAGAGGCTGGATTTATTCCGGCCTTTTTTAATAGAAGAAATATACTTATGATATCTTTATTTTGAAATAATACGTATTAAAATCACAATTTTTATGAAATTTAATTTTAAAACCCTTATTTTCGTGTTTTTTATTATTTAACCTTTATTCTAGATAAATTAAGAAATACCATGGCAGAATACAAATTAGACAGAATTGACCTGAAGATATTAAAATTACTTCAGCAAAATTCAAAAATCACTAACCTGGATTTATCAAAAAAAATTGGCTTATCTCCTGCTCCTACTTTGGAAAGAGTAAAAAAACTGGAGAATGCAGGAATTATACTTTCGTATCACGCTAAAGTGGATGCAGCTGCAATTGGACTAAATGTGCGAACTTTCGTATTGGTATCACTTGCATGGCAAAAAGAAAATGCCCTCGAAAATTTTATCAAAAAAATTAATAAGATCGACGAGATCACAGAGTGTTATATTATCACAGGCGATGCGGATTTTCTTTTGAAAATAGTGTGCAAAGATCTGGCTACTTATGAACAACTGCTCTTTAAAACACTAAGTCAAATCGAAGAAATTGAACGTCTTAAAACTCTGATGACACTTTCAAAGGTCAAAAAGCAAAAGGTGTTACCTTACAATTATGACGAATTACCTGACTAATTGTTAAAATAAGTTTATTTGGATATACTATTGCAAAGCTGTTCAGCGGCTTTGCAATTTTTTTTTCATTCTCCACTTATATAATGACTCGTGTGCAATCTACTTTATGGCATTGCGTCCATCGTGAAACAAAAGCCGTTATTTATCTATTTGGCACCATACATTTACCATCCAACACCATCCAATGGCCTGAGACCCCAGTCTTATCATTAATTGAATCCTCCGACATATATTTTGGAGAAATGGATCTGGATGAATCCAGCAATACATTGAATAACTCGTATCATTATATTGACAATGACCTATCTGTCAAAGACTTTATGTCAGAAAAGGAATACGATCGGATACAAAAAATACTGTTAAAAGCCTTCGAAATAAATCTGAAAAATTACTCGAATTTAAAACCACTTCTTTTTCAATCTTTAATAGATAATGCCATTGTAGGCACATCAACATTTCCACCTTTGGATATAAAACTGTGGAATTTTGCAAAAAGAAAAAATATACCCGTATTTGGCCTCGAAAGCTTTCAAAGGCAATTAGACATTCTCAACCAGATACCTATTGAAGATCAGATTTTAAATTTGAGAAAACTAACCAGGAATGTTTCACTTTATCGGAAGAAAGTGAATAAAATGATACACCATTACAACATAATGGACATCAATGCCATATACCGATATGCCAGAAAAAATCTGGGTAACATGCGTATCCTCATGATCAATGAAAGAAATCAACGAATGTTGAAAACAATATATCAAATGGATCCAGGTAAAACACATTTTATTAGCGTCGGAGCGGGACATTTACCCGGAAATCATGGAATATTATCTGGTTTAAAGAGAAATGGTTGGAAGGTTTCAGCCATTATTCCAAATTAAGTGTAACCACTTATACTCATTTCACTTTCAGATCTTATCAGTCAGTTATTATTTCGGGATGTCGAAGTGTTATCTTTCAACCAACACTTATTTCAAATGGGCAACATGCTCATGACTAATTCCAAATAATTCCATTTACAGATACATTATCTATAAAATCTTATTATATGTAGAATAATTGGAATTGAGGCTAACCAAACAGGTGATTTTGCGTTTCATCATTATATCATTTTATTGTTTTAAAGTGATGTTATAACCCTGTAAATTAGGATCAACATTGGAACAATTATAAATTAGCTATAAATGAAATGGTTTATTTTCATCATAATCTCAATCAGTTCTCATATTTTCCTCCTATCCCAATCATTTACCATAAGTGGATATGTAATGGATTCAAATACTGGCGAAACATTAATAGGAGCCAATATATATCTTAAAGACGACCCGGGTAAAGGGACATCTTCTAATATTTATGGATTTTATTCATTGACGCTTCCTTCCGGAGAATATGCTGTTGCCATTTCATACCTGGGCTATCAGGAGAGTATTCATACCATAAACCTTGATAAAAATATAACCCTCGATGTGAAACTCACCAGTGGGGTAGTTATGGAAGAAATTGTTATAGCTTCTGACAAAGACGTAAAGGATAGAAACGTAAGCGGAACACAAATGGGCACTCTGGAACTACCTATGGAACAAATAAAAAAATTACCTGCCATATTTGGTGAGGTAGATATTTTAAAGACATTACAATTACTTCCCGGCGTATTGTCCTCCGGAGAAGGAACTTCCGGATTCTATGTCCGTGGAGGCGGTCCCGATCAAAATCTCGTGCTTCTAGATGAAGCAGTGGTATATAATTCCGGACATTTGCTGGGTTTCTTTTCTGTGTTTAACTCCGATGCCATTAAAAATACAACTTTGATTAAAGGGGGTATGCCAGCCTTTTACGGAGGCAGGCTTTCCAGCGTTTTAGACATTCAAATGAAAGAGGGTAGCAATCAATCTTATATATTGGAAGGAGGAATTGGTTTAATATCATCGAGACTTACATTTCAGGGTCCCCTGGTAAAAGATAAAAGTTCATTTATCATCTCAGGAAGACGCACTTATTTGGGAGATCTTCTACAGCCCGTATTAAAAGGGACTGATTTTGAAGGGTCTAATTATTATTTTTACGACCTCAATACTAAATTCAATTACAGACTCAGTTCAAAAGACCGAATTTATTTTAGTGCTTATTTTGGTCGCGATATTTTGAAATTTAATTTTCCAAAAAGAGATTTTTTCTTTGACCTGCCTTATGGCAATTCTACAGCCACTTTAAGATGGAATCACCTTTTCAGTAATAAGCTATTTTTTAACCTTTCTGCTATATACAATGACTATGATTTTCAATTTAATGGAGGGCAGGACAATTTCCAATTTAATCTTTTTTCAGGGGTTAAGGACTGGAATGGAAAATTAGACTTCGATTATTATCCCAATCCCGAGCATCATTTAAAATTCGGCGCCAATTATACGTATCACACTCTTACTCCCAATACTGCCTCAGCCAGTACGGGTGAGGTGGATTTTTCTACAGATTTTTTACCAAAATATGCACATGATATTGCCTTTTACATTCAGGATGACATAAAAGTCAGCAAGGATTTTAGCATTAATGCGGGCTTAAGATGGGCCATTTTTAGCCAGGTGGGACCCTATACGTCTTCTATAACCGGAAGAGAGTACAACCGATTGGAGCCTGTAATTACCTATACAGGACTGGAACCCAGACTCAGTTTTAAATATGCAATTAATCCTGTTACCTCTATTAAAGGCGGACTCACTTATACCAATCAATTTCTTCACCTTGTCAGTAATTCATCCACAACACTTCCGGCAGATATTTGGGTGCCTAGTTCGGAACTGGTCAGGCCTCAAAGAAGCACTCAATATGCACTTGGGGTATTTAGGAACTTTAAAGAAAATGTATACGAGAGCTCTATAGAAGTCTATTACAGAGACTTAAGGAGTCAAATCGATTATGCCGATGATTATGTTGACGACATTGGTAGAGAAGTGGAACAGAGTTTTGTTTTCGGTTCTGGTAGAGCTTATGGTGCTGAGTTTTTAATGAGGAAAAATGAAGGCAGACTCACTGGCTGGGTAGGATATACATTGTCCAGGACAGATCGGAGTTTTCCCGACATAGAAGACGGGAGAAGATATCCGGCCATATTTGACCGACGCCATGACCTTTCCATTGTCACCAATTATGAATTAAGCCGTAAAGTGGATATAGGAGCTACATTTATTTACGGCTCCGGCAGATATTTTACTCCTGTAAATGGTTTTTTCTTCGTTGAAGGTGACATCAATGTCTTTTATGGTCCCAGAAACAGCGCTCAATTGCCAGCATATCACAGAATGGATCTGTCACTGGTATGGACACCTAAAGCCGGGAGTAACAAAAAATGGACTTCGAGTTGGACATTTGCCGTGTATAATGCTTATAACAGAAAAAATCCATTTTTTATCAATTATAATTTTGAATCCAATTTTGAAAACGGGTCTGCAAAAATAGAAGGAGAACAAATCACTATTTTTCCTATAATTCCTTCGATTACCTATAATTTCAGATGGAATTAAATATCTAAAAAGAAAATAAATGCGTAACATAAGTAAAAGGAAATATGCTATGATAACGGGTCTTTGGGTGAGATCCATTTTTTTAGTGTTCGGTCTTTTCTTAATGAAGGGATGTATTGAACCATTTATTCCTGAAACACTTGCAGAAGATCAGCAATGGGTAGTTGAAGGATTTATAGAAGCAGGGCAGGGGAGTAATGTTGCTTTTGTAATCATCACGCGGAGCATTCCTTTTTTAGAAGAGATTAACAGGGAGACACTGGATCAAATATTTGTAAGAGGGGCTCAGGTAGACGTGTCGGATGGTGCAAAGACCATTACTTTAAATGAATTGTGCCTGAGCGACATACCTCCAGAACTTAGGGAAGCCGCAGCACAGATTCTGAATATTGAAATAGGGGATGAGGTGCCCAATATATGTGTCTATGTAGACCTTTTTGATCAACTTGATCGAAGAGTAGGAGGACACTATTCGTTGATAGTCAGACTGGGCGAAACCGAAATAAAAGCCACAACTACCATTCCGCATTTTATCCCATTGGAAAACTTCCGTTGGACTGATCCTCCGGGAGAACCCAATGATACACTGGCCCGGTTGATGGTTACGGTAAACGATCCTCCTGGAGAAAATTTTTACAGGTACAAAACAGCAGCTGGTGATGGTCCCCTTATTCCACCATTTGTATCTGTTACAGATGATGTTTTCTTTGATGGTCAGGAATTTGAATTTCCATTGCAAAAAGCAGAACCCAGGGATGGAGATTTTAGTAGCGACGCCTTTGGTTTGTACACCCGTGGCGATACACTCACTATTAAATGGATGACCCTTGATGAAGACCATTTTCATTTTTGGAATACACTGGACTTTTCTGCCAATAGCGGAGGCCCTTTCGCATCCTATACAAGGGTGAGGTCAAATGTGAATGGAGCTTTAGGAGTATGGGGTGGTTATGCTGTAGGTTATTACCATATGAGAATTCCGGAAAAATAATTTTCATTACCTTTGACAAGATCAAAAACATCGTTCTTATAAAAGTATTCATAGCACAATACCGAATGTATCCATTATGAAGAGAAATTCTATTTTATCATTGCTTTTTATCTTGTTGATCCATTTATCTCTTGATGCCCAATATCGAAACCAATCTAAGCTTACATTGGAAAATATCATGCAAGGTGAGCGTTTTGTAGGGTTCTTGCCTGAAAATATCCAGTGGAACCCCGATAGCAGGCAAATTCATTTTTCATGGAAACCCAATGACACAGATACTTTGCGGAATCAATACAAGGTCATCATAGAAGATCCAACACCGGTGCAAATAAGCGAAGAAGAACTTATAGAAATGCCTGCCAGAGGCCAATGGAATAAAGACAGGACGATGATGGTCTATACTAAAAATGGAGATATATATTTGTTTTCCGACATAGACCAGACTACCCGGCAAATTACTAAGACTACGGTTAGTGAAAATAACCCTCAATTTTCACAAAAGGGAGATAAGATCTACTTTCGGGTAGAAAATAATCTCTATTCCATAAACCTGGAAGGTGGATCTTTGGTGCAATGGACGGATATAAGATCAGGTAAAGAAAAACCTCCAGTCAAACCCGCAGGTGCTGAAAAATGGTTAAACGATGATCAACTGGAACTATTCGAAGTATTGCAATACAGAGAGCGTGTCAATGAATTGCAAAAAGAAAGAAGAGAGAAACTTCGCCCAAAATCACCTAAAACCTTTTATCTAGGAGACGATCAATTAAATGATATTCGGATCAGTCCGAATGAGGATTACATCGTATTCAGAGTATCAAAAACAACCAGAGGGAAAACTCCAATCGTTCCGGACTATGTTACTACTTCAGGATATACTACTGAATTAAGAACACGAGAGAAGGTGGGAACGGGATCCGTTTCTTACAAAAGCTACATACACTCTCTGAGTTTGGATACTCTATATGAAATACAAACCAGCGGACTTTCCGGTATCTATGATAAACCTGATTTTTTAAAAGAATATCACAAAGATACAACAGAATTTATAGAGTCATATGACAAGGAAAGAAGTGTGGTCATTCACGGCCCTTTTTTTAGCGATGACGGCATTGGACTTGTCGATATCAAATCACTTGATAATAAAGATCGTTGGCTGGCTACTTTAGATTTGACTACCGGGCAATTAAAACAAATGGACAGGCAAAGAGATGAGGCATGGATTGGTGGTCCAGGCATCTACAGCTGGACTGCAGCGCCTGGAAATTTGGGTTGGTTTCCTTCCACCAAAGTTTTTTGGTTTCAATCTGAAGAAAGTGGTTTTTCCCATTTATATACAATGAATGCCGAGAATGGACATAAAAGGACGCTTACTTCCGGAAATTTTGAAGTGTTATCAGCTGAGTTATCTCATGATGGTGATGTTTTCTATATCACAGCAAATAAAGAAGGGCCTCACGAACAACATTTTTATCATTTGTCCATCGATGACGGTAACTGGACGCAAATCACCTCTAAAATAGGCGGTCATCAGGTCAGTGTATCACCCGATGAAACCTATCTGGCCATTCGATATTCTTACAACAATAAACCCTGGGAACTTTACATCATGCCCAATCGCCCTGGAGAGCAAATGAAACAGATTACTTCATCGACATTACCTGCTTTCGATCAGTATAAATGGAGAGAACCCGAGATTGTTTGGTTCACGGCTAGTGATGGAGTAAAGGTGCCAGCGAGATTGTATAAACCTGTTAAACCGAAAAAAAACGGGCCTGCTGTCATTTTTGTACATGGTGCAGGCTATCTGCAAAACGTACATCAATGGTGGTCATCATACTACCGTGAATATATGTTTCACAACTTTCTTACTGATAATGGTTACACCGTTCTGGATATTGACTTTAGGGCGAGCAGTGGCTATGGAAGAGACTGGCGAACAGCGATATACCGGGACATGGGCGGCAAAGATCTGAGCGACCAGGTGGATGGTGCTGCGTATCTTGTAAAGAACCACAATGTTGGAAAAAATAAAATAGGAATTTACGGAGGTTCCTATGGAGGATTCATCACATTGATGGCTATGTTTAAGAATCCTGATGTATTTAGAAGTGGAGCTGCTCTCCGTTCTGTGGCTGATTGGTCTCATTATAACCAAGGCTATACTGCTAATATCTTAAACACGCCTACTGATGATCCCAGATCGTATTACAGAAGTTCCCCTATTTATCATGCCGATGGATTAAAAGGAGATCTCCTTATGCTGCACGGAATGATAGACATAAATGTGCACTTCCAGGACGTTGTGCGTTTATCGCAAAAGTTAATTGAGTTAGGAAAAGATAACTGGGAAATGGCCATTTTTCCTTTGGAAGACCATGGCTTTATAGAATCCAGTAGTTGGTTGGACGAGTATAAAAGGATCTATAGATTATTTGAAGAAACCCTTCGCTAATTGGTTTTAATCAAATACTAACTCATTAGATATGATTAATTCTTTTTCTTTATGCAGTGAGTAATCTTTCAGCCTAAAAGACTGGAACTGAGAATTTAATATCAATTTGTTACACGATTTTTGCAATCAAAACTCAAAATCATTTTGCAAATATCTGGCTCATATCTTTAAAAGATTTAAACTCAAGAGCATTTCCACTAGGATCTTTAAAAAACATAGTGGCCTGTTCACCTACCTGACCCTTAAACCGGATGTAGGGCTCTATAATGAAATGAACACCTTTTTGCCTAAGTTGATCTGACAGTTCATGCCATTTTTCCCATTCCAAAACTACCCCAAAATGAGGAACGGGCACATCATGACCGTCAACTGGATTTAGATGCAACGATTCTAAATCGCCCATTGGTTCTTTATAGTGGATGACAAATTGATGGCCGAAAAAATCAAAGTCTACCCAATGATCGGAGCTACGTCCTTCTTCACATCCAAGTATATCTCTGTAAAATCTTCTGGCTTGATTAAGATCTGAAACGGGAACGGCGAGATGAAAGGGGGTTAATGTGTTCATGTATTAAGGTTGATGGATTTTTTTAAAAATCAAACTTTTTAAATTATTAAAAAATTGAAATGGAAAAATTCAAAATTTACTACGACTTTGATCGGTAATGGTCATTCAAACCAATACCTTTCAAAATCAAAGGTACGATCTTTTTTAATCTTTGATCCTGGGTGCTTTCTCTTTTTGCTTCATGGATGTATTCAATGTATTCCTTTCTTTTACCGGGGCTCAACTTCATAAATTGCATATTTAATATCTTATCAGAGGACAAGGCATTTGCTAATTTCTCAGGAATCTTTATAGGATCATATGGCTTATTTACAATCGATTTTCCCTGTCTGTTCTTTTGTATACCTTCCCTGACATACTGAAGAATTTTGTCCTTTTCTATCGCTACTGCTGATTCAAACCTCCAGTGTCTCATGGCAACTGTTTTCCCAGGTTGAGCGTTCACTAAAACTTTCCACGGATCATCAAGAATGGCTCCCTGGTGAAACCACCAAGCTACATACCCCTTAAAATGGCCTAAACCAATCAGATTTTGCCCTGCCAACGAATACGTAGGCATACCCCATTTTATTTCTTCTGTCAATTCTGTTTCCAGTAAGATATTGCGTAATTTTTCTAACATGGGTTTCCATCGTCCACTTTCCTCAATGATCCTCTCTATTTTATCATCAGATTTCATCAGAGTACTTTTTAAAAATTAGATTAAAGAATTTGCAGATGTCTGTATATCGCAACCACTCAGATAATAATAGAAAACGTTAAATTTTGTCAACAATTTTGCTAATATTGAGCAGAAATATCGCTAAAATTAATTCAATTTCACTATTAAACCCCGCCCAATGCTTTGGGTGGAGCTATTCATAATTTAACTCCTTCGGAGTTATTGAATAGTTGTCAAAATTTATTGCCCTTGAAACCCGGGACCCTTTACAAATCTACCAGGTGTAGCGTCTGTATGTTCTCCATCTCTGAGCACCATAACGCCATTTACTAAAACATGAATCACTCCTTCCGCATATTGGTGAGGTTCTTCAAAAGTGGCATTATCTTTCACTTCTGCCTGATCAAAAACGACTACATCGGCATAATAACCTGGCATGAGACGACCTCTTTTCTTGATTTTTAGCGTTTCCGCGGGAAAGGAAGTCAACCGTCTTATACCTTCTTCCAATGGAAATAAACCCTCGTCCCTGGAATATTTACCAATGACTCTGGCGAATGATCCATAAGCTCTGGGATGAGTACTTTGATTCAGGAATACTCCCTCAGCCGAATAGGATCCGGCATCAGAACAAAAACTCATCCATGGTTGAACTATTTTTTTGCGTATGTTTTCCTCCAACATAGAAAAATATACCACCTGAATACGGCTGTCATCCTCCACAATTAAGTCGATCATGGTTTCTTTGGGTGATTTTTTTAATTCAGCGGCTACTTCTGATAATCGTTTTCCTATATGCTTTCGCAACTCAGGATTTCTGAATCCTACAAACATGATCTTATCTGGCGGTCTATCAAACTTTATATCCCTCAATATCCTGTTTCTAAGCCTTCTGTCTTTTAACCGTTCTATAGCAGCTGGGATTCCGCCATCCCTCACCCATTCGGGAAGTTGTACATGCAATCCTGTTGAACTGGCATTATATGTATACATATCGGCCGTTATGGATAAACCTTCCTTTCTCGCCTGTTCGATCATCAATATTGCTTCGTCCATTTTATGCCAGTTATTTTCACCTGACGCTTTGAGGTGATATATCTCAGCGGAAATATCAGCTTCACGCGAAATGGTTATCAGTTCCTCCATGGATTCGAGAAGTTGATCTCCCTCATCTCTAATATGCGATATATACATACCATTATATTTAGCCGCCACTTTACTTAAAGCGATTAATTCTTCCGTATCTGCATATCGGCTGGGTTCATAAAGGAGGGAAGAAGAGATACCTACCGCACCCGACTTCATTTCTATATCCAATAAATCTTGCATCTGTTTTATTTCTTCCCTGGTAGCCTTTCTGTTTTCCATTCCAATGACATATTCTCTAAGTGTGCCGTTTCCTATAAAAGAAGTAATATTGGTTGAAACCCCTTTGTCCTCCAGATGTTGGAGGTATTCGCCCAGATTTGTCCATGTAATACTGTATTTGATTTCTCCCTGACCTGCTATCATTCTCGCTTTCATTGTGTCATTGAGGGGTCCCATGGATGTGCCTTCACCCAATACTTCTAATGTTACACCTTGCCGTATATCACTTTGAGACCTGCCATCATGAAGAAGAGATATATTAGCCCAACTTAGCATATTGATAAACCCCGGAGATACAGCTTTACCTTCAACATCTATTATATTATTACTTTTTCCTTTAAATATTCCTACAGCTGCAATAGTATCAGCAATGATTCCGATATCACCGATAAAAGGTGTCCCACCTGATCCATCATATATTACACCATTTTTAATGATAAGATCGTAGGTACCTGTCTTTTCTCCACACGATGATATAACCAATATTAGCAATAGAAATCCATATCTCTTCATAAATATTATATTAAAAACAAATCTATAATTGACAACAAGATTGAAGTTAATCAATTCGGAAGAAAAGTTCAAATTTATTGAACAAATCCTGTTTTAAATATGGATTATTTCTTTTTACCCGTATTAGTTATACTGATCAAATCATCAATTTTATTCTCCAATTGGAGAATTTTGGCTTCCAGTTCATCATTGTTATCACTGACCATGGTATCTACAAAAATGGAATTAACCAAAGACAATCCAAATATGCCTCCAAAGAATAATACTATGATAAAGTACATCCTTGTAAAAAATGTAACTGTAGGTGAAGCAACTTTTGCAATATCATCAGGAATTTCAAACCATCCCTCAATGGTAAAAACTTTAAAAATGGAATAAAATGAAATGATCGGATCATCAAAATATTCAGGAGCTAGATCCTTAAATAGGAAACACGATATCAATGCCACTATAAAATTAAATACAAAAAAACCAAATACGATCAAAATAGACGACTTAATGGCCCTACCCACACCATCCATAAGATGGGCTACATTTGGAATAAATCTGAGAAATCTAAAAAATTTAAAAACCCGCATGATTCTGAAAATGAGAAGGAACTCAAGGGTGTAAAGATTTAATTGAAATAACCAGGTAATCAGTGAGGGCAAGGCCAAAAACACAAGGACAAAATCAAACGTATTCCAACCTGAAGAGAGGTATCCCCTAAATCCGTATACGCGGATTTTCGTCAATGCTTCAAAAATGAATATGACAGTGATGAAATTATCCAGGTTATCGAGCCAGGTGGATAGTGGAGTAGGTGGGTCAAATCCTTGCATGAATATGATAATAGCATTAATGGCTATTATTACAATGATAAAAACATCATTGAGGAGCAGTCTTTTTACCATGATATTTTTTTATGCTAAATATCTGATATTTCGGTGAAATGAAAAATTTTACAGCTATTTCATCCCGTTTTATAGATCAAAGAAAGGGTTACAATCAATTGTGATTTATATGAATCATATGATGTCTGTTTTATTAATGTACTTCCACTCTCCAACGTGTAATTGATCAATGGATAACTTATTAATACCCACTCTGATCAATCTGAGTGCTGGAAAACCAACTGCGGCACACATTTTTCTAATCTGCCGGTTTTTGCCTTCGTGAAGTGTGATACTTATCCAGGAAGTGGGGATTGATTTCCTGAATCTTATTGGAGGATTTCTGCCGGGAACCTCCGGACTGGATATTTTAGAGACTTTGGCTGGTAAGGTGCGTATATTTTTTTTGCCAATCCGAATGTAAACACCCTGGTTAAGCTCGTAAATGACTTTTTCATCCATTTCTCCTTCCAGTTGTACTAGATAGGTTTTTGACTTCTTATTGCCGGGATTCAATAAAGAATCTACGAGTTCTTTGTCATTGGTCAACAATAAAAGTCCTTCAGAATCTTTATCCAACCTTCCAATGGGGTAAATATCTTTTTGAATTCCTTCAAAATAATCCAATAAGGTACTTTGGCCAGGATGGTCTGGGGTGAATTGGGATAGAACCCCAAAAGGTTTGTAAAATGCGATATAAATTAATTTCTTCTTCATTGGAAACAATTCATCCTGAAGATATAATACAAGTCTAAGATAGAGATTTATACATTAAACCTGAAATGCATCACATCTCCATCTTTAACAACATAGTCCTTTCCCTCAACACTCATTTTTCCAGCTTCTTTGACAGCAGCCTCTGATTTATACCGAATAAATTCGTCGTATTTAATCACTTCTGCCCTGATAAATCCTTTTTCAAAATCTGAATGAATTACTCCTGCGGCTTGTGGAGCTTTAGTACCTCTGGTAATGGTCCAAGCCCGCACTTCTTTTTCACCGGCAGTAAAGTATGTGATGAGTTTTAATAATTGATAACTCGCCAGGATGACTCTGTTTACTCCCGGTTCTTCCATACCCATTTCCCTTACAAATTCCATTCTTTCTTCCGGGTCTTCTAGTTCAGCAATTTCTGCTTCAATGCTGGCACAGACAAAGATGGTTTCAGCATTTTCCGCTTCCACTGCCTTAAGCACCTGTTGAGTGAGTTCATTACCGGAGTGGACTGAATTCTCATCGACGTTACATACATATAAAATAGGTTTAGCCGTAAGAAGATACATATCGTGGAAAAGATCTGCGTACTCATCCGTCACATTGAAAGATCTGGCAGGCATACCTTTTTCTAAATGCATTTTAATTGAAATGGCAGAATCCAGCTTTTTGACATCCCCTTTATCTCCACTTTTCGCCTGTTTTCTGAGCTTTTCAATCCTTTTCTCCAATGTATCAAGATCCTTAAAAATTAATTCCATATCGATGATCTCTTTATCCCTCACGGGATCGACATTGCCATCTACATGGACTACGTTATCATCTTCAAAACATCTTATGACATGGATAATAGCATCAACTTCCCGTATGTTGGCGAGAAATTGATTACCCAATCCTTCACCTTTACTGGCTCCTTTGATAAGGCCGGCAATATCTACAATTTCTACTGATGTTGGCAATACTCTCAATGGTTGGACCAGTTCTGCCAGTTTTTCCAATCTGGGATCAGGAACTGTGATAACTCCTATATTGGGCTCTTTTGTCGCAAATGGATAATTTGCAGCCAGGACTTTTGCTGCAGTGAGAGCATTGAAAAGGGTAGACTTGCCTACATTAGGAAGGCCTACAATTCCACATTTTAATGACATGTTTGATTATTTCGGAATGGTGAGTTTATGCAATATTTTGAATGATTGGATGGATACTAATCCATTATAAAAGGATAGTCTTTTTGAGTGTAATTATCGTCATACAGATCAGAAGGAAGTGGCCAGTCACTGTTTTCAGCAAAATCTAAGGCATCATCAATCTCTTCCATAATTGCATTCTGAATTTTTTCGATTTCTTCTTTTGTAGCAATCTTATTGGATAGGATTTTATCTTCGGTTATGACAATTGGATCCCTTTCTTTGTAACTTTCCAGTTCTTCTTTAGTCCGGTATTTAGCTGGATCAGAAACTGAATGCCCTCTATATCTGTAGGTTTTTATATCAAGATAATATGGGCCTTTACCTGCTCTAATATGAGCAGCAGCTTTTTGAATTGCTTCATGGCATGCTTCAGGATTCATTCCATCTACCGATTCTGAGGGCATATCATATGCAAGACCTAATTTTGCTAAATCAATAATATTGCTGGTTCTCTTTACAGAGGTTCCCATAGCGTAACCATTATTTTCACATATGTAAAGGACGGGAAGTTTCCAGGTCATTGCCATATTAAAAGATTCATGAAGTGATCCTTGTCTGGCGGCACCATCTCCAAACATGCATACTGCCAGGTTATCGGTTCCTTTATATTGTTCTGCCAGTGCTATTCCAGTTCCTATTGGGATCTGAGCTCCTACGATTCCATTACCACCAAAGTAATTATGCTTTGCTGAAAAGAAATGCATCGAACCACCTTTGCCTTTTACACATCCAGTAACTTTGCCAAATAATTCTGCCATACAACTTCTCGAACTAAGACCTCGCATAAGAGCGATACCATGTTGGCGATAAGCTGTAACTACCTTATCTTCAGGTCTGATGCCTGTGAGCAAACCAGCTGCTATGGCCTCCTGTCCAATGTATACATGACAGAAACCACGAATCTTTTGCTGGGAGTAAGCCATCAGTGTTTTTTCTTCAAACTTTCTTATTCTATACATCATTTCATACCAAAGAAGATACGTCTCTTTGTTGTACTTAGACTCCTTTTTCTTAGAAGATGATTTTTCTTTGACTACGGTCTCTGACATAGTAATATTATTTTATTCGTCTAACACATTATGTTATCCAGACGCAAATTTACAATTACACAATGTAATTTAGGGTATAGTCCTAACTCTTTTTCGTAGAATTTGTTCTTTGTGTTGATAAATCTTTAGATAGCCCATATGGAAAAGGGTGATCGGTTTGATTCTACTGTAGTAAAGCAATGAATGATCCATTTCTGCAAGTGTATTTTTAACAATATAAGTTGAACCTACACCAGATTGACACAGCGATTTAAATACTCAATAAGATAAAAAATGACCTACATGCACTTCACTATGGAGCATATACTATTTTTGTAGCCTCAGTATTTTTTGAAATTCTATTTAATCGTATTCGGATATTATTTAACACTGGCCAAATATTAATGTATGGTAAAATGTATTATATAGAAAAAATAAAATTAACCCATTTTAAAAATTACGCTTCTATCGAGTTGGAATTTCATTCAAAGTGGAATGCCATTTTGGGCTATAATGGAATGGGTAAAACCAATCTTCTCGACGCGATTTACTACACATGTCTCGGAAAAAGTTATTTCTCTTCAGGAGATAAAAATGTTGTAAATCACCAATCCGAATTTTTCAGGATTGAAACTGGAATTCATATTAATGGAGTAAAAGAAAAGTTTATCAATAAGACCATACCCGGTTCAATGAAAGAGATTTCTATTGATGGTAAGAAAATTCCCAATATTTCTCATCATGTGGGAAGATACCCATGTATAGTAGTGGCTCCAAATGATATCCACATCTTATTAGAAGGAAGTGAAGACAGGCGAAATTTTCTCAACCAATCGCTGATACAATGTGATAAATTGTATATTGAAAACCTGATCTATTATAATAAGGTCCTGCGACAAAGAAATGCACTTCTTAAATCCTTTTTAGATGGCCAAAGATTTGATAAAACATTACTGGAGGGAATCTCCCGCCAACTATTAGAACCCGCTCAATATATTTTTGAAAAAAGAAAGCATTTGGTTTCAGAAATTTCACCTATGTTCTCAGACATATACCAGAAAATTGCGGGTGGCCAGGAAATATGTTCCATTTCATACAACTCAAATCTGTTGGAAAGTGATTATTCCATGTTGTTGGAAAAACACCAGGAAAAAGATCGAATTCTCGGTCGCACGACAACGGGTATTCATAAAGATGATATGCATTTTATTATGAATGACGAATCTTTAAAAACTTATGGTTCTCAAGGCCAGCTAAAGTCATTTGTACTTGCTTTGAAGTTGTCTCAATTTTATAAATTAAAGGAAGCTACAGGTAAAAGTCCGATTCTTTTATTAGATGATCTTTTTGATAAATTGGATGAAAAAAGAGTAGCTTACCTTCTTGAAATACTGCATAGCGACGATTTTGGTCAAGTGTTTATAACGGATAAAGACAGATCGACAATTCCCTTACTTTTAGACGAGATATCAACTAAGTATCGTATCTTTGCTATCCATGAAGGTACACTTGAACATAGTGAAGAAAAATGACCAGGTTCTGAGTGATGCGATTCAAGCATTTATTGGTTCTAATAAAAAACTCTCCTCGCAATATACAGCAAATAGAATTAAATCCATCTGGAAAGAAGAAATGGGACCTACCATCTTTAGTTATACAAAAAAGTTGCAATTTAATAAGGGTACACTTAGGATTTACCTCACTTCATCTACTCTAAGACAAGAACTCAGTATGTCTATTCCACAAATTATTTCTATGCTAAACCGTGAATTGGGTGCAAATAGCGTAAGTAAGGTTATAGTCTGTTGAAGGTTTAACTCAAACCGGACGGTAAGAATCTCCTCCTTTTAATTTTTTCCAAATAAGTTTATCTACTATTCTGGTCGGCATCCATCCGGTTAAAAATTTGAAGATCCATTTGTTTTTGTGAACCAGATAATGACTTTTGGGATTTTTAGAATCTATAATTTTCAGGATTAGTTTTGAAATCACTTCAACAGGCAATGCATTTTTTTCGGAATTCATAATCATATTGTCAGCCTTGTCTACTATACTTTTAAACTCCGTTTTCCTAAACCGCTCCAAAGTCCCGATATTCTTTTGCCAGATTTTGGTTTTAATTGGTCCGGGCTGTATGGCAATGACATCAATGCCAAATGGAATCAACTCGCGACGATAGACCTCCGACATGGACTCCAAGGCATGTTTTGATATACAATATGCACCATTAAATGGAGAATTGAACAAACCGGAAATAGAACTGATGTTAATGATTTTCCCTGGAGCATGAGCAAAATCTTCTTTCATTCCCAGGAAGGGTAGGAGTGTATTGGTCATTTTTCTGACGGCCATCACATTTACTTCTATTTGCTTTACAAATCGATCATCTTCCAGATACATCAAAGGACCAGGTTCGGCAATTCCGGCATTATTGATCAACGCAGTTAATGGTTGGTTCCTCAAAATTTGATAAAGATGTTCTGGAATTTTCTCTACTTTTTCATAGTCGGTTACGTCCATAATCAAGATATCCAGGTTCTCTGGAAACTGCTCAATCAGATTCTGCTTATCTGCTTCTTTCCTGACAGTCCCTATAACCCTATATCCATTTTCAATTAACAATCTTGTAGCATCCAAACCAATACCTGATGAAATGCCTGTAAGAAAAATACTCTTCATAATTATTTTAATTCTGATGATGCTTTATCAATCGGGTAATGTTAACAAAGAAGGAGAGGAAATGAGTTTTTCTTCCATTGCATTTTTCAAAGCATATTCAAAACCGTCATAAATTGCAAAAGAGCCATGATCTCCATATTTATTTAATGCTATAAAACATACTTGCTTATTGGTTAAGTCGGAATTTCTTCTCCTTACTCGATCTACCATTTCTTTACAAGCGTTCTCCGGGCTTATGCCCTGTCTCATTAATTCAACAATGATAGCACTCCCCGCTACTTTGATGATTTCTTCACCCAATCCCGTTGCACATGCAGCGCCTACTTCATTATCGACAAATAAGCCAGCTCCAATAATCGGAGAATCACCCACTCTACCTCGCATTTTAAAAGCCATTCCACTCGTTGTACATGCTCCGGAAATATTGCCATCATAATCTAAAGCCAACATTCCTATAGTATCATGATTTTCTACATTGATAGTAGGAGAATAATTAGAAGTCTCTAACCATTTAGCATACGCTTCCTTAGATTTTTCAGTAGCCAGATCTTCGGGCTTGAAATCATGAGCTAAAGCAAAAGTATAGGCTCCTTCTCCTGATAGAAACACATGAGGGGATTCTTCCATGACTTTTCTGGCCACAGAAACAGGGTGCTTTATTTTTTCGAGACACATAACGGAACCGCAATTACCGACTTCATCCATAATACAGGCATCGAGAGTTATATTTCCATCCCTGTCGGGCATACCTCCAAAACCTACACTGGTATTACTGGGGTCCGCTTCTGCCACTTTTACACCAGTTTCAACGGCGTCCAATGCCCTTCCTCTCGTCCCTAAAATACTCCATGCTGCTTCATTGGCAGCTATGCCACTATTCCAGGTAGAAATCACAAGAGGATCTCCTTTTCGCCTTTTGTCCACAATCGCACTGTTAAAAGAACTTTCTTTGCACGAAAGCCATTGGAATGAGGTCAGGGCTCCTAATTTTAAAAATAATCTTCTGTTGTGCATCAACGTTATTGTATCCGAAAATAATTAAACCGGGTAATCAAAATTTAAATATAACAAACCCGATAACATGATAATGAAAATTAAGCGTAATTTTGCGGCTTTTTAACTGAAAAGTTTTGTTGTATTTATATTAATCGTAATGAAGGGAATAAAAAACCAATTGAATCAAAATTTGCTTCTTCATTCACTGTCAATGAGTTGACAACAAATGTCAAGGGAAGTAAACAAATCCTTAAACCCAACTATTATATTGAACCATATGCTTAAGTTTTTATTACAATAGAAAATATGAGAGAGTCCATTAGAAATATTGCTATTATAGCCCACGTTGATCACGGTAAAACCACACTCGTCGATAAAATTATCGATGAGTGCAAAACATTGGATGATCGGGTAGAAAGAACCGAATTATTGCTTGACAATAATGATCTTGAAAGGGAACGAGGCATTACAATTCTGTCAAAGAACGTATCAGTGATGTATCAAAACACAAAGATCAATATTATAGATACACCCGGTCACGCTGACTTTGGAGGAGAAGTAGAAAGAGTGTTAAGGATGGCAGATGGAGTACTTCTACTGGTCGATGCTTTTGAAGGCCCTATGCCTCAAACCCGATTTGTATTGTCAAAAGCTTTGGATCTTGGTTTAAAACCTATTGTGGTTGTCAATAAAGTAGACAGGGAAAACTGCACACCTGAGGAAGTTCAGGGAGATCTTTTTGATCTTATGTTTAATTTGAACGCTACTGATGACCAGTTGGATTTTATAACCTTATTTGGTTCTGCTAAATACGGATGGATGAGTTATGACCATAAGATCATGACGAATAATATCACCCCATTATTAGATGCCATCATTCATCATATACCAAATGCACCTTTCTATGAAGGAGGCGTGCAAATGCAGGTTACCACATTGGATTATTCCAGCTTTTTAGGAAGAATCGCTATCGGCCGGGTTTTTAGGGGTATACTCCAGGAAGGTAAAGATTATGTGATATGCAAAAAAAGTGGAAACAACAAGAAGGTAAGAATCAAAGAGCTTTATGTATTTGAAGGTCTAGGCAGGAAAAGAAGTGATAAAGTGTACTCGGGTGATCTCTGTGCTGTAGTTGGTCTGGAAGATTTCGATATAGGCGATACGATTACCGATATTGATCATCCTGAACCACTACCACGAATTGATATAGATGAACCCACCATGAGTATGCTGTTTACCATTAATACCTCACCTTTTTTTGGTAAGGAAGGAAAATTTGTCACTTCAAGACACCTAAGAGATAGATTGTACAGGGAGACAGAGAAAAATTTAGCTCTTCGGATTGAAGAAACCGGCCAGGAAGATAAATTTATAGTATTTGGCAGAGGCGTTTTGCATTTGTCCGTTTTAATCGAAACCATGAGGAGGGAGGGGTATGAACTTCAAGTGGGAAAACCTCAGGTAATAACCAAAGAAATTGACGGTCAAAAATGTGAACCGATGGAAACGCTTGTCATCGATGTACCTGACCAATATGCAGGGAAAGCCATTGAAATGATTACCCAACGAAAGGGAATACTACATATCATGGAAACCAAGGGTGATGTTCAACATTTAGTCTTCGATATACCCTCCAGGGGATTGATTGGCCTGAGAAGCAATTTGCTCACTGCTACTGCAGGTGAAGCAGTTATGAACCACCGGTTTAAAGCATTCGAACCACACAAAGGGGAAATCGAGACCAGAAATAAGGGTTCATTGGTGTCGATGGAACAAGGACAGGCTTTGGCTTTTGCTTTGAACAGACTCCAAGACAGAGGTAAATTTTTTATTGAACCGGGAGAACAGGTTTATAAAGGTCAGGTGTTGGGTGAACATTCTAGAGATAATGATTTAGATATCAATGTAATAAAGGGTAAGAAACTTACAAATATGCGGGCTTCAGGCTCTGATGAGTCTGTAAGATTGGCACCTAAAATTAAATTTTCATTGGAAGAGGCTATGGAATACATTCGGGAAGATGAATATTTGGAAGTCACTCCGAAGAATCTCAGAATGAGAAAGATTAGCTGATCTGTTAAGGTTAAGTTTGAGGTTGAGGTTGAGGTCTTTGCCTTCGGCAGGTTGAGGTGTTGAGGATGAGGTTAAGGTTAAAGTTTTTGTAATCAAACTAGCTAATTGCTAAAAGCCAACTGCTAAAAGCTATTCGGCTACGAGCTACGAGCTACCAGCTAAAATGAGGTTAAGGTTGAGGTTGAGGTTGAGGTTTTCGCCTTCGGCAGGCTGAAAATACGGTAAATAGTGAGCAGTGATAGGTAAAGGGTCAGAAGGTTAAGGTTTTTGCCTTCGGCAGGTTGAGGATGAGGTTGAGGAGGTGGGACGTCATTTGCTTCGCGTCATTTGGCTATGTCGTCATTTGGCAACACCGCCATTGATCACCTGTCAAGCCCTTTCGATTTAATCTATTTAAACGCTTAACATTTAACAGTTAACAATTAACAATTAACTTTCCTACTGCCCTGCTATCAGCTACGAACTATGAGCTACGAGCTAATATGATTTCCGCCTTCGGCAGGTTGAGGATTAGTACAAAGTTTGGACTTGTTCCCGGATGGTTTCGGCTATGTTGAATATAAAAATGAATTAAATATGAAACATGGTTGCATTTATTTAGAGTAGTTATTATATTTGCAATATTGTTTCATTTATATAAAAATTACGCCTTATGAAATATCGTTTCTATTTTATTTTATTTTTCAGCCTGGGAATATTTGTGACTTCAGGTTGTGAGAAGCACGATGAAGAAGTTTCAGATGTTCAGATACTTTTTATGCAGCCTGTACAGGGTGCTGTTATTACCAATCCTTCCAATGTTCAAATAAGAATTATTGTGGAAGCCGAACCCGAGAATCATGAAATTGAAATAGTACTTCACCCACACAATGATTCAAACAATAAAATTATAGATTGGGATGCTCACACTCATGATGAAGTTGTCGAGTTCAATCAAACGGTAGATTTATCTTCATTTCCATCCGGAACCATATTTCATCTCGATGTAGAAGCGTGCAGGGATGAAGATTGTGAACAAAAAGTAACAGGAGGAATCGAATTTTCTATTCAATAAAATTGATTTAAGTTGTTGTTTGTATTAATTAGCTGCCGGATCTCCTCCGGTGGCTGATTTTTTATAAAATGTTAAGGGCGTATTCTATTGTTAATTCACAGCTGTTACTCCTGAGGAGAAAATATTACCCCACTACCAAGAATATTTTTCAATTCATTTAGAAGTCTTCCAAAACCCCCTCTATACTTATTAAAGTCATGTACTGGATATTGGACTTCAGCGTAAATTACATATCATTTAGTAACAGGATTTACTACTTAAACATTTGCTCTTGAATCGTCAATTGAATAATCTATATTTAGTTTTCAATAAAATCATTGGTACAATCAAGGCTTGTAGTTTAATTTTTTCTATATTATTGCCCTATTGATTAATTGTAAACTAAGGTATTATGGCTAAAACTTCTTTGCTTGAAAGATTAAAATCTCCTGGCCCTAAGAGAATATTGGCATTGGACGGTGGTGGAATACGAGGGGTGCTCACATTGGGCTATCTAGAGAAACTAGAAGCAATCTTAAGAAAAAGGCATGGAAATCCCGATATGCTCCTTTGTGAATATTTTGATTTTATCGGAGGCACCAGTACTGGGTCTATCATTGCCGCAGGCTTGTCCATAGGATTAAGTACTGCAGCGATAAAAGAAAAGTATTTTGAATTAGGTTCAGTGATATTTGGTAAAAAAAAGAATTTATTTAATTATCTCTCCAGTGCAGAAAAATATGATACAAGACCTCTTGACAATGCTCTAAAGCATCAATTTGGTGATATCACAATAGGAGATCAGAAGTTGATAAAATCAGGTTTGTGTATAGTGACAAAAAGAGCAGATACTTTGAGTACCTGGCCCATTATTAATCATCCGGAAGGAAAATTTTATCAAGCCAATAAAAATTATCCTCTTTGGCAAGTTGTAAGAGCGAGTGCAGCGGCTCCAACCTATTTTATGCCTGTTCAGCTAAAAGTAGGTGAAGATGCAAAAGGTGTATTTATTGATGGCGGTATCAGTCTGTTTAACAACCCTGCACTGCAAATGTTATTAATATCTACTTTAAGGGGTTTTCCTTTTCACTGGCCAATGGGTCCTGAAAATCTCCTTGTTGTCTCAGTAGGTACCGGGAGACCATCGCTGCGATATACTTTAAAGGAATTAAAGAACATGAATCTTCTCAATTGGGCGTCTATGATCCCAGAGCAGTTTATGAATGATGCCAATTATTTCAATCAACTGATCATGCAAATCCTGTCTGATTCGCCTACAGCTAAAAAGATCAATGAAGAAGTTGGCTCATTAAAATACGATAGTTTAAATGGTGCGCATGCATTAAGTTATCTTCGGTATGATTTAAACCTGGATCGAAACCATTTAAAAGCGATCGGTTTTGATTATTCTGACAAGAGGATTCGTGAATTAGGAGCAATGGACGATCATCGAAACATAGATGAATTGGCTAAAATAGGCCAGGTAGCAGCAGAAAAGAATATGAAAAACAGCCATTTTCCGGATTATTTCGATATAAATAAACCTACGACTAAACCCGTTATGAGAATAACTCAAGGTAAAAAATGGAATATGGATTTTCAATCCTGTGTAAAAAAACCTATACCGGTACAGGCAGTGCAAATAAATGAGCCCTTTGAAGTTGAAACCTTAGAAGGATTGATGAAAGGGAAAGCAGGAGATTATCTTATCAGGGGTATTGAAGGTGAGTATTATGTTTGTGATCGAAAAATTTTTTTAAAAACATATGACATAAAATGAAGTCTGTAAAAGGCAACATATACATATCTCATGCATGGGGAGGCGATAGTGAAACCGTTGTAAAACGCATCATGCGGCGATTCCAACAGGAAGGTATGGATATCATGCTTGATAAAAAAGACCTGGGATATAGGGAGAGCATTGATCACTTCATGAAAAATCTGGGTAAAGCAGATGCTGTCATTATAGTGGTGAGCAATAAATACCTGCATTCCGAATTTTGCATGTATGAATTATTGCAGATTTATGAAAACAAAGATATCCTACAGAGAATTTTCCCTGTCGTGCTGGATGAAGTAGATATATCAAAACCAGCAAAAAGATTAGAACTCATAAAATATTGGGAAGATCAGGCCAATGATCTGGAAGCCGGAATACGAGATTTGCAATCCATCTCACATGTAGAAGGCATTACTGATGAGCTCAACTTGTATCATAATATCAGGGGCAAAATTGCAAAACTTACGCATATACTCAAAGACATCAATGTCCTAAACATTTCACTTCACACTGAAAGGGACTTTCAGGATTTAGTGGATTCTATACAGACCCGTTTAAAAGAAGTTGGCAAAAGGGATCATAAGATAGAGCCAGGCACGGAAGGGGTCAACATTGCTCCGCGTTTTGCAAATCGAATCACAAAAGATGAAAGAATAAAAAGCAAAGTACCATTTTTTCAAAAAGTCGTTATAAAAGTTCTGGCAAGTGTACTAGCGTTCTCAATAATTGGCTTTGCAATATACTATACTAAATCGCAAAATAAATCCAGGGATACTGATTTCAATAAAGAAATGACCATTGCTGTTTTGCCATTTATAAATTTAAATGAGGAGGAAGAAGAGAAAAATTATTTCAGCGATGGGATCACTGATGATTTAATTACTCACCTTTCAAGAGTGAAAGCACTAAATGTGATTTCGCGAATGTCGGTAATGCCATTTAAAAATTCAACAAAAGGGATTAGGGAAATTAGTGCTGAGTTAGGAGCCAGAGCCATACTTACCGGAAGCATAAGATGGATGGGAGACAGGGTAAGAATTAATGCTCAACTTGTAAACGCAGAAACCGATACTCAACTCTGGGGCGAAAGTTATGACAGGGACGAAAAAGACATATTTTTAATCCAGTCAGAGGTTGCTTTGCAGATCGCGAAGGCTTTAAAAACTGCTTTGTCAGAAAAAGAGGAAGAGCAATTAAAAAATAAACCTGAATACAATTTCGAGGCCTATCAGTTTTATATAAAAGGAAGAGATCATTATTACCGTTACACTTTCGATGACAATGAAAAAGCCATTTATTTTTATAACCAATCGATCGAAATAGATCCAGAATTGGCTCCTGCATGGGCAGGTCTGGCCAATGCGTATAATCAGAGAAGAACGAAATATTGGTTTGATGTCCAGGTATTAGATACATCTTACTATTTTAGCCAAAAAGCGATTGAGTTGGATCCATACCTGGCAGATGGCTACACAGCTCTTGGCCAGATATATGAAATTTTATACGATTATGGACCTGCAATTGAAAACTATGAGAAAGCCATAGATCTAAATCCTAATTATGGTCCTGCTATTTTTCAGCTTAGCAAAATAAATTACGATCTTGGCAAACTGGATGTGGCCTATGGATATGCCAGAAAAGCGCTTGTTCTTGATCCCAATATCGTATATAGATCCATCATCCTGGCCTGGATTTACCAGCGCTTATCCTGCCATGCTGCGGCAAAGAAATGGATCAACCGTGCCTTAAGTCTCGACCCGGACAATCCCTTTGCTCAATCAGTATTGATTGAAGAATACCTTTATACCGGAGAAACTAAAAAAGCCAGAACCCAATACAAAAAGACCAATTCACAACATCCCGAATGGTTTATGGGGTTTTTTATGGGTGGGCTCATTGAAATATGCGATCGAAATTATGATGACGCTTTACAATTATTGGATACCATGTACAATATTAACCAGTCGAATAAAGAATATTTCTATGGCTATACATTATTAAAAACCGGAGATGTAAGTAATGGATATGTGATCATTGACTATGAAATTAAAGAATACAAGGAATACATTGAACAATATGAAAATGTCATTGGAGCCAATGAATTTGAACTTGCCAATATGTTTGCGATCAAAAATAATAGGGATGAGGCATTAAATTGGCTAAGAAAGGCCATTTCAAAAGGATGGATTGATTATCAAAGAGTTGAAAGATTTCCATACATGGATGAATTAAAAAAAGATCCGGAATTTAAAAATATGATTGAAAATGTAATTCTTAAAGTAGAAACCATGAAGCTTAAATTATCATCAGAATTCACTGATTTTGGTTGTATGTAATTTTTTTAGCCTAGAGAGACTTTGGATAGTTTATGTAAAATTTTAAAGGATCATTGGTTTCCAAAATCAGGATCAAACGCACTCAGCTTATTCTAAGAATATATTCCCAGGTAAATGTTGTTCATGATAATCCAATATTGTTTCTTTGAGCGCATTTACTTAAAAATATGATCGTTTCCGGATATGGGTATTATAATTAAACAAAGCATAAGGAATTCAATCATCAGCTATTCAGGAGCCCTGTTGGGGGCTGTCAATGTTCTCATCATTTACGAAAGAATGTTGTTGCCGGAAGAGTTGGGTCAAATGAAATATATTATTGCTACAGCTTTTCTAATCATTCCTATGGTTATTATGGGTGCCAATTCTATAATACTTCGCTTTTATCCGAGATTTGAAAATGCGGAAAAGAAGAATCATGGCTTATTGGGTTTTGGTTTAATCATGGTTTTCATCGGTTATTGTATCTACTTAGTTGTCACTATTTCCTTTTATAAATACTTGCCTGATAAATTTTCTGAAAATTACCTATTCATTTCATTGCTTTTGATCGCTGCTGCAGTTTCCACGGTGGGTACTTCATATTCTGCTTCCTTCAAAGAAATTGCAGTACCTGCTTTGTTCAATAACCTATGGGTGAAAATTGGAATTGCTCTGGTAGTGGTTCTATATTATTTTGGATTGTTTACATTTAGTGGGGTAAAGTGGGGTATTGTTTTGGTGTATTTTATTCCTGTGGCCGGAATTTTAATATTTATTCGCGCTGTCGGAAAGCTGTTCATCAAACCAGATTATTCCATTCTTACAAAAGAAAACATAAAAGACATTAAGTCATATGGTATTTACAGTGCACTGGGACCCGTTGGAGCTGTTTTAGCCACACAACTCGATCAGTTTATGGTGACAGAGATGATAAATTATGAGTCGGGGGGTATATTTACCATATCTGTCTATGTCGCATCATTATTTACCATACCCATGGTGGCCGTGTTTTCAATAGCCAATCCCATCATCAGCCAATCCAGCGATAAAAAAGATTATGCCCATATTGAGGAAATATATAAAAAGAGCTCCATCAATCTTCTCATCATAGGAGTTATGTTTATGATAGTATTATGGACCAGTATAGATGACATGTTTTCATTGATGTCGAGGAGTGAAGTATATTCACAAGGGAAATATGTTATTCTCATTCTTGGTTTTGCCAAAATCATTGACATGTCTACCAGTATAAATGGAGCTATTATAGCTCATTCAAAGTTCTTTAAGTTTAATTTGTATATATTACTTTTACTTTCTGTAATAAATATTGTCGCTAATATCTTACTGATCGAAAAGTATGGTATAATCGGGGCAGCCATAGCAACATTTATATCTTTGGCTGTTTATAACTTTGGAAAATTGTTTTACGTTTGGTTGAAATTCAAGATGCAACCTTTTACAGAGAAAAGCCTGATAACGTTGTTATTAGGCTTAATACTATATTTTGGGCTTGAATTCTTTTCGATGGAATCCTGGCCTCTCATCTTGAGAGTTGTATTCAGAAGTATCGTAGTCGCGAGTTTGTTTGGCCTGGGAATTTATTTTATGAGATTATCAGAAGATATGAGAACTTTGATTATACAATCTTTTAAATACATAAAAAATGTCATCTTTAGTAAAAATAGATCTAAATGAAGATATCGCTACTTTGACGATATCCAGGCCTGAGTCCCTGAATGCTATTAATCAATTGGTAATGCAGGAATTAAGAGTTTTTTTTGAAAAAAATTATAGATCTATAAAAAATCTTAAAGGAGTAATAATCACTGGAGAGGGTAATCGTGCCTTTGTGGCTGGTGCTGACATTAAGGGTTTTTCTGCTTTACAAGCACACGAAGGAACAGAACTTGCGAAATACGGCCATGAAACCTATTTTCTGATAGAGCGTTTTCATGTTCCTGTTATAGCTGCTGTAAATGGTTTTGCATTGGGAGGTGGTTGTGAATTGGCGATGGCCTGTCATATAAGAATTGCCGGAGAACATGCTAAATTTGGGCAGCCCGAGGTGAATCTAGGACTTATTCCTGGATATGGTGGAACTCAACGACTTATACAATTAATAGGAAAAGGAAAGGCCATTGAACTACTTATGACTGGTGATATGATAGATGCGAAAGAAGCCTGTCTCCTGGGTCTGGTTAATCATGTCGTTCCTCCGGGAACAGAAGTAGAAATGGCAACGTCTATAATCAATAAAATTTCATCAAGGGGGCCACTGGCAATTCAAAAAATCATTGAATGCGTCAATGCCTATTTTAACAAAGAGGAAGATGGATTCATCAAGGAATATGAGGATTTTGGAAATCTTATGGCATCTGACGATTGCAAGGAAGGAACTTCAGCATTCATAGAAAAAAGAAAACCTGTATTCAAAGGAAAATAAAAATAACCTGGAATATGAGATGATCACCCAATGGGCAGGTCAATCAACGTAAAGAAATTAAATCCACACTCTTAACCTCCACATTCAATCTTGAGTTTGCTAACCTGACTTGCCCAAAGATCTTTCTGCTCCTGCACTTCATCCGCATCACAAAAATCAGTAATTTCCATTATTGTTTCATTGGTCACATCAGATTTATACATTCTGAATTCCAGAAACTCTTTTTCATCAGCGTCTTCCCATTTGAAACGCACTCTCTCTTCTTCAATATCGTCCACCATTTCTGCTATTTCATCAGCACCACTCCAGGTAAAAGTAAAAATATCACCTGTTATATCTACTCCGTCACAAAACCACCTTACCAAACAGGAAGGTGTTGTGATAAATGTATAAATGATGGCTGGCGAGGCGCGAAAAATGAATTCCATTTCAAACTTCACTCTTTGCATTATAATTTTATTATTAGTATATTAAATTGATTTTTTGGTTTATACGTAATCACACCGACTATCCGGTGCAATTAAAAATAATTTTTTGATTTATCAAAAGAAACGGACGTGAATTTTAATTTCTGATACGATTTCTTTAGATTATTTAAGTAATACTATAATCTCAACCACATCAAGTTTGTGTAAGTATATGAGCATATAGCTGCCAACAAAACTGCTTTTAGAGAGAAAATGAAATAAAAGTCTGATGATTTTATATATAAATGACCAAATTATAGAGATAAATTTGTAAGATGTTGGCTTTACCTAAGCCATATTTTCCTTCCAAAGCTACCTCCAGGTTAAAAACGAATCACCCGTGTTAGGCAAATACTAATATGGCTAGTAAACAAAAGAGCTATTATTGTGATTCATACTGATATAAGAAGAAATCGGATAAGTAAGGAATTGAACTTTTTTGAAGATAAATTCGTAAATTGTGAGGTAGCTATTATTATATCTAATTTAAAGGTTTATACTATTGTATGGAAGTCTGAATATGATTACCTTTGCACACTTTTTCAAGACTTTGTATACATTCGCTTCAATTAAATTAAAAAACAAATTTCATCCATGAGACAACTCAAGATAACTAAATCTATTACCAACAGGGAAAGCCAATCGCTTGAAAAATATTTACAGGAAATTGGAAAAGTAGATCTTTTAACTCCTGAAGAAGAGGTAGATTTAGCAAAAAAAATAAAAGAAGGTGATCAGGAAGCCTTAGAAAAATTGACAAAAGCCAATTTGCGTTTCGTTGTCTCAGTTGCCAAACAATATCAAAATCAAGGCTTGTCGCTAAGCGATCTTATTAATGAAGGGAATTTGGGCTTGATTAAAGCAGCTCAAAGATTTGATGAAACGAGAGGATTTAAGTTTATCTCGTATGCTGTATGGTGGATCAGACAATCGATTCTGCAGGCTTTGGCAGAACAATCGCGAATAGTTAGACTACCATTGAACAAAGTGGGCTCTCTGAATAAAATCAACAGGGCATTTTCTGAGCTTGAACAAGAGTTTGAAAGAGAACCTTCCAGTGATGAATTAGCTGAATTGCTTGAAATACCAACAGAAGAAGTTGAAACTACATTGGGTGTTGCCGCCCGGCATGTATCTATGGATGCTCCATTTGTTGATGGAGAGGATAACTCTTTGCTCGATGTCTTGGAAAATACGAGCACCCCTGATACCGATAAAAGTCTTGAATATCTGGACTCACTGAGAAAGGAGATCGAAAGATCGCTAAGCACACTTACAGAGCGGCAGATGGATGTGATCAAATTGTATTTTGGAATTGGTATAGAACATCCCATGTCATTGGAAGATATTGGAGATAAATTCGGTTTGACACGAGAACGGGTTCGACAAATAAAAGACAAAGCCATCAATAAGTTAAGATCAGCTTCACGAAGTAAGCTACTTAAACACTATCTTGGAAGTTAAAAAATTTTAGCTTGCCTTCCATTTTGGGTCTTCTTCTCATTCGTCTATTATCATAGGCCTGTTGATGCTTTCATGTAAAGAGATAAAGGTTTCTGTACGCTGAATACCTTCAATCTTTTGAATTTTTGAAGCAAGAATAATTCGCAGATGTTCTGTATCACGGCAAATAACTTTTACGAATATGCTATAAACTCCCGTGGTGTAATGCGCCTCTACGACTTCAGGGATTTTTTTCAATGCTTTACTCACTCCGTCATACATACTGCTTTCTTTAAGGTAGATTCCCAGGAATGCACATATATCAAAACCCAAGCGGCTGTAATCGACAGATAATTTAGATCCGGTAATGATGCCCAGATCTATCATTTTTTTGATCCTTCCATGTATTGTTCCAGCTGAAACGCCTATCCTTTCACCTATTTCAAGATAAGGGGTTTTTGCATCCATCGTAAGTATAGAAATTATTTTTCTATCGGTATCATCCATATCCGGCTTTCCAGTTTTCTTACTCATATTCTTTTATTCTCTTTCTTCCAATATATCCCTGTTGATGGCAATGCTGGCATTCAACTCAAACCCTATTAATAAAACAAATGAATTTATTTGTAGCCAAAGCATTAATATAATTAAAGCACTTATTGAACCATAAATTTCATTATACCGGCTAAAGTTATTAATGAAAAAAGAAAAACCCAATGATGTCAGTATGGATAAAGCTGTAGCAAGTATAGCACCTGCGTTGATAAATGAACTTCGGCGAAACATCGAAGGTCCATATTTATATATAAAAGTTATCCCCGAATACAAAAGCACCAATGAAAACAACCATCTCATCCAGGCACTAACACCTTCCAATATATTCCAATGTAGGCCATGTATTAAAATTTCGATGAGAAAATCGCCAATAACAATAAAAACTACAGAAATAATAAAAATGGCTAATAAAAGAAATGTAAGTAGTAAAGCAATTAGTCTTTGTCTGAACCACCCCCTTTTTTTAAAAATTTTATCATAGGACTTGTCAAATCCATCCATGAGACTAGCCATTCCACTTGATGCAAAAATGATGGAGAGTAAAAAGCCCACTGACAATAAACCGCCTCGTTTGATAGAAGTAATGCCTGTAATGATGCCAAACAAATATTCTGCAGAATCGGCAGGAAGCGCTTCTCTTAATGCCCTGTAAATAATTTCATTATAAGTTTCTGCAAAAGGAAGTAAAGGTACAAGAGTAAATAAAAATATAATGCCGGGAAATAATGCCAATAAAAAATGAAACGCTACCGAAGAAGATCTGACTACAATATCATCTCTCCGACTTTCTTTTATAATAAATAATAAAATATGATAAATGGGTACACCACTAAAGCCTGGGAAAGAATAGGCTTGAGACCACCGCACCAATCTTCGTACACGCGGCAGTCTGGGAAAAACACGGATGAATTGCTTACATTTCTTTATCAAAAAATGGGTGTAGTTTAAGTGTGAGGTAATCCGGTGCTGAAACCCTTTTACCCGTTATTATATTGACAAAAAATAATTTCACTTGTCCCAGATGAACCAATTCTTCTTTGTCATTAAAAATTTCATGTTCGAAATGGATCATTTTAGTAGGTAATGTCCTTAAAATCGTCCGAATCGTAATGAGTTCATCGTAATACACTGGGCTTTTATATCTTGACTCAACGTGCAAAACAGGCATCATTATTCCCCATTTTTCTTCCAGTTCCTTATATGTTATTCCAAGTGCTCTAATCGATTCAGCCCTCCCAATTTCATAAAGTTGAGGATAATGACCATAATACAAATATCCCATTTGATCGGTTTCACCATAACGGATTCTTTTTGTATAATCAAACAAATACATACCTATTATATTTTCGTTAAAGGATCTCTTACCAGTGGACACGTCATGCAGTGTGAGCCTCCTCTGGCTCTGGATAATTCCCCGGAGTTCAACGTTATTATAGTGTTTTCTACCTTTTCCGGATTGATTTCACCTGTAGCTATTCTAGGCAATAAGTCATCTGCATGTATGATATCGTATCCCGCTTCTCTGAATGCTCGTTCGGTTTCTGTATTGCGATCATAGGCAATAGCTACTCCCGGTTTTAAGGCAACCAGATTACAGCCATCAGTCCATTGCTCTCTTTCCTGATATGGTGAAACACCCATCCCTGCAAAAATAAAGCGGGTAGATGGATTGATTTCATTGATAAAAAAATCTTTAACTGAAGGGTAAATTTCTTTTTCACCGGAATTTTTGTAAACGTGAACGTTACTGCTAAGGCCATCATATATAATGGGTTTATACACTACCACATCATTATAATTGATCCTTGTAAATAGAGTATCTATATGCATAAATGAGCGATCATCCGGTATAATGACCTGTACCACATGCCGGATGATATCCCGACTAAATAAAAAATCTTTTAATGAATGAAATGCATGATTAGATGTGCGTTCGCTACATCCTATTAAAAGGAAATCATTGTATATCATCATCAAATCTCCTCCTTCAATAGAAACTACTTCACCCTTACTGTTAGGCGGAAAAGAGTCAATTTCATTAAGATTAATTAGCCGGCTTTTCTTTCTTTCAAATCCAAACATGGGATGAGCCAAAAAAACAAATCGCGTTAGAAGATTTTCCCGATATCGGGCATATTTGGCCGCTTTTGTCAGCACAACATGATCTTTGACTACAACGGCGATGTCACGGGTAAATATAAAGTTGGGTATAGGGTCAAAATAGATATAATCTGCCTCTTTATGATAGCCAGTGATGAGTAACTCTGCAAGATCCGAAGGTGACATGTTTGTAAATGTGTCTTTATCTTTCTTCGGTAATTCTTCAAAGAAAATGACTCTGTCAAGAAGATCGCTTTTGATATCAGGAGCTGCACTCAATGATTCTTCTATCAATGTACGCATTTCTAGTACGTTATCTCTTCCGACAAAAGAATGTAGTACCGACGTAAAAACGTCATGTTCGGCAATCATTTGAGGAAGATAAACTATGTCGTCAAACAATAACTCTTCTGCTCTTTTTGGAGATATCCGGGTTATCCCACTATCCGGTCGGTGAATGATTACCTTTCTGAGTCTGCCTATTTCGGAATCCACATTGATCATGTGTTTTCATTTTTGTTAAGTCAAAAGTAATACTTCCTACCTCAAGTCTATCAATAATGAAATGAATTATTCTTTTATGCATAATATTTCATCATAAAAAAAATTGTAAGAGATAACACTCTAAACATAAGAAGATTTAGGAGGTTAATGTAATTGTGTTTACGGGTTTGGTTTCAATATTGAATTGATCACTTAATTGAATTTTATTTCTTTATTCGTATATATAAGTTATGCAGAATCCACTTTCAAATATTCAGAAAAATTCCATCAACAAAGGCAAAAATATCGTGGATTTCAATACTGAAACATTGTATATGGCTTACTCCCAGGTATATAAGTATACTCTCCCTAAAGGTCACCGGTTTCCTATGGAAAAATATGAGCTGATCCCAGAGCAATTGGTATACGAGGGTACAGTATCTGAAAGTGACTTTTTTACTCCCCAGCTTATGGAAGACGAACTAATTCTCCTGACTCATTCAAGGGACTATATTAGGAAACTCAATCACCTGGATCTTTCCAGGAAGGAAATCAGGGACATCGGATTTCCTGTTCAAGCGAGTCTAATTACAAGAGGTAAGTATATTGCTAATGGAACTCTGCAATGCGCCTATATTGCTAAAGAAACCGGAGTTTCTTTAAATGTTGCAGGGGGCACCCACCATGCATTTGCAGATAAAGGAGAGGGCTTCAGCCTATTTAATGACATCGCCATTGCGGCCAATGTACTTCTAAACACAAAAGAAAGCGAAAAAATTTTGATTATAGACCTGGATGTACATCAGGGAAATGGTACGGCTCATATTTTTAGAAATGAACCCAGGGTATTTACTTTTTCTATGCATGGTGAGAGGAATTATCCGCTCAGGAAGGAAAAATCAGACCTTGATATAGGTTTACCAGATAATTCATCAGACAATATTTACCTTGACATATTATGTAAGACACTTCCTTCATTGATTTCAAATGAAAAACCAGATTTTATATTTTATCTTTCCGGTGTTGATATTTTGGAAACAGATAAACTTGGAAGACTTTCCGTATCCAAACAGGGATGTAAAGAACGTGATCGTTTTGTTTTAGAGTTGTGCCGGGCTGAGAATATTCCAGTAGCTGTAAGTATGGGGGGAGGGTATTCAACCCGGATTGCAGATACAGTAGACGCACATTGTAATACATTCAGATTAGCCAAAGAAATTTTCTTCTAGGGCACAGTTTATTTTTGACAGCATTTGCACTTAATATGAATTCAATTCATGATTTACCAAAGGTTGAGCTTCATCTCCATCTTGATTGTTCATTGAGCTTTGAGGTTGTACATGCACTTCAACCAAATATAAGTTTTGATAAATACCAGCAACTTTTTATCGCTCCATCCAAGTGTAAAAACCTTACTGAGTACCTAAAAAGAGCTCAAAAGGCTATTCGGTTGTTACAAACTGAACATAGTCTCCAATTGGCTACCAAAGACTTGTTTTATCAAATGGCCAGAGATAAAATTATTTATGCTGAAATCAGGTTTGCGCCATTGGAGCATACAAAAAATGGATTGACAGCAGAACAGGTAACCAGGTGTGTGGCAAATCAGGTGAAAAAATGTATGGAAGAAACTGGAATTGAGTCAAATCTCATTCTTTGCACATTAAGGAATTATTCTTCAAATATGAGTCTTGAAACTGTACAATTGGTAAATCAATTTCGAAATGATAAAGTAGTCGGTTTTGATGTTGCTGGTGATGAATACAATTTTCCAATCAATGAACATATATCCGCGTTTGAATTTGCAAAAGATAATGGAATTCTTTGTACAGCTCATAGTGGAGAAGCAAAAGGGAGTGAAAGTATCGAGGTAGTCATTGAAAAATTATTTCCTGCCAGATTAGGCCATGGTGTTCGGGCTATAGAAGATTTGGAATTAATTCGAAAAATTATTGCTGAGGGTACACATCTCGAGATATGCCCTTCGAGCAATATACAGACCAATGTGTATCGAACAATGGAAGATCATCCCATAAATCAATTATTTAATTTAGGAGTATCTTTGAGTATTAATACCGACTCCAGAACTTTAACAAGAACATCTTTAAATACAGAATATCAATTACTTATAGACACGTTTGGATGGGATATTTTTCATTTTAAAAAATGCAATATAGCAGCTATTGAACATTCTTTTGCTTCTGACCAGGTAAAGGAAAAATTAAAAAGAATCGTTAGTAAAGAATATTATTCATAAAACTTCCTTTATGTAATTGTAATTTTATTTTTCGTTAATCAATCGTTAATGACTGCTTTTCATAAACTAAATGACCTAAAATATTCATTATATACCAAATTGAAATTTTATGCAAAAAACCATCGTAATATTCCTGGCTTTTATAACTTTTGTGAATGTAAATGGGTATAGCCAATTTGGCAAAGTACTTAACAAAGCAAAAGAAGTTGTTTCCGGAGGATCACTGTCACAAGATGAAGCAGGCCGAGGTTTAAAGGAAGCACTAAAATTGGGTGTTGGTGAAGCGGTAACACAGTTATCAGCAACAAATGGTTACCTCGAGAGTCCCTATAAGATTTTATTGCCTGAAGAAGCTCAGTCCGTTGTAAGACGTCTTAAAAATGTTCCTGGATTCGAAAACATAGAAAAAGATCTTGTAAATAAAATGAATGAAGCTGCAGAATACGCAGCTAAAAAAGCAACACCCATTTTCACTGATGCCATCACAACGATTTCTTTTGATGATGCATTAAAAATATTATCCGGAAAGGACGATGCCGCAACGAGATATCTTGAAAATAAAAGCTATCAAAAATTATATGAAGCATTTATGCCTGTGATTCAGGAGGCTTTAGATGAAGTAAAAGCAAGAGATCTTTGGAGAAGTGCCATAACAGCGTATAATAAAATTCCTTTAGTCAGGAAAACAAATCCTGAATTGGATGACCATGTCAATGCAAAAGCCCTGTCAGGTCTATTTGGTCTTATAGAGCATAAAGAAATAGGCATCAGGAATAATGTAGATCAAAGAACCTCCGAACTGCTCCGAAAGGTTTTCGGATCAAGTTAGCTCGTAGCAGTTCTTAGCATAAAAAGCTTTTAGCTGTTTGCAGTTAGCTTTTGGCAGTAGTGAGCAGTTGGCAATAGGCAAACTAATCTCTCCATAACCAAATAACGCGCGTAGCGCAAATGACGGCGTAGCCAAATGACATTTCTCCTCCTCAACCTGTCGAAGGCAAAAACCTCATTTTAGCTCGTAGCTCGTAGCTTCTTTATACCTAAATAACTTTGACCATTCACTGTTGTCCGTTTTCCGTTCACTGCTCACCGTTCACCCTTTTATCGACCTGCCGAAGGCAAAAACCTTAACCTTAACCTTAACCTCAACCTGCCGAAGGCAAAAACCTCATTTTAGCTCGTAGCTCATAGTTCGTAGCAAAAAAGCTTTTAGCCATTAGAAGTTAGCTTTTGGCAGTAGTGCAGTAGGCAGTAGGCAAACTGATCTCCCCATAACCAAATAACGCGCGTAGCGCAAATGTCAGCGTAGCCAAATGACGCGAAGCAAATGACATCTCTCCTACTCAACCTGCCGAAGGCAAAAACCTTAACCTCAACCTTAACATTAACCTTAACCTTAACCTCATCCTGCCGAAGGCGAAAACCTCATTTTAGCTCGTAGTTCGTAGTTCGTAGCAAAAAAGCTTTTAGTCATTAGAAGTTAGCTTTTGGCAGTAGTGCAGTAGGCAATAGGCAAACTGATCTCTCTATAACCAAATAACGCGCGTAGCTCAAATGTCAGCGTAGCAAATGACGGCGTAGCCAAATGACGCGAAGCAAATGACATCTCTCCTTCTCAACTTGCCGAAGGCGAAAACCTTAACCTCAAATTAGCTCTTAGTTAGTAGCTCGTAGCCCGTAGCTCGTAGCTTCTTAATACCTAAATAACTTTGACCATTCACTGTTGTCCGTTTTCCGTTCACTGCTCACCGTTCACCCTTTTATCGACCTGCCGAAAGCAAAAACCTTAACCTCAACCTTAACCTTAACCTTATCCTTATCCTCATCCTGCCGAAGGCGAAAACCTCACTATTGAAGTTGATGAAGCCTGCCTTTTGTTGTTTTATTCGGCGGCATAACAGCATTTTCCTGTGAAAATTTAAATAGCGAATCGCAGTCCTTGATATTGAGTTCGACCCTTCTGTTCAATTCCATTTCCATATTGGTGACAGGGTCAGGGTTTTCCATATACCAATTACTATAGCCAATGGGATTTAACCGCAAAGGATTAACCCCTTTACTAATAAGATGATCCGTTATGGCTTTAGCCCTTCTAAAAGCGAGATCATATTCGAATGTAGCCGGAGGCATTAATTCCTGATTGGGGGCATTAACATGGCCTTCTATAATGACACAGACATCACTCTCCTGCATTGTGCGGGTTAATGAGTGCAATACATTCTCAGATTTCTTTAAAAGTATAGCTTTGTTTCCCTCAAAAAACAAATCGGGTATTATGTAACTTCTGTCTTTCTCCATCCGGGTAACCTTCATCACCGGATGATTATCGACCACTGAAATATCCGCCTTTATAAACTTTGAATCAAAAAAATGATCAGCTGCTGTAGCGGTAAGTTTAACAAATAGGTTGTAAGGTACATCAATGTTAAAACTACCATCCTTATTTCCCATTGCTACAGCTTCGAAGTCTTTACTCTCTGCAAAAATTTTTATTTTTTCAATGGGAAGTTTTGTATTACTTTGAACAGTGCCTTCTATCCTGATAAATTTTCTTTTCCCGGCAACGTCAATGACAACCCTTCTGTTGAGCATTTTACCGGATTCCACTGAATTATCAGCAACCGGCAATCGTTTACCATAAAAATCTATTTTTATATACTCCTCTTTTACGTGAAGTGAATCTCTGAGATAAGACTGAACCGAAAGTACTCTATTTTCTGAAAGTGTCATGTTGTACATATCGCTTCCATCACCATCGGTGTGACCATTTAAAATAAACATTCCATTTTTGTGTTTTTGTGCCAATTCAGAAATGGAAATTTTATTTTGAATATCTAGAACATAACTGTCTGAATCAAAGTACACTACGGATTCATCAATGACAAGGATAGAATCAAAAACCTGCGACAATGCGTTCGTTAAATGAAATAAACAAAACATACAAAGAAAAACAACGCTCTTTGATCCTGAGATTTTGATACTATAGACTTGACAATTCATATCTCAATCAGGGATTCTCCATATTAAATGCCAAAAACCGATTATTTGGTGTTCAAGGAAGTATAAATTTTATCTTTCCAATTTTAAATAGAAGTGCTAATTACCATAAACACGAATGTCGAAAACGTATTTATGATCTATGACAAATAGCAGATAAGAAATAAGATCAGTTTTTAATAAGCTGAAAATTAACTTATGTCCCGGCCAGAATATTTAATTGCGTTTCGAAGTCTCTCAACAAAAGACTCCTTTTTAGAAATGCTTTCTATATCGAGATGCATTCTATATCTCCAGTAATGATCGGGATTACTCGGTTCATTGATTTGCTCTGAAAATGGATCTGGATGTTTTAATTCATCATCCATTCCCAATAAGTCCTGGATGGGAAAAATGGCTAAGATGGCTGGTGACATGATATGGTCACGTACTATAAATTCTACTATTTCCCGGTGGCATATTTCGGGTACGGATCCATGCTGTCCCATATAATTATAATAAAAATCGATAGCAGTATTTTTATTCTCTTCCCACCAACCTCTGATGGTTGACATATCATGACAAGATGGAGACGCTACAGAAAGATAATCATAGCTGCCTGTTGATCCAAACCGGGTATTAACTTTTGGCATCCTTTGGATCTCGAGCGGGATGATATTCAATTCTCTCATTACTTCTGGAACGGTAGATGGAATCATTCCCAAATCTTCACCGCATATCAACATATTCGAAGCTTCCAATAATGCCGGCAACTTCCACAATGCCTGCTTTTTCCAGAATTGATCATGACGACTGTAAAAGTAATCGTTGTACATTTTATCAAAAGCTTCTTTCTGGTCATCATCCAGTGCCTTGTAGGAAAATGTTTTATGCAGAGTAATCCGGGGGTTATACACCTTCTTCTCTCCAACCTCTTCCTCAATCAGGAGAATTTCACCCACCAGCCGGATAAGTGATTTTTCCAGTGGAATAAAAACCTTATTCTCAGGCCGGGCACAAAATGCTTTAATCTTAGCCTGGGTATTGCATTTGTCTTTAAGCACATAAGCATCATGCCCAACTTCATCCATAAATTCACTGACAGCCAGCTTAGCTTCAGAGCCAAATACTTCTTCAACTACATTTTTTCTAATGTATGGGCTGATATACCGATTAATGTCACCTTTGATTCCAAATGCGACCAGTTCATCAGTAGAATAGGGTAGGCGCGGATTAAAAAGACCCATAGTACCTTCGACCGCCTCAATGGGTATGGACCAAATTCTAAAAAAACCGAGAATGTGGTCAATTCTTAGAGCGTCAAAATATTCACTTAGTTTAGCCATTCTTTTTTGCCACCAGGAAAATCCATCTTTTGACATTTCTTCCCAGTTGTATGTTGGAAAACCCCAGTTTTGACCCGCTTCTGCATAATCGTCGGGAGGAGCACCAGATTGCTCATTGATGTTGTACAATGAAGGGCTTACCCAGGCATCACAGCTGTATCGATATATGCCTATAGGGAGGTCTCCTTTCAATACCACACCTTTTTTTCTTCCATGGTCTTTCGCTGCTATCAACTGTTTATCTGCGTGATACTGCAAATAGTAATAAAAATGTATTTCCTCGTTTGCTCTTGCATCATTTCGTACTAATATTTCCAACTCGGATGGGTTGTACGTATTGTATTTATTCCACTCGCGAAAATCTGAAGTATTATTGAAGTCCCTTAAATAACAAAAAACAGCATAAGGCTTCAGCCACTCCTGATTGACAGTGATGAAATTTTGAAAATCTTTGTCATCTTTCAACTTGTCTTTATCCTGATCAAAAAGCATTCGGAAGTATTTGAATTTAGTATTCATTACATCCACAAAATCAATTTTGGTCAATGCATTAAGCCTTTTCAGATCATCTTCATATCCCTTTTGTAATTTCTTTGTTTTAAATGATCCAATGGAAGGAATATGGATATAAAGTGGTTGCAAGGCAAATACAGAAATGGCAGAATAAGGATAACTGTCCTTCCATGTTTTATTTGCAATCGTATCGTTCACGGGAAGAATTTGAAGCATCTTCAATCCAGCATCCTTACAAAAATCGATGGCATGAATCAAATCCACAAATTCACCCATTCCCAGGCTGGTAGCAGAGCGTAAAGAAAAAACAGGAATAGCCATTCCTGCTCCTTTCCACCAATTTTTTGAATATCTAAAATGATCATCATTTTGAAGGTATGTATATCCTTCATTTTCAGGAAAGGAAAAAACCAGAAGCCGGTTATCTCCCACTTCCCATTGCACAATTTCATCTGTTTGAATGTCGCAAAGTACGTACTTGTATTCAATTTCAATCTTTGATTTATACCCTGAGATAGCCAGCGTCCAGTTCGGGTACTCCAAATCAGTCATTTTCTGTGCCTTTTTCCAATGGCCGAGTTCTGGTACATTTCCCGTTATTCCAACGTAACATGTCTGCGGCACATTAGCAGCCCAAAGTTTAAATTGCAGACCATTTCCTGCAAGTTTTTTCAAACTGTTTTTGAGCTGAGGGCCAAAGTTATTTCTTTTAAAAATGACTTCTGTAAAAGCTGAAGTGTGGAATATATTCCTAACTTCATTTTGAGCTCTCCAAAAGTCTTTAATATAGACTGTGCCGGTTAACAATGTAGTGGGTATATTCCGCCATCGCTTGAATTCGGAAATTCGATTTGTATCGTTCTGAATCCCGTAACGGTATTGTAATTTCTCACGGGGTTCTAATATCAGCTGCCCAGTCCAATTCTCGCCATCAAAAGACTGAAGATTAAATTGACCTTCTATGTTTTTCTTTCCCTTTTTTCTTTCAAAATGTATGAAGGGCTGTTGATCCCATTGGGTTTTATAATGAATGTGAAAGTGTAAAATCAGCATGGTAAACTTTTCGTTGGCTATTTAAATTCAAACATAATTATTCTAACCTTACATTGGTCAGAAAATGAAGATTCCTTTTGTAAAGGCTGGAAAAGCGGTCAGTTAGTACTAAACAAAAAAGCACAAAAAGCTCCTCAGTGAAACCTTTTGTGCTCGTGGGTGGAAGATGGGATTCGAACCCACGACCCTCGGAACCACAATCCGATGCTCTAACCTACTGAGCTACAACCACCGTTTTGTCAATTGCGTTGCAAAAATATCAATTGATGCCTTATAAACAAACAAGAAGGGAAAATAATTCTGCTGTTAATTTCAAAAATTACTGAACGAGTTCATCTTCGGGATTGGATTTTAATTCAAACTCCATAGAAACAGGATTATTGGGGATATTAACCGTTTTTCCCTGGTTATCTACAAGGGTTAGAGTAATGGTATTCTTACCTAAAGGCAATCCATCTATATAGTAAGGCTGCCAGCGGTTGATACTGTGGACTCCACCATTGATATCGGCTTTGACAGCAAATTCGTCACCTAATGTTACGTCCTTCAGATAAAAATCCAACATTACCCTTTCCGTCTCTTCTTTACCTATATAAACACCCTTTGGACGACTGTACCACAACATCATTCCTTCTATAGGTTCCTGGTTCACCACTGTATTATCTTTAATTTTTACTTTGTATGAAATAAAAGCATCCCTTGTTTTAATACTTTCGTGATACGATCTGGAAAGAAAAGCCAACATATAGTGTTCTCCATCCCTAATGTCCTGATTGAAAGTAGCCGTGTATTTAGCATAATATGGATCAGAACCCATAATCAAATGGATATGCTGCCCTTCTTTACTGTTAGCGCACATTTTTCGGGCTGCATCTGAAGTCTGTTCGCCAAGTTCATATGTATCACTGTCAACCTCAAATTCAAATATGCCATCTTTATATGAATTAAATTCCAGTTCTGCGTCGGGATATTCCGGAGAATCTTCGAATGCTGTCAATACATAATTTTTGTCTGATATTTTATTCTCGTTTTCTGTTTCTGTAGTTTCATTCTTGCTTTTACAAGAGAATAATAATGAACTTAAAAATAAAATCAATAATAGGTTTTTCATCTGATGTAAATTTTAAATGAATATTAATGGTTGCCTAAACTCAATGGGGTATGTTCATATAAACTATCCAGACGATGAGTTTGTTTTAAATAAAAAATTTCCAGCCCGTCGATAACTTCAAGCCTGCGTGTCCGATTTTTTATACACATTGTGAATGTGTAAGTAATTATGAAGTGCAGGGTTATCGTTTTCTGAATTCCATGCCAGATACAATGTTGTTCTTTGTCTTATTTCTTTCAATTCAATAAATCGCACATGTAAATTATATCCAGCTGATAAAGATGTAGGGATTATTGAAACACCAATTTCATTTTCAACCAGTCGAAATATAGTAGTTGCATGCACTGATCGATGGGTTATTCCAGGAATAAATCCCTGATCTGCAAATATACTTATGACGGCATCGTAATATTCTTCGCTATAACTCCTTTCAAATAAAATAAATTTTTCATTTTTTAATTGAGAAACATCAGTAAAGTTATCGTCAGCGATCCAATGATTTTCTGGTAGTACCAAAGAGAATGTTTCGGAAAATACAGGGACAATCTCAATTTCTTTGGGGACAACACTTTTCCGAATATAAGCAATATCGATTTGCCTCGTTTTCAAACCTTCAATTTGTTTGTTGTTTGACATTTCGTCCAATGAAATCGTGATACCAGGATACAAGTCATTCATAGTCTTCAGCTGCATTGGCAATACATTTTGCATAGCGGATCCTAAAAATCCAATTTTAAGCATACCCTCCAAACCTCTATCGATCGAATGAATTTGAGCAATGGCACCATCTAATTGAGTAATTAAACTGCCGGATTTATCTTTTAAATATTTTCCAGCCCGCGTCAAAGAAACACTTTTATTTGATCGGTAAAGTAAAGCTACACCTATGACACTTTCCAGTAATTTTATCTGCTTTGAAAGTGCGGGTTGACTGATAAAAAGCCGTGCAGCTGCCTTTCCGAAATGCAACTCTTCAGCTAGTACATAAAAGTATCGCAAATGGCGCATTTCAATATTATAACTCATAGTTATCAATACATGAATTTAAATCATTAATAGTTATCAAAAATAGTTATTATTTTTGATAGTCAAAGAGGAGAGATGATTATTTTCAAATATGGAAAAGACCGATTAACTGCAGGTTCTGCACTATCTCTTGCACGGGGACACATGAAAGGCGTCCTGGACAAGGATATAATCCTGAATATAGAGAAAAGTGCATCTACCGTCGCTACAATGCTGGAACGCAACGCTGAGGCTGTCTATGGTGTAAATACCGGTTTTGGACCACTATGCACCGTGATGATTCCGCAAAGAGATGTCCTTACACTTCAACGAAATCTCTTGATCAGCCACAGTGTTGGGGTAGGGAACAATTGCGATACACTTATCGTAAAGTTGATGATGATAACCAAGGTACATGCATTAAGTCTTGGTTATTCAGGTATAACCCTCGAAACATTAGAGAGAATCATATGGCATATTGATCATGATGTAATACCGGTAGTTCCTTGTCAAGGATCCGTTGGAGCATCGGGCGATTTGGCTCCGTTGAGTCATTGTTTTCTGCCACTAATCGGATTGGGACATGTAAACCATGAAGGTCAAGTCAGACCTTCTTCTGAAATATTACAGCTTTTTGATTTAGCCCCAATTACTTTAAAAGCCAAAGAAGGTCTCGCATTGATCAATGGTACTCAGTTTATAGCGGCACATGCTATTTGTGTAGTTGAAAAATTACATTTAGCACTTACCCAGGCCGACATAACCGGAGCATTGATGGTAGAAGCTTTATCCGGTTCTGCCTCACCATTTGACCCGGATTTGCATCGACTTAGACCGTTTAAAGGAAATATGCACGTTGCAGAAAGGCTACATTATTTGATTCATGGCACTGAAATAAACATTTCGCATATTGATTGTGAAAGAGTCCAAGACCCCTATTCTTTGAGGTGCATGCCACAGGTACATGGAACTTCAAGAGATGTATGGTTGCATTTAAAAGAACGGACTGAAATAGAGATCAATTCTGTTACTGACAATCCGGTTATTTTTGAAGGGGAAAAGATCATAAGTGGTGGCAGTTTTCATGGTCAGCCTCTTGCTTTAACCCTTGATTACGCCTGTCTTGCCGCATCAGAAATAGGTAGTATATCTGAACGGCGCACCTATTTATCATTAGAAGGAACCACAAGTGGAGTGCCAAAGCTTCTCATTAAAGACGAGGGCATCAATTCCGGTTTTATGATTCCCCAATACACTTCTGCTGCATTAGTCAGCGAAAATAAAACTCTATGCTACCCTGCAAGTGCTGATAGTATTCCCACATCATTAGGACAGGAAGATCACGTTAGTATGGGGTCTATCTCAGGTCGAAAAGCACTTCAGGTGACTGAAAACGTTTTAAAAATATTGGGAATAGAATTACTTTGTGTTGCTCAGGCCATAGATTTTAAAAGGCCAATGAAAACCCATCCTATACTGGAAGCTGTAGTAAAAGAAGTCAGATCAAAAATTCCTCACATCACTCACGATGTCCTGATAGGAGAGTATATGCACATGGCCATCTCATTGATTTATGAAGGGACGGTTGCAGAGATTGTTAAAAATAAAAAAATGGAAGGTTATGAAAACTTTAGAACCGCATATGACGAGTTATTCGAAGTTTATTGAAAAATATGCAAGCCACCCAGATTATAAGGCCCCCAGAGGTACCCGGCTGAATGCCAGATCATGGCAAACAGAAGCACCACTGAGAATGATCTTAAACAATCTCGATTCAGAAGTGGCAGAAAACCCCAGCGAGCTTGTTGTATACGGTGGTACTGGTCGAGCAGCAAGGAGTATTACTGATCTTAAAAAAATTATTGACTGTTTGTTGAAATTATCTGACGAGGAAAGTCTACTCATCCAATCTGGTCGTCCTGTAGGTATCATTCCTACGCATAGAATGGCTCCAAGGGTTTTAATAGCGAACAGCAACCTGGTGCCTCATTGGGCCAATTGGGAACATTACCAGGACTTATACGAAAGGGGACTGATGATGTATGGACAAATGACAGCCGGGAGTTGGATATATATAGGGTCTCAGGGTATTCTTCAAGGCACATATGAAACATTCATGGCATGTGGAAGAAAGCATTTCCAGGGTGATTTAAGAAAAAAATGGTTGGTAACCGGTGGACTTGGAGGAATGGGAGGAGCTCAGCCATTGGCAGCCACCATTGCAGGGGCTACTTTTCTTGGTATCGATGTAGATCCGGATCGAATCAGGAAAAGACTGGAAACCCGATACATCGATAAAATGACCTCATCGTATGAAGAGGCTATCCAGTGGTCGTTAGAAGCTCGAGACAAGGGTGAGGCTATATCTATAGGGCTAGTAGGCAATATTGTAGATGTCTTGGGAAGAATGGTAGATGATGGATTGACTCCGGATATACTTACCGACCAAACCTCAGCACACGACCCTGTTTTTGGTTATATTCCTCAAGGGTTGAGTTTGGATCAAGCAGCTGATTTAAGAAAAAAAGATGCAGCAGAGTATAAAAAGAAATCATTAGAAAGTATGGCGCAGCATGTGCAATACATGCTCGAGTTACAAAAAAGAGGAAGTATAACTTTTGATTATGGAAATAATCTCAGAGAATTTGCTTTCCAGGGAGGAGAAAAGAATGCTTTTGATTTTCCTGGATTCGTTCCAGCCTATATTAGACCTTTATTTTGCGAAGGTAAAGGACCTTTCAGGTGGGTAGCTTTATCCGGAGATCCAGAAGATATATACACGACGGATGAAGCCCTGATAAAAGCTTTTCCGGAAAACACAAATATGATTCATTGGCTAAAGGAAGCTAAGGCAAAAGTGGCATTCCAGGGATTGCCAAGCAGGATTTGTTGGTTGGGAATGGGTGAAAGGCAAAAAGCTGGATTGATATTCAATGAGTTAGTAAGATCAGGCAGAGTAAAGGCACCTATTGTTATTGGCAGGGATCATTTAGACTGTGGTTCGGTAGCCTCCCCAAACAGGGAAACAGAAGGAATGCTGGATGGCAGCGATGCAGTTTCTGATTGGCCACTGCTCAATCTCATGGGAAATACAGCAGGAGGTGCGACATGGGTATCCTTTCATCATGGAGGAGGTGTCGGTATGGGTTATAGTCAACATGCCGGTATGGTCGTCCTTGCCGATGGATCAGAGAGAGCAGAAGTTTGCCTTAAACGCGTATTACATATCGATCCGGCTATGGGAATTTTCAGACATAAGGATGCGGGTTATCAACGAGCCACGGAAATGAGTACTTTACACAAGCTTGATTTTTAATGAATACTTTCACTCATAATAAGCAGTATACCATCATGGGTCCGTTTACTCAAATAGTAACAATGGACAAAGTCAGGTATAATGGTCCTGTAACGTCAAAAGATTTGAATATTGCCGAAAACAAGTGGATTGCTGTAGATCGCGGCAATATTGTAGGTATAGGTGAATTATTGGAATTCAGGCAACTCTTTTCAAATGATTACTCGATTCAGGAAATGGAGAAACCTACAGTTTTATTACCCGGTTTCATTGACTGCCATACCCATATTTGTTATGGGGGAAACAGGATTGATGATTTCAGTAAAAAGTTACAGGGAATACCTTATCTCCAAATAGCAAAGGAGGGTGGGGGTATCTTTTCAACGGTTAGTGCTACACGAAAGAGTGAATACTCTGATCTATTGATCAATACCAAATTACGTGCAAGGTCAATGATGGAATGCGGTATAACCACAATAGAAGTAAAAAGTGGATATGGATTGAGTGTTGAAGACGAAATTCGAATGCTAAAAGTGATAAGACAAGTAGGTGAGGAAATAGATGCCGACATCATTTCAACATGCCTGGCAGCTCACACGCTTCCCCCAGATTTTAATGGAAATAAAAAAGAATATCTCGATATTATGGCAGAAGAACTCTTGCCTGAGATCAAAAGACAATCCCTGTCAAAAAGGGTAGATATATTTGTGGAAGACACTGCCTTTTCAGTAGACGAATCGAAGAGTTATTTACATAAAGCAAAACGACTTGGATTCGACCTTACGGTTCATGCAGATCAGTTTACCGCTGGGGGGAGTACGCTTGCTGTCGATGTCAACGCTGTCAGTGCGGATCATCTTGAGGCATCAGGTGACAAAGAAATAGAGATCCTGGCTAAAAGCAATACAGTAGCCGTGGTTTTACCCGGAGCGTCCATGGGTTTAGGGATTCCATTTGCCCCTGCACGTAAATTGCTCGATAAAGGCTGTTGTGTTGCTGTAGCTTCGGATTGGAATCCCGGGTCTGCTCCAATGGGGCATCTTCTTACACAATTAGGTGTTTTAGCTGCCTATGAGAAACTCTCCGTGGCAGAATCATTGGCTTCCATCACATGCAGGGCAGCTAAAGCATTACGACTTTCTGATAGAGGCAAAATACAAAATGGCATGAGAGCTGACCTGGTGGGCTTTCCATCTTCAGATTACCGTGAAATCATATACAGGCAGGGGCAATTAAAACCTTCCCACGTTTGGATCAAAGGACAGCAAATTTGATATGGATCATCTTTTATTATATAAAGACCCCTCGCAATACCTGGCTTCCCAAGCTGAAGCTTATAAGGGAAGGATAGACCATGAAAGTGATCGTTTTCAATTTCGATGGCACCAGGTGATCCACTCTATCGATCTTTCCATCAATGATATTGTCCCGCCAGTCCATGCTGGAATTGCCATTGTCGGTTATGCTGTCGATGAAGGGGTAAAAAGAAATAATGGAAGACCCGGTGCAGCATCCGGTCCTGATATTATAAGAAAAAAACTGGGAGTGTTGCCGGTTCATCATAATGAACACTGGGAGATAATGGATTGCGGTAGTATATTTTGCAAAGATGAAAATCAGGAGGATAGTCAAGAACTTTTAGCAACAACCATTTACCACCTATTGCAGAAACAATGGTTGCCGGTCATTATTGGTGGTGGACATGATCTATCCTATGGTTCTCATAAAGGGTTGTCCAGATTTGCAAAAGAACGTCCATGTGGCATCATTAATTTTGATGCACATTTTGATTTGAGAAAGCCTAATCCTCTTCCTAATTCCGGTACACCCTTTTATCAATTAATGGAAGAAAATCTTAAACATTATTGTGTCATTGGTATTCAAAAAAATGCCAACACTTCATTACTCTTCAATACAGCCGATAATTTAGGGGTTCGGTATTATACTAATGATAGTATTTACGATAACAGGCGTCAAATATTTGAAGAAATAGAGCACTTCATTGATGAGATTACATTTTTGCATCTTTCTATAGATCTGGACTTTTTTTCCTCTTCCATAGCACCTGGTGTGAGTGCTCCTTCGCTATTTGGGCCTGATTTCCATACATCCTGGCCACTGATCTACAAAGTATTTCAATCCTCTAAACTGAAGGTATTGGATATAGCTGAATACAATCCGTCTTATGACATAGATAACATGACTGCACAGCTCGCTGCCGGTTTAGTTTTCCGGTACTTACAGACGCTGTGCGAATTCAATAATTAAACTGAAAAGCAACCCGATTTCCTCTAAATGTATATTTCGCTATAGTCCGGATCAAACCAAAAACATACAGGTCTTAATCATCTTTTTTCCTATATCTATCAAACCACGCTATAATATGATCAACTTTTGTGATGAGTTGACTTGGGCGATTGGCAATAAAATGCGGAGCTCCTGGAACTTCTACCAATACCGTTTCGACCTTTCTCAGTTTTAAAGCATGGTAAAGTTGTTTAGCCTCTGAAGGAGGAGTCCTGTAATCCTCCATTCCCACCATAACAAGGGTAGGGGTGTTTATGTCTCCCACCAGTGAAATGGGAGAAAATTTCCAATATGTTTCAAAGTTTTCCCAGGGTTGGCCAGGAAGCTGGGTATCTGCATATCCGTAGTAATTATCGGCAACCAGTGTTTTACTTATCCAATTCATGACTGGCTTGATAACAGCCGCTGCTCTAAACCTGTTGTTTTTGCCTATCATCCATGCAGCCATGATTCCACCGGCACTACCTCCGGTTACAAAAAGTTGATTCTCGTCTATGTAACCCTTCTGGATGACAACATCAACTCCGTCCATAACATCGTTATAATCTTCACCGGGATAATTATGGTATAGTAAATTTCCAAATTCCTCACCATAACTGGTACTTCCCCTCGGGTTTGGGTAAAATACTACATAACCGGCTGAGGCATAGAGTTGAATTTCAGGAGTAAATGTTCCGCTATAATTTGCTGTTGGCCCGCCGTGTAATTCAACTATTAAAGGATATTGGACATTACGGTCAAAGTTTGGTGGTTTTACTATCCATCCATGCAATTTTCTGTTATCGAAGGTAGAAGTATACCAAATTTCTTCTACCTGACCAAGTTCGCGATGAGATAGCAAGTGATCATTCAAAGAAGTCAGCTTAATGATTTCATTTTGTCCATTTCTGATAAGTGCCAACTCTGATGGATGGTAAGGTGTCGAATAGGTAAAGGCTACATCTCCATTTGATGAAACAGAAAATGATCCTCCTCCATACGGCCTGCCTATAGAAATTCCTCCAAGTTTACCCACTATAGTTTTACTGTTTCCATTTACATCTGAATATCCCACTTTTGTCTCTCCGGTTTCGTCAAACATATAAAACAGACCTTCTCCCTTGCTGTCCCAAACAGGATTCGATATACTGATATCTTTACCTGTAGGAATATACTTTTTCGTGGAACCGTCCTTTTTCATCGTATATAAAAGAGTGTTTTGAAAGGTTTGTTTCTTATCATTATATCCTAAATAGGCAATCGTATTACCATCAGGTGAAAGTGCATGACTGTGATCGGGCCCGTCCCTGTCAGTTAGTGCTCTGATTGTATAATCCACCAATGAAACCGAATAGATTTCCGAATTTCTGAAATCGTACTCCCAATCTGATTTTCTATTTCCACTGAAGAATATTTCAATATCGTCTTTAGACCAGACCAGCGGTGCTCTGTGGTTATAATCATCATGGGTGAGCTGCCGAACTGAACCTCCATCAGAAGGAAGAACAAAAATTTGGGAAAATCCGGGTTTCATATATCCCATACCATCAGCTTCATGTTTTAGCCTTGTCGTGATACGAGGAGGATCGGCCCATTTAGCACCTTTGGGTTTTTGTGGTGGCTTCACAAGAGATAGTTCAGTGCCATCCACAAACATGCTAAAAGCCAGGTATTTCCCGTCGGAAGACCAGGATAAACCAGACGGACTATTTTCCAATGAAGTGATACGCGCCGCTTGTCCTGATGATACCCAGAATACAAATATTTCATTTCCTGCCTCCGTACTTGCTGTAAAAGCTATTTTTTTTCCATCCGGAGACCATACAGGATTACCTTCATTTACATCCAGCGACGTCAATTTACGATGATTGCTCCCATCTGAATTGATCATCCATAATCGTCTGGTTTTTCCATCATTCACAATATCCATCGCATTCCTGACATATACAATCATTTGTCCGTCGGGACTAATTTGGGGATCTGTAACCCATTCCAAATCAAAAACATCCATTCTTTCAAAAGGAGGTTTTGATTGTCCGATATTGTTTAAATGGAAAATCAAAATGAAAATGAGAATGTTAAACAAACGGAACCATTTACCATTCAACATAAACCTACCATTTGTCTGAATATACAATTCCATAACTTTAAAATTAAATTTAAAAAACACAAACAAAAATATAACTATAAGATCGATATTTTCTAACTACTCAGAAATTAATTAGGGCAACCGCACCAAATTAGCACAAAAGCACTTTAGTTAGGTAATCTATATTCAATGAACATTTGAATCTTCTCTTTTGCAAAGAGGATTTATCATTCATTTTCTTTATCTGGCTCAATGCTTTTTTTCGCAATATA
>JBGTBR010000070.1:0-16919 GCA_041749255.1 Saprospiraceae bacterium
ATTACAGAACAGAAATATGATCTACAGAATATTTTCAATCTATGGATTTAACCATAAATTGATAAAAATTAATCAATTTTATAAACAGGTGCTGAATTTAGGTAAAATAGCAGCTTAATTTTTTACCGAACCATTGATATAAACTAATGATTTTTCTCTTTGCTAATTTGCAGAACTATGAGTTTATTTCGAGTACGTCCCCAATTTGAATGGAAAACCAAAGAGACTGTACAGGATATTGTATCCCGGATTAACAAGCACACCCAAAGGAATAAAGTCATAGTCATGTCTGGCATTGACACGCATATAATACTAACAGTCCGAGACGATTTACAACGAATATGGTCTCCTTATTGTCATCTCAACATGGAAATTCAGGAAGATGGGAGTCTATCTGTCTGTGGTTTGTACGGTCCAAATCCAAATGTGTGGACAATATTTATCTTTGCCTATTCTCTATTGATACTTTTTACATTTTTTATTTCTATTATAGGCTTTTCGCAGTACAGTTTAGGAATGAATGCACGCATTTTATGGATACTCCCATTTTGTTTATTGCTGATGGCGGCTTTATTTATCGCTGGACTCATCGGACAAAAATGGGGAGAAAGCCAAACTCAAATGATTCACAAATTTATAGAGGAAAGTTTGGAAGAAAAAATTGAATTATCTAATTAAAGATCGTACTTGATTTGGGTATTACAAATTGATATCTATTCTGCAAGTATACATAAATGGTGAAAAAAACCACACTACTGAGCTTGAATTAAAAATGATAAACTGTGAATGAATTTGAAATACTACAATGTGTTGCAAGCGTTTTGCGTTTTCAAAAGAGCGAGTATTTCTGATTACCATTATGAACTCTAACTATGAAATGTCCATTTTACCTACTTTTAGCAGCCTTTCTAATTTTGGTTTCATCCTGTAAAAGTGATAGCAATTCTCATTTTGACAAGGCAAAGATCACTGGAAAATGGGATATTTATGACGCGACCAGAAACCTGAGGCAAACAACTACTTTAAAAGATGGATTTATTGAATTACATGAAGACGGAAATTTATTGACAAACATTCTTGGCGATACAACTTTTTCTCCCTATATCATCAAGGACCAGGTTTTAGAATCTTCAGGAGACTTTGATTATCAATTCAAAATAGAACAATTATCAAATGATACTTTGATTCTTTCTGGAAAAATGAAAGTTTTTGATATGGTCTTTTACCTGTCCAGATCAAAGGATGAAAATCCCTAAAAGTTGGATTCTTTATCAGGCTCAATACATTAGTGTACAAATATGAGATAAAACATTCCTTACATTGCTTTCAATACATACTTCTTTCAGCATAACTATTGAGCTATGCATCCCATTCCTATTCATAGGTAGTGATGAAAAAGTTTGAGAAATAAAAAATCTGAATAAATTACTGAATAACCAGTGACGTTTTAGAAAAGTTATCATTGTACATCTTATATTTGCTTATAGAAATGAACATATACCCATGAACAGACATAACATCTGGTGGATTCTCATGACTTTATTTGTAGCTATTTCCTGTAAAAACAGCTCAGAAAATGCTCCCCCTGAAAAAGCTGAAGCCACATTAGAAAGATACGAAAGCAATCCACCCGTAGCTTATTCTTTACTGGGCGATCCTTTATACAGAAGAGATGGAGATCCAGCGGCTGAAAAAAGGAAAGATTCCTTATTGTTTGATGCACAGGGAAAATACTTTGAAGACACCGATGATTTGGATAACATCATCTGGTATGGTAGGAGAATGGCTTATAAAGATTATCACAATGAGGCCATTAGTATGTTTAATGAAGGATTGGAAAAACATCCTACTTCACCAGAACTTTACAGACACAGGGGTCATAGGTATATTACCACCAGGAGATTCAACATGGCAGTAATTGATTTGCAGAAGGCAGCTGATCTCATGAAAGGCAGAAAACCGCAAATAGAACCTGATGGGATTCCAAATAAAATAAATACACCACTTTCAACACTCCAATTTAATGTTTATTATCATTTAGGATTGGCTCATTTTCTTCTCGGCGATTATTCCAATGCTCTCAATGCCTACGAGCAGTGTATGAAATTTTCCGATAACGATGACCTGTTAGTAGCTACTTCTGATTGGATGTATCTCACGTATAAAAAACTCGGAGAAGATGAAAAAGCAACTGCCTTATTGAACAGAATAAAGACCTCTATGAATATAGTTGAGAATGAATCATACCATAAGAGATTACTCGTTTATAAAGGTGAAATCAACCCGGAAGAACTTCTTTCGATTTCAACTCAGTCGCAAGACCCTTTAACTACGGTGACCATGGGGTATGGTTTGGCAAATCACTATCTGTTCTCTGGTAATCGCGCCCGATATTTCGATATGCTTGAAGATATCATCGACACTGGATATTGGGCTGCTTTTGGATTTATCGCCGCAGAAGCAGACCTTCAACGGATCAGGTTAGGAAGTTAGGAAGGAATCATTCATCCCATTCCCAAAATTGTTCATCTTTAAAGGACCTGATTATTCTGCTTTCCTTTTTTGAGGGTCTTCCAGCACCTTTTTCACGAAATTCATTAGATGATTTTCCAATATACCAGGACTTGAATTTATTTAACTCTTCTTTTGACGTAAGGTTTGTATAACAAGGTGCAGCCAGGATAGCCGAAACCCTCATTTTAATGAGTTTCTCTACTTTGAAGACTAAATTATAACCCTCTTTTTTTACGTGTACCACATCACCTATGTAAACAAAATGTGAGGGCTTTACTTTGTTTTCATTTATGACCACCTTTCCTTCTCGACATGCATCGGATGCTTTGGATCTCGATTTAAAAATCCTGACATTCCATAACCATTTATCTATCCGTAACTTCTCCATTCTTGAGCAAAGGCTTTTTCATATTCAATGATATCAATGTTTCCAATACTTTCGAAGCAATAAAATAATTCCTGTACCAACGTTGATCTACAGGAGCTATGATCCAGGGTATGTCTGAACGGTTGATAACATCTTCGTAAACCTGCATATACTCATTCCAATATTTTCGCTCCCGCCAATCACCGTCGTTATGTTTCCACTGTTTCTCAGGATCATCTATTCTTTCCTGAAGCTTTTCTCCCTGTTTTTCGTATGAAAGATGCATGTAAAATTTAAGAATAGTCGTGTTGTTATCTTTCATAAGCAATTTTTCAAATGCGTTAATGGCATTAATCCGGTGTGTAACATGTTCCTCGTCTATCCAGTTATGTACCCGCTGAATGAGGACATCTTCGTAATGGGATCGGTTGAAAACTGTAATATGTCCTTTTCCGGGCGTCCACTTATGTATCCTCCATAAAAAATCATGATCAAATTCTTCATCAGTAGGTTTCTTAAAACCAATTCCATTGATAAACATAGGTGAACAGCCACTAAACACACCTTTTGTTGCTCCATCTTTTCCACTGGAATCCATGCCCTGAAATATAACCAAAATACTGTTTTTGCTTTCAGCATGTAGCAGCTCGGCTAACTCACCTATTCTATTGGAAATCAAGCGGGTTTCCTTCACAATATCTTTTTTATTGAGGTGATCCGGAGCTCTGGTTGAAAACTCAGATAGTTTGATTTTTGTCATTTGATTCAGTTTATTTGCGCTTCAAATATACTAAGCTGTTCACTTATATTTTAATCGAGACCCAATTTATACATGGGCCAAATCACCAATTCATGCTAAGTGAATGAACGCTCAGATCAACTAGAAGGGATCTTATTTGAGCATCCTGGATCTTTTTACCAGATACGATTGTAAGATGGGATAAAAGCCTGAATTGATATCTGCCTCTATCAAGTCAATTCTGTATTGCAAACATTTCATTTTCAGTTCGTGGTAATAAGAAGAAATTTTTTTGGTGTACAATTCCTTCACTTCGTTAGATTGCAACTTAACTTTTTCTCCCGTTTCCATATCTTCAAATAACCAGGGTCTGTTTTCAAATTCAAAATCCCTCTCCAGCTTATGATCTGTCACGTGAAAAAGTATGACTTCGTGTTTGGCATGTCGCAGGTGCTGCAAAGCAGAAAACAGGTTTTCATGATCATCGGTGGATTCGAACATATCGCTAAAAACCACTACCAAAGATCTTCGGTGAATTCTGTCAGCAATGTTATGCAATGCTTCGGCGGATGCACCTTTTTTACCTGTCTTGTCTTCCTTTATTAACTTATCAAGGTAGGTAAGTAATAGTCTGTAATGAGTATTACTCGATTTACAATCGGTGTGTGTGTGTAGTTCTTCTTCATACATACTCAATCCAAAAGCATCCCTTTGCTTTCTGAGCAGATTCATCAGGCTGGCCGCAGCCAGGGAAGAAAACTGGAGTTTATTCAATTTCTTACCTTTCATATCTTTTGGAAAGTACATGGAAGATGAAGTGTCGATAACTATTTGACATCTGAGGTTGGTTTCCTCTTCATACTTTTTTACAAACATTTTATCGGTTCTGGCGTACACCTTCCAGTCAAGATTCTTTGTAGATTCGCCCTGATTGTACAATCGGTGCTCGGCAAATTCCACTGAAAATCCATGAAAAGGACTTTTGTGCAATCCAATAATAAAGCCTTCCACAACCTGACGCGCCATCAGATCAAGATTATCCAGTAACCGTATATCGTGTTTTTCAAAAAAATCCATACTCCGCTATTCCTTTTAATTGAAATAAATAATTCTTTGAACAGATCCCACCTTATATTTTAGACAATTAGGAAAAACTTTGTCAAAAGATAACTTTTTAAGAAACAATATAAAATTGCTTCACAAGGACAGTATTGAAACGCGAAGGAAAAGAAATTCGTACTTTGCAAAAGAGTGAAAGGTCAAAAATAATGACCTCTTTTCCGTTACAGATCAGAGGTCATTTATATATCATTCGATATCTTCTACAAGTGAGCTGAAAGTTTTTGCTCAAGATGTGCTTTTGTAAGAGTTCCAACGTGTTTATCCACAACTTCGCCATCTTTAAATATAAGTATTGTAGGAATAGATCTTACTCCGTATTTCATGGAGATATTGGGATTGTCATCTACATTTACTTTGCCGATAGTTGCTTTACCTTCATACTCCTGTGAAAGTTGCTCAATGATAGGAGCTACCAAACGGCAAGGTCCACACCATTCTGCCCAAAAATCTACAACTGACACTCCATCTTTTAAAGCCGTATCTTCGAAATTACTATCTGTGAATTCAAAAGCCATTTTTTTCATTTATTTTTATTAAACAATATAGTCCTTAACACTCTTTTGTAATGAAAGTTTGCAAATATATAAAGATTGCATAAACTATTACATTCATTTACTCTATACGGTACTTTCAGGCTGAGGCTAAGGTTAAGGGTAAGGGTAAGGTTATCGCCTTCGGCAGGTTAAGGTTGAGGTTGAGGTTTTCGCCTTCGGCAGATTTGAAGGTCGAAGGTCGGAAAGTCGGAACAGTGAAAAGTTTAAAGTGAAAAGTGATTGCCAATTGCTAATTGCCTATTGTCAATTAAGAGTCTACGAACTACGAGCTACCAGCTACGAGCTACCAACTAAAATGAGGTTGAGGTTTTCGCCTTCGGCAGATTTGAAGGTCGGAAAGTCTGAAGGTCGAAGGTCTCAAGGTCGAGCTGCTAACTGCCTACTGCATACTGCCCACTGCCAACTGCATACTGCCTACTGCCAACTGCATACTGCATACTGCCCATTGCCACAATATTATTAACAAAACACTTACCGTATATAGCCATTTTTTCATTTACAGAACTTTCTTTGCCGTTTTCTACTTATATTTAATTTACATATATCTTGTACCTAATAAGTAATAAAGATTACAAAAACAATTATTTTTGTTTTGTGAAATATGTAACCATTGGATATGAAAAATACCATATTGGATGAATAAGATAGAATTGGAAATAGTAGCACTTTCGCACAGCGTCACCCAATCGCATAATTATGCAGTGGTATTAGGTGAAGTTTCAGGTAACAAAAGACTACCAATAGTAATTGGAGGTTTCGAAGCACAAGCCATTGCGGTTGCAATGGAAAATATGACCCCTAACCGACCCTTGACCCATGATCTATTCAAAAATACATTAGAGACTTTTGGTGTCCAATTGAAGGAGATCGTGATCAATAACCTCCAGGATGGTATTTTCTATGCTCAACTTGTTTGTCTCATGAATGGCAAGACAGTAGCAGTTGATTCCAGAACTTCTGATGCCATTGCTATGGCAGTGAGATTTGAGTGCCCTATATTCACTTATGATTTTATTATGGAGGAAGCCGGTGTAGTGTTGGAAGATACCTCAGAAAAACCTAAAAGAAGGCGAAAAAAAATAACGGATCCCGAAGATTACGGCAGTTTATCCACACACGCTCTTCAAGGCTTGCTGGATGAAGTACTTGCTAAAGAAGACTATGAAAAGGCGGCCATAATAAGAGATGAGATCAATAGAAGGAAAGCAGATCAGTAAAGACCCTTTAATTCTTTTGATATAACCTGAATATCGTCTTCAGAAACATCTAAATGAAATGTGAGCCTTATAGTTGCCGGGCCAAAAGCCGTAGCTAAAATACCCTTTGTCTTTAGCTTTTCAAGAAAATCGTCTGCTTGTAGAGGCGCTTGTAAATCAAAAATCACAATGTTTGTCTGAACCGGTCTAATATCGGATGTGTAGGACTCCTTTTGCAATATGTCAGCAATAAACCTGGCTCTTTTATTGTCGATCTTAAGACGATCTACATGGTGGTCAAGAGCAAATAATCCAGCAGCAGCCATATATCCGGCCTGCCTCATTCCACCTCCAAATACTTTACGATATCTCCTGGCTTCTTTGATAAACTGTTTATCTCCGATCAAAACTGAACCGACTGGCGCTCCAAGTCCTTTAGAGAGACAGATGGAAATACTGTCAAATAAAGATCCCACATCCTGAGTACTGTCACCGGTTTCTACCAGCACGTTAAAAATCCTTGCTCCATCTAGGTGTAAGGCCAATTGATGTTGCTTGCACACATCCCGAATGGCCTTAACTTCTTGCAAAGTGTAATACGTACCACCTCCTTTATTGCAAGAGTTTTCTAAAACGACCAATTTGGTTCTTGGAAGCCAATCGTATTCTCTGTTGATCGAGGTGGCCACCTGATGAGCATTGATTTTACCGTATTTTCCATCTAATAATTTAATTCCCACTCCCGCATTAAAACTATAGCCTGCCGCTTCGTACTGATATATGTGAGAATCTTTATCACAAACCACCTCATCTAATGGTTTTGTATGGGTTTTGATGGCGATCTGATTGGTCATAGTTCCTGAAGGGCAATACACAGCCGCCTCTTTATTAAACATTTTTGCTACTTTTGACTCAAGTGCATTCACTGAAGGATCCTGACCAAAGACATCATCCCCCACTTCGGCATCCATCATATACTTCAGCATTTCCACAGTGGGTTTTGTAACGGTATCACTTATAAGATTAATCAATACTTTATATTTAACTTCCTGAAAATTTAATGTTTCTACAACCTTTATTACTGAGTATTTTTTGAATGTTATCTCTAAAATTACCCTGAATTATAATTTCTCCATCTTTTACTGATCCTCCGGTTCCACAGTGGGTCTTAATTTCCTTGGCGATTTGATTTAAAAGGGGTTCTGGTAATTCAAGTCCCCGTATAATACTAACTTCTTTACCCCTTCTACCCTTCTTTTCCAGGTGTATCCTCACCGTCATTTTATGGATATTTTCGGACCACCTGTCATTGGCTTGTGCGCCTGAATGTTCCTCTTGTGCATTATCTTGCACATTGCCCAGGGCTTGAAAATCTTCCCATGTCAATTTTAATGGCTTATTATTTTTCTTTTCTGTCATATTCCTGCCTTCTTTTCCAGCCATCATTAACGGTTTTGAGTATTTGAATGCCTAAATCCTCACTACCGGAAGATGAATTGGTAAGTACTACTACTCCTGTTTTGGTCTCCTTTATAAATGCTATAAAACACTGATGTCCACTGGTACGCCCTGTATGCATATATACCGGATACCGACCCAGATTGTTTATTATATGCCAACCATGACCAATAGATACATTTTTGTCATAATTTGTTACCAAACGAGGTCTTAATGCAGATGTCAATGGATAAGATATTTCCAAAATATCAATTGACATCAATATTTTCATAAATTGAAGAAGGTCTGCAGCTGTAGATTTCATGCCTTCTGAAGCAGCAAAACTGGAATAACTACGCGGAATCACAGGCCTGAGTGCAAGATCAAAACCCTGCGTCCAATTTTCATTACTTTTAAAATGAACAAATGTACTATTAAGGCCAAGGGGTTCGAGCAAATATTGGGTAAGGGCCTGATCAAAAGACATTTCAAGTGCATATTCAATGGCTATCTCTAACAAAGCGTAATGAATATGAGAATAATTAAAGGATCCATTATTCTTGTTTTGGTATTTTCTATAATAGTTAAGTAAATCTTCTTTGGTATAATCCACATATGGATCGTATATAGCCCTTTGTTTCAGGCCGATAAATTCAGGTAAACGGGGAAAACTCGTCTTATGATTGATCAAATCCAATAAAGTGACATGCTTTACATTTTCATTTCTGTATTCTTCAGGTAAATATGCATTTATAAAGGTATCCAGTTTAATCAATCCTTTCCAATGAAGGGCACTGCATAATGCTGATGTGATCACTTTACTACAGCTGCCAATTTCAAAAACACTATTTTCAGTGAGTTGTAAACCATGAGAACTAAACATCGTTGAATCTCCATCAATAATTCCTACCAGAATAGCCCGTTGAGGTCCCGTTTTTACATTGGTCTCGTATCTTATAAGCTTATCCACTATTTCGGACACATGCTCATTTTGTCCAGATACGGAGACAGCAAATTGCCAAAAGATGAGAAATAGAAATGTATTGATATATTTCATAATAAGTGAAAAACCAATTGGTGTAGAGAATGTAAGAATGATAAATGTCCAGTTAATGAATTCATTTCAACTGCATTACAATAATTCTTCAGGTTAATTTAACCAATTGCTCATACCATATTTGGTAACAGGGTCTGACAAGTCTTAAATATAGTAATAAAAATATATAACTATTTGAGATAATTGTAAAAATTTCTGAAACGCCTTTTTGACGGCATAGATATACATCATCAATACTTGTGATATTACTTTAGATATTTTTGAGCAAATACTATTGATTATCAATGCTTAATTGCATTGCTACATCTCTTTTGTATTGATAATTTTATCAATAACTTAGTAGAAACTTAAATTTCGAGCCAGATAAAATGGAAAAACTATCGAAGAATTGACATCTGCCTTCTCAAAGTAAAGAGAAAGTAAGTAATTTGATAGTTGATTTTCGAAATTGGTTCGAACCGAAAGATCCTATCATTTCAGGCATGACAATAACCAATCTTTATACTCAGCATTCACCTCGACCGCGAAGCTGAGAATACAGGGCACCTCATATTCATGCAATTGAATCATTCGATCTACGACTTTATCCTTTAGCCCGGGAAATGTTTTTAAGATGGATACATATTCGGACTCACTTTGAATTTTTCCTTCCCACGGATACATGGATTGGATAGGGAAAACATTTGTGCATGCTACCAATTTCTCCTCTACAAGTACACGACTTACTTTGAGAGCATGTTCTTCATTCGGGTGGGTAACATACAATAATGTGATCATAAAGCCAGTATTTCTGCCAACTTAATGTAATCGGGATCCAGGGGCTTATTCTTCTTTATCGCTTCTTCAAATGGGGTATATTCAAGTGTTTTATTGATAACTCCCAGAGCTACTCCCTTTTTTCCGTCCAATAGTGCTTCTACAGCCTGGAAACCCAATCTGCTGGCTAAAACCCTGTCATTACAAGAAGGTGATCCCCCTCTTTGCAGGTGACCAATGATGGTGACTTTGGTTTCAAAATCAGGTAATTCCCTGTTCACCGCATCTGCTAATTCAGAGGCACCGCCATTTTTATTCCCTTCTGCTACAATGACAAGGTTAAATAGTTTTTTTCGCTTTATGGACTTCCTCAATAAGTCGATTAATTTATCTACGGTAGTATTCGTTTCTGGGAGAAAAATATTACCTGCTCCACTACCTATACCTGTATACAATGCTATAAAACCAGAATGTCTTCCCATAACCTCTATAAAAAATAAGCGATTGTGCGAGTCAGCGGTATCTCTGATCCTGTCAACTGCTTCTATGGCGGTATTTATGGCGGTATCAAATCCTATGGTATAATCAGTGCCGAAAATATCGTTGTCAATAGTTCCTGGCAGACCTACTATCGGAATATCATGTTCATTTCCAAACACCATAGCGCCAGTGTAAGTGCCATCTCCTCCAATGGCTATGACACCGTCGATATCATAGGCGACAAGCGATTCATATGCTGCTTTTCTTCCTTCCGGTGTCATAAATTCCTTGCTCCTCGCTGTCTTCAATATTGTACCTCCCCTGTGAATGATATTTCCTACATCTCGCTTATCCAACCTCTTAAGTTCACCTTTTATCATACCATCATATCCACCGTATATACCATATACATGCAGGTCAAAATAGTTGCCGGTACGAACTACAGACCTTATAGCCGCATTCATTCCTGGGGAATCTCCACCTGAGGTAAAAACTGCAATTCTTTTGATATCTGTCTTTGACATTTTTTATTCTTATTTAATTTAATTTCCGTTATAACGCTGAAATGAATTCATTCCAGGTTTTCAGGTTTCATTTGGTGGGTTTGAATCATCTTTTAAATGATTCGAAAAGGAACAAATGTAATGGTTTTACTTTTTAAAAAATTACTTATGTGTAGAAAGAATTAATATTCGATACAACATACTAAGACATATATTAATAAAAACACTCAAAATCCATATATACTTTATTAATTATCAATATAAATAAATCAAATAACAAATACCCAAATCTCTACTCTACTACAAGCTCTTGCTTAGAAATCAAATCACCCTTGGTAATTACAATGGTGTATTTACCTTTCTGGAGGTAATAAGAGCCATTATCCGCACTGGTTACTTTAATTTCAGTTTTGTTGTTTTCATTCAGGAGCTTTTCATATTCTTCTACTTTTTCTTCATCTATGGTCAAATCATAAACATATGAAGCTATTCCTTTTTTCAGTTCCAATCCAATTGAATTCAGCTGTAGATCCTCTCCTATGAAAACCTTCATCGAGGCTTCGCCTCCTTGTTCAGAATAGATATGTATCGAAACATTAGGATCAGACCCCCCTCTAAACACACCAAACTGCCTACCCCAAAAGGAAGTCCATCTTTGTTTTGGTATATTGAATACATAAAGCGGGTTTTCCGATAGTCCTGTTTTCAATAATTCTCTAAGGGGCTTGATATCAGTCTTGTACATTGAGCGTCCATGTGTTCCAATAATGAGATGCCCTTCTTTGGGATGAATAACTACATCGTGAACGGGTGAATATGGCAAATTTCCCAAGGTCATATAGGACGAACCTCTGTCAGTGCTGATGTACACTGCATGATCGGTACCAATATAAAGTATGTCTTCGTTTTCCGGGTCTTCCTTTATTACATTGACTGCTTCATGAGGAAGAGGATCGCTTATACTTTTCCATGAATCTCCATAATCATCACTCATATAAACATATGGCGTAAAGTCATCCCACCGATAACCATTGAGTGCGATATAAACCCTGCCTTCAGCGTGGACAGATGAAACGATTCTGCCCACCCACATTTTATCCGGTAATCCGGTGGTGATATTTTCCCATGTAAACCCACCATCCATCGATCTGTGAACCAAGCCGTCATCACTCCCGGTATATAATAATCCAAACGTAAACGGTGATTCATCGATGGTTGTGAGTGTGCCATAGGGTACATCTCCTACTTTACCGCCTGTTGTCAGATCAGGGCTTATGCTGGTAAAGTCATCGCCCTTATTCATCGACCTTAGTAATTTATTGGCTCCCATATACAAAATATCCTGATTGTGCTTCGAAAGCAATATAGGAGATTGCCAATTCCAACGATATGGACGATCACCCAACTCGTGTCGGGGAGTTATAAATTTTCTTTGCCCAGTAGTTCCATCCATTCTGAAGTAATTCCCAAACTGAGATCCCCCATAAAGTGTTTGATCTCTTGAGTCAATTTGAACCTGCATCCCATCACCACCACCGAGAGATTCGTATGGATATTTCCCGGAATTTTGCCACCTCACATTATAGGAATAGTTATGAGGACCCTTCCAGGTTCCATTATCCTGAAGACCACCATACACATTGTAGGGAGTTTGCAAGTCAACATTGATGTAATAAAATTGTCCCACAGGTATGGTATTACACTGGATCCAGTTTTTCCCATCATCGTATGAAATATTTAGACCTCCATCGTTACCATTGATCAAGTGGCCGGCTTTATTAGGGTTAACCCATAAGGCATGGTGATCAACGTGCACATTTTCTCCGTTTATGCTTGTAAAAGTTTTTCCACCATCTTCTGAAATGACAATAGGCACACCCATTACATATATTTTATCGGAGTTTTGAGCTGAAGCCCTGATCTCACCAAAATAGTATCCATAGGAAAAGTTGATACCATCCAGATAATTTTTGTGTGTCTTAAACCAAGATTTTCCGCCATCATTACTCCTGTATATTTCTGCACCTACTACAGGAGTATCAAACATAACTGTATTCGCATCTTCAAGGTATTCAGCTATTTGGACAGGCTGGATTGTGTTTTTCCTGATCATTTCCTTGATAGACGAGGCAGTGTACTTTGTGGGAAACCGGTTTGACCTTAAAAATTGAGTCAGTTTTTCATCATTAAGATTCAATAATTCGTCATTTGTCATAGACTTAAATGACTCTTTGGTGAGATCATCAGAAAGTTCTTTTTCTTCTTCCGGACGTCGGTTAAGGTTATCCAAAAAAGCATACACAACGGTTTTGCCCTTATCTCTTGTAACATCAAGTCCAATTCTTCCTACCCCATCACCCATTGGAAAACCACTACCCTCTCCAGAAATTAAACTCCATGTTCTACCGGCATTTGTGCTTTTGTAAATTCCCGATCCCGATCCTGAACCTTTAAAATTCCATGCTCTTCTTTCTCTTTCCCACATTGATGCATAAACAATATTGGAATTTACAGGGTCAAAAACCAAATCTATACCTCCGGTTTTGTCATTCACAAAAAGTACGTGTTCCCATGTTTGGCCCCCATCTGTACTTCTGTATATTCCTCTTTCCTTATTGGAAGAATAAAGATGACCCATAGATGCCACAAGAATTGTATTAGGTTGCTTGGGATGAATGAGAATCCTGCCTATATGATGGCTTTCGGGTAAACCCATATGTTGCCACGACTTCCCCATATTGCGACTCACATATAGACCTACACCTGCATATGAAGATCTACTTGAATTGTTCTCCCCCGTTCCGATCCATATATGTCCATTTTTCCAATCGACTGCCAGGTCTCCAATGGTCATAACGGCTTCATAATCAAACACTGGTGTAAATGTGGTGCCATTATTTTCCGTATACCACAGACCTCCGGTGGCATAGGCAACAAAAAAACGGGTAGGATCATCAGGATTTACATCCAAATCAGTAATCCGTCCACCAAAAACGGTTGGACCAATGTTATCTACATCGACATGTTGCAGTATGGATTCATCAAGTAAATGATTGCGGATTTGGAAAGCCTCTAATCTTTTGTCAGCTGATGTATAGTGAGGTTGTTCCTGGCAAAAGGCGGCAAAAGATATAAGCAAGAATAGACACAAAATGCAATTTCTCATATTTAGCAGTATTTTATATACCGTAAACATAGATAAAAAAAGGTAATACCGAAACCGGTATTACCTAAAATGCTCAAGTTTTTTTATATAAATACCTATTATGCAATACACCTGTACGGTATTTAATTTTCTTTTGTGTTTACTACTAAGATTAATTACCAAACATACCAAAAACACTGGAGGCACCATCGATATTCAAATCCATACTCTGCAAATCTTCCAGGTAAATTTTTCCTGAAAGTCTGGCATAGATATCAAATCCTTTTGCCTGAATGATTCCAAAGGCTTCCTCTACAAAATCCATGTCACCAAGCACATAAATATCGGCCTTGACTTCAGGATTTTTTACTTTTGTCAGCAACTCGTAATTGAATTTTAACAACGAGGCAACAAAGTCAGATTTTTCTTGCTTATCCATTCCTTCATTTTCACCAAATGCTATCACTTCAATCCGGCTTACTTTGCTTCTTTGCGTTCCATCTTCGTTTAAAGGAAATTTTACAAAATCCCCTTTGGTCTCCAGGAATAAAGCATTATTATGGTTTTTATATTTCCTGAACATATTCTCAGGAGATCTCTGAGCCAATGTAGGTAAAGAGTATACCGTAGCAAATAATACAATCAATATAGTATATTTCATTTCAATTCAAATTAAATGGTTAAACAAATATTTTCGGTGAATATTGCATTCAGTTCTCATTAATAAAGAATACAATACTAAAGTCCAAACTCCGGATTATTGAAAGAAAAGTTGGCATTTTCCAAATCTTTCATTTTCAATTCCGATTTAATGTTGACAATGGCTACCACTTCGCTTTCAAAGTACAGCATCGTCAGATATTGGATCTTATCCCCTTTTTCTTTAATCATGATATACAAAGTGCCGTCCTGGTTTCTACTCTGAGCATAGACTTCAAACTGATCATTAGACTTCATTTTTTCAATGGTTTTCATGAAGTCTTGCCTGGAAATCGTGTGGTTATCCTCACTTATAGCAAATCTTAACTTCTTGATCTTCTTCCCAAGGGCAACGATCTCTCTTTTGTCCTGTTCATTCATACTTTTCAGAGCGATATTCGTTCCTGAATTGATCATCCAACCTGGAAGCGTTACCGCAAGGCATTCTCTGTTCTTTTTTAATTGATCAAAGAATTGATTGACTGATTTTTGTCCGTAAGTTTGCATTGTAAGAGCAAACAATCCTAGTATGGTGAACAATTCTCTCACTCGAATTTACTTTTTAAGTTTTTCGAGATGTTCTGCGCCGTCAATATTGAGCTTTGATGCCATTTTTGAAATTTTATTTAAGTCCAAAGAACCTAAAAAACTTAGTAGCACAAACTCTTCGCTTCCTCCTACCAGGAGTAACAATTCTTCAATGACATCGCCATTATTGGTGGATTTGGTAAAGAAATTTACATTTTGCCCTTTGTCTCTGGCAGTGAGAAGTAGCTCATACTGAGATGTATTGATTCTGCTATTTGCATCTTTATACACTTTCATGGCGTCTACTTTGGTGGTTAGTACGCGGAGACTTTTAAGATCACTAATGATGTCTTTAAGATCCTGGTCAAATTCATCACCTGTCACTTTACTGATCATCCCAAACATCTTAGGACTCACGTACACCATAGTAAAATTATCATCATCCTGATAATCGTTAAAAAACTTTTCAATAGCGTTCTGCTGCCCGAAGGAAAGCGTCACTGACATTACAAAAGCGGTTAGAATGAATAGTATATTCTTCATTTTTAATACAATTTACAATAGTTAGTTAATAAGGTTTATTTAATAATGGTTATGGTTTCTATTTTATCAAGTCCATGTTTGACCGTATTTGATGATTTATCAAGTTTGTAACCGAGATAAGCCAATGCTTCTAGTGTTACTTCCATGGCCTGCTCTTCATCTGTAATTTCACCGGCATCATGTAATTGAGCTATTTCTATCGCAGGCAGGTATTCATTTTGGGGTATTGTAAAATATCCCACCGTGAGTAAAATGGCAACTGATGCAGCAATACTTAATTTCCTGAGGTGTGATACATTTCGCAAGGTATAGACCTTAGATTCAGGTATTACAATATCTTTATTTTGCATTTGGATACCGGTTGCAGATCGGTAAAATCTAAACAGAGAGGTATATTGTTTGAGATCCTCGTCTATCGCATTACCATTAAAGTAATCTTTGAGGATCTTTTCCTCTTCAAGGTTAGTCTCAGCTTCCCAGTATTTTTCAAGCAATGATTTAATGTACGCGGTATTCATAATTTTTATATATAATTTACACTTTCAATTTGTTCTCTTAATGTTTTTCTGGCTCTGTGGAGCGTAATTTTAACTTTGTCAATATTCTCTCCCGTAATTTCACTGATCTCCTTGTAAGAATATCCTTCGATATCTCTTAAGTGAATCAGGTTTTTTTGAAATGGCGGAAGTTTTCCAATAATTTCTCTTAAATGATCCATCATATCTTCACTTTCAAGTGACTCTGCCGGTGACATGGATTGATCAGATATGTGGAAGTATCCGTCGATATCATCAATGGCCATTTTCCTTGCACGAATTTTATCGATGGCCAAATTGCGTGTGATCGTCATGCACCATGCTTCCTTGTTTTCAACCTGAACGAAATGATCGCTTTTTTTCCAAATTTTGATAAGAACTTCCTGAACAATATCTTCTGCCTCGAAGACATTTCCAACTATACTTAATGCAAACCTGTACAACTTATCCTGATACGGTAAAACCATTTCTTTCAATTCTTTGGTTGTCATATTCAAAGGTTAGACGATGTGGGTAAAAGAGTTGTTACAAATGTAGTTGATTTTTTTTCCAATCTAATTGCAGAAGAATTTTTGGTAATTAGTAAGGAGGAATAAAGAGTCATTAGGGCAACCGCACCAAATTAGCACAAAAGCACTTTAGTTAGGTAATCTATATTCAATGAACATTTGAATCTTCTCTTTTGCAAAGAGGATTTATCATTCATTTTCTTTATCTGGCTCAATGCTTTTTTTCGCAATATA
>JBGTBR010000071.1:0-49407 GCA_041749255.1 Saprospiraceae bacterium
AAAAATTGAAAATTGACCAAAACTAAAACTAAAACCATTTGCAACCAGCTACGAGCTTAATACATCGGAAGGTCGAATTTAAGGCATAATCCTACGAGCTCAAAAGGTCAGAAAGTCGAAGGTTAAAGGTTAAGGTGAGGAGGTCATTTGCTTCGCGTCATTTGGCTACGCCGTCATTTATTGTCATTTGCGCTTCGAGCGTGATTTAGTTACACTGAGATTTATTGTCATGAGTTGTTGAGTTATAGGTTTTTGAATTACATTGTATTTAGAGATTGTGTCCCCTGCCTGCCAACAGCTTATGGCTAAAAACTAAAGGCATGAGCTACGAGCTACCAATGCCTACAGCCCACTGCTTACTACCCACTGCCCACTACTACCAGCTACGAACTACGAGCTACCTTCATCATTGGAAAAATAGATTCCAATTATTAAAAAATGTTTAAGATTCCTCTTGACATATTTAAAAATCTGCAATATATTCGTATATTTGGCTTCGCTTCCCCAGGGTGAATTCCGAGGGATTTATCTCTTCAATAATTATTATAAAAAAGGAAACTCATGCCGGATTTTGTACACCTTCATTGCCATACTCAGTATTCATTACTCGATGGAGCTTCCGATATTGGAATGATGATGGACAAAGCGGTGAAGGATGGTCAAAAGGCCATCGCCCTCACCGATCATGGTAATATGTTTGGAGCATTTAAATTTGTAAAGGAAGCTAAGAAACGGAATATTAAACCCATAGTCGGATGTGAATTTTATCTCGTAGAAAACCGGCATGAAAAATCCTTTGAAAAATCTAAGGGTAAAAGGGATATCCGGTATCACCAGCTTCTGCTGGCTAAAGATCAGAAAGGGTATCAAAATCTTTCCAGGTTATGTTCACTCGGATATATAGAAGGACTTTACAGCAAATATCCGAGAATTGACAAGGAATTATTACTGCAATACAGTGAAGGGTTAATCGCCACTTCTTGTTGTATAGGTGCTGAAATACCTCAAACCATTTTGAAAGGCAGCATCGAAGAAGCAGAGAAAAAACTTAAATGGTGGATAGATGTATTTGGAGAAGACTTCTATATAGAACTTCAGCGGCATAAAGGGATGGAAACCATTGACAATACCTCCATGAGCCAGGAAGATGTGAATCAAGTATTGCTCACCTTTGCCAAAAAATACAATTTAAAAACCATAGCTACCAATGATGCACATTACGTAGAAGAAGAAGATTGGCAGCCTCATGATATTCTACTTTGCGTAAATACCGGGTCTTTCCTGGAAGAAAAGGAGAGATTTAAGTTTCCGAGTTCTGACTTTTATTTTAAAACCAGGGAGGAGATGGGTCATGTTTTTAAAGACCTGCCGGAAGCCCTGGATAATACGTTAGAAATTGCAGATAAGGTCACCACACTTGATTTGGTGAGAAATGTGTTGTTACCTGCCTTTCCTTTACCAAAAGGGGTAGCTTCACAGGAAGATTACCTTCGATTACTTACTTTTGAAGGAGCCCGGAAAAAATACAGCACCATTGGGCCTGTAGAGGAAGAGCGGATCAATTTTGAGCTGGAAGTATTAAACAAATCCGGATATGCCGGGTATTTTCTGATTGTACAGGATTTTACTAACACGGCCAAAAAACTCGGTGTATCTGTAGGTCCCGGACGAGGATCTGCTGCGGGTTCTGCCGTGGCGTACTGTCTGGGTATAACCAATGTTGATCCCATCAAATACAATCTACTTTTTGAGAGATTTTTAAATCCTGAAAGGGTATCGATGCCGGATATCGACATTGATTTTGACGACGAAGGAAGATCCAAAGTGATAGATTATGTGATAGAAAAATATGGAAAGAATCAGGTAGCCCAAATCATCACATATGGTACAATGGCAGCTAAAAGCAGCATCAGGGATGTAGGACGAGTGATGCAGATTCCATTATTCGAAGTAGACAAAGTTTCAAAAGCCTTTCCATCTCATCTCGGCGCGACCCTGGATGCCATATTGAAAGAGGATGGTCTGGACGAAGGACTGAAAAGTCAGATGAACTCCGAAGATGTCGATAAGGCTCAGGCTTTCAGAAAAATGGCACAGGAAGATAGCCAAATCGGACAAATGATTCGAACCGCTAAAAAATTGGAAGGCTCAGTCCGGAATACGGGCATTCATGCCTGTGGGGTGATTATTACTCCTGACGATATTACCAATCATGTACCCGTAGCTACGGCAAAAGATTCAGACCTCCTGGTCAGTCAATACGACAACAGTGTTGCTGAAGAGGCAGGACTTTTAAAAATGGACTTTTTGGGATTGAAAACCCTTACCATTATCAAAGATGCAGTTGAACTCGTCAAAGAAACAACAGATGTCCAATTGGATTTGGATGAGATTTCGCTTGAGGATGAAAAAACATACAAACTCTTTCAAAAGGGAGATACTATCGGTATATTTCAGTATGAGTCTGTCGGTATGCAAAAAAACCTGAAGGAGCTAAAGCCCACACGATTTGATGATTTAATAGCCATGAATGCCTTATACAGACCCGGTCCCATGCAGTACATACCTCACTTCATTGCCAGAAAACATGGGAAACAAGAAATTTCATACGATTTACCGGAAATGGAAGAGTACCTGAAAGAAACGTATGGCATTACGGTTTATCAGGAACAGGTCATGTTATTATCTCAGAAGTTAGCTGGATTTACCAAAGGTGAGGCTGATAGATTGAGGAAAGGTATGGGAAAGAAAAGAAGAGATCTCATCGATGAATTACTTCCTAAATATATAGAGGGATGTGAGAAAAACGGTCATCCGAAAGAAATATACGAGAAGATATGGAAAGATTGGGAGTCATTTACGTCCTATGCTTTTAACAAATCTCACTCTACTTGTTATGCACTGATAGGTTTTCAAACTGCTTATCTCAAGGCTCACTATCCGGCACAGTTTATGGCTTCTGTGCTCAACCACAATAAAAACGATACATCCAAGCTTAATTTTTTTCTCAGGGAGTGCAAGAGGATGCACATTGCTGTTTTTGGACCTGACATTAATGAAAGCAAATTAAAATTTACAGTTAACAATAAAGGCCAGATTCGTTTTGGACTTTCGGCATTAAAAGGAGTAGGAGAGGGTCCTGTTGAAGCTATCCAACTCGCGCGAACAGAAGGTGGTCCATTTGAAAGCGTATATGATATCGCCAAGCGGGTCAATCTTCGGGCTGTGAATAAAAAATGCTTTGAAAGCCTGGCTCTGGGTGGCGCATTTGATTCTTTTGGTCTTCACAGAGCTCAGTATTTTGCCCCATCGGGTAATCACGCTACTATGTTGGAACATGTCATATGGTATGGGCACACCTATCAAAATCAGAAATTGCAAAATCAGGCATCGCTATTTGGTGACATGGCAGACATGTACCTGGAAGAACCTACTCCTCCGGTATGTGAAGAATGGAATGCCATCGAAAGGCTTGAAAAAGAAAAAGAAGTGACAGGAATGTATATTTCAGGGCACCCATTGGACGATTATGAGTTGGAATTAAAAAATTATATCAATTGTCCGCTTTCACATGCTGAAGACATCCCGGACAAATTGTTAAAACTGGCTGGAATAGTTACAGAAGTATTTCATGGAACTTCACAAAAAGGGACGGGGTATGCCAGGTTTACCGTCCAGGATTACACCGGTAGTATAACATTATCAATTTATAATGAACAATACGAAAAGTGGAAAAGTCTTCTATTTACAGGTAATGTGATTTATTTAGAAGGAATGTACTCCAAATCTTATAGCGGTGACCGGTATTTCTTTAAAGTAAAAGACATCAAAATGTTGGATACAGTTGGAAAAATGCTTACAAAATCAATAACTCTCAAAATAGAATTGCAAAACCTGAGTGTCGAACTGCTCGAGGAGCTTAATTCACTATTCAAAGAAAATGCAGGGGAACACAAGTTTAAATTGAAAATAGTAGATAGTGATGGCGATGTGGAGATGGATTTTGTATCAAAAAATACAAGGGTAAATATATGCAACAGTTTACTTTCTTCACTCGATGAACTTGGGTTTCCTTATCGCCTTAACTGATCCGCCCGGTTGGTAATGATGGGTTTTATTCAGATTCTGTGGTAAGAAGTCGGAAAGCTAAACAGTAAATCGATTGCAAACCACAAAGTAAAACCGATGAATTTTTTTAACAAAAGTTTATGTATTTCTATAAAAAGAACTGGAAGCTTTAATCGTTTCAAATTAAACGTAAAGGTTTTTTAGGAGTCTAAATTATGTTAATGTTTCAACAAATATGAATTTAAAGATTCTGGTACTTCCACTCATTTTATCTTTCATGAGTATTCCACTCGTATCATTATATTCCCAGGACTACGATTTTAAAATATATAAGAATTTCAGCGACTTAGAAAACGCTCATTTTGATATCAGAGATGATAGGGTTCACGTCATAAACTTTTGGGCAACATGGTGTGCCCCTTGTATCAAGGAATTACCGTATCTAGATGCCCTTACCGAAAAGTATGGTGATAAAATAAAAGTTACTTTAGTTTCACTGGATTTTCCAAGGCGCATTGATTCTGCTCTTGTGCCTTTTTTGACAAAAAATCAGTTGAAATCTGAAGTGGTTTTGCTGGATGATGGAAGAGCCAATGTATGGATCGATTTGGTTGATTCTGGATGGTCAGGAGCCATTCCTGCTACAGTGGTTTTTATGAACGGCAAAAAGCATTTTTACGAAAAAGAGTTTCATTCATTTGAAGAAGTGGAAGAAATTGTATTAAAAATAAACCAATAAATTTTTAAGTATATGAAAAAGTATTTATTTCAAATGTCAGTACTGTTATTGACTATGTTTGTTTTATCGTCAGCTACGTACACCTCCAATAATGATGGGTACACCATTGGTGAAAAAGCATCGGATTTTACATTAAAAGGTACTGATGACAAAATGCATTCATTATCTGATTACAAAGATGTAAACGGATATATCGTTGTGTTTACGTGTAACACTTGTCCTTATTCTGTTTTGTATGAGGACAGACTGATCGAATTGGCTGACCAGGCCAGGGAAATGGGATTTGCCATGGTAGCAGTAAACCCAAATGATCCGGACATACAACCTGAAGACAGTTTTGAGAAAATGAAAGTCAGAGCAAAGGAAAAAGGATTTAATTTTCCTTATCTTTTGGATGAAGGGCAAACAGTGTATCCTAAATACGGTGCCACCAGAACTCCACATGTATTCATCATGGATAAAGATATGATTGTACAGTACATAGGTGCAGTAGATGATAATAGTAAGGATGCTTCTGAAGTAAAGGAAAAGTATATGTACAAAGCGATGAAAGCTATAAAGAAAGGAAAAACGCCTGATCCTGCAACGACAAAAGCCATAGGATGTACCATAAAAGCCAAAAAAGCGTAAAGCTTAGGTATTTTTTTATATAAAAAGTACTGAATGAAAGAGCCCGATTATTGAATGATCAATAATCGGGCTTATTTATTTACTTTTGTGAAAAAAAAATGAAAGTCAATTGGATATATTTTTTGGGATTTCTTTTTTTAGCATCTTGTAAGTCTTCTCCCATTAGTCAATATGAAGATCTTAACCTATTGGGGCATGGTATACCGGTCACTATAAAAGCACCTCCGGGTGTTGAGATAGGCAAAGATGATTACGGCGTAATGTTGGGAGTATGGGTTAAAGGTGAAAATTATGATCTACAAGTTTATAGCTCAAATACCATTACCCTGGATATCGAACGCATCAAACAACAAAAGTTAAGAGAAGTAAAGTCCAATCGGTATTTTTCAAAAATAATCGAAGAGGATAAAGACGGATTCCTTTACGAAAAGGATATTGATGGTGAAATCCGTTTTGATTTTATGCATATAAAAGTGATCGGAGATAAAGAAATCACTTTCCAAAAAGGGCTAACCAGCACCTTTTCAGAAAGTGAAATTAGAAACATGTATGCATCTGTTCAATAGATCTTTACGATGCTTCTTTTAAGATCTTATCTCCAAATAGGAGTAGGATCATCATTGCAAACGCGAATATGATCATGGGTTATGGATTATAATTGTGACTAAATTAATATTTTTATTGATCAGTATCAAGAAATGAGTCTGTTAATTTTCAATATTCAATAAAAATTAACATATACAAACTAATTGTTATAGGTGCAAATATCCTGCCACAATTGGGTTTATTTTCAAGGTAGTGATTTAATTTTTTTGCTCAATTTTCTAACTTGCTGGAAATTGGGATATTGCGAATTTTTTGAAATTCGAAATGTTTTTAATCGGTATAAGAACTAAAAAATCTTATCAAATTTTAAATTCGGAATAGTAAATTGAAAATCCGCACAAGTCAGGGGAGTCTGATATAAATTATGAGATAAAAATCATCACTATTTGTTTTTTACGCATCTGAATCCAGTGTGGTTGAGGCCTGTATCCGGGCTTGTCCTCATTCTTCTGGCATTCCTGTATCCGGAGCAATAATTTTCTGCGCACAGAAAGGATCCGCCCCGGATTACTTTTTGCTTCATGTATGGCATAACCGGATCATATGTTGTCTCAGGACCCTTAACTTGATTGTCCCTACGGGTATAATATTGGTAATCGTACCAATCGTCGCACCATTCCCACACGTTTCCAGCCATATCGTACAAGCCATATCCATTGGGTGGAAAAGATCGCACAGGTGCTGTTCCGACAAAGCCATCTTTATCCAGATTTTCGAATGGAAACAATCCCTGATAAAAATTTGCTATAGGTTTGCCATCAATGACCAATTTATCTCCCCAGGGATAAATTTTATTTTTAAGACCTCCTCGGGCTGCCCATTCCCATTCGGCTTCTGTGGGCAATCGCTTTCCTGCCCAATCAGCATAGGCAACAGCATCTTTCCAGGCTATATGAACGACTGGATGATCCCACAATGAATCTATTCCTGAACCAGGGCCTTCAGGTTGATGCCAAGAAGCCCCTGGAATCCATGACCACCAGGAGGAAGGATCCATCGACTTATATAAATCGGCAGGTTTTTGAAAAACCAGAGATCCGGGTTGGAGTTGAGAATCATTGGGTTTATCCCTCCCTGCAGGCAGATCTTTCGCTAATTCATTCCAGTCAATTTCCCTTTCTGCAATGGTGACATATCCGGTTTCCTCAACAAATGTTTTAAACTGTGCATTGGTGACTTCAGTTTCATCCATCCAAAATGCTTGTATGGTCACAGGATGTTTGGGGTATTCATCTTCACCAGCCTGCTCATTGTCACCTCCCATCAACAATGTACCCCCTGGAATGAGTACCATTCCATCTTTTTTAACCACATGAAGGTTTCCTTGCCTATTCGTGCACGAAACCATCAACCCAATTGTTAAAAAGAGGATAAAATTGATCATTAACTCTCTATAAGAATGAATTGGAAGGTAATGCTGATAGTTTTGCATTTACAAAAAAACGGAATAATAATCCGATTTTCAAATTAGCGCGCAAATACTACTTAAAAAATATTTTAGGCTTTCAAATAAAACGGAGAGCCCTGACCCAAGAGTTAGGGCTTTTTAAAATTTGAAACCATTGGAATACTGATCACCCCGGTAAGACAAATTGTACGTGATACTTAGGTATTATTCACGAAAAGTAGTAGGCTGATTATTCATGGAGTGAAACAACGTTTATTTCTTTATCTTTTTTTTCTATTTGTTTTGTCCTTATCGTAAGTTCCACCATCCATCCAAAATGGTCAGACAATTTGAATTCTTTAAAAACTCCTTTTTGCTTTTGTAATTGGATATCGAATTCTTTTCCGCTTTTTGTGAAAATATAATCAATTCTGGATCTTGGTTCCTTTTGTTTTGCGTATGGGTTACAAAGAGGATCATATGTATATGCATCATCGTCCATTTTGGGACAAGTATCAATGAATTTCATTTTGTGGATAATAAAAGGATAAATTTCTGAATTTTCCTGTTTTTCACAATAGACTGAAACTTCAGGATGTGGGGTATTAAAATCTCCGACAAATACGGTAGGATACTCATGATAATAAATATGATCTTGTAGAATGCTGTCGATGAAATGAATCTGTTTCAGCCTGATTGATTCCCCAATGGAAGTAAAGCCGGCATACAGGTGTGTATTCACAATGTTGACGGGATGTCCATTTGCTTCGATGGTTGTAATCAGAACACCTTTTCTTCCAGACTGTTCTACCCAATTCATATCATTGAATATAGGGAAAGAGAAAAATTCTTCATATATGATGGGGTGCTTTGACCATGTCATCAATCCACCAAAACAATCTATTTGCAGCATACCCGCCTGTCTTCTTTGGCATGAATAATCTGACTCATGCATGAAGTGAAGGGGTATTTTTTCCATGATTTTAATTCTAAGCCTCTTGCTGAACGTTTCCTGAAGGCATATAACATCTGCTCCTAGTGCAAGGAGACTGTCAGGGATGGATTCGAATCTCCTGGTTTGATCCATTCCGGGTAACTTCACGGGTAATCCCCAGGTGTTAAATGTCACCACATTTAGATTAAATTTGTCTTTAATATAGGGTTTGTATCGATTATTAGATTGAGGCATATATGCCAAAAGATGAATTATCGAAAATTGATATACGATAAGGAATATCAGCCATGAACGTAAAGATCCAAAACTTATTTGCACATGCATTATGATGAGAATTTGTTTGACAGCAAAGGTCAACTCCCAACTTTAATATAGTATATTCCTTATGCAAAGTAATTGTTATTAAATAGAGTATAATTATGATCATTATTTAATATGATATTTAAAAATAGATCACCCTTTATTGTTTAAGTACTATTCAGCAATAGGATATCCAATCAAATTCGTGACAAAGAATCCACTTTTTGAAATAGTTTCAAACCATTTTTCTATTGTGATTTCCGGGAAAAAAATGAGCTTTTGACATGAATATCTCGCTGTGATTATCAATTTGTATTAACTTGCCTACCATTTTAATCTGGAGCACATGGTAAAAATTAAGGTGGCTTTTTTCTCTGATATTTTAGTAGAAGACTTTGATGGAGCCAACAGAACGATGTTCCAGATTATAGATAGAATTCCTGTGGATCGATATGAATATTTTTTTATTTGTGGAGAAAGACCGGGAGCTGAATTCCAGTTTGAAGTATTTAATGTCCCAAATCTTACTATACCATTAAATAATGATTATAAAATAGCCATCCCTGGATTGGTGTATTTTACATTGAAAAACGCTGTGGAAGAGTTTAATCCGGATGTGATTCACATCGCCTCTCCTTCGTTATTGGGAAATTTTGCCATCCATTTTGGCAAATCAAGAGACATCCCAATCATCACTATATATCACACCCATTTTATATCTTATGTAGAGTATTATACCCGCAATATTCCAGTGATCACACCTGTGGCTAAATCCTCTATTATCAAAGGGCAGAAAAATTTTTACAACAAGTGTGATCTCACCCTTGTGCCAACTCAGATGATGAAAGAAGAACTGATATCTTTTGGATTTAATAAAGACCTTTTAGAGATTTGGCCCAGGGGTTTGGATAGCCGCGTATTTAATCCAACAAAAAAAGATATATCTTTTGTCCAGGGTTTTACAGGAAATGATCGACCAAATATTTTGTTTGCAAGCCGGTTGGTATGGGAAAAGAATTTGGAAACCCTGATGCGTATTTACGAAATGGCAGAATTACATCATGCCCGATGGAATTTTATTTTGGCTGGAGATGGAGTTGCTCGTGAAAAAATGGAGGAAAATATGCCCAATGCTTTCTTTCTGGGTACTGTGGATCAGGATGAATTAGCTATTCTCTATGCATCAAGTGATGTATTTCTTTTTCCATCTATTTCTGAAACTTACGGAAATGTAGTGATTGAAGCCATGGCCTGTGGATGTCCTTGTATTATTGCCAGGGGTGGGGGTACTTTGAGCTTCATTGATGATGGTGTCAATGGTTTTATTTGTGAGCCAAATGATTATCAGGAATATTTTCAGAAAATCAATAAAATATTGGATGATACATCCCTGCGTACTATTTTCATAAAGCGAAGCCTCGAATTTGTGAAAGGCTTGGACTGGAATCATCTGGTACAGAAATACTTTTCCTTTGTCGATAAACTTGCCAATAAAAGCAGCTAAATAATAACTCAACCTCAATTTGCAGTTAGCAGTTAGACAAATCTTAAAAAACCCAAAACAACTCATGACAACAAATGACAGCGAAGCAAATTCGCGCGCGAAGCGCATATGACAATAAATGACGGCGCAGCCAAATGACGCGAAGCAAATGACGTCTCACATCCTCAACCTCAACCTCAACCTTAACCTTAAACTTAACAAACAGTAGTCAAAACTCCCTCATTGGTGATGTTCATCCAATAAAAACAAATTAATAAATTTTTTAATGTTATCTTTGGACTTATCAGAACTTTTGTATATTCATATTATAATAGTTTATATATGCCAGTTCCAGAACAATATATTTCATACCTTTTATCCGATATAGACGATGCTTTCAGAAAAGAACCCCGGATTCAAATCATCGACAATGATGATGATATAGAAGGGTATCTGGAAGATCTTGACGAATGGCTCGACAAGGATGAAGAAGACCTTTTTCCGTTTTCCTACCACTGCGGCCTTACCCGGGAAATGTTTCCTCCGGCTGATCAACTCTCTGAATATCATAAAGAATTATTGATAGAGGCTATACATTACCTCTTGTTGAATTACAATCTTTCCGTCCTTCTCCCCGAATACCTTGACCTGGATTTGGAATACCAATTGCTCGTATCAGTACTCGATCAAAAAGTGGTGATTGTCGATCAGGGGTTTATCGGTATTGAATTTTGTGATTACGAATCCGATAATTGCATTTTTGGCGAACAGTGCATGTGCAACGGATTTTCTGAAGAAGACTTTGATGAAGAATCGTATGTATCGGACGAAATAAAATTTGACGATATTTTTGAAGCCCTTCTCATCGACTCATTTGATACATTATACTACGATGATGATAAAAGAAAGTGGGAGTCTGAAATGGACGACGACATGGACGATTTACCCTTTTAATCTTTGAAACAACTCAGATATAACTTATTTATACCGCATTGTTGAGTCGTTACTAATTTTTTAATGTGGTTGTAAAATAAGAGTTGTTGAAGTGGAAGTGTATTTATATTAAATTTCCCTCTTCATCCCATTGAGCTAACCGGGTTCGTCCGCTTTCCGTAATGTAAGCATCTTTCCACCGGGCATCTACTTCAAATCCGTGTTCAGCCAATACATCACCTGGTACACCATCCCAAAAATTGGGTCTGTTACCCGCATATCCGAGATCCTGGATCCCTTCACGAGAAGTATAAAATCCCGTTAGAGTAAGATCTCTTAATAGATTAAAAAATTGAGCACCGGCTTTATTTTCTGGCATTACTTCCTGGGGATATGCAATCAGATCGATGAGACTAATCATTTCTTCTTCTGAACATGCAGGGAATTCCTTTTCAAAAAGGTCAAATGCTTTCCGCTCAATCCATGCTAATCCACTTTTCAATGGCTGCTGGTGTTTTTCTATATCTTTTACTATGAATTGAAGAAAGTCCATCACCCCAGCTTCCGAGGCAGAGACAGAGTACTCATCGGCGGGAAGTACTATGTCAATTAACACGGCCAGGACATGGGTTTCTGCTGTGGAGAAGAAGTTTGATTCCGCTATTATCTTTTGATCTCTGATTTGTTCTTCTTCAGATCTCCCGTATAAAGGATTGGGCACCTCCTGTATCTCTTCCGGCGTATGACAACCGGTGCCCGTAACTATCAATCCCGCTCCCACAGTTCCAGCCAGCAATGTTTTGATGGTATCTCTTCGCGTGATCATTATATATTCATTTTTTTGAGTTGATCAATAATAAATTCAGAAGTTCTCCACGCCAGTGCAAGGATGGTCCAGGTAGGGTTTTTATCTGCCTGAGAAACAAAGGGACCTCCGTCTGCCAAAAAAAGATTGGGAACATCATGGGTCTGGCAATGGGAATTGACCACTGAGGTTTTCTTGTTATTTCCCATTCTGGTAGTTCCCACTTCATGTATGATCCTTCCGGGAATATCCAGTCCATATTGAGTTTCTATACCGGGTTTGTCATTCAATGGTATCCCTTGCAGGGTATGTATCACTTCATCGAAGGTATCCTGCATGTGTTTGGCTTGGCGCACTTCGTGGTCAGTCCACTGATAGTGAAATTTGAGTACTGGTATTCCCCACTGATCTATAACATTCTCGTCAATGGTACAGCGATTATTGTACTGAGGAATAGACTCACCACGCCCTGATAAGCCCAGGGTAGCACCGTATATCTGGCGCATATCTTCTTTGAGTCCTTTGCCATAACCTCCAGGTCTTTCCTGTAAACCGGTGAGTTTTTGCAATTTGGGTAAATCAAACCCCAATCCATAGGAAGGCATACCCATACCTCCCCATAGCTCTATGTGGTAACCACGTGGAAAATCCAGATTTTTATTATCCAGCCACCAGGGTGAATACACGTGCAGACTTCCTACTCCATCTTCATTGTAGCGCTTTCTACCCAGTAGCGAAGGAATAATGGCACCTCTTGATGCGCCAGTGGAGTCATGGAGGTATCTACCAATATGGTCACTGCTATTGGCCAATCCATTTGGATGCTGATCCGATGCAGAATTGAGTAAGATCCTGGCGGAACTACAAGCTGAGGCCGCCAAAACAACAACCTTTGATTTCAAAGTGTATTCCTTTCCTTCTTTTTTGTAAATGTAGGATACACCCGAGGCCTTTCCATCCTGATCCGTGGTAACCCGCCTGACCATAGCATCCATGTACAGGTCGATATTTCCTTTTTTGAGTAATGGTTTGATGAGCACAGAACCCGATGAAAAGTCTGCGTACACATTACAGCCCCTGTTGCATTGGCGGCAGTAAAAGCAAACTCCTCTTTCGTTATTGATCTTTTGGGTGAGTACAGATAATCGCGATGGAATGGCTGGAATATTGAGTTTCCCGGCGGCTCTCATGTAGTAATGTTCGTGCAATCTCGGTTTGGGTGGAGGAAGAAAAAACCCATCGGGTTCATTGTAAATATTTTCTTTGGTACCGAAAATACCAATGAGTTTATCAACTTTGTCATAATATGGCTTGATGTCATCGTAGCTGATGGGCCAATCATCGCCCAGACCATCTATACTTCTTCTTTTAAAATCAAGAGGACCAAAGCGAAGGGAAATTCGACCCCAATGATTGGTTCTACCTCCCAACATCCTGGATCTGAACCAGTCAAATTGGGTATTGTCCTCCCTAGTATAAGGTTCTCCTTCGATCTCCCAGCCGCCAAAAGCGGCATCGAAATCACCAAAAGGCCTGGTGGTAGATGCCCCTCTCCTGGGTGATTCCCACGGCCACTTCATTTGTGTCATGAACTCAGGATCGGCAGGATCGTAAAAGGGCCCTGCTTCTAAAACGGCTACGTTTAGACCCGCATCAGCCAGAATTTTGGCAGACATTCCACCTCCTGCCCCGGATCCTACGATACATACATCGTAGAGTTTGGATTGTGCTTTGATTTGAAACGACATACATATTTTAATGTGAGATTAAAATAATCTATTTGACGTTCCAAGATATGAATTGGGATGTGATAGCCAAACCAATCAGGTAATTATTTTATTTCAGTTTTATCCATTATCGCCTGAGCTCCTGTGGAGGCTAGCTTTCTTACAATGTGTCGAACGGTTTTTCGCTTGATCTCAGCTTCCATGCTACGATCGATTTTATCAATTGCATATTGAAACTTAAAGGAGATAGAGTCTTTTTTGATATCCACCACTTTCAAATCGTACGAATCTACCTTGATATGGTGTTTGAATGGCGAAACCGTACTGATCAGGTCTTTTTCGAGTACCTCTACGGATTTTACAGCAATGGAGGGTATCTCAAAACTGATACTCACTTTTTTATCTTCGACTTTCGTATAATTAATAATCTCCCCGTTGTACACCTTATCATTGGGCAAAAATACTACATCATCATCTTCGGTAAGCAATGAAATTTTGGATAATGTCAGCCCAATGATCTTTCCTTTTTTGTCGCCGATTTGTACATAGTCCCCTATGCTTACCTCTTTTGAGAAAGTGAGTATAAAGCCAGCGATGACAGCAGAAATATAATCTTTAGAAATAATAGCTATACCCGCAGCAACTATACTCAGGGTAGTAAATAACGTTTTGAAATCAACATTCCATAAACTCAATATAAACATAAGGCCTGCCATAGAAATAATCAGTACATAGATATTTCCAAGACCAATGGTAATATTATCCACTTCATGCATATCCATCTTTTTTCTCTTCCTGTAAATCCAGGCGGTGATGAAGAAAATGACATTGGAGCCAAATACGAATATGATCAAATTAAGAAAATGATAGATGATGTTATGTTGAACCTCCAGATTGCTATAATCCTTGAGGTAAAAATAAGATGCAGCACAGAACAGGAATATAAAAAATCGCCAGAAAATTCCCCACATGTTTTGTTAGATTTAAATATTGCGTAAAAATAGACTTTAAAATGTATGTATATATTTTAGTTGATTTTTTTCTCCTTCTAAGCTATTATTGTATGAATTCTTTTACCATTGTAAATAGAAAGTCAGAAAGTCAGAAAGTCAGAAAGTCAGAAAGTCATTTGGCTACGCCGTCATTTTTTCTCATTTGCGCTTATCGCGTCATTTGGCTACGCCGTCATTTATGGTAATTTGCGATGTTGAGTTATATTGTATTTATAGATTGCCCCTGTTGCTTCCATTGCTGTCAACAGCTAATGGCTAAACGCTAAAAACTACGAGCCCACTGCCCACTGCCTACTGCCTACTGCCCACTGCAGATTGACTTAACACTTAGCGTTTAACGATTAACATTTAACACTTAACATTTAAGCTACGAGCTATGAGCTACGAACTACGAGCTATTTAGGTCGGTTGGTTAGTTACTTGATGGAAATTGTGAATTTATACCGTCCGTTATTGTTACGTTAAAAGAGACCACTAATGCATTTTCAATACATTTGCAACTTTATATTGCATGAATTTTTATCTAATAATATATTCAATAAGAATTACACAGCCATGAATAAAATATTTCTTTTTCTTTTCATATGCTTTATGACATTTACCCTTCAAGGTCAGACATTTCTGGGTGACTGGTACGGATCATTGGATTTGGGTACCACAAAGCTGAAAATTGGTTTTCACATAACTGAAATAGATGGGGTTTTATCCGCTACAATGGATTCTCCAGACCAGGGTGTTGAAAACATTGATATGGATGAGATATCTTTTGTCAACGATACACTTACTTTGCATTCTTCTGCTCTTAATATGGTTTTCAAAGGGTATGTAGCACCGGCGGGTAACAGGATTTCAGGCACTTTTACACAAAACGATTATAACTTCAATCTGGTACTTACCCGAACTCGCGAAGAGGGAATCAGTAATCGCAGACCTCAAGATCCTGTAGAATTTAATTATTATACTGAGAATGTAAGATTTGTCAATATGAAGGATTCTGTGATATTGGCAGGAACTCTAACAAAGCCATTTGACGGAGAAGTGAAATACACAGTCATTCTCATTACAGGGTCAGGCCCACAAAACAGAAACCAGGAAATTCCGGGAATCAACCATCGCCCTTTCCTGGTACTATCTGATTTTTTGACAAAACAAGGAATCGCTGTACTCAGATATGATGACAGGGGCATAGCCCAATCTACAGGTAATTTTGCTACAGCGACAACGGAAGATTTTGCAAACGATGCCCGGGCTGCAATGGAATTCATTCGGTCACGACCCGATCTGGAAGACTCTAAAATAGGTTTAATAGGACATTCAGAAGGAGGTATGATTGCTTCTATGATTGGAAATGATGCAGATTTTTTGGTGCTGCTGGGAACGCCTGGTACAAGTATACCCCAATTACTCCTGTCACAAAGCAGACTATTATCTGAAGTACAGGGTGTTGCAGATTCGATTATCAGTGCCAGTGAATTGATGTTGGCCAATGTTTATACGTACCTGGCTATTACTGAGGACGAAGGTGAGGAACTTACCCAAACCTTGAAAGAGGTGTTCAAAGAAGGATTAACCTATTATCCGGATGAGATTACCAGCCAGATTGATGCGGACCAATTTGCTGATTTTCAGGTAGAAGCCGTTTCCTCTCCCTGGTTTAGATATTTTATTAAATTCAGTACTTTTGAATACCTTTCCAAGGTTACCGTTCCAGTTCTGGCCATCACAGGAACCCTCGATCTGCAGGTACCTTATGGAGACAATTTGGCAGCAATAGAGTATTCATTGAAGGAAGCCGGTAATGAAAAGTTTGATGTGTACGCCTATGATGGCGTCAACCACCTTTTTCAAACGGCCATAAGTGGATCTAATACGGAATACGGCTTGCTCACCGAAACCTTTAATCCCAATGTAATGCAGGAAATAACGGACTGGATATTGACCATTAACCCTTAGATGTTGACATTTCGGAATCAAAATTGGCAATAGCTTCTCAGGGTTTTGGAACACGTCCCTACAGAACATCACTTTGGTACTCCAAATTAGTATGGAATTCTCCCACTCCTATAACCACGCTTTACCATATTACAATAGGATGGTTTACCACAATATGGTGGTACTAGAAACCACATGTTTCAAATCTTAGACTATACTTTCACATTTTGAAATCTATATTGCTCTTGGTTAAAGAGGGAATTGGAACTCGTCCTTGCAGGGCTTCTTCCTGGTATTGCCAAGTTCGCCTTTATTTCTATTCAGTGGTTTGAATAGGGATTTGGGAGATTAGAGATTTTAAGAATTAGCTCATGAATTGTCATACAATTGTCACAGTAAATCCTTATTTATATTTTGTCTAAATAAAATTTGCCAATATAGAATCACTTTCTAAATTTGTCTTATCTAAAATTAATCTAAATAAAAATACTATATATGAACTCCAATTTTAACTTATGGTATTGTGCATTCATTGCCCTTTTGATTTTAGTACCCAACATGATCATTTCTCAATCTGACTATATGTTAGAATCGGAGAAACCTTTAAAAAACATTGATACAGATGTAAATAGAGATATATTGATAGAAGGAAGACTCGTAGATTCTGCGGATGAACCTGTAATAGGGGCGACCATTACAGTAGAGGGTACGGTTATTGAATCTTATACAGACAAGAATGGATATTTTCGAATTGTGGGTATGTCTTCTGGTGTGTATCTGTTACAGGTAGAGGCATTTGGGTTTAAAAGAATGGAACATCCATTGGAAGTGACCATAAATGGAACTTCGTTTCTTGAACTCAAATTTGACAAGCCGTCAGTAGAGATTCCCGAAGTATTGTTATTGGCTAAATCGGATCGCCAACTGAGCAAAGTACCTGGCTCCGGAAGTTTTATCAATCAAAAGGAAATCAGGAATCTGTCTCCGATAAGTGGAAATGAAATTTTCCGAAGAATTACAGGAATACACGCTGTGGATGAGGAAGGTCTGGGTATGAGGGTAAATATTGGAATTCGAGGTCTGGATCCAGACAGGAGCCGATCCGTATTAATCCTGGAAGATGGTATTCCAGTAGCATTGGCACCCTATGGTGAACCGGAAATGTACTACACACCTGCTATGGACAGAATGTCAGGTATTGAGGTATTGAAGGGATCAGGACAGATACTTTTCGGACCTCAAACCATAGGTGGCGTCATCAACTATCTGAGTGTAAATCCTCCTTCAGAATCACTTGGGACAGCCAGATTTATGGTGGGTCAGGGTGGATATTTTAATACGGTGTTGGGTTATGGAAATACAGTAAACGATATAGGTTATCAAATCAATTTTTTAAAGAAAAGAGCTGATCAGGTAGGGTTAACGGGCTTTGATATTACGGATCTTACCGGTAAGGTTGTTTTGAACACGAGTGACAGGTCTGTACTATCCGTAAAAGGAGCGATTTACAATGAAAGATCGAATTCTACTTATATCGGCCTTACCCAAACCATGTTTGATTCGGGAGGGCAGGATTTTGTTCATATGGCTCCTGATGATGAACTTATGGTAAGAAGGATTTCGGGAAGTGTAAGTCATGATTATGAGTTCAGTAAAAAAGTAAACATAAAGACTACCGCATTTGCATTTACTACGACAAGAGATTGGAGAAGACAGGATTTCACTTCCAATGGAACTCAAAATAATCCTCCTTCCAATTGGACAGGTGTTACATGGGGTGATGAAACAGTAGCCATTGGGGCTGTGTACATGAGAAACTCAACAGGCAACCGTAATCGAAGTTTTTTTGTTTCGGGGGTAGAATCCAGGTTACAGGTGCAACATAATCTGTTTAACAAAAGCAATCATCTGAAAACGGGAATCCGGTTTTTGCATGAAGTAGCTTTGGAACAAAGAATTAATGGAACCAAGTTTAATGTGAAATCAGGAAATCTGGTTTCGGATGAAACACGCACCGGTGAGGCCTGGAGTGCCTATGTACAAAATACTACTGATATTTCTTCCGGATTTTCACTCCATTACGGCGCACGATTTGAAAATTTTAACTATACCAGGGATATTTCAAGAGGCAACTATAGCGTGAACGGCGCCAATCAAATTGTCGATACAAGTATTGTGAGTTCCAGTGGCATAACTCAGTTTATACCCGGCGCCGGATTTACCTGGCAGATTCACCGCCAGTTCAATTTATTTGGAGGTGTGCACAGGGGGTTTGCGCCACCGAGAACTAAGGACGCCATTTCCAATTCGGGAGATGTGTACGAACTCGATGCAGAAAACAGCACCAATTTCGAATTGGGTATGCGTTCCGGATTGGGAGAACACATACGGCTGGAACTTACAGGATTTTATATGAATTTTTCCAATCAGATCATACCGGTTGCAGAATCATCCGGAGGTACAGGGGCAGGACTGGTTAATGGGGGCAAGACTATACATAGAGGAATCGAAACGGTATTTCAACTTAATATTTCCTCATTGACGGGTCTGACCAAAACAGGAATTTATTACGATTTAAATTTCACTTTAGTAGATGCTTTTTATGGAGAGGGAAGGCAAATAGGAGAAGAAAGTCTTGCAGGCAAGAAAACCCCCTATGCCCCATCTGTATTGTTCAATTCATCACTTCAATTAGAAACGGTTTCCGGAATGAGTTTTCAGTTAACTGCTAACTATGTGGGTAGTCAATTTGCAGATGAGTTAAATACAGTAACAGCTCATCCCAATGGAAGAAGTGGACAAATACCTTCATGGTACTCAATAGATGGCACAGCTGGGTACCGGGTCAATAAGTGGAATACCACTTTCAGGGTTTCGGTAAAGAACCTGACCAATGAGCGCTTCATCACGTCGCGAAGACCACAGGGAATAAAAGTGGGTTTGCCAAGATATATTTCAGGTGGAATTGAAGTGTCATTTTAAAAAGGAAAAGCAATTTTAGCAAAACCTGAAGCTCGTTTACTGTCTGTTTTGAATTGGTTATATTCAATTTATTATTTCACTAATTTTTTAATAGCGAAAATGGCTTTGAGTCCTTCTCTGAAAGGAGGAAATCTATTTTCCCCTAGTTGATTTTTTTCCCTGATTATTTTTCCTATTGTAATCCAATGTTGATGAATGGTCTTGCAATTGCTACGGAAAGAAAATTTTGGATCATATATATGCAGGGGTTCAGATTTAGCTCCGTTGATTTCTATAACCATGAACTTGCCCTGGCAATAATCTTCCAGGTTATTGGCTTTAAAGTCGACCCGAAACAAGTTTAATCCATGTAATGCACCAAAAACAGAATGGCTAGCAGCCAGTAGTGGTTCGCTGATAAATTGGCTCAAATCATAAAACTTAGCTCCTCTGCTGTAGTTGCCAATTTCATCCAATACGACTTCTTTACCCTTCGGTATTACTTCCTCCAATTGATCAAATAGCATGTTATTTACCTTTTTAAGGTCTAAAAACGGATTATGATCCTCATATATTAATTGCTGAAGAGTAGAGTGACCGTCTCCCACTACTTTTGGATATTTTTTTTCTATTAATGAAGTTATGCCATATGTACCAGTTGCCGGTAATTGGAAATACAACAATGAATACTCTTTATTATATTGAATGAATTCTTGTATGAGCCAACCCCGATCCAAATCCAAATTTTCCACTGCTTCTTTAAGCTGTTCGAAACGGGCTATCTTTGAAACTTCATACCCCCTGAACCCTATATCCGGTTTGAGGATTAACGGATATGTAAATGAATGCCGTTTAAGTAATTCAAATGCACTATTGCGGTCATTTATAAGCCAGGTTTTTGGAACGAGGTGTGGAGGTAAAATTTTGTAAATGTCAGACTTTTTTTCATCCAGCAATCCACCCATATAGATAGCGGAGTTGGAATGGGCAAAAAAAGTAAAGCTCCTGAAAACCATTGAATACCATATATAATATAGCATGGATTGCCAATAAAAATGCATGGATACCCAGTAGCCTCTATCCTTCCATTTTGGCTTTTTCAATTTTCATCTGATTTTTACGTAAAGGTGGTCATAAATTGTAAAGGTAGAATCAATTCCCGCTTGTAAATTTACTTTCCTTCTCATTTTTTATGGGCTAAACATTTCTTTTTCAATCAACTGACAAATAATATGACCCATGGTAATATGGCACTCCTGTATTCTGGGCGTATCATTTGATGGAACCAGATAAATCAAATCGCAAAGTTCTTTCATGTCTCCACCGGATTTACCGGACATACCTATTACTTTCAGTCCCTTCTCCTTTGCTTTTGAAATGGCATTCAGTATATTTCCAGAGTTTCCGGATGTGCTTAAACATATTAGTATATCCCCCCGTCTCCCATGCGCATCGATCATCCTGGCATACACCTTATCATATCCAAAATCATTAGCCACAGCAGTTAAAAAACTGGTATTTACATGCAGTGCTTCAGAGGGTAGAGCCGCGCGATCCAGGTAAAACTTACCGGATAGCTCAGAGGCTAAATGTTGGGCATCAGCTGCACTTCCTCCATTACCACACCAGAAAACCCTGCCTTCACTTCGAAAAGAATGCATACACCATTCAACCACCTCATGTATAAATTCACCAAAATAAAAATCATTCAGAATTTCTCTTTTAACATCTATACTGGATGAAAGTATCTTTTGAGCTGCGAGTATTTTATTATTGGTTTCCATGAATGGTATTATACAACGGGAAGATACTCATGATTTTTCAAATACAAACCAGGATTTTCATTTTAAAAGTTTTCTCGTAACATTCATTGATAAAAGTCTTAATGCTATTAAGAATCCATCATTTGCATTTTTTAATATTTTACTATATTTACATTGTGTTATTTACGATTTGACATTAATATTTTTGTTTAAATAATCATGACAATGGCGAGGCAGATTCGTTTCTGCTTCGCTTTTTTGATAATAATCAGCTATTCATCTTAATCTAATATACTTTTGTACTGATTCAGTCAGAAACTTATATTTTTGTAGTCGATTTGAAAAGAATATAACACTGACTAAGAAAAAATGGACTACCTGAGTGTACGAGACATGTTTAAAATAGGCGTGGGTCCTTCCAGTTCTCACACTTTGGGGCCATGGAAAGCTGCCTTGCACTGGATTGGTCATACGGATCATATCGATAAAGTCCATACTATACAGATCAAGCTATATGGTTCTCTTTCCCTTACGGGAAAAGGACATGCTACGGACAAAGCCATAATCCTGGGTTTAAGTGGATTGGATCCCGCTTCCGTTACTTCAGATCAAATTCAAAAAACCCTGCATGATGTTTTTCATAATAAAAGGTTGGAATTAGATGGCCGGGTTGAAATAGAATTTGATGAGAATGAGGATATTGTTTTTACAACAGAATTTCTCGATTTTCATGCCAATGCTCTTTCTATTACCAGTTTGAATCATGAGGGGTATACCAGGGAAGAAGTGTATTATTCATTGGGTGGAGGATTTATTTCACAAGGCGAAGGAAAAGAGGAAAGTATAGGAGATCAAAAACATCCTTTCCCCATAACCCGGGGCAATGAATTACTGAAATACTGTAAGGATCATGATTTGTCAATTGCAGAAGTTGTTATGGCAAATGAAATGGCCTATTTTTCAAGGGAAGAGATAGAAAATTACCTATTGAAGATTTGGGATGTAATGCTTCATAGTATGTACCGGGGTTGTCATGCAGAAGGAGTTTTACCTGGTGGATTGGAGGTAAAAAGACGTGCTTCACGACTGTTGAAAAATGTTATGACACCTGCATATTACACGGATACCAATGATTGGATCCAGGCTTTAAAGGGTACAGAAGTAACCATTCACTCTATATTTAAATGGGTGAGTGCTTTTGCTATAGCTGTCAATGAAGAAAATGCAGCCATGGGTAGGGTAGTAACGGCTCCTACCAACGGAAGTGCAGGTGTGATACCTGCTGTTTTGATGGCTTATCTTTGTTTCTACAAACCTTCGGCAGGGAGAAAACAGATCATTGAATTCCTTTGCGTTGCCTCAGAAATTGGGTGTATATTCAAAAAAGGGTCAACGATATCGGCGGCAATGGGGGGGTGTCAGGCGGAAATAGGTGTTTCATCAGCAATGGCTGCAGCAGCATTGTGTCATGTCAAAGGCGGGAGCCCGGAGCAATGCCTCATTGCGGCAGAGGTAGCCATGGAACATCACCTGGGTATGACATGTGATCCAATAAATGGGCTGGTACAAATACCCTGCATTGAGAGAAATTCGATGGGTGCCATCAAAGCCATTAATGCTGCCCATATAGCACTCGAAAGAGATCCTGAAGACATTAAAGTTCCATTTGATAAGGTGGTGAAGACCATGTGGTCAACGGCTCAGGACATGCATCGTAAATACAAAGAAACGTCAGAAGGTGGTCTGGCAGTGACGGTTAATGAAATAGAATGTTAAACGATACACCTAAAGATTGTTTTCTATTTCATTCAAAATGATTTACTTTATAGCACTTTTATTTTTCTGCCCAAAACACACTGACAAATAAACTAATAATTAAATTAACCTATGATCAAAAATCTTCTATTACTTACTTGCTTGCACTTGGTTCTCATATCGAATAGTCAGGTAAAGCCTGCTCCAGAAATCAAAGAAGGAGAAGGGCCTTTTCCTCAACTTATCATCAGAGGAGTGACCTTAATTAATGGAAATGGAGCTCCACCTATTGGTCCGGTAGACATAGAAGTCGAAAACAATATCATCAAGCAAATCAGAGTAGTGGGGTATCCCGGGGTAGAGATCAATGAAAAAAGAAGGCCGGCATTAAAAGAAGGAGGCAAAGAACTCGATGCCAACGGCATGTTCCTCCTTCCGGGATTTGTCGATATGCATGGCCATATAGGAGGAGGAAGTCAGGGTGCTGATGCTGAATATGTTTTTAAATTATGGTTGGGACATGGCATCACAACCATCAGGGATCCATCCTGTGGAAATGGATTGGATTGGGTATTGGACCATAAGAAAAAAAGCGCCGAAAATACCATAACAGCGCCCAGGATCCAGGCTTATACCGCATTTGGAATGGGCTCTTCAGAACCATTAAGTACACCGGAAATGGCCCGGGAATGGGTAAGAAAAAATAAAGAAAAAGGAGCGGACGGGATTAAATTTTTTGGTGCACCTCCTAAAATAATGGAAGCGGCTCTCGTTGAAAATAAATCTTTAGGACTCCGTTCAGCATGCCATCATGCTCAAATGGACGTGGCCAGATGGAATGTAGTGCAATCTGCAAAAGCAGGACTCACCACTATGGAGCATTGGTACGGACTTCCGGAAGCCTTGTTTGATGACAGGACAGTACAGGATTATCCACCTGATTACAATTATCAAAACGAACAGCATCGTTTTGCGAATGCGGGAAAACTTTGGGAGCAGGCAGCTGAGCCGGGAAGTGCTAAGTGGAATCAGGTCATGCAGGAATTGCTCGACCTCGATTTTACCATCGACCCCACCTTCAATATTTACGAAGCCAGCCGGGATCTGCATAAAACCAGGAGACTCGAATGGCACGAAGAGTACACACTTCCTTCACTTTGGCGATTTTATGCACCTTCTAAAATATCACATGGTTCGTATTGGCACTTTTGGGGTACAGAAGAAGAAGTGGCCTGGAAAAAAAATTATCAAAAGTGGATGCAATTTATCAATGAATACAAGAATAAAGGAGGTAGAGTTACTGTAGGCTCTGACTCCGGATTTATATATCAGCTTTATGGGTTTGCTTATATCCGGGAAATGGAGCTACTCAGAGAGGCCGGGTTCCACCCTCTGGAAATCATTATGTCCGCTACACTAAAAGGAGCTGAAGCGTTGGGAATGGAAGACCTTATTGGCACCGTTGAAGTGGGTAAACTGGCCGACTTTGTTATTGTAGAAGAAAATCCTCTGGCCAATATGAAAGTACTGTATGGAACCGGAGCCATCAAGCTCACAGATGACAATGAAGTGGTTAGAGTTGGAGGTGTAAAATACACCATTAAGGATGGGATCATTTACGATGCCAAAAAATTACTGGCTGATGTCAGGGCAATGGTTAAGAGTGCCAAAGAAGAAGAAAATTTCGAGATCAGGCAACCCGGAGTGAAATAGACTAATTCATATGATTGGTTTTGCAATAAAGATCCACAATCGCCAAAATATATTGAACACCTTTTTGTGGTATCTGCTATTTTGGTCAGTTACGATCGCATTTACCGGATGTCTTGGGCAAATGGAGAATGTAGAATTTAAAGACCATGTGCTCACGGTTAAAGAAGGTGATGGTACGTATACGTTTGCTGCCCTTTCAGATCATATCATCAGAGTAACTTACCGTGATTCTATAGTTCAGGGAGACAGTATATACGCATCGGTGCTTTCAACACCCCAACCATCCGGGATAAAGAAAAGAAAAGGAGGCATTATCTTCAGTACGGATTCTGTAGAGGCGGTTATTACTTTTAGCCCATTCTCCATTGAATTTAATGATAAAAAAGCAAGAGAAACAGTCTTTATCGAAGGAGGATTTACATGGCATCAGGATTCTTTGCATTTAACCATTCAATTGGGAGAACAAGAATCTATTTACGGTCTCGGTGCCAGAGCCATACCGATGGACAGGAGAGGGCGGAGGTTGCTGTATTACAACAAACCGAATTACGGTTATGGTTGGGGGGTGGAAAACCTCAATTACAGCATTCCACATTACTTATCATCAGAGGATTACATGATACTAATTGACAATCCGGCCAAGGCCTGGTTTGACATAGGAAAAACACAGGCTAATGAGTTGAAATATACTACTACAGGTGGCAATACTGCATTTTACTATATTTCAGGCTCTGACTTTAGAGAGCTTTTATTTCATTATACCGATCTTACAGGCAGGCAACCCATGCCACCAATTTGGGCACTTGGAAATCTGCAATCCAGGTTTGGTTACAGAAACAGAAATGAAGCTGAAACGATTCTCCAAAAAAGTATTGAAGCTGAATACCCGGTAGATGCTATAATCCTGGATCTGTATTGGTTTGGACCTGAATTGGAAGATGGCAAAATGGGACAGTTAGACTGGGATACCATCCGGTGGCCTGATCCGGCTGAAATGATCGGAAATTGGAAGGACTTGAATGTCCATACCATATTGGTCTCTGAGCCTTTTTTCACATTGAGATCAAAGCATTACAATGAATTAGCCGAAAAGGGATATTTAGCCACCCACGCAGATGAGAGACCTTTTGTGATCGAGGACTTTTATTTTGGAAAGGGTGGATTGCTGGATATTTTTAAACCTGATGCTGCGACCTGGATGTGGAATCAATACAGGGATCTGAAGAGATATGGAATTGATGGTTGGTGGGTAGATCTGGGAGAACCTGAGAAGCATCCTGATACCATGTTCCATGTGATTGGTTCTGCAGATATCGTTCATGGTTTATACGGTCATCGTTGGGCTCAAATGATGTTTAATGGATACGACAGAGAATATCGCGATGAGAGATTTTTTCTCCTGGCTCGTTCTGCATATGCGGGCACGCAGAGGTATGGCATTATTCCATGGACAGGAGATGTTTCCAGGTCCTGGCATGGCTTAAAAGCCCAGCCTGGAATGATGCTGAGTGCTGGGATATCCGGTTTAGGCTTGATGCATTCAGATGCAGGTGGTTTTACATTTACGGACATAGCTGATGAAGAATTGTATATTCGCTGGTTGCAATTTGCTGCATTTACACCGGTTTTCAGGCCCCATGCTGATGAGATATTACCTTCTGAGCCGGTTTTGTGGAGTGAAGATGTCCAGCAAAAAGTGAAACCGTATATAGAGTTGAGATACCAATTGCTTCCTTATTTGTATACGATGCTTTGGCAAAATTCTTATCTGGGAATACCTATGGCCAGGCCACTTTTCAGCCAATATCCAGGTATGATCGATTCGCTTCCATCATCTTATCTTTGGGGAGACGCTCTCCTGATATTTCCCGTGTTGGAAAAAGGGCAAAAGGAAATGGAGATTGATTTACCAAATGGCTTATGGTACGATTGGCATACTGGTATGCGTTTAGAAGGAGGTAAAAGTTATCAACTCAATCTCAGTCTGGATGATATTCCCGTATTTGTTTCTGCCGGAAGCATTGTTCCCATGACCCGGTATATAGGTCATACTTCCGGGTACAGAACGGACAGTTTGGTCATGAGATATTTTGCGGGTGAAGAATTAGGAAGTGGTTTAGTGTATATGGACGATGGCAAAACACCCCTGGCTTTTGAAAAAGGCCTTTACCAGATGTTTGACATTTCTACGCAAGAGAAGGATGGAAGTGTAACACTTATAATAGAAAGTAGGGGAGATGGTTTTGATAATGCGCCGCAACGAATAAATTTCCGTATGGAGGTAATAGGCCTTAGTAATAAACCCACGCAGATTCTGACAGAAAACACCATTGATTTTGAATGGGATTCAACGAATGGAATTCTTATTTTTTCAGTGGATGTTGAAAAAGAATTAAAAATAGTCGTACAATAACTACCTTCGTACTGTGGTACACGGCACTTGCTCAAATTTACAAACACAACGACATGATTAAATATTTTTCATTTATTGCGATCAGTTTCAGTCTTTTGGCCTGTTCTGGCAGCAAAAAAATAAGTAGCAATGAAATGGATCCATTATTAATCAAAGCCCATGAGATGGCGCAAAAGTTTATTATTGTAGATGGCCACGTAGATCTTCCATATCGCCTTAGAGTGCAAAATTTCCGTTTGGAAAAGGAATTTACCGGCATTCCCATAGAGAGTGAAACAGGTGATTTTGATTATATGAGATCAAAAAAAGGAGGATTGGATGCACCGATCATGTCAATTTATATCCCCGCAACAAACCAGGAAGACGGGACAGCAAAAATACTAGCTGATTCTCTTATTGACATGGTTGAATACATCGCCAATGAAAAATCGGATTATTTTGAGATTGCCAGGACTCCTGAAGATGTTCGACGTATAGTGGAAAAAGGTAAATTAGCCCTACCTATGGGTTTGGAAAATGGAGCACCTATAGAAAATGATTTGTCTCTCATCGCTTATTTCAGAGAGCGTGGTATTAGTTACATTACGCTTACACACTCTAAAGACAATCAAATTTGCGATTCATCTTATGATACTACCGGTACCTGGGGGGGACTCAGTCCGTTTGGATATGAAGTAATACGGAAGATGCAGCAGGTGGGCATCATGATCGATATATCCCATGTATCGGACAATACGTTTTATCAGGTTATTGAAAATGTTTCGGTTCCCGTGATAGCTTCACATAGTTCAGTGAGAAAATTTACACCGGGTTTTGAAAGAAATATGGATGATGATATGATTGTGAAGTTGGCTGAAAACGGAGGAGTAATCATGATCAATTTTGGTTCATCCTTTCTGGATGGAGATATTCAGAAGTATCGCGATGAAAAACGAGGGGAATTGATGGAGATCCTGTCTGAAAAGGGATTATCCTGGAGAAGTCCTGAAGCCCGGGTAGAAATTGAACGATTCCAAAAAAACAATCCCAACTTGTATGCAGATGTGGAGAAAGTGGCCGACCATATTGATCATGTAAAAAATTTAGTAGGCGTAGACTATATAGGGCTTGGCTCGGATTTTGATGGAGTGGGAGATTCACTACCTACCGGGCTAAAGGATGTGGCAGATTACCCCAATCTTATTCATGTTTTGTTGAAAAGAGGATATACAGAAGAAGAAATTGAGAAAATTTGCTCTGGTAATGTATTCAGGGTATGGGATAAAGTGTTGGATCATGCGCGAAAAAGTGTAAAAACAAGAGGTCAGGGATAAATTCGACGAAGTTGAATACTGCTGTATGATTGTGAGGCTAATATGATGAAGATGGCTAAAAATGTATTTGGTGAAATTTTGCAACCGTGCAGTATGGATCCATTGACTGGGTTCTACAGAGATGGTTGTTGTCACACGGGTCCGGAAGATTTTGGCACACATACCGTTTGTGTGGTGGTAACAGAAGAATTTTTGCAATTTTCTAAACAGGCTGGCAATGACCTTAGCACTCCTTTACCTGCGTACCGCTTTCCAGGCTTGAAATCAGGCGACAGGTGGTGTCTTTGTGCATCAAGATGGGTAGAAGCATGGAAAGAGGGTTTTGCTCCTTTGGTCATATTGGAAGCCACCCATGAAAAGACGTTGGAATGGATCCCCTTAAAGGAATTTGTAAAATTTGCCTTTTCTTCTAAAGAAAGGAGTTGAGGTATTGATTTATAAAGATATAGTGACAGTTTTTATTGACCATGAAGAGTTTAAAACCAAATGAAGAGTATAAAAATCTTAGTTTTATTTAAACGTTGATTTATAGAATGTGTTTTAGATCATATTATTACACCATTAAAAAATGTAAACATGAAAAAAGTATTCACTTTATTATTAGCAATGATGGCGTCCTTTATGTACGTCGATGCTCAAAAGCTTCCGGGTTTGGATGCAAGCCCTATGGATGCGGCAGCTTACAGCCCTGAACGGGGAGCTCCTGCAGTGGCTAAAGTATATTATTCCAGACCTGCTAAGAAAGACAGGGAGGTTTTCGGCTCACTGGTACCTTTTGGGCAAGTGTGGAGAACGGGTGCCAACGAAGCACCAGAAATCACTTTTTATCGCGATGTTGAATTTGGAGGTGAAAATGTTAAAGCAGGAACGTATTCCATGTTCACCATTCCCGGTGACAGCGAGTGGACTATAATACTCAATTCCGGTACAAATCAGTGGGGATCTTACAGTTATGATAATTCAAAGGATGTAGTCAGAGTAAAAGGCAGGGTTTCATCACCTCCTTCTGATGTAGAAAACTTCACCATTACATGGGAAAAGCAGGAAGATAGTTCTGCACATATGATCATGGCTTGGGACAATACCATGGTGAGGGTGCCGATGATGTAAATTCTTTGCGTTGAAAAGATTAAAAGAACCCGGTTTATCCGGGTTTTTTTTATTCCTGATGGTCTTGATCTACTGTTTTGGCGGTATTTTGCTGGACATTCTCTTCGGGTGGTTTTGACCAATAGGTGATTCCCGGAATGATCAGGGCCCGGTGATGTAAGTCCTTGTAATGGTTGATGATATTAGGGCGTATGCTGTCCTCAATGACCTGTATATCGTATATTTCATCCACCGACATTTTGTATTGGATTTTTCCCGTTACTTTTCCGGTAGGAAGGTGTATAGCATAGATCATAGAGTGATTGGCTGACTCGGGAATGTCCAGTTTACTGAAAGTGGAACTGTTTTTTCTCAGTTTTGAAGTAGATACAAAAACATAGTCCCTGATTTTAGCCATTCCTCTGACAAACCCAGGCAGATGTGCGACGTCTTCAGTTTTGCCGGTTTTCGGATCAATGACGATTAGTTTTTGAGCGGCTGAAAGAAGACAAAACAATTTGCCATTATAAATGCGAGGTGTATGGGGCATAGCCAATCCCTGAGCAATGATTTCATTACTTTCAATATCCATGATTACGCCTCCTTTCACTATATTTTCCCGCCAGGACTGAAAGGTATCTCCTTTACCCAGGCTACTGACGTATTTTGGTAGCCCATTTTCCATAGCCAGACCATTCAGATGACACCGGTCTTCAGGGGCAAGTTTGCTGATAAAATGGGGCTTCCATTCCGGCATAAAGCTGAAATCATCATCTATAGAACACACACAGGAAAAAGAGGTATTGACCGCCCAGAGCTTACCTTCTTTACCATAGTGAAGGTCGTGTATATCCACAGCTCCGGTATAATAGGTAGCTCTGGGTATCCATAGCTGATCATAAGTGCCTGGTTTGTTGGGGTATGTCTTGGCCAATTCTGGTGAGTTTCTGAGTACCACTATTTCACTTTGGGTAGCTACGGCCATTTTATCCCCTGAAAAAGTTACCCCCATAGGCCTTTTAAAGTTTCTGGGTAACTGCACCAAAAAGTTATCGTCTTTGGGAGAAATAAATACCACTTTTCCTGCCTGGAATGTGCTGATTACCAAAGTACATCGTAACTTATACAGCAATTCGGGGATTTGAGGCGTAAAGGTGCAACTGAACGGTGCCAGCTCTTTATCGGAAACTCTGGTCATAGAATTAAGTAAGATTATTTATTATTTGGCGTCGTTGTTTTCTCATGATGTTCATAAAAGTTCAAACCTCTGCTTAGGTCTAAAACAGAGGCTTGATAAAGATGGTAAACTTTAAAACCTATATAATGGATTATTTGGATATAAAAAATCCTGACCGGTTGCGCACAGGATCTAAACCCAACTTTTTCATCTCTGCTTTAAAACCCTCGTTGGAAGCAGCAGCAATGGCTTTCTCCTTGTGGGTTAACTCATACAGAATGACAACTCTTTTGCCTTCTGGCATCCCTTCTGCTTTGAGAGTTTTTATTTTAGGATTGTTGGCCATGCGTTTCTCAAGGCCGGGATGTTGTTCTACCGAAATGGATCGGATCTTCATCCCTTTACTTTCTACGGCTTTCTTGTCAAAAGATTGGTACCAGGTTTCCACATTTTGAACCCTGTACATGCCTATCATAAATTGGTCATCGGATGCCATTTCTTCCTGAAAAAGAGATTTCATATTCATGAATGCCGCATTTTTCACACCATGCCTGTTATTTGCCGTTTGGGTCATTACTTCGCGTCTGAATCTTCTGGCTTTTTGAAGGGATTCAAATTCGATGCCAATTACCCTCTGCATGGGTATGTTTTCCTGAGCAGCATTGACCGTAATTTTAGCTTTGTATTTATTCAGCAATGCTTTGAATTCGCTACTGTTGACGTAAGATTCAAACTGATGGACATTATCCAGTCTGAGTCCTATATTCATTTGTACAGGATCAGAACCCTGAGCCATGATTGAAGTACCAAAACCTAATGATAACAATAATGCAATCATAGTAGCGGTGGTGTGTGTCTTCTTAAACCAATTACGCTGGCGAATACCCAATAATCCCAGTATAGATACCATCATACCCAGTATTATAATACCCCATTGAGACATGGTGGGTATTGGAATACGGCGAACTGCTTCCAAAGATCGCAAGGTGCCGTTATTTTCCCCGTATACAATGTCAAAATCTCCGTCATTATCCAGGTCAGCCGCTGTCGGGCGGAGGTAATATTCAGGAGGTTGTCTGAAAGAAGAAAGAATATCAGATAATTCAGGAATCAACTCAAAGTCCAGAAAACCATTTTCTTCCAGCATAAACATTTTGTTATTGCTATTTCCAATATTTGGGAAGTAGTCATAATTATCATAAAAACCCAGTACTAAGTCCTGATCTCCATCACAGTCAAAATCGGCCAGTGTTGGGGCAGCTTTCTCCCCGTAATAGCCTGACCCCAGATTTCCAGGGATGCTGTTTGGCAGTACTCCTAATAAACTGAAATACGGATAAGAAGTATCAATATTTGCAACAAATAGGGTGTACCCATATTTAAATCCAATTGCTAAATCTTCATCCCCGTCGTTATCGACGTCTGCAAATGCAAGGACTGGTTGACCATCATATAAATAATAATAATTATCATAAGAACTCGAAAAAATAGGATTGTTGGGGTCGCCTATGTTATTAAATTGGTATATATACCCATAGGTTTCCCCACAACCTATGAATAAATCCTGATCCCCATCCCCATCAATGTCAGTAAAGGCCGGTGCCAATTTTGATGCAGGATAGGGATAATTATAAGAACCTATACGGATATCATCAAAAGGATTATCCGTCCCAAATCTTTCAACAAAAATGGGATTGGAAGCATCGCCTGTATTTTCAAAATATCTTAATATCCCTTGATTATAGGGATAGTCATAACCGTAATTATCATAATCATAAAATCTGGTAATTAATCCATTAACCACCATATCTAAATCTCCATCACCATCGAGATCAACGAATGCCGCTTTGGATTGATCGTTGGTGGTAATCCCTTCAGTCCAGTCGATATTTTCCCATCCATAATCAATAAGGTTAGGTATGCACTGCCCCTGCATATCATTGAGCGGAAAAGCTAGTAAACCCAATCCCGCGAATGTGGAAACATGTAATCCGGCTTTCTGCAACTCATTAGCTATGCCATCAAATGAGGAAATTCTTTTTGAAAAGTCATTGCTTCCAAAATGCTTCCATTCTCCAGATTTAACTTCTTGTTCAAGCCTGGATTTCTGCTCAATATACCTTTTGTAAAGTTGTTTCGTCTTCATAATCTTCAATTTAGATGGTTATGATGGATAAAGATATATTTTATTTTAAAAAAATTAAAAAATTATCAAAGTAATTTCTTTGATAACGGTCACTTTGCAGCCCATCGGTCGCAATACCTTTTCGTAAAAACGATACATAGGTGTATTTTTTCCTTCAATGAGAAAAGTGGCTTTATAGAATTTATTTTCTTTTTGAAATATCCTGAGTGTTGCTGTACTCAAGGACCTTAAGCCCAGCCAACTGCCTTTATGATGATCTATATACAAAGCAGTGATTTGTAACTTTTCCTTACCCAGCAGATGGATGATACACCACCCAATGATCTCACCTTTATATTTAATCAGTGATGAGTACTTCGGCGAAAACTGATCCCTTAACTGAAAAGGTTGCATGCTTTGGGGAATATTTTGAAATCTTTTATCCCGAAATGCTTCTTCCAGCTGCGTGTAAGAAGTATCACTCCAGTCTTCGATCGTACAATCCTCCGGTATAGGTCTGTTGGTCCATGGAGAATCAAGCAGGGGTTTTGTATCTTCCATAACACACAGGTAATGGCTTACTTTTACCTCAGTCTTCCCAAATTGATTGAAAACTTTTTCCACATATGTCGCTATAGGCCAGGTTTCATGAAAGCGGTAGCGAAGTACCCGGATTCTGAAATATTGCAGTCTTTTTACCAACACCTTCATCATGGCCATCATATCAAGGTACCAACCGCTTTCTTCATGGTTATAAAAAGAAAGTAATTGACATTCGTCGCTGTCTTTTACTAATTTTATATATACTGCACTGTAGATATTGTTGTCGTTGGTGATGGAAAAACCACAGAATATATTGCCCTTTAGATTAAACCTATTTTTGAGTATAGACAATTTAGGATGAGAAATATGGTTAAAAGCCTTTATAGCATTGTCTACGGTACTCATCATTCCGTAAAATTGCATGCCCCGTTCACTGTGTATGTGGTTGCCCTTTTTTTTAATAAGCTCACAGACCCTGGCCTTATATATTTCCATTTTTATCTCCATAAATATCTAACCTGGATTTATGTTAACACTGCCAATAAATCCATTTTTTATTATAGTATGATACCCATTTAAAATTTAAATCTTCCGAAATAATATTAATTTTTCTCAAAAAAATCAATTGACCCAAAACATTTATTCCAATGCAAATGTATTTATATGAATTGAGGATACTTTCATTATTTAGTTTTTTTTATCCTGGAAACATAATACTTTTGACCACTTTAAATTTAATGCTATGTGGATAATTATAGCTTTTTTTCTTGCACATTGGTACCTGTCCGCTTTTTCCCAAACCTTTTTTCTGCATCGATATGCTTCGCATATGATGTTCACCATGAATACATTTTGGGAGCGTTTTTTCTTTATTTTCACGTGGATCGCCCAGGGTAGCAGTTATCTGAGTGCCAAATCCTATGCCATGTTGCACCGGATGCACCACGCATTTGCCGATACGGAGGATGATCCGCATTCTCCCAAATTTTCTGAAAACATGTTTAAACTCATGTGGGATACGAGATCGATATACAATCGTATCAACAGGGGCAAGATCGATATTGAGGATCGATTTAAAAAAAATGTTCCATCCTGGGATTCCTTTGAAAGGTTTGCTCATAACAATGTAAGCCGCGTTATGTGGGGAGTCGGTTACATTACATTTTATATCCTTTTTGCAGAACATTGGTGGTTGTATATTTTGCTTCCCATTCATTTTGTCATGGGACCCTTTCATGGCGTTATTATCAACTGGTTTTCTCATAAGGTGGGTTACCGAAATTTTAAGGATCTAAAAGATACCAGCACTAACTTTCTTCCTTTTGACTTTCTCGTTATGGGAGAGTGTTACCACAATAACCACCATAAGTTTGGTTTCAGACCAAATTTCGGTGGCATTCGGTGGCATGAGATCGACCCCACGTATATCATTATAAAGATCCTAAACAGACTTCAAATTATAAAATTAAAAACCATCATTGCTGGCTGATCATTGTCGATTTAGCCTGACTTAGTTTTTGGTGATTTTATACATTGACTTTCATTGGGATTTTTTCTTATGTGAAAATCATTTTAGGAAAGTTTTTAAATTATTCATTGGTATTTTATCAATAAGGTCAAGCGTGAGCGTAAAACCAATGAAAAGTATGGGATTAAATCCATTCCGGAAACCATAAATGGATTATATTAGCTGCAATAAAATTTTCTTAAAATGACAATTCAATTTATTAATACACTAATAATATGGTGCTTGTGCACAGTAATGTACGGTCAATCCATTCCTCCGCAAGCCACAGAAGTGTGGGAACCAGTACCCAGAATCGTGACTCCGGGAGTAAATAATGGCTCCCCTTCTGATGCTATAGTATTATTTGATGGAGCCCATGCTACTGAATGGATACATAGAGATGGAAGTCCAGCCAAATGGGAAATCGACAATGGAATCCTCATCGTAAAACCGGGAACAGGAGATATATTTACCCATAGAAAATTTGCTGATTGCCAGTTGCACATAGAGTGGCAGGCACCTGAAACGCCCCAGGGAAAAGGACAGGATCATGGCAATAGCGGCGTTTTTCTTCAGGATAGGTATGAGGTGCAAATTCTGGATAGTCACGGGGATTCTACCTACCCTAATGGACAAGCAGGAGCTATCTACAAACAGTATATCCCATTGGTCAATGCAATGAATCCTAAAGAGTCATGGAATGTATATGACATCATTTTTAAGGCTCCGGTCTTCAATGATGATGGTATAAAAGTCGCTCCCGGGTATATTACGGTAATTCACAATGGGGTGTTGATCCATAATCACGCCATGTTACTCGGAACAACAGAATACATAGGAATGCCTAAAAATATTGCACATGGACCAGGATCCATTATATTACAGGATCATGGAAACAAGGTTAAATTCAGAAATATCTGGATCCGTGAATTATGACTTTGCGTTTGAAATGATATTCTGACTTTCAGCTTACTTGAATAGATAACACTTTTGGATTTCATGGTTTTACAAAATTCTGTTTAACAGGTATGAAATATCAATCGATTTATATCCTTACGAATGTGAAGCGTTTTTGTATATACGGTTTCTTTACCATGATATTTGTGTCCTGTGGTACATTTATCAATGAAATCACCATGCACGAAGATGGAAGTGGGGTTATTTCGAATACTTATGATATTAGTGAATTATTGGGGATTATCCAAATGATGCAATCGTCAGGAGATGGAAATGAACAGGATGACGACTTACCATCCCAATTACTGGATGCACTTGCTCAGGAAGGCGACGTGGATACTGCTTTTACCATGCTTGAAGTATTGCCCGATTCGCTTAGCCACCTTGTGGATCATCCGGAATTACTCAGTAAAATGCATTCACATTTACGAATGAATAGTGCAGAGTCAACGGCTTCACTTACACTTACCATCAGTTTTAACAATGTGGACGAGATCATGCAGATTTTCGAAGAGATGCTGAAAACAGAGAAGGATAATGAAAATAAAATGAAAGATATGGAAGACATCAGAGCTCAATTTTCGAGGTTTACCATAGATACCGAAAATGGATTGATTTCGTTTATAGAAAATCCGATCCTTGTGGAGGGAATGGGTCATCCCGTTACTGATTGGGATGAAATGTCAGAAGAAGAAAAGTCTACCATGGAATTTATATATGATACACAAAAGTCTATCATTATAATACACCTTCCCGGTATGATCATAGAGCAAACACATCCCGGAGGTGTTATCTCTGATGATGGAAAATCCGTAACCATAGAAGAGGATATACTTGAAATCATGCAAAACAAGACTCCAACTTCATTCATCGTCCGATATAAGTAGTAAAGTGATCATTAAAATATAAAAATGAAGCACAATATTCGCAACATTATATTTGACCTTGGTGGGGTACTCATCGATTGGAATCCCCGGTACTTATACAGCCAACTATTCCGCACAGAGCTGGCAGTTGATTATTTTTTGGAAAGGGTGACTACGTTTGAGTGGAACGAAGAACAGGATGCCGGAAGGTCAATAGATGAAGCCAATCAATTGCTGATTGGGGAATTTCCTGAATATACAAATGAGATCAAGGCCTATTATGGGCGCTGGGAGGAAGATATGCTGGGAGACGCCCATAGTGAGGTAGTACACATTCTCCACCATTTTGTAAACCATCCTCTTTACGGTGTATTTGCACTTACCAATTGGTCGGCAGAGACTTTTCCTTTGGCTTTGAAGAAGTTTGAATTTTTAAGCTGGTTTGAGGGAATACTCGTTTCCGGAGAGGAAGGGGTCAAAAAGCCTGATCCGGAGATTTTTCATCGAATGTTATCCAGATTTGATTTAGAAGCCAGGGAATGTATCTTCATTGACGATAACCTAAGGAATGTGGAAGCCGCTACGAAATTTGGGATTAAAGGGATACATTTTAAAAATTCAGAACAATTGATTATGCAGTTAAAAGAAAAAGGATTGGATATTTAGCATTGTAATAATCCATCATACCTTCCTGGTAATTCCCATCTATCCACTATCTGCTCTATAGAAGAAAAATGTTGGATAAATTTTTCTGATGGGAATCATTTTTAAGAGAATTAGATCATAGTTGTTGGGGAAATAGCTCAACTATTGCGAAAATGAAGCATTTCCAAATAAATCTCAACAGTCTAGTGTAGTTACAATGTAATAAATTCTGAAAATTATTTGGCAATGCCTACTTTAGCACCTCATTAAAATTTAATCTAAATATTACAATATGAGTGCAAGCAAAATAACCATTAAAAATGGAAAACTCCAGGTGCCAGACCATCCTGTCATTCCTTTCATTGAAGGAGATGGTATAGGAGCAGACATTTGGGCGGCTTCTTACAGAGTACTGGATGCGGCAGTAGAAAAAGCCTATAAAGGAAAGAAAAAAATACAATGGCATGAGGTACTTGCCGGTGAGAAAGCCTTCAATCAAACCGGGGAATGGCTTCCTCAGGCTACGCTGGATGATATTTCGACCTATCTGGTTGCAATTAAAGGACCTCTTACTACCCCAGTAGGTGGAGGTATCCGATCATTGAATGTGGCCCTTCGACAAAAGCTCGATCTGTATGCTTGTGTAAGGCCGGTAAGATGGTTTACAGGAGTACCATCGCCCGTAAGAGAACCTCATCTGACGGATATGGTTATTTTCAGAGAAAATACAGAAGATATTTATGCCGGTATAGAATACAATCACGGGACTCCGGAAGTCAATAAACTGAAAAAGTTTTTAATTGAAGAAATGGGCGTAACCAATATCAGGTTTCCCGACACGGTTTCACTTGGGGTAAAGCCTGTATCTGTTGAGGGAACGGAACGCCTGGTAAGAGCTGCCATAGATTATGCCATTGCTCAAAATAAAAAATCGCTTACCCTTGTACATAAGGGCAATATCATGAAGTTTACCGAGGGTAAATTTAAAGAATGGGGATACGAAGCTGCAAAAAAATATTACGGAGCGGTTGATCTCGATGGTGGTCCGTGGCAAATAATACGGCATTCCGGAGGAGAATTAATTGTAAAAGATGTAATAGCCGATGCTTTTTTACAACAAATTCTATTAAGGCCAGCGGAATACGATGTGATCGCTACGCTTAATTTGAATGGAGATTATATATCAGATGCATTGGCAGCGCAAGTGGGAGGTATAGGTATAGCTCCAGGAGCAAATATCAATTACTCAACCGGGATAGCCATTTTTGAAGCTACGCATGGAACAGCTCCAAAATATGCTGGTCAGGATAAAGTGAATCCCAGCAGTGTTATCCTTTCCGGAGAAATGATGTTCAGGTATCTGGGATGGAATGAAGCAGCCGATTTGGTAATCAAAGGAGTAGAAGGAGCTATATCCAAGAAACGTGTAACCTATGATTTTGAGCGTCTTATGGACGGAGCTACCTTGCTAAAATGCTCTGAATTTGGAGATGAGATCATCAGGAATATGTAAGGTTTAGGATAAGGATAAGGTTAAGGTTGAGGTTGAGGATAAGGCAGAGTAAGTGAGGCAGTCCAGGGGTTAGTCATTTGGCTACGTCGTCATTTGGCTACGCCGTCATAGGCTAAGGATTTTGCCTTTGGCAGGTCAATAGTCTGAAAGTCTCAAGGTCTGAAGGTCTGAAGGTCAGAAGGTCTGAAAGTCAGAAGGTCAGAAGGTCTGAAAGTCAGAAGGTCTGAAAGTCTGAAAGTCGAAGGTCTGAAAGTCGCAAGGTTGAACGCTGAACTGTGAAACAGTGAATGGCAAAAGCTCAATGCGAATAGCGATAGCAAATGCCAACTGCTTATGGCTAAAAAGCTGTTGCTAAGTGCTACAAGCTAAAACGATGAGGTAATTCGACTTTGGCAGTTAGCAGTTGGCTTCTGGCTTTTCTGAACCATTCACTACCTGCTTCTCAAGGTCGAAAGTTGAAGTTTGAAAGGCAAGATCAAAGGATCAACTGACAAGAAAAAAACCAGCACCAATGGTGCGGAATCGATAGCCTTGGGTGAAGCCCAAGGCAACAGTAAAATCCTTTTAAAGCACCAACGGTGCGAAATAAATTGTGAATCCTAATGATCGTCGAACTATTGGTGCTTCAGGAATCAAAGAGTAGATTTTGGAGTCTGGCATCAGAGGCAATGCTAAAAGCCAACTACTAAAAGCTATTGCTACGAGCTACCAGCTACGAGCTTTATAGGTCTGAAAGTCTGAAGGTCGAAAGTCTGCAATTCTGAAGGTCGAAGGTCTGAAAGACTGAAAGTCGAAGGTCGGAAAGTCGGAAGGGTGAACGCTGAAAAGTGAAACATTGAACGGCTAAAAGCTATTGCTACGAGCTGCCAGCTAAAATGAGGCTGAGGTTTTCGCCTATTGACAACAAGTGACTACCAATGACAGCGAAGCAAAATGACTCTTCAAGCGCAAATGACATAAATCACCTATAACTCAATAACCTAATAACTGAATAACCTAATAACTTCTCATGCAGAGAAACTGGTACCGCATCCACATGTATCGCTTGCGTTGGGATTGGTGAAGGTAAATCCCCGGTTGTTCAAACCTTCTACCCAGTCAATTTCCATTCCAAGAAGATAGATACCGTGGGATTTTTCCATTAAAACCTTTAATCCTTGTATTTGGTATATCTGATCACTTTCTTTTTGAACATCAAAACCTAAAATATAACTAAAACCTGAGCATCCTCCTCCTTTCACTCCAATTCTTAAGCCGTAACCATCAGGTACGTTTTGCTCCTCCATTATCCTTTTCAATTGTACGACTGCCCCGGTAGTTAGTTTGACAGGTTGTATAGCTGTGTGGGTATCATTCATGGCCATAATTATTTCTACAAAAATATATTTTTATTCTTAAATAACAACTTCGGGGATACTAACACGCTTATAACTTATTAAGTTTCGGTATTTTTGCAACAAATTGATAAAATCGATGTCGGAAATCTTAATACATTTTTTGGAAGTTATGCTGTATGCTATACCGGCACTTATAGTATTTGCAACAGTGTATTTTTTGTTTAAAAAATTTATGGATAGCCAAATGCAATTGCAGATGATGCAATACAGGCATCGGGAAAGCAAGAATATTTTGCCGTTGAAACTACAAGCCTATGAAAGACTTACCTTGTTCGTAGAAAGGATAAAACCTGACTCCATGATGTTGAGACTCAACGATACCGGGTTGAATGGAAGGACTATGAGAAATATGATGATGATATCAGTACAAAAAGAATACGAGCACAATCTCACGCAACAAATATACGTATCAGAAAATCTCTGGAAAATCATCACCATAGCTAAAGATGAACTGATCCGTGTTATCAGTGACAGCGAACCTCCTCCGGAACAATCTGCACAAGAATTTGGCTCAGAACTTTTGTTGTCGTTCAGCAAGTTAAAGCTAAACCCTTTAGACCAGGCTCAACGTGCCATTAAAGAAGAAGTCAGTTTTATGATAGGTAAGTATTAATAGGATTAAGTGGATGTTATTAAATATATGATTTATCCAGATTTTTTAATATCTTTTAGATATAGGGGTTTGGTAGATTAGAATTTTGTTTATTCGCATAAAAATAGGTACATGAAAAGGTATTTACCCATTGCTTTTTTGTTTTTGTTGTTTTCTTGTGCAAAGCAAACCTATGTGGCCGATGTAAGATTTGAATCTTACAGGCTGGATGACATGCATGAGGCTACCAATAGTGGGGTGGATTCACTTATTGCCCCTTACAGGGCAGCCATCGAAGAAGAAATGAACGAAGTGGTGGGCTATGCAGAAGGAGAAATGGTAAAATCGAAACCCAATTCAGCATTGAGCAATTGGGTTGCCGATGTATTATTGGATTTAGGCAGGGAATATAGTGGAGGGCAGGTCGATTTTGCTATTCAGAATTATGGTGGAATTCGTATACCCAGTATATCTCCAGGCAATGTCTCCAGAGGCAAGATTTTTGAGCTTATGCCATTTGAAAACAAACTTGTCATTTTACAATCGGATGGAAAGGTGGTAAAGCAATTTTTTGACAGGATTGCACAATATGGAGGATGGCCGTTGAGTAAAGGGACATCCTTTCGGATTCAAGGAGATAGAGCGATAGACATCATTATTGATGGAAAACCTTTAAACCTGGAAGGGCAGTATACCTTTGTTTTACCTGATTTTGTTGCTGATGGTGGAGACGACAATTCATTTCTCAAAGATGTTAAGAGAAGGGATATGGATTTGCTTATACGCGATGGTATTTTTCTTTGGTTACAACAAAATAACAGATATATCCCATTTAATAATGAAATAAGAATATTTGAATAATGATGGACAGAAGATCATTTATCCGAACGGCAGGAATGGCTTCTGCTGTACTTGCTACACCCGGAATACCCTTTGCTTTTTTAGATCCGATTGAAATAACCAGAATTACAATACTGCATACCAATGATGTCCACAGCCGTATTGATCCGTTTCCGGATGATGGTTCGAGAAATGCAGGCATGGGTGGAGCTTCGAGAAGAGCTGCTTTGATTGATAAAATTAGAAAAGAAGAAGAACATGTAATTCTTTTGGATGCAGGTGATATTTTTCAGGGAACGCCGTATTTTAATTTTTTTGATGGTGAATTGGAAATGAAGTTAATGTCAGCTATGAAGTACGATGGGGCTACCATTGGTAATCACGATTTTGATGCGGGAATTGATGGATTGGAAAAACAACTGCCCCATGCTGACTTTCCTTTGATCATCAGCAATTACGATTTTAAAAATACCATCATGCACGGTAAATCGGTGGATCATATGATCATTAAGAAAGGGGACATAAAAATCGGAGTTACTGGTGTAGGTATTGAATTGGATGGGCTTGTTCCCAAGAAGTTGTACAAGGAAACCCGGTATCTTGATCCAATGGAAAACGCTCAAAGTATGGCTCATATTCTAAAGAGGGAAATGCGATGCGATTATGTGATATGTCTCTCTCATCTGGGATATAAATACAATCATGGAAGGGTTTCCGATGTGATTTTAGCAGAAAATACAGAGGATATTGATTTAATCATAGGAGGACACACCCACACTTTTATGCGCAACCCTGAATTTATAAAAAACAAATCGGGGAAGACTGTAGTAGTGAATCAGGTAGGGTGGGGAGGTATCATGTTAGGTAGGTTAGATATCCTTTTTGAAAGAAACAAAAAGGGAAAATGTGTTTCATGTAGTAATACTTTCATAACGCAGAGTTAAACATTTGATAACTTATGACTTACGAGAAATCAAATACATTATTTGTTTTTTTAATATAATGAATGAGTTTATTCATATAATATTTTAGTTATATACCTAACTGTTTATCAATATTTTAAACTCAAAAAAATAATAAAAAATAGTTCTCAAATCCTTTGAACTCCTCATTTTTTTTATCATTTTTGTACACCCACAAGCTGAATACTTAAATAAGACTACTACAGGTGAAGACATTATTTTTTAAATGTCTGGGATTGTATTGCTTAAGTTGTTTTGACTGAGGAAAGAGAATGTATTGGATAATATTTTAAGATTTTGAGAATGACGAAAGACCATAACCTGACCTGGAACGACTGTCTCGATATTATAAAGAAAACAGTTAATCAACAAAGTTTTAAAACCTGGTTTGAGCCCATAAAGCCAATCAGGGCGACAGAGGAAATATTGACAATCCAGGTACCCAATAAATTTTTTTACGAATGGCTGGAAGAACACTATGTTAGTGTGTTGAAAAAAGCGATTAAAAAAGTTATGGGTGACAACGGCCGGTTGGAGTATCAGTTTTTGATAGAAAGTCATCGAAAAATAGGGAATCATGCTGAGAAAAATGGATTGGGTAAAAAGGAGGAAATAAAAAATCCATTTGTCATACCGGGTATCAAGAAACTCAAAGTTGAGAACCAGCTCAATCCGAATTATAATTTTTCCACCTTTATAGAAGGAGATTGTAACCGTCTTGCGAGAGGTGCAGGTAAAGCCATAGCGCTAAATCCCGGAAAGACAGCCTTTAATCCCATGATCATTTATGGTGATGTAGGCCTCGGAAAAACGCATCTTGTACATGCTATAGGTAATGAGATACTATCAGAAAACAATGAGAAGCAGATATTATATGTCGCTACTGAAAAGTTCACCAATCAGGTGATCAATGCTATCAAAGATAATTCTTTGAGTGATTTCATGCATTTTTATCAGATGATCGATGTCCTTATCATTGATGACATTCAATTTTTAGCTAAAAAGCCAAAGACACAGGAAATTTTCTTTAATATATTTAACGATTTACACCAAAGTGGTAAGCAGATCATACTCACTTCTGACCGGGCTCCTAAAGACCTGAAGGATGTGGAAAACAGATTGATATCCAGATTTAAATGGGGGTTGAGTGCGGATCTATCTTCACCTGATTTTGAAACCAGAAAGGCCATACTTCAGAAAAAGATTGAAAAGGAGGGACTTTCCCTATCAACAGAGGTCACGGATTTTATTTGTTATCATATCAAGAATAATATCAGGGAGCTCGAGGGAGTGCTTATTTCACTGGTAGCTCAATCCACCTTAAACAGGAAAAAGATCGATATAGAATTGGTAAAAGATGTGATATCACAATTTATTGGCCAGGTTAATAAAGAAGTAACCATTGACAATATCAAGAAGATGGTGGCCGATCATTTCCGATTGCCTTTGGACAAACTTCATGCAAAAACCAGAAAGCGGGAGGTAGTTGTTGCGAGACAATTATCTATGTATCTGGCTAAAAACCATACCAATAATTCATTAAAGAGTATAGGCCAAAATTTTGGAAACCGCGATCATTCTACTGTGATATATTCTCTACAGGCGGTTAAGGATATGATGGATACCGATCTCATATTTAAGGACACGGTAGCTGAATTAGAGAAAAAGGTGTTAATGAATCTTTACGAGTAATTTTAGATTGTTTTTTTCGTTTCTTATGTTGTTATAAATGAATTATCAAAAGAAATTCGAAAAGCTATCTACATATCATGAAAAATAAGGTACTGTTATTTATTGCATTTTTACTTGCGATAAGTATATGGAGTTGTAAAGAAAAAGAGCAAATCCCCACACTTATTGATGGTGAATTAAACTGGCTGACTATGGCCGATATCGAGTCGATGGATGAACCTTCAGATAAACTGTATTTGGTTGATATATATACTGATTGGTGTGTATGGTGCAAGGTTATGGACAAGAACACATTCAGTGATCCGGAGATCAAAGCTTACCTGGATAAATATTTTTATGTAGCCAAGTTTAATGCGGAGGGCAAAGAATCCATTCAATTTAACGAGAAGACGTATGAATGGATACCTGCAGGCAGAAATGGTATTAATAAGCTTGCATTGGAAATGCTGAGCGGTAGACCGAGTTATCCATCCATCGTATTTTTGGATGGGAATAAGCAAAAAATCGATGTAGCAGTGGGTTACCACGATCCGGAAAAAATGATGGTGGTATTAAAAGATTTGGTATCAGGTGTTGGCAAAAAGGGATAATTGTCTTTATTTTGCATTCCGGAAATGTATAAAAACAGAGGGACTTTAGCTCAGTTGGTTCAGAGCGCATGCTTGACAGGCATGAGGTCGGCGGTTCGAGCCCGCCAAGTCCCACGACTTTAATTAGACCCATATTGATATTATTGAGATCAGGTATTGCATTTATAAAATTAATACTGTAAAATCTCAAGGTTATTCATATTGCTTTTCTATATTTGCGGGGCTAAAATAAAAATGGCAAAGGTGAGGTGGGTGAGTGGCTGAAACCACCGGTTTGCTAAACCGGCGTACTCTGAAAGGGGTATCGAGGGTTCGAATCCCTCCCTCACCGCCACTTATCAATGGATAGGTTTCAGATTATCGATTTCGGGGCATAGCGCAGCTCGGTTAGCGTACCTGCTTTGGGAGCAGGGGGTCGCAGGTTCGAATCCTGCTGCCCCGACTTGTAAATGGAGGGGTTACATCTAAAAAAAAAGATGTACCCCTTTTTTATTTGCATGCGATTTAATAATCTATAAACTGATTACACTCATGCAATCCCCTGAAACCCTTATACATATGTTATCCTGTCGTTTTTTGTGTTATTTCTCTGATCCGTTTATTTATCATTTCTTTTTCGGTGTCTGTCTTACTAAGATTAAGTGCGTATGTCAAAAAATCTATTGACCTGTTAGTATCAATTTGTCTATAAAGTTCAGCTAAAAGAATGAAATAGAAATGATTTGTGTTCATATCTAATTTTTCGGCTTCTTTTATGGCTGATTTATTGCCGTACACTTTTGAAAATGCCCAAATTCTGTTCAAGGCTGCAGTCGGGGAACTATTGGCTAATAATAAAACATCATACAGTTTTAAAATACTTGTCCACTTGTCGGGGTTACTATTATCAACTGTATGCCAATAGGCAACACTTGCTTCAATGTAATACGTTGATGTTATCTCCCATTTTGATGCCTGCTGTAAATAATAAAATCCTTTTTCGATTAATTCCGTGTTCCAAAGTCTTCTGTCCTGATCATCGTATAAAACAATGTTGCCGTTTTCTGATTGTCTAGCTTCCAAACGCGATGCTTGAAAACACATTAACGACATCAAAGCATTGGTAGCGTGATTATTTGTCTGCGTGTTGCCCAACAATAAGTAAGTTAAATTTAATGCCTCTATGCAGAGTTCTTTTCTCACAATGGAGTTGTTGCTTTCAGAATAATAACCCTCACTAAACAAGAGGTATATAGTTTGAATGACAGTACTTAATCGCTCTTTGATTTCTTTGTGATCGGGCATTTCAATTTTAATGTTTTCCGATCGAAGTTTTTCTTTTGCCCTTTGCAATCTTTTATGAATGGTTTCCATATTTGTTAAAAATGCATCCGCAATTTCATTAAGTCCTAAACCGCAAAGTATTCTCAATGCTAAGCTAATCTGTGCTTCTGATGAAATTGTCGGGTGGCATATAGCAAAAAGCATTTGAAGTTGGCTATCTGCAATATTTTTATGCGAAAAATCAATCCCAACTTCTTCAATCTGATTTTTATCAGTTAAGTGCTCTGATACCTTATTTTTGAAAATGTTGTTTCTGACAAGGTGATTTTTCAGTTTATTTTTAGCCACGGTATATAGCCAAGCTGTAGGATTTTCTGGCTTTCCTTTATATGACCAAATATCAAGTGCCGATAAAAAAGTTTCGCTGGCAATATCTTGGGCTATTTCAATATGTTCAAGACCAAATGATTTGGTAAGGACAGATACTATTTTGCTGTATTCTGTCTTAAATAAGTGGGGAATTATATCGGATCCATTCATAATATAAAAATAGCCCACGGTTTATCAAGTGCTAGAATTACAGTTTAATGAGTGACAATTTGCCGTACTTCTACTGTATTACCTTCACCTTGTAAAACGGGTGCACCTTTTGCAAATTCTGCTGCTTCATCTGCCGATTCTGCTCTTACAACAATGTACCCACCCAGTGTTTCCTTGATGTCGCCAAACGGACCGTTTGTAACGACCTTTTTGTGATTGACTACTTTGGCATCGTCAAATAACAGTCCTGTTCCACTCACAAATTTGTTTTTAGCCACAATGCTGTTTACCCAGTCCATTTGCTGCTTCATCCATTGTTGCATTTGTTCTGGCGAAACTTTCCCATTTGCATTTTCGTGTCTGAAAATAAGCATGAATTCTTTCATTTTAGTGTTATCTTAAATTGTTAATGAATGTTGAACTTCATTTAAATAACAATTGAGAATTATCAAAAGGGACATTGGCTGTTAAAAAATTTATTATCAAGTATTAAAAGTATTAAATTATTGTCGCCATCCTCAATTCCATATCCATTTTGATTTCAAATCCAAGGATACCTTCTCCATGATAATGTTTATCAATTTTTTACTAAGAAATGTTCTTCAAGTTAAATCATCCTGTATTCTAACCACCAAGTGCTTTGGTAATTATACTGTGTCTTTTCAGAATCATTTCACTGTCCTGGTCGTTTGGTTCCAATGACCAGTTTCCTTTTTGAAATGTGCCGCCTAAAACAATTCCATCTTTTCTCGGTATCATATAAATAAATTTTCCCTCGATTTCTCCCACGTAACTATAATCTATTTCTGGTTGCGGAATTAGAATGTTAAGTTGTCCCCTAACAGGTGTTAATTCATTATCATTAAAAAGTATACCAGCTCCCAATCCTGTACAATTCATTATAGTCGATTCTCGTAATGAAGTAATATCATGTATGGATTCAAAAAATCTAACTTTTACCTTCCCACCTGCTAGATAAAAATCTCTTAGCAAAGCATTGAGATAAATAGAAGGTTCAATCATCATAGTGGTAAACTGTTGTACATAGTCAAACCCGAAATAAGTCTTGGGGTCACGGTGTTCTTTAATTTCTGGATAAAGTACTGAACTTACAGGTAATTCCATTTCAGCTCCCAGTGAAAATTCTTTCATCCACCAAACTCCATAGTAGTCTCCTACATAATCTTGAAACTTCCGATGAGAGATTCTGCAAGCTTTATCAAATTGATTCAGAAATTTATCGTCTGCAAAATTTTTATCATATACTGAGGTTGGTAACCAAATACCTCCGGCTATATTTGAAGTAGTTTCAGGAGGTAAATCCTTGGCATAAATGGTTACCTGAAATCCCTTTCTCTGGAGTAATCTTGCCGTTGACAGGCCTATAACACCGCAACCAAGAACTGCAAAACTTTTTTTATTTGTTTGTAGAGCTAAGTCTACTGCTAATTTAGAAGTTCCCCATGAAAGTGTAATACCTGCCCCGCCATGTCCATAATTGTGAATAATGGTTTTATTTTTTAATGTTTCAGACCTAACAACAAATCCAGACGGGCGATAAGGCCTCAACCCTACAACTGTCCTAATAAAACGATCGGGTGAAATTTTAATTGGAGCAAAATTAGGCTCTGTGATATTGATGACTGTATCCAATTTGGAGGTAAATCCAAGACTTGCTCCAATAACACTGGTTAGTCCAGCCACTTTTACGAATTTTCTGCGTGCAATGTTTGAATGTTCTTTCATCATTATCTAGTTAGAATAATATTACTAAATTCTACATAACGTTTTGGCGTTTATCGAAGAAGCGGATTTCGAAGCACTAATCTGTCTGCCAGCATTGAGCACTAAACCCGCATTTTGTCAAACGCCTTTTGTGGGCAGTTTTTATTTTAAAGCGTTCAAAGTCATTTGTTTCTTAAGATCTATTTCATCCCAAAATCCCCATTGTCTCATTATTTTTCCATTCTTCAGATGATAAAGCGACATTTCTTCAATATCAACTTTGTTTCCCGTTCCTTCAATCCCGTCCCAATTCCCCAGGTGAGTTCCAGTAGACCGATATCTTGTAACGATCTTATCTCCCTCAGTGATTATTTCTATAATGTTTTCTGTCCAATCTGGAAACGCTTTTTTGGTTTCAAGAACAGAGTTTTTTGCTCCATCAATTCCACTATATTCAAATCCTCCTATAAAGTATGAATGAAATTCTGGTGAAATGATATCATCTAACTCATCAACATTTCCATTTGACCAAATTTCGTGGTATTTCTTTATAACAATTACATTTTGCTCAGTAGTAATTTGCTTAGAACTACTATTGCAACTCGTGAGTCCAATTATAGTAATTAGAATAAAGTATATTTTGATAACCTGTTTTGTCATAGTTGCTTTCATTTCGTATTTCAAAAATTTTACACAACTTGTTTATTGATGAATGTTTTATCATTAAATCTCTCTAAAAATAGTCAGATTAGGGCAACCGCACCAAATTAGCACAAAAGCACTTTAGTTAGGTAATCTATATTCAATGAACATTTGAATCTTCTCTTTTGCAAAGAGGATTTATCATTCATTTTCTTTATCTGGCTCAATGCTTTTTTTCGCAATATA
>JBGTBR010000072.1:0-71025 GCA_041749255.1 Saprospiraceae bacterium
AAGTAAAGATATCTAACTGTGCTGTTTCTGATGACTTTTTTAACATACCTTATGCTTTTTGAATCTTCCCCAAGATACTCATTATATATCAAAATTTTATCATATTTGTTCTTTTAACTTTTCGGAGTGGACTCAAACTTAGAAAAAAAAGTCTCTTTATGCTCAGTAATCCAATCCTCTGGATATTTTACATACTTCATGATTAAGGCATTATTCTCCTGATGTTCGAAGTTTGTAACTTCAAACCCATATCATATTGTTCTGCCATACCCAATATTATTGTAAAATTTCATTAATTCTATCAGCAACAGACAATCTCCCAGGTTCAAATAACTTCTATCGCTGCTATGTTTGTACTCACGCTTTCGGATCTACCGTTATTCGAAGGCTTATGGGTCGTGATTTATTAGAGTAACGCAAGAATAAACCCCACTACGGTGGTGGAGTAGGGGTAGTTGGCGGCTAATGGTGTGGTTACAACAGCAATTTATTCTTTCAAATCGGTAGATTTTTTAAACTTACCCGATTTAAAAAGAAGGAACAATACCCCTGCAATGCCAATCAATACAAACAGAGCTGAGATATACTGAGCCTGAGACCAATTTAATCCCATATAATCATACCGCTCATTCACCCTGATTTGTTCTATGAAAAACCGTTCGGTGCCATTGTATATCATATAGAGGAAGAAAAGTACACCGGCTATTTTTATTCTTTTGCGAATGGCCCAGAGAATTCCAAAACCTATAAATGACAATGCCGTTTCATAAATCGGAGTCGGATATACCGGTGCTGACAATTTGTGACAGTAGCGAATACCACAAGCGGCTTCACAAATGTCTTCTGTACTTCGGCCTCCGGATTGTCTGGCTTCAGAATATTTTTCTAAGCTGCAATGCTCGAGAAGGAGGTCTGAATTGGTCACATTATTGGGATAATCATATGCCCAAAGCCAGTCCGGCAGAAACCACCATTCCGGTTGAGCTGCTGCTATAATACCCCAATCTCCGTCGCCTGAAAATTGACAACCCATTCTGCCTATGCCATAACCCACCAAAATGGCCATACTGGCAATGTCCATCATGTAAATGGGTTTGATGTTCCATTTCTTAATATACCAATACACTACAATGAAAGCCACGATCAATCCACCGTAAATCGTTAAACCACTTCCGGAAAAAATAGTACCTATGGGATCTTTGAGAAAAGCATCAAAATTTTCAAGAATGGAAAAAAGCCTTGCTCCGACAATACCAGAGATAGCAGCGATGATGACGATGTCTCCCGTTTTTTGGTAAGGGTGAATTTCAATCTGCTGGACTTTAGGTTTTGTGTTTTTGTCCTTTTTTGAAAAGTAATAAAATACTCCGTAAGCCAAAGCTGCCACAATACCGATTATCCAGTTTCCGGCGGTTGAAAATAAAACCGATGACGGATCGGCCTTCATCTGATCAAAATTTTGAGAGATGTATGGAAGCTTACCTCCCGCTATAAAAAGAAACAGACCATTCATGAGTAATTCCTGTATGTCAAAACCTTCATTGATGGTTATCTTTTTGCGAATCGACGATAGTAAGTCTTCTTCTTCATAGCGTTTCAGTTCAGACCTGAGCACCCAGCCACTTCCTAAAAAAGCAAGGGCGAGAAAAAATCCAAACGTTTTTACAATAGATGTCCAGTTGTCCGGTTGTGAACCGAAAATATCATGAAAGAAATACGAAAGATCAGGATACATATTCTATAGTTTAATTGGATTCAAATACAAATGTAAAATAAATCATGTCCGGAAAAAATCACAATACGGTTATTTCCATGAAATTAAATCTTAATACCCTTTTATGAGCAAAACAACGCGCAGCCAATGACGCACGAAGTGCCAATAACTAAGACTAAAACTAAAACTAAAACTCAAACTGCGAGCTACTATGATAACCCATAACCCATAACTATTCATTTCCACAAATGACGCCATGCAAATGACGTACGAAGTGCAAATAACAATGATTCAGGTGAGAATATCGTTGATAGTTTTGGAATGCTAAGTTGTATTAAAAACAAACATAAATTTTTCTGTGTATTTTGAAATCGCAATATTTTTAAACTGGCGAATATGAAGATAAAATGGATTATAAATGCTGTGATTGTCCTCCTGCTGATATCAGCAGTACTTTTTATATGGTCGAAATTGAGCAGACCCGGCCTTTTTGTTCGTCATCAGGAAGAATCCTCCACGGTCTTACTTGAAAAGATAGAAAAGGTAGTCAAACTCGTGGCGGTAGAGGCAAATATTTCTGAGATATATGACTACAAGGATTATTATCCGGTGGATCTGGCACCATTTAGAAAGAAGGTTCTCGTCAGGGTAAAAGCCAGGGTTTCAGCAGGCTATAACTTTGATAACATGAAAGTAGAGATCAATGAAGAGACGCGCACGGTCAATATTCTACAATTTCCTGAACCGGAGATTTTGTCCATCGATCACGATCTCGATTACTATGATATTTCACAGGGTACATTTAACCGTTTCACACCAGAAGATTATAATACAATCAATGCACGGGCAAAAAAATTTGTGGTTGAAAAGGCCAAAGATAGCCGGATCATGGAAGAAGCAGAAAAGCAGAAAGAAGAAGTACTGGATATGATACGATTCCTCATTCAAGCCAGTGGCTGGACCCTGGTCGTGGATGAACGTGTACTTCTTGATTAACGCAACTAAAACCAGAACTAAAACTAAAACTAAAACCAAAACTAAAACTAAAACTAAAACTGCGAACTGCTATAACAATCCATAACATTTCATGACCACAAATAGACGCGAAGCAACTGACGCGCGCAGCGCAAATGACTATAAATGACGGCGCAGCCTAATGACGCGCAGCCAATAACGCACGAAGTGCAAAATCATGCTTTGGATGTCAATTGATTATAATCAAGCCAATAGACAATCTTAACGGAAATATTGTTGTTTTGAAGTGAACCCAAAGTATGTTGAAGGTTTTCTATGTAGGAATTATTCATATCATTATGTGGAGAAACGATTTGGTTTTTCCAGTTTAAGATCACATCGCTACCCGGAGCAAATCTCCACACATAATCCATATCAAGGTTAAACAGGTTGAGATTTCGGTCAAATATAGGCTCTCCTTTAGCGTCCTTTCCCGAAAATTCCAACGAATTAAGATTTCCCTCGTTTCCTAAAGAAGCAAAGCTATTGTACATGGCATGGTCCCAATAATGCCTCATCCTGAAAGTAAGAGACATTTTATTGTTGAAAATATACTTTCCGGAAATGCTGTTTTCTACTATGGTGCGGTCTCTTTTTCCAAACATAATATCAGACTGCATGAGTCCATTCGGTAGTTCATTTAATGCACTTTTTGACACAAACCCGGGTTGATTGTGATTATACGTAATGACAGAAGAGGGTGAAATAGATATTTTATCGTTTATTCTTAATCTCGGTGCTATTCTCAATGACAGATCACTCATTTCTTCTTCATCATACACTCTATAGTAGACTCTCAGGTCAAAGGCGAATTTTTTCCGGTAATCAGAACTCAACCAGGGGGTAAATGACACAGATGACGGCCAGGCAAAAAAGGATGAGAAATCCGGAGTTCTGGGCTCAAAATAATCGTGATTGGATATGGGGTTAATGTTACTATAAAAGCCTAAGGAAAGACGTTCTTTTGTAAGAATATAGCTATTGATATTAAACGAAAGCCTGTTGTACACATCGGGTTCGTATAAACGCCCATAATTTACATCCGTAGATATACTGTACGAAAGCAAGTTGCCTTTTGGCTGGTACTGATTGTATGAAAAAGCTGCTCTCACAGATCTTTCATTGGGGCTTCTGATGAAACCAAAATCATTGATATCATAATTGTCGCTTTCTTCAAGATAAGAAACACCCCCCTGCCACTGTCCGCTGATCTTACTGACAGCCAGGTTCAAAGTATGCCCAATATCGCTGTACTCTTCAAAATATTTTTGTGAAACATTGACGAGTCCGGAAGCGCTATAGGATTGATCTTTATTTTTAATCTGAAATGATCCTCCGGTTACGTTGGCGTTATAATCATCACTAAACCGGGTCACATTGGTATTGATCAGAGAAACGAAAGAATTATTGGGTAAATTCTGGTCAAAAACCAGAAGGTTATAGTTGGTCAGCGGATTGGTTTCAACAGATCTTAGGGTTCCATCTGCTGATTCGATGACGGCCATTTCCTGCTTGACTACAGCATTTAGAAATCCAACTCCCAAACCACTGGAAGTTCTTCCCGAAATTTTGGTGGCATTGTAAAGTCCTGAAATATCAGGATTTGAAATGACTACCTCTCCTTCATTAAGATTTTGATATACCGATGAATGATGTATGGGTTTTCCACCGATCCTTCGCGAATAAAAAATATTTCCTTTATTAAACAACTCTGTGCCCTCTGTAAAAAACTGTCGGTTTTCCTGAAACTGTACTTCAAAAGGGGTAAGATTAAGAATCTGATTATCGGATAAAGTTTGTCCAAAATCCGGAACCAGTGTCATATCAAGAGTAAATGCATCATTGATCCCATACTTTAAATCCATTCCGGCAGTATAAGCAGTACCTGATGTCAGAGCATTCTGGTTGGATGCCGGGTCAAAAGTAGTATTGAGATAGCCTGTCACAAATGGTGTGAGGGAAAACCGTACAGGTGATTTGATTTTTGAAATTCCTACTACTTTCCCTGCCTGATTTAAAAAACCATTAAGCTGAGGATTTATTTCATTCCAATAACTCTCTTCTCTTAACCTTCTGACCTCTCTTCCAAACTGAATACTCCAAATCTGTTGATCGACAGCTGGGAAACGCAACATTGCCAATGGGATTTTCATTTCTACCAACCAACCAAATTCAGTTAGTTTAACCTCGCTTTTCCAGATGGCATCCCAATTTCGATCTTTTCCTGAGACGGAATACTTGGTGTCCCCCTGGACTCCTGCAGCTGAAACCCTGAATTCAAAGCCATTAGAACCATCCTGATATGTATCAATGGAAACACTAAACCAGTCGGCATTGCCACTACCATCCCTTGGATACAATTCTTTTTGTATAAGATGTGGCTCATCATCGTACAGTATGGCCGCAATGTATATGGCTTCATTATCATAAAGGAATCTGACCTCAGTATTGAAAGATGACTGCACACCTGGATTAGGAGCATATTGCACAAAGTCACTGGCCACCTGACTTTGATTCCAAATAACCTCATCCAAAATACCGTCAATCTTTATGGGTTCCTCAATTTTTACCGCCATGATGGTTTTCACACCATCGTTAGCGTATAGGGTCGAAATGAGCAGAAAGGCACATAAAAGTAAATAAGATCTCTTCATTGAGATGGGTTTTCGCTTTATTTAAAATTGAACGTATTTTATTGTAAAAATATGTTCAATTCATATGTTAACCGGTTGTTAATAAAAGGACATTCCATCCAGATACTAAACATTTAATGTAGTTTATATATTATAATAATTTTTAATGCAATTATTATACCTGAGTTTTCAGAGTGGGTTTAGATTCAACCTCAGACATTTTTATGCAGGTAAACACATAAGCAGGAGGCAGGTTTTTCATTATTTTATCAATTTCTATATTCCCAAAGACACTTTTGTACTTTTTTACAAGTTTTTTTGCATAATTGAGCTGGATATATTTTCCTCCTTCGCGTAAATGTTTATTGCTGGAAGCCAGGATCTGATCAGTAACATGTTTATCCATGACGATGAAAGGTAGAGCAGATACAATGGCATCGACAGAGTCTATATCATGAAGTGCCAGGAATTCTTCCATTTTTTCAGCGCTTTCTTTTACGGCGATTAATCTTGGATCATTTATTTCACTTAAAGCTTTATAGAGCTTTTCATTAATTTCAAATGCGATCAAAATTCCATCCGGGGACATTTGGTCTAAAATATAGCGGGTAATCACCCCGTCTCCCGCTCCCAGCTCTACTACATACTTGCTTTGTGACGGAACTTTCAAAGCGATCTCTTTACTCATGGCAGTTGAACTTCTGGTTAAAGTTCCTACCTCTCTGAATTTTTTTATTCCCTGCAGGAAAAAACTAACTTCTTCTCTCATTTTGTATTTTTAATACCGGTGACTGGCAAAGATTAGTGGGTTTGGTTAATCCGGGACTTGTCATTTTCATTTAATTCATTTGCCCATTCGAGGCGATTCAATTTCACCGCTCAATATAAAAACATATTCTGAGTAATGCATCCCCTTATAGACGAGTAAAAACACAATATGTTTAATGCGTTTATAAATGAGTAACTACTCAGGCTCCGGTACTAATAAGTTGTTTTGTCATGATTTTTTCTATAGTTCGTCCCTAATTCTAAGACGATGTCTTCATTTTTGCAAAATCTCGCCAAAACAATTGCTGATTCATCCTAAAACCCCGGATTAAAATCCGGGGCTAATTCATATTATACCCTTTCAGGGTATAAGAGAGTTACTCATATGAATAGGAAACACCATTTAAAAACAAAGCCCTCTGCATCATCTGCAAAGGGCTTTATTATGTATTTCAAGTATGTGTCAAGTCAAATTTTGGCAATCAACTTAACACCAACTGTGAATTCTCATTACATCATACCGGGCATTCCACCTCCGCCTCCCATGGGTGGCATCGAATTTTTCTCCTCAGGCATGTCACTGATGACACACTCTGTAGTGAGAATCATACCTGCTATGGAGCCTGCATTTTCTACTGCAATTCTGGTTACTTTTGTCGGATCGATAACGCCGGCTTTTTTCAAATCCTCGTACTTATCGGTTCGCGCATTGTACCCTATTGCATCCTTCTTCTTGATTACCTCAAAAAGAACTACTGAACCCTCAACACCTGCGTTTTCCGCAATCGTTCTGATGGGTGCTTCCAACGCTTTTTTAACGATTTGAATTCCCATGTTTTCATCTTCGTTTTCTGCAGTAATGGAATCCAATGCTGCGATACTTCTTATCAACGCAACTCCACCACCAGCTACAATACCTTCTTCAACAGCAGCCCTTGTGGCATTAAGAGCATCATCTACTCTGGCTTTCTTTTCTTTCATCTCTGTTTCTGTTGCAGCGCCGACATAAAGTACAGCAACTCCACCTGCCAGTTTAGCCAATCTCTCCTGTAACTTCTCTCTGTCGTAATCAGAAGTAGTCGTATCAATTTGCTGTTTGATTTGATTGATCCTTGCAGTGATATCGGTTCTTTTTCCTTTACCATCAACAATAGTAGTATTGTCTTTGTCTACGGTAATCTTATCTGCCTGACCCAATAAAGAAAGATCTGCATTATCCAGCTTATACCCTTTTTCCTCAGAGATCACCGTACCTCCTGTGAGAACAGCGATGTCTTCCAACATAGCTTTACGTCTGTCTCCAAATCCAGGAGCTTTTACGGCTACGACCTTAAGTCCACCTCGGAGTCTGTTGACCACCAGTAGTCCTAAAGCCTGGCTTTCTACATCTTCTGCAATGATTAAAAGTGGTCTGCCTGCCTGAGCAGCCTTTTCCAGAATAGGTACTATTTCCTGTACATTGGAAACTTTTTTATCGTGAATCAGTATGTAAGGATTGTCATACTCCGTTACCATATGCTCAGAATCAGTAATAAAGTAGGGAGAGAGATAACCTCTGTCAAACTGCATTCCTATCACCTCATCTACATAGGTATCAGTACCTTTTGCCTCTTCTACAGTGATCACTCCATCTTTAGAAACTCTTTTCATCGCATCAGCGATAAGCGATCCTATTTCTTCGTCGTTATTTGCAGATATTGATCCTACTTGCTGGATTTTTTTGAAATCGTCTCCGATAACCTCGCTTTGCTTTTTCAATTCTGAGATCACGGATTGAACGGCTTTGTCTATACCTCTTTTCAGGTCCATAGGATTGGCTCCTGCAGCAACATATTTCATGCCCGCAGTAACCATAGCCTGTGCCAAAACAGTAGCCGTAGTAGTGCCATCCCCTGCCAGATCTGCAGTTTTGGAAGCCACTTCTTTTAACATTTGTGCACCCATATTTTCGATAGCGTTTTCAAGCTCGATTTCTTTAGCTACCGTTACACCGTCTTTGGTAATCGTTGGAGCTCCAAAGCTTTTTTGGATAACAACATTTCTACCTTTAGGACCCAGCGTTACCTTTACGGCATCAGCCAGGGCGTCTATTCCTTTTTTTAAGGACGCTCTCGCATCCGAATTAAAGCTAATTTGTTTAGCCATAACTTGTTATTTTTTTTTAGTTAATGAAAATGAAAAATGGTTATGAATGGAAATTTACTTTTCAAGGATGACTAAAATATCGTCTTCCCTCATGATCAGGTAATCCACACCTTCGTAATGGATCTCCTGGCCGGCATATTTTCCATATAACACAATGTCTCCGACGGCTACCGTCATGAGATTTCCCTCTTTACCTGGACCTACAGCAACAACTTCACCCCGTTGAGGTTTTTCTTTTGCCGTGTCCGGTATGATTATTCCGCCTTTTGTTTTTTCGTCAGCCGGAGCAGGTTTTACAACCACTCTATCGTTGATTGGCTTCATCATTTCTGTTTTTAATTAGTTTATAAAAGTGTTTAACAAATTTGTCATCATTAATGTATCATTGATTGTGCCAAGAGATTATTTATGCCATTTTTACTGACATCTTATCTGCCTTCATGACAAATCATTCTTTTTCTCTGAAATATATTCCGGCTTTTGTCAATTTGACATCTGAATATTAGATTTACCTGATTTATAAAAGTAAAGCCCTGCTCAAATGTAACCTTGTTTTGATCTCTTTTTATCCAATATTCAATGTGAAAATGTATCAAATGTAATTCGAATTTAATGCACAAACAGTTGTTTTTTAAAAGTATTTTTGCGTTGAATACTTATCTTAAAACATGTTTTTATTTTAAAAAACTACTTCTGCAATAGCTTTTAATTACAGAATTCTGTTTTTTAATAATAGCACAGTATAATTTATTATGAAAAATTCCTTATTGCGCAGATTCCAAAAGGCTTGCTCCACCTGATGAATTACTCACAATGATGGCTGTGATAATACATAAGATAAAAAGAGTCGCGGCTAAACCCCATGTCAGTTTTTCAATAAAATCAGTCGATTTGGCTGCACCAAACATTTGATTGGCACCTTGTCCTCCAAAAGTAGAATCAATTCCTCCCCCTTTGGGATTTTGAATCAAAACAACAAGCATCAATAATATACAATTGATCGCTGTCAATATTGTTAAAGCAGTAGTCATTTAATTTTTATTTTTAATTTTCTCAATTTTCGCTGCAAAGTAAACACTTTTTTCCGGAAATATCAAACTCAACTTTTCATACATTTCAATGGCATCTTCTGCATGGCCCTGATTTGCCAATAACTCCGCTAATGGCTCAGAAACAAGACCGCTGTCCTTTCCGGAAAAGAACTCAGTTTTCTTTTTCTTTTTCTTCTTTTTCTTCTTGTCTTTTTTTATCGATTTTTCAAAAACAGGTCTTGTATGCTCATCTGTAGAACCGGTCTTGGATAAAAGCCATTTACTGAAATCGGACAAGTAATCTTCCTGCTCTTTATCTCTTTTACCAGCCTTTTTCTTCTTCTTGTCTTTTTTCGGACTTTTTCCTTTTTCCTTTTTACCGGTTGGTTGAGGCACGTCACTTTCAGATTCGAAAGGATGCTCTATTACTATTTCCTCAATATCTTCATGGTTTCCATCCTCCGGTATCCTGTCTGTTTCATCTTCATTTTCAGATGAAGATTCTTCTTCTTTATACTCTACATCGGTGTTTGAATCGACATCTTCTTCATTCTTTTCAGCATGATAAGCTGAAAAATCTTCCGGGGCAGAGATCAATTCCTCCTCCTCTTCTGATTCATTTGATGGCATATCTTCTGCTATGGCATCCTCACCTTTGTCCTCTTCACCATTTGTTTCTTCCCATTCATTTTCTTCCAACTGAAGAGGTGGAATATACTCCTTTTCTTCATCTTCATGTGCGGAGGTGATATCATCTTCTTCATGAACCAGCACTTTGTTTTCTACATTCTCCTCTCCTATTGTATTTTCTATTTCGACCGGGGGATCATCCTTCTCTGACCGGATGATTAAATCATTTTCTGAAGGGTCCTGGGTTTCATCTGCAACATCAAATTTGGATTGTTCACCATCACTATTTTCATCTTCCTGCTCATCCGGTGTTTCGATGTATTCTCTTTCCGAATCATCAGGTCCCAGGTCAATAACAGAGACCACCGTATCTGTTGAATCCTCAAAGATAAAATCGGAATTCTCTTCTGCCCTTTCCAGATCGGCATTTTCTTTGTCCGCATCCGGTAAGGAGTGATCATGACCTGTTGAAACTTCTGAATCAGGCATGCGGGACATAACACTTTCCGCATTCTCATAAATGGTATTGTATATCTCTGTAGCCATACCCGGGGACACCTCATACAGTACTGCTTTATGCAGGTCATTCTTTTTTATGGCCAACAGCATCTGATGAAATTGGGAGTATGGAGCTATTGAAACAATATCCTCCAATTCCTTTACACTTATATTGATCCAGTCACGCATAATTCATTTTGGTACATAAAAATAAGAAAAAGGGCGAAATTTAACTGAAAACTCTTACCAATTGGTAAATGCCCTGTTAAATACATCTTCTGTAATTTGTCTGAAGATATCTGCTATAAAGCCATCTTGTAAGGACTGAAGATCAGCATTGCTTTCAAAATCCCGAAAGAATGAGAAGGTTTGCTTCCAGTTGTCATCTTCATTCCTCGCATTGATATATTCGACTTCCACGCCTATGGTAAGTTTGTTAAAAGATACTGTATTCCCTGCCTGAGGAGCTTCTGAACTCACCTGGAATCTGGAAATGGATCCCTGAAAAACTATGTCGGGATCGATATCAACCAAATTCAATCTCGACTCATTTCTCACTTTTGTCCTTAATGCTTCAGAAAAGATTTGGTCTATTGCTCCGGGAGCATTAGGAGCTCTGTTGACAAAATCTTCCACATAAAATGTACTTAATTGCGGGGGAATTGAAATTCCTTTAAAACTATAACATCCACAGAAAATAATCAAAAAATAACATAAGCCACCAATAGTTCCTGCCACTTTAAAAATCTGTGCTCCGGATTGCCAGTTCATGTATGTACTTTTAATGCTTTAACAACGAAGTTATTCAACTATATCGTATTGTTTAATCTTTCTGTAAAGTGTCCTTTCTGAAATACCCAATTCTTTAGCAGCGTCTTTCCTCTTGCTGTTGTATTTTTTTAGTGCCTTTTGTATCATATCTTTTTCCATATCTTCAAGAGACAAAGACTCATCTACCACTTCAGTATTTTCATATTCATCTTTAAAAGCAGGGTCTAAAATTATGGGTTTTTGATAATCCGGTGTGTTCCCTTCTGCTGAAGCACTGTATTCTCTATCATTGTATTCCATATCTTTCCCACTTTGATCATACAGCGATGAAGCCGGGTTTAAGGATTTCAACCTGCTCATATCGGGGAGCTCTAAATCATTTTTGCGGATCAATTCGTACACCAATGATTTTAAATCACTCAGGTCTGCCTTCATATCCACTAAAAACTTAAAAAGAATTTCCCTTTCATGGAATCCATTTTGATCTTCCTTTTGCGAACCGGAAATGGCGGGCAGGTTTCGTTTGAGAATATGGGGAAGAAGGGCTGAAAATGTTTCAGCTGTGACTACTTTTCCCTCTGACAATACTGAAAGTTGTTCGACCGCATTTCGTAGTTCGCGAATATTTCCAGGCCAATGATAATTTTCAATCACTCTTCTGGCACTTTCATCGATATGAATGGGGTCGGTGCGGTACTTCTCAGCAAAATCTATAGCGAATTTTCTAAAAAGCATATATATATCTTCCCTTCTCTCTCTAAGCGAGGGCACAAAAATGGGAACCGTATTTAGCCTGTAATACAAATCATCTCTGAACTTGCCTTTTTTGATCTGTTTTTCAAGGCTGATGTTCGTCGCAGCAACGATACGCACGTCGGTTTTCAAAACCTTGGAAGAACCCACTTTTATAAATTCACCGGATTCGAGTATTCTGAGCAGGAAGGACTGTGTATCGAGAGGCATTTCGCCAATCTCATCCAGGAATATAGTACCACCATCTACAGTTTCAAAATATCCTTTTCGCTCGCCCGTAGCGCCGGTAAATGATCCTTTTTCATGTCCAAACAATTCAGAGTTAATGGTACCTTCTGGTATGGCTCCACAATTGATGGCTATGAATTTATTGTGTTTTCGCTTACTCAGTTCATGTATGATCCTTGAAAAAATTTCCTTTCCTACACCACTCTCACCCTGGATGAGCACACTCAGATCAGTAGAAGCAACTCTGACAGCCGTATTTAAAGCCCTGTCAAGCCCTTCAGAGCGCCCAATGATGCCGAATCTTTGTTTTATGCTATTTAAATTTGTCATAAAATTCCTTCTCAAATTTGTATTCCGATAAGTGTTGCACTCGTCGCATGTGTGACCTGAACTTCTACGTATTCCCCTGGACGATGTCCATCTTTTTTAGGGAATACAATCATTTTATTTTGTGAATTGCGCCCTTTCCAGTCGAGGTTTGATTTTTTGGAATCTCCTTCGATAAGCACTTTAAATATTTTGCCTATGTCTTTTTTGTTATGCATTAAAGAGAGATGGTTTTGCAATCGTATGACTTCATTCAATCGCCTTTTTTTCGTCTCTTCCGGAATGTCGTCTTTATACTTTCTTGCCGCCAGTGTGCCCGGGCGTTCTGAATAAATAAACATATAGGACATGCTGTATCCGACCCATTCCATCATGGATAGTGTATCTCTGTGTTCTTCCTCGGTCTCTGTGCAAAATCCGGTAATGATATCTGAGGAAATGGCACAGTCAGGTATGATCCGGTATATGGCATCTACTCTTTCTTTATACCACTCTCTGTCATAGGTTCTGTTCATGAGACTGAGTATACGACTGTTACCGGATTGCACCGGGAGGTGAATGTAATTGCATATGTTTTCATATCGCGATATGGTATGCAGCACTTCATCTGTGATATCCTTGGGGTGAGAGGTAGAAAAACGAATGCGAAGATCAGGATGCACTCTAGCCACGCGTTCGAGGAGATTTGCAAAATTGACCTTTTCATTCCCATCGGGATCACTCCATTTATAGCTATCTACGTTTTGCCCCAATAGTGTCACTTCTCTGTATCCGTTGGCAAACAGATCGCTTGCTTCTGCAACGATGGAATAGGGATCGCGACTTCTTTCCCTGCCCCTTGTAAAGGGAACCACACAAAATGAGCACATGTTATCACAGCCCCGCATAATAGAAATGAAAGCGGTTACCCCATTGCTTCCAAGCCGAACCGGCGAAATATCCGCATAAGTTTCCTCTCTGGACAATAGGACATTGACTCCCTTATCTCCATCTTCGGCCGATGCCAATAAATTGGGTAGATCTCTATAGGCATCGGGGCCCACTACCATGTCGACGATCTTTTCCTGCTCCAGGAACTTACTTTTTAACCTTTCGGCCATGCAGCCCAATACGCCTACCAGTAAATCCGGTTTTCTATTCTTTATCGAATTAAAAACCTGGAGTCTTTTTCTGACGGTTTCTTCTGCCTTTTCCCTGATCGAACAGGTGTTAATCAATATCAGGTCTGATTCCTCCACATCCCTTGTTGGAGCATAGCCGGCACCGGATAATATGGAAGCCACGATTTCTGAATCGGAAAAGTTCATCTGGCAGCCATAGCTTTCTATATAAAAAAGCTTTCCATTGAGGTGTTGACCTTCAGGTTTGAAAAAAACCTCTCCTTGCCTTTGCTCGTCTATTTTTTTTACTATCCCTTCCAATGTGGAGTTCTGATCGTACATCATCGCATTTATTACTTCCTGATTTTTATAATGGAGTGCAAAAATACAGTTTTTATATTATAAAGTGACAAAATGGCAGTAAACAAATGGTAAAAATGGAGGAGAAATTAATGTAAAAAATGGTTAGTGTCGTGTCACATGTATTCTGACGGTTAAGTCGCTGGTATTTTTCTGGCTGTTGAGAAAAAAAATCCGCGCATCCTCCAGAGGCGGACGTAAGGATTTTTTTCCGAAAGCAGGCTGGAAAAGAGCAAGACTTGGATCGTCAAGAATATGTGTGACTCGACACTAGACCTGATTTAGTGTTAAAAGTTATTACAGATCGAGGAAAGTGATACCGGATACCAATGTGCACAAACGTTATACTATTGCCCAACCCACTTTAAATATCTGGAAAGATGAATAAAAATTTTAAGCAGAAGTTGGGTGTGTATGAATAAATTATTTTATCTTTGCAGTCCTTTTTAAAATAATAAAAATCATAACAGCATATGTTTGCAATAGTATCTATAGCTGGTCAACAATTCAAAGTGAACGAAGGTCAGGAAATTTTCGTCCACCAGCTGGATGCCCCCGATGGAGACAATGTGTCTTTTGACAGGGTTCATTTGGTTTCTAAAGACGATGGAATTATGATCGGCGCTCCTTTAGTTGAAGGCGCTTCTGTCAACGCCACCGTAATTGGAAAACAGAAAGGCGACAAAGTCATCGTTTTTAAGAAAAAAAGAAGAAAGGGCTATCAGGTAAAAAATGGCCACAGACAGTTATTCACTAAAATAAAGATTGACAGTATCATCGTGTGATACTTATTATCATCTTTTATAAAATACAATAAAATGGCACATAAAAAAGGTGTAGGTAGTTCGGACAACGGAAGAGATAGTCATAGTAAACGCTTAGGGGTTAAACTTTTTGGCGGTCAATTTGCTAAGCCAGGCAATATTCTCGTTAGGCAAAGAGGCACAAAATTTCATCCCGGTAATCATGTAGGCATGGGTAAAGATTTCACATTACATGCATTGGAATATGGTACAGTAGAGTTTAAAAGAGGCAGGAAAAACAGAACTTTTGTACACATTGTTCCAATGGAAACGGTAGCTGAAACGGTTGCTGACATTAAACAGTTTACTTCAGAAGAAGAATAAAAGAACTACCGTAAATTTCGTGAGTTCAAAAAAGGCGAGATAACCTTTCCATGGTGAATGTGGGAAGGTTATCTTTTTACTAAACTACTTAACTCATAAAGTTTTTTCATGCGATGTTCATCTGTTTATTCATTTTTACTTGTATAAAATACATGCATGAACTCACATAACTTTCTATTAATCATTTTTGGTATTTCTATCTTATCTACTATTCTTTTACTTTTTTGTCTACTATATAACAAATCGTAAGTCGCTGTATATCAAGCTGCATCTTTGAGCTTATTTAGAAAACCGGGCTCTGCTCAGGTCTGATTCGCCACCAAAGTTATCTAATTTTGATGTTCGGTTTGCAAACCGCGAAGACTTGATACAAAAAAGTAACAAAAAAAATATAGTATTGTGTTCAAGTGTCTGTCGGTTATGTCGCAGGTATTTTACTGGGTGTTGGGTAAAAAATCTGTGCACTACCAATTAGAGGATGGGGACATAAAAACTTCTCTCTCAAAAGAATTTAATCATTCCGTTTGTGAATCTTTGATTAATCCGTTTTAGCAGTACATGTACGTTTCATAAAATTATATTTCCTCAAAATGATCGGGATGAAACCATCCAACCTCCCTGTCTTCTGTGCGTACTTTATGCCAGCCCTCGAGTTGGTCTATAATAAAAATTTTGTACCCCGGCTTCAGGAGTTTCACGTCATTGCTTCTTGGGTCAGGTCCTGATTTCAAAAAAGAAGAAACCATAACTATTCCTTCCCGGCTATGGATCAAACTATTTTTTCTTTGCCATCCTGCCCATGCAAAAGTCATAAAGCCCATAAGCAAAAGCAAAACTATAGGAATAGATATTCTCCTTTTTACATGTCTTCCACGATAAAACCATAAATAATAAAGGAAGGAAGCCAAAAGTACAAGAAACAAAAGACTGATAACAGCCCAGGCATTAGCGGGCAAAGCCATATAGATTGCTCTCCATTTTCTGAAGAGTATAAAATCGGGAATATCTATGATATCCAATTGAAGGAGATTATGGACTATCTGCAAATTATTGGTGGATGCTGCATGGCCCGGGTTGATTTTCAGAGCTTTTTCGTAATAAAGAATCGCTAAAGCAAAGCTGTCGAGAGCAACATAACTATTGGCCAAATTATAAAATAGCTCTGCGGATACATTGCCAGAAAATTCAATTTGCCGGTACAATTCAATGGCATTTTGATGTTGAGACTGATCCGCCAATCCATTGGCAACAGCGAAATCAGAAGGTTGTCCATGTGCTATGGAAGCAATAAAAAGCGAAAGTAAAAGTGCAAGTCGTCTAAAAAGCATAAAGTGGCAAATTAAAATCTTTATACAATTGTGGTTTTCTCTCATAAATCCATAAAAACCCCTCAAGCCTGAGAGCATCATGGTCGGCTTTTAGTATGGGCAACATTTTTTGTTTTACATCTATGTATCCGCGGATGTCCGAAATTTCATTTTTACTGAAATAAAACCGAAGCGTGCTGCATTCCGTCGTATTGACACTGGAATAAGCATCCTGATCCTTAACGTAATAGATGGATTTGGCGTTTCCCTGGACTACAAAATTGTTGATGGCATTATCTATAAAATAAGCAATCACTTCCTTGCCCTGTATCTGGTTATAAAATACCAGGTCTTCCGTATTGATAATAAGGGCATTTCTGCTCATTATAACCTGATCTATTTTATCATTTTTCAAAAATATAGAGATGGTATCTGAAGAAAACTGGGTGGAATCAGACCACATATAAGGCTTTTGAGTAAGGACAAAGACGGAGTCCGTAATAAAATACGTCATTGAATCAGAAATGGCCTGAATATCATGCTTGTAAATAACTACGTCATTATCACCGATAAGGAATTTTTGAACCTGATCCAAACTATCCTTTATTTCAATGCTTGTCAATGTATCAGAAGTAATAAACATGGTATCTTTTTCAAGAAAGACCATCATGAGGGGTTTTGTATTATAATTGTAGGCCTTTACTTTATCTGAGTCACCTCCAATGATATCCATGATGTCACAATACACCTGAATCTGAGATGCTGTATCCGTCCAAATAACTGTTCCTTCTATTTCGCCCGTTTTCAGTTTTTCATTATAATGGATGTTATGGGCTTCAATGGTGGTTTGCTCCTGCGATAAATAGGCATTTCCGGCTACAAAAAGATCGCCGGTTTCGTCGTTATATACAATTCTTTCTCCTTTCACCTCACTGTCCTGGTTAAAAAAATAAGCATCTCCCAGCAATATAAGATCGGCGTGGCTTTCTGAATATTCGATGATTTCACCTTTACCATAACCTTCATCCGTTAGAAAAGTAGCATTACCCTCCACAATCACATCTTTGGTAAGGTCATCGTATATAATCTTATCGCCTTCTACTTGCCTGTCCTCTCCGGTATATTGGGCATTGATTTCAAATTCTCCTTTTTTTGATTCCAGGAAGAAAAACCCCTTTTCACAATAGATTAAAGCATCATTGGTTTTTATCCGGGTAGGGGCTACAAATACCACCTTATCCTCCTCTGTAAAATAAATCATCGCTTCTGTACTCAAGGTGAGATCGGGACTTAACATCCTGACATCCCTTTCAAAATAGCACACCTTATTTTCTGTTTCGTAACGGCCACGCCGGCTTTGTAATTTACTATCTCCCTGAGTCAATACTGCGGATTGGGTATAGTAAGCTACCTTGTCTCTTACCCTGTAAAAAAGAGACTCCGTTGCCAACTGCTGATCACCATTAGCAAAAATCACATTAAAGTACAATTCTGCTATGGATGAATCCCGGTCATAATACATAGAATCAGCAAATATCTGAATGGTATCAGCCTGTAGGATGGTGACATTCCCCCATGCAATAAGCGCTTTATCGGTTAACACAGCCGTGTCGGCAAAGAAAAAGGAACTGTCCTGAAGAGCTCTCACATTTCCGTACAGATATTGAATGTTTCCACTGTCTCTGACTTCAAAGACACTTCGGTCAAAATTTTTTATCTGCAATCTTTCTAGGCCGGCAGGAATGGTATCTGTAATAGAAGAGTTACCTGTCTGGTTTGGAGGATTTGTCTGCTGCCGTGTCAGATTTTGACTAAAAACAGAACAAGTCATAAGAAATAATAGGACAAATAAGATGACTCTCAAGATATGTTCATGATTATAGATCGAATGTGATAATAACGATTGAAATGCTCCGGATTATATCGTCAAACGACCATGTTGGCCAGTTTATTTCCTATTTCACTTCCTATTGCTATTCCCATACCCCCCAGTCTGACTCCGGCAAAGACGTTATTTCCTAGATCTCTGATAAGCGGTTCGCGGGATGCACCCACGCCCATTATTCCGCTCCAACGGTGGTCTATGGTATATCGCTGACCAAAAAGTATGTTTTCATTTAAGAATGACTCCAGATAAGAGCGTATTAATTCTGTTAAACCAAACTCTGAAGTGGTTTCTCCAGCGAGATCTTTGTCCCTTCCACCACCTATGAGGACGCGGCCATTGTATTCGCGAAAATAAACGTACCCCCTGTTGTAGTGGTAACAACCCGGAAGATCCAGGTTTTCAATCGATGACGTAATAATTACCTGATTTCTGGCAGGTACAACATCCAGGCCTGGTAAGATTTCTGGTGTAAATCCATTCGTACACAAGGCGAGCTTTTTGTATGGGATAGAAACGGACAAGGATGTTTCGACCTTCTTTTCTTCAGCATTCACTTTTGTGATTCGGGTATTATATAAAATATCCACCCCTGCACCTATTGCATTTTTTGTCAAAGCTTTCATTAATAATACAGGGTTCAGTTTAGCTTCATGGGCATTATAAATACCCGGAAGAGTAGTGCGCAGCATATTGTAATTTTCGTGCCTGACTTTGTAAACATCAGCTATTCCGGTAGCCTGATAAGCCATTTCGTTACACAAATCCAGTTTATTTAGGCACTTATCAAAAAGTCTTTCGTCACCTTTTAAAAAAATTTCATAGCCTCCCTCTTGTTCATAATCGATTTCCTCAGGGTCAACCAGCGTCAATAATTTTTGTAAGCCCTGGTATCTCAATTTTATTAATGCTTCTACCTGCTCAGGATGGGCTCTTTTCAAATCATCCAAAAGCTCTGAAACACTTCCAAAACAGGCAAAACCTGCGTTTTTAGTACTTGCTCCCAGTGGTAATTGACCCCTTTCCAGGATGAGTACTTCCTGCACTGGATTTAATTTTTTGATGAAAATGGCAGTAGTAAGTCCTGTAATACCACTTCCAATGATGAGGATCTTGTTGGGATCCATCAGTTTTTCTTTTTCCCAATAGCTCAATTCCACAGTTATAGGCTTTAATGAATAGTAATGTGCAAAATTCGAATCTCTTTTTGAGATTTTACAATTACGGGTGATAATTTTTTATTTTGTGCTGGTATTTTGTTATTTTTAGATTGTTCAGAGTGCTTTAAGGTTATTAAATTGTAAATGTATGATTCAAAGAATTCAAACCCTGTATTATTTTCTCGCTGCTATTTCATTGGCTGCCATGTTTTTCTTTCCATTTGCCACCAGTGAATCAGTCATAGCAGGTTATTTCGAAGATCAAAAGTATGATATTTCCGATCATGTTATTCTGATTACATTGACCATGATGGCTGTAGTAGCAGCGCTCACTGCTATTTTTTTGTATCGCAACCGTCCTTTACAATTAAGATTGGGTTATCTTGTCATTACCCTTAGTATATTGGTTCCCGCCGTTGCTGTAATGCTGTTATTTGGTGAACAAACAGCTGTAAAAGGCACTGAAAATATCAGCGATCGCATTGGAATGTACCTCCCCGTTGTATCCATTCTTTTTGCCGTTCTCGCCAATTTTAATGTCAAAAAAGATGAAAAAACAGTAAAGTCTATGGATAGGCTGAGATAATTTTTTTCAATACGGAAATATGTATTAGAATGTCTGACAGTTCCGTCTATTGACATCCTTATGTCCCCAAATGCCCAGCTCAAACCATATATTTAATTTACATATTCCTCTAATTTTTTCTCATCCTTTGCCACCAAAATAACTTCATCTTTTCTATTTTTACCAGTAAATGAAAATACAATGGTTCCTGTCTTTCTCATCAACAAAGAAAAATGTATGAAAAATATCAGGGCAATGGCTAAAAAAGCCCGGGATCAAAACATTGTACTAAGACCCCATTTTAAGACACACCAACTCAGGGAAGTGGGTGATTGGTTCAGAGAGGAAGGAGTAAATCAGTGTACAGTATCATCTGTAGATATGGGCATATTTTTTTCAAAACATGGTTGGGATGATATTACCATTGCTTTTCCGGTTAATGTTCTCGAAATAGATAAGATCAATGCGCTGGCAGAAAAAGTAAAACTTCAACTTCTTGTAGAGTCAGTTGATGCTGCATCATTTTTGTCAAAAAATCTCCATTGTCATACAGATATTTTAGTAAAAATTGACGTAGGAACACACCGTACTGGCATTGACCCCGACCGAACCGATATCATTGACCAAATTCTTGATGTTTTAGAAGAGAGTTCTTTGTTATCCTTCCGGGGATTCTTATCCCATGCCGGGCATACCTACAAGGCGAGAGGCGCAGAAGAGATCAATGCGATATACGATGATACTTCTGCTCATTTGATTCGATTAAAATCGAGGTATATCAATGCATATCCGGATCTCATCATTTCATTTGGCGATACTCCGTCATGTAGTACAGTAAAGGATTTATCTGCCCTCGACGAGATCAGGCCGGGAAATTTTGTCTATTACGATGTCATGCAATATCAAATAGGTTCCTGTGATCTGGAACACATCGCTGTATGTGTAGAATGCCCCGTAGTTGCCATACATTCTGAAAGAAATGAGTTGGTCATTTACGGGGGCGCCATCCACTTCTCAAAGGACAGAATAATACTCGATAATCAGATAGAAACGTATGGCATGGTAGTAGAGCATCAAAATGATTCATGGGGTGATCCTGTTCCCAGTGGTTTGTTGGTACGTCTATCGCAGGAGCACGGTATTGTGACCATGAATGAAAATGCACTTTCGGGAATAAAGATTGGCGATACAGTAAAGATCCTGCCCATCCATTCTTGTCTGACTGCCCATCAATTATTGCAACATACAAAAATCATATGATAGAAAGTATCCGACATGTCTACAAGTCTGTTTCGAGATTACTCTACCCTGAGCTTTGTATGGCATGCAGTGAAGAACCCTCTGTACATGGGGATTATTTTTGTGTATTTTGCCAGGTAAACCTGCCATTTACGGATCATTTTGAAATTGCTGACAACACTTTTATGAGGCATTTCTACGGGAGGATCAGGATCGAATCCGGCGCATCCCTTTTTTACTTTACCAAGGGCTCCCGGGTGCAGGATATGTTACATAAGTTAAAATATCGAGGCAGAGCCGAAGTGGGGCGAAACCTGGGAAAGATGGCTGCTGAAAAATGGATCTCTTCACATCACTGTCCCACGCCGGATGTCATTATTCCCGTTCCGGTTACTCATGCTAAAATGAAAAAGCGAGGGTACAACCAGGCTCAAATGATGGCAGAGGGAATAGCTGAGGAAATGAATCTTAAAATTACGGAAGACTGCCTTATAAAAACCTCGGAGACCGATTCACAGACTTCAAAGTCGAGGAGTGAGAGGTTAAAAAATGTACAGGCAGCTTTCACTTTGAATGAAGAAAAGGTTCTTGAAGGACAACATATTCTATTGGTTGACGACGTGATCACCACTGGCGCCACCATTGAAGCGTGTGTTCACAAAATGGAAAAAATACCACGCGTGTATATTTCCGTATTGACTATAGCCATTGCCAGTGATTGATGTATGTAATTTAGGTTGTATTTACTAAATGTCCTGATCGGCATAAAAAAACATATCAAATGAAATCTCAATCTCTCAAGGACATACTTGTATTGGAAGTCATCAGAAGAATAGTAGAAGAATCTATACCCAGAATAAAACAGTGTCTGGAATTGTTGGATGAAAATGAAATATGGTATAAGCATAATCCGAATCTCAATAGTCCGGGAGTGCTGATCCTTCATCTTTGCGGTAATGTGCGACAATGGATTTTATCGGGTGTCTGTGGCCTGACTGATAACAGACGGAGGGAGGCAGAATTCCAACCGGAATTCCAACCAACCAAAATAGAATTAATAGCGATTTTGGATAGCTTGAGTGACGATCTCATTCTCTACTTACCTCGGATTAGAGAAGAAGAATTGACCGAAATACGTGAAGTGCAATGTTTCGAAGAATCAGTAATGAGTATGTTAATCCATGCTGTGGAGCATTTTTCATACCACACCGGGCAGATCGTTTACTATACTAAATGGATAAAAAATGTAGACACCGGTTTTTATGCCGGTATGGATTTAACACGTAAAGCTTCAGGAAACACCACTACTGGTAACCCGCCGCTTGAAGATTAAATAATTCAGAGTAAAGACTGGAATTGTTCATCAATTCCTCGTGCGTACCCCATTCTAAAATGACACCGTCTTTTAGCACCAAAATCCTGTCGGCCATCCTTACGGTGCTAAATCGATGAGAGATAATGATCGAAGTTTTATCTTCAGTAAGACCTATAAATCTCTTGAAAGCTTCAAATTCTGCTCTTGCATCCAGAGCCGATGTAGGTTCGTCCAGTATTAATACCTTCGCATCTTTCATATACGATCTGGCCAGTGCAATTTTTTGCCATTGTCCACCTGAAAGTTCTTTCCCACGTGCAAATCTTCTACCCAATTGCTGGTCGTATCCTTCTGGTAGTTCAGCTACAACTTCTGATGCCAAACTCCTCTCTGCGGCTAGTTGTATTTGCTCCAGGTTGTCGATCATACTCACATTGCCGATTCCTATGTTTTCCTTTACTGGAAATTCGTATTTGATGAAATCCTGAAAAATAACTCCAAACATCTCTTGATATTCCTCCCTGTCAAATCTTTGAATATTGATTCCATCCAGTAGAATCTCTCCTTTATCCGGTTCGTAGAAACGCAGTAACAATTTGATAAGGGTGGTCTTGCCGGCACCATTTTCTCCTACAAAAGCCATTTTCTCTCCTGCTTTTATTTCAAAGGAAACTCCTTTTAATACCTCGTAATGGCTACCCGGGTACGTAAAATGTACATTCTTTATCTGAAATCCCTGGGTAATTTCTTTGGGAGCAGGAAGGGGTTTTTCCTTTGGTTCAGGATAATTCATGTCCATAAAATCAAAATAATCTTTTAAGTACATCGCACTTTCAGAAATCTTGCTGAATGTGGTAAAGGTGTTTTGCAGACTATTCCGCAACTTATTGAAAGACCCCGAGAGAAATGTAAGTTCTCCCAACGTGATGAATCCGGTCAGCACTCTGTATATGATTAAAACGTACGCTCCATAGTAAGAAAGCGTTCCCAACACATTGAACAAACCGCCATAAATACTTCTGCGAACGGAAAGCTTTTTATTGATGTCGTAGTATGCATCTGAAAGAGCTCTGAATCGATCAGCTATAAAACCGGTTAACCCAAAGAGTTTTATTTCTTTGGCGGTGATATTGTTGGCACCTATATAACGAAGATAATCCAGTTCCCTCCTTTCAGCAGTCCAGCTTCTGGCCAGGGAATACCGTTGAGTGCTGAATTTTATGTCATTGATAAAAGAAGGAATAATGCTCAATATCAGTATAAAAACAAGCCATGGTTCAAAATATATCAATCCTGCTACCAGTGAAAGAATGACGATGATGGTTTGAAACTGACCTAAAGCTGAAGACATGAGGTTGACTCTGCTATTGGTTTGGGTACGAGCCCTTTCCAGTTTATCGTAAAATTCGGGGTCTTCCAATTGACTGATATTGACATCCCTGGTCTTTTTTATAATTTGAACCGAAGTATCATTTGAGTATAAATCACCCAGTAATCCATCCGTTAATGTCACCAATCTTCCTATAAGGTCAGCTAAGACAACCACCACAAGTTCTATGGCGACATACATCCATAATGTCCTGTATTCAGTGTCTTCATTGGCAATTTGTAAAACGATCTCGTCAATAATGAGCTTGCCCACCCATAGTATGATTACCGGGGCGAAAGAAGCAATGACCCTGCTTATTATATTAATACTGTATAAAGCAGGACTACTCCTGCGTATCTCAGCGAAAAAACGGGGAATAAATTTCAAAGATTTCAATCCTTCCCTGAAATTGATTCTATTATCGTCGTCCTGTATGGATTGTAAGGGTCTTCTGGCCATTTATCTTTGGGTGTAAACACTTATAAAAAAGAAAAGAGTTTCCGAAAACCGGTAAAGATATTCTGAACCTTAAGATGAACAACCCATCGTTATATTAAGAGTAGTTAAACCATCCTCATTGAAAGTTCAACATAATGGTCATATCCGGTATATCCCTAAATAAAATTATTCGAAATCGATCAACTCTATATCAAATACCAATACTGCATTTTTTCTAATGGTGCCGGGAGGGTTTTGCCCATACCCCATTACGGATGGAATGATCAACATACCTTCACCTCCTTTGCCAAAAAGAACGAGGCCTTTTCTCCACCCTTCAATCAAAGCTACAAGAGGAATATCAATGGGTTCGCCCCTGTCATAAGAGGAATCAAAAACTTCACCATCTGTATAATAGCCCCTGTAGTGAACAATGACATTGTCACCCAGCTTTGGTTTTTCTTCGCCTCCGGGTACATCTATGCGGAAGTATAATCCTTCCGGAGTAGATTGAAAGCCCGTAAGTTGGTTGTCTTCAATAAACCGTTCTATTTCCCGGGTGTCTTTAGACAATTGATCTTTAAGGCAAGAGGATAACAACATGACCATTCCCAATGTCATTAAACTGTATTTCATCATCGATTTGAATTTCATTTTTCTATTTATTTATTACATCTTATTAATCTATCCTATACTATGTTGTGCTCTCACCTTCTATAGTTATTTCCATCTGTAATCTGTTTCTCCCAATGGATCAATAAAGTTAAACTCGTCAAATTCCTTCATCTTGTTATTTTCCCACCAATCATAATATGCTTTTGCTGCAATATCGTGGGATAATTGATCCATAACTATTTGTAGTTCATCTGAAAGCCTTAAGGCAAGAATTGGGTTTTGTGAAGGTAAATTCATTATCAGGTTTGGACTATCGATAGAAACAACCCTGATAGATTCTATTGTCCACAATACAAGCAGCCCTAATTTGCTTTCTGGCAATGCAAGAGATGAAATTGGATTTGTAGGGAATTTTGTAATGATGACTTTTTCATTTCTGTATTGCAAAAGTGCAGGAATATCTTTGTGTGTGAAATCAGGTAAAAAGGAAGATTCATATTCACCCAATTTTAATGATTTAATAAATTGCTCAACACTTTTGTTTTCAGCAATTTCACCATCATTTTTATCGCAACTCTGTAAGCATAATAAAAATGATGCTAAAATGATTATATAATTTATTTTTTTCAAAATTCAGTTTTTTTGAAATAAAGTCCGATACTTAAAGCACATTTGACAATTCTTATTAGTATTTGTACAACATTTATGGTATGACCACTTTTGCACTCGAATAAAAAGACCGCAAAGTTAAAAATCTAGGGTTAATTGTCCCCCTTTTTCTTCGTCATTCAGTTTTGTCAGACCCAATCCTATTAATCTCACTCCTCTTTCATCATCGATCAGGTCTTTTGTCAATTCTCTTGCTGAGCGATTGATGGTTTGAAAGTCATTAAAATAAAAGGTCAGGGTTTTGCTCCGGGTAAATGTAACAAAATCACCATACCTCCATTTCAGATTGATGGTTTTACCTTTGATATCCTTCGCTTTTAATCCGTCTGACAATTGTATAGATAAAACGTCTATTTTTTCCATTATGCTTTGTTCGCCTTTGAGATTTTCCTCAAAAGTACGTTCCAGACTAAAAGATTTACGCTTTTTCTGAGCTTTTACCTCTCTAAGGTCGATTCCCCTTACAATATTGTACAGAAATACTCCGTATTTGCCGAAATTCATAACCAGTTCAAGTTGGCTATATCGCTTCAGATCCCTTCCGGTGAAAATATTCATATCCTGCATTTTTCGAAGCGTAGCTTGGCCTACTCCGTAAAATTTTCCGACATCCAATTGTTCCACAAATGGAACAACTTTTTCTGGAAGTATCACCGTTAGACCGTTGGGTTTTTGAATATCGCTGGCCACCTTGGCGAAAAATTTGTTAATACTGACCCCGGCAGATGCGGTTAAGCCTGTGGTCTTTAGTATGTCTTTTTTTATTTCTTTGGCAATCCATATGGCTGAATGGACTTCTTTTTTATTTAGAGTTACATCGAGATATGCCTCGTCCAGAGATAAAGGTTCGACTTGATCGGTATAGCTGTAAAATATATTCCTGATTTGCGTGGAAACTTCTTTGTATACATCAAATCGGCTATTGACAAAAGTCAGGTGTGGACATTTCTGGAGTGCCAGCATAGAAGGCATGGCAGATCGCACACCGTATTCTCTCGCTTCATAACTCGCTGCAGCCACAACACCTCTTTTTGAACTCCCGCCCACTGCCACTGGCTTGCCTTTTAACTCCGGATGATCCCTTTGTTCAATAGATGCAAAAAAGGCATCCATATCGACGTGGATGATTTTTCTTGTGGGTAGATGGGGCATGGTAAAATTTGATTTTACAACTTACATCCACTTTCTGGAATCATTTTCAGCTCTGAAAAGTATATAATCGGTAAGTTTTCTCGCTATTTTCAATTCAATGTAGGGAATGGACTCACCACCTGAAGCAGTAAAAATATCTACCGATGCCAATCCATGTCTACGCTGGTATATATTTTGACTGAGTTCTACCGCCTGGATTTTATACAAAGGAAAAAATACCGACCTGTCGCCAAAAATTCCTCCATTGATTCTGAGCATTTCGGCATTGATGCCATATCCCGACTTTTTATACTTAATCCAGCCGGTGACAATGATGTAAATTCCCATTATGACACTCAATGCCATCACCCATGGTATTTCTATATACCAACCCAAGACAAAAATGAAAGCTGAAGCTATAGCGGTGTAAGTAGCTCTTCTGATAAAGTATTTAATATGCACAGGGGAAATATCCATCGGCTGAAATACTTCAAGCCCATATAAACTATCCAATACGGATTGAACGTGTAAATCGTCACAGCCTGGAATGGAAATTGAAAGCTTTTTTCCTACTTCCACACTGCTCGCCTGTTTAAGTGTAATCACTTTAAATCCCAAAAGCTTTTTCAAAAGATTGTCATTGATCGTCAACATTTGAATTTTATGATCTTTGGCGGTGAGGTTGCGCCTGGTGAGTAATCCACTCTCTACTCTAAACCCATCCTCTGATCTCATAAAGCTCAAATCAAAGTATAAAAGTATGGTGCGGATCAGTGAAATGGTAAGTGATACAACAACAAACAAGATTGCAAGAATTAGAATTATGGAAGACGCCAGTCGCATAGAGTAGGTTTCGCTGTATTCATTTACATCAATACCTGCCTGACTTAGGTTTTCCCAAATCCAGAAAAAAAAGACAATGATAAGGACACCAGACTTAATGTGATTCTCAGTAATTCCTATTTTAAGTAACCTGGGGATATCGATTTTCAGAATGCGCTTATATTCTTCATTGACATTACTGGCCTCTTCAGCTATGTTTGATTTCTTTTGTTTTTTCTTCCAATCCATGATCTGATTCCGCAAATCTTCAGCCATATCTTGCTTTAAGGCATCAAATTCAAATTCATTCTTGGAAGTGCCGGCAGTATCTATTTCAAGCTTTACCACGCTGAACATCTTATGAATTATATTTTGCTCCAGATTAATGGTTTGAATGCGATCAAAAGGAATACTCGTCTTTTTTCGCTGTAAAACACCTTTCTCTACCACCAATTCATTATCTGAGATATAAAAATAAAATCTGAAGTAAGCGATGATGGCTAAGCCCATCGAAAAAATGGAAAGAACGATAACACCATAAATAATATAAGTTTGCCAGTCACTACCTCTTTTACCACCAATAAATAAAATCAGAATGATGGGAATAAGCTGTCTTAAGATAATCTTATAATACTTATATATGATCATCAGGATAGCCACATAGGATTGCCTTACCGGGACGGAAAAGTCTGTTTCACTCCTCTTCATCGAGAGCAGCTTTTCTGGTAATAAAATCTTTTAGCTGCTGGGCTTTTACTCTGGACAAGCCGGGGATTTGAAGATCACTAGACTGACCACCAGCTGTAAATACCTTTAAGGTAGCCAGACCAAAAAATCGGTCTACAGGGCCGTGACCCACTTCGATATGTTGAATTCTATTAAACGGTACAACCGTAGTTGTCCTTACCACAAGACCCCTGGTAAACATGATATCCTTTTGCCTTACTGCATAAAACATGTAATTATATCCAAAATACGAAAAAACAAATATCAAAAGGATCAAAAACAGGATCAGAAAAGAGGCACTCCAGAAAAGCCATTGAACCGTAAAAATGTTAAAAATTATATAGGCAACTAAGTACATTCCCACAAAAATGATGGTCCAAACCAACCAGGCTATGAGCCTTACTTTCAGATAGTTTTTCTCAAGAGGAATGAGCCGAACATCATCCAATGAAGGAAGTTTGTCGACATCAATTTGTACATTAGATAACGGGTTCAGATACGACATCTTCGATGATTCTTTGAAGTAAACTATTAACTTTTTGCAGGGATTTTATATTGTCCTTTATAAAAATGAGATAATTTCTGGATTGTTTCAAACTGATTCCTTCCTTATAACCTTTTGTAGAAACCCACTCCAGAATACTCTTAAATACTGTAGATTCATAAAATGGTGATTGGGGATTTCTTACAAAATAACACCTTAGCTTACCGCCCTTAAAAGAAACTTTTTCAAATCCTAATTCCCTGGCTTTCCATCTGATCCGCAATCCGTCAAACAAGGCTTTTACTTCTGATGGTATGGGTCCAAATCTGTCTTTGATTTGAGCACTGAAAGTGGAGATCTCCTCTTCACTGTTCAGGTGATCCATTTCAGTGTACAATTTTAATCTCTCCTGGATCGAGCTCACATATTCATCGGGAATGAGCATTTCGATGTCTGTCTCGATTTCAACATCTCTTATATAATGAATTTTGCTTTCTATCTCTTCCTTAAATACATCTTTAAATTCATTTTCCTTTAACTCCTGTATGGCTTCATCCAGAATTTTTTGGTAGGTTTCAAATCCAATGTCAGAAATAAAACCACTTTGTTCTGCTCCCAGCAAATTACCGGCCCCTCTGATATCCAGATCTTTCATAGCTATATGAAATCCGGAGCCGAGTTCAGAAAACTCTTCGAGGGTTCGCAATCTTTTACGAGCTTCATCAGTAAGTACAGACAAAGGGGGAGCAAATAAATAGCAAAATGCTTTCGTATTCGATCTTCCTACCCGACCCCTGAGTTGGTGAAGATCACTCATTCCGAAATGATGGGCATTATTAATGATAATGGTATTGGCATTGGGAATGTCCAGTCCTGTTTCTATGATGTTGGTACAAACCAGTACATCATAACGGCCATCTATAAAATCTATCAGAGTTTTTTCAAGTTTTTTGGATTCCATTTGGCCATGTGCCATAGCTATATCGAGATCGGGACATAATCTTTGAATCATAGCGGTCATATCGACCAACGTTTTTACCCTGTTGTGCACAAAAAAGACCTGGCCGCCGCGGTTGACTTCGTAGTATATAGAATCCCGTATTAGGTTATCGCTCAATATCCTTCTTTCCGTATGGATGGGTTGCCTGTTTGGTGGTGGTGTGCGTATCACTGACAAATCTCTTGCAGCCATGAGTGAAAACTGCAAAGTTCTCGGTATGGGAGTCGCAGTCAGGGTAAGGGTATCTACATTTACCTTTAGGTTTCTCAGTTTTTCCTTTGCTGCCACACCAAATTTCTGCTCTTCATCTATCACCAATAACCCCAGATCTTTAAATCCTACCTCTTTATTGAGAAGCGCATGAGTACCAATGATGATATCTATCTTCCCATTTTTCAGTTGCTCGAATAGAATTTTCTTCTCTTTCGCTGACTTGAACCGGTTAATGTATTCTACATTGAGTTCAAATTCTTTTAATCTCTCGTTAAAGGTTTTATAATGTTGTAATGCCAAAATGGTAGTAGGCACCAGGATAGCTACTTGTTTACCAGTTACAACGGCCTTAAATGCTGCTCTGATTGCGACCTCTGTCTTGCCAAATCCCACATCACCACATATCAACCGATCCATTGGATATGGTTTCATCATGTCTTCTTTGACAGATGCTGTGGCCGTTTCCTGATCCGGTGTGTCTTCATAGATGAATGATGCTTCCAATTCATTTTGCAGATAGCCATCTGGTGGAAAAGCAAAACCCTCTGATGCCCTTCTTTTGGCATATAACTTAATCAATCCTGACGCGATATCCTTGATTTGTTTTCGGGTTTTTCTCTTGGTATTCTGCCAGGTATCACTACCCAGTTTATGCAGTTTGGGTATGTGTCCCTCCTTACCGGAAAACTTGGAAATCTTATGCAACGAATTAATACTGACGTACAATACATCGTTATTTTGATAGATAACCCTGACGGATTCCTGCAGATAACCGTTGATGTTTATCTTTTCCAAACCGGAATATTTGCCTACTCCGTGATCGATATGCACTACAAAATCTCCGGGTTCCAGTTCTCTCAACATTTTGAGGTTGAGAGCCTGCTCTTTGGTAAAGCCACGGCGCAATTTGTACTGATGGAAACGGTTAAAAATCTGATGATCAGTGTATAAAGCGATTTTCAGTTCTCGATCTATAAAGCCCTCATGTATCGACATCAGGATGGGATGGAAATCTACCTGGGCATTGAGGTCGCTGAAGATGCTTTGAAATCGATGTACCTGCCTTGGGTTTTCTGTAAATAGGTAATTTTCAATTCCCTTTTTTGCATTTTCAGAAAGATCTCTGATCAGCATGTTGAAATTCTTATTAAAAGATGGCTGAGGCGAAGCATTGAAAGTCAGGGTTTGATCAACTTCTATTTCGTGGTAACCGGTTTCGAGAAATAAAAGATTTTTTTGGCCCATTTCTTCCAGTATATCTCTGGGGTATATAAAAGCTTTATCCTCCATCAAACTCGCTACATTTGCATCTCCATCATTGAGTATTTTAGTACTTAAATCCTGCGTTTTTTCAAAACAGCTTTGCAATTTTTCTATAAGTATTTCGAAATTTCGGATCCAGACTATTGTGCCCGGAGGAAAAATTTTCAATAGTGAAACCTTATCTTCCTTTTTAAATTTACTGTTGATATTGGGTATGATGGAAAGTTTGGTGAGGTTCCGGATGGAAAGTTGTGTGCCGGGATGAAATGTTCTAAGTGATTCTACCTCGTCATCAAAAAGTTCAATTCTATAAGGCCATTCATTCCCGTAAGTGAAAATATCAACTATACCACCGCGTATGGAGAATTGTCCGGGTTCCACTACGAAATCAGTCCTTTCAAATCCGTATTCCACCAGGATTTCTATTGCTGTGTCCACATCAAATGATTCACCTTTTTCTATTTGAATTTTTTGTTTATCTAAAATGTGGGGGTCAACTACTTTTTCGAAAAGGGCTTCCGGGTAAGTGATCAGTATTTCTCCTTTATGGCTATTGAGATTTATAGAATTAACCGTTTCGGTTCGCTGCAGCACATTGGCATTATCGAGCTCCTCGTATTGCATTGGTCTGCGAAAAGAGTCCGGAAAAAAATGCACCGGAAATGGGTTTCGGATTTGAGAGATTGAATTTTGAAAATAGGCCGCTTCTTCTTTGTCATTGGCAATAAAAATATGAGGCTTGTCACTCAGAGAGGCCAATGCAGCCAGAACAAAACAATTCTGTGAGCCCATCATTCCCTTCAAAACGATCCTTGCCGGTTTATCTTTCGAAATGGCAGCATCCAGCGATGCCAAAGAACTGCTGTTTTTATACCTGGTAATTATAGAAGAAATATCACCCACAAGATTGGATTTCAATGAGAATAAACTTATAACACCCTGTAGGCATTTTTGATCATAAGGAAAGGCAAAATCACTACAATTGAAGCGGGGCCTATATCCACTTCTTGGCCAAAACAAAGGCTGTGAACAGGAATGGCAGGGTTACCCAAAACCACTCCGGAAGAAACACCAGGAAGGCCAAACAGGCAATTAAAGAACCAAAAAATACCAACCAATACTGTCTAATATTATCAGAAGAGGATTTTGACATAGTCTTTATAGTTTAAAATGAAGTGCAAAATTAACAAAGTTACGGGCATTTTCTCTACATGAACCGGTAATTTTTGACCTGTGCAAAAGCAGGTAATGACAACTTTAAATTTTAGTTGAAAATATTCCAGAGCAATGTGCCAGTATATATTGATAATATTAACCCAGGGTTTTATATATTTCCGTAAAAATGAACTGGATTAAATGTTTAAGGGAAAATGCATCTAAATGACCCAACATATTTCGGTAAGATCCTATTATTTGGTGAATACACTGTTATAGCAGGAGGTGGAGCACTTGCTATGCCACTCAGGATTTCTGCCTGTAAAACTTCCTATAAAAACCAGAAAGGATCTGACTTTGAATCATTAATTAACCTTTGCATTTACCTTGAAAATAATTGTATGGAGGTAATCGATACGGCCCTGTTTAAACAGGACCTTCAAAAAGGCTTGTGGTTTCCATCAGATATTCCATATGGCTATGGTGCCGGAAGCAGCGGAGCTTTGGTCGCAGCTATTTACGATATATATGGAATAAATAAATCCACGAAAAAGTTATGGGAAATCAAAAATGACCTGGCCTGCATCGAATCTTACTTTCACGGATCATCGTCGGGTTTTGATCCTCTCATTTCTTATATGAATAGTCCACTCAGGGTTATGGAAAATGGTCACACTGAACCGATAAATGAGCTGGCATCAGAAGTAATTCAACGTTTATTTTTAATAGACACCGGGATTTCGAGACATACCTCAGACCTTGTTCATGTTTTTCATTTATTGAAAAAAGAACAAAAATTTGAAGAGGAGCTCATAGCCTTACAATCCTGGAATACCAAAGCGATTGAAAGCCTTATCGGTAAAAAACAACCTGTATTAGAAGAAGCTTTCCAAAAAATTTCAGTGTTGCAATGGAAAAATTTTCAACCTATGATCCATTCCTCTGTTGCAAATGCGTGGAAAGAGGGTTTAAAGTCAGGCGATTACTTTATAAAGTTATGCGGTTCCGGAGGCGGCGGATATTATCTGGGCTTAAGTGTTGAGGGGTATCCTCAAGGGCTAAAGATCATTTGTCTTTGAGGATCTCACCAAAAATGTAGTTTTTCAACACTGGATATTTTTCATATAACTCCAGCACTCTATTTTGGCTAATCATCTTTCCATCTATAAACACCTGAATGCCCGTTTCATCAAATCCTTCTTTCTGTAGAACAGATTCTACATGTTTGGCTTCTTCATAAGTAGGTATTAAGCCCAGAAAGTAAGTATATTGGTCATCATTGGCAGGCTTTCTGATCATGATGTTTTCATTAAACTGAACGACCGGATGATCAAATATCTGCCTTACTTTTATCATGTCGACTGCAAAGGTGACCCCTGTTCTGGCATTCATGTATTCATCGTACTTGCGATCTCTGAAATTATCGCTGATATAAGGAATGTTATTAATGATGTTAAGTCCCTGGACTTTTAAATCGTTGAAATACAATTCTATTCTTTTATCGTGCCTGGAGGCAAGTGTAGAATTGGCATTTTTAATCATCGGATAAAAAGACCCCAAACCTATGATATGGACACGGTTGGGATGAATGTCTTTAGATATAATATATTCAGCTGCTTCTTCAGATTTTTTTATCGAAAAAAACAAGTCATAGGACTTATTTCCTTCACTGATGGTGTGACCGGTAAGGGTGAGCAAAAGATCGGGATACAATTTCATATATTCTATGACCTGATCGAGAAGTTCTGTATTTTTAGAAGTCATCACTATATTGTCATTTCCAAATGACAGAGGTTCTACTGCCAGTTCTCTGGCGGTGAATGGGGGTAATTCAACCATTTCATCTGTAATTTTTTCCTGAGGTCTCGTATGAATGAAAGGTGCCTCTCCATAACTCAGGTGCTCAAGTACCGGAGTTTTAAGGTAAGCCGTAAACATATCAAATCCACCAATAGATTCTTTCCTGTCAGATGTAAAAACAGCAGACCTTCCATCGGGCAAAAGCCGGAAAAAAAGATCATCACCAGGAGAGGATATGGGGTAACCCAGATTTTCAACAGGAAGCCATCTACCACTTTCAAGGCCAAAGGAGGTAGTATAAATATCGAAACCTCCCAATGATTCAAGCCGGTTGCTTGAAAAGAATAATGCAGTTCCGCTTTTCGTCAGAAAAGGTGTTCTTTCATCGAAAGGAGAATTGACTTCAGGCCCTAAATTTAATGGTTCTTGCCATTGACCTTCTTTTTTATACACAATATAGAGATCAAAGCCACCATAACCACCTTCCCTGTTACTCGAAAATAAAATCATGGAATCACTTAAAAAAAACAAATCCCGGTCTCCTTGCTCAGGTTTGATAAATTCTGTGATAAGAATCGGTTTCGACACATAGTCATATAACGAAAATACATCCTCACGGTACAATTGAGATTTTCTGTCCGGGGTATTCCTAAGGAAAATAAGCTTAGATGCATCATCATTTAATCCTTGTAATATTTCATTTTCTTCAGTATTTATAAGTGGGGAGATATCATCATCCGAATGAAATCTGCCTTTTAAAAGATCCCAGATCAGAATATTAAATGAAGGTATTAATTTTTCTGTGTTTTGGTTTTCGTCATATCTGTTGGAAGAAAAATACAATTTATTATCTTCCCTGATGTGGACAAATGGAGCTATTTCGTCGAATTTGGAATTGACGGGTTCACCCATATTTTCTACAAAACCCTGTCTTTCCAGATATTTGGCTTTGATACCATATGCGCATCTTTTGATGGAATTGATGATCTCCTGTCGTTCCGGATCGGATGGTGTGAGTTCATTGAGATACAACTTATACGCTCTTGAAGCCTCAAGGTATTCTTCCTTTTTTAAATGAGATTGGGCTATGTATTTCATTAACTCAGGTCTCTTACTTCCTAGCCTGTACGACTGTGTAAGATGATCTATAGCGACATCCAAATTTCCCTGATGATAAAGTGTAACCCCTCTCAGAAAATAATATTCTCTGTCCTTTGAATTGATTTGATTAAGTCCATCCAATGCCAACTGGTATTGCCTGTTTTCTATGAGTTCTATTATCCCGGAGTAGTTTGTAGACTGACCCTGGAGGAAAAAAGTCTGGCATAATATTGCACTTAACAAGATATATTTTAAAATCTGTTTCATATTTACATTTAAAATGGCCGGCAATTATATGGGATAAGCCAAAACAACTTAGCTTTGATTTAAAAACTTGAATAAACCTAAGATTTCAGAAATAGAGTTATTCAATAATGAATAATCGGCCTTCTAATCACTTTTATCATACTTCACAAATAACGAAGATAAATAATAATTTATTGATATTGTCAGCACACCGATACATATCATCAACAAACACAAGATGTGCAGATGCTTTTAATCAACAATTCAGTATGATTCAAAATTTCACCTAAATCGTACGATCTGTATCAAAAGATTCGAGGTAATCGGCAATTCTTTTCAGGAATGAGCCTCCAAGAAATCCATCTACAACCCTATGATCATAGGACAGCGATAAAAACATCAAAGACCTTACTGCGATAAGATCACCAAATTCTGTTTCAATAACTGCCGGTTTTTTACGGATAGCACCGGTTGCAAGTACAGCTACCTGGGGTTGATTGATAATGGGGGTTCCCATCACATTGCCAAAGGTGCCTACATTGGTCAGTGTGAAAGTACCTCCCGAAATTTCTTCAGGTTTAAGGCTATTATTACGTGCCCGGCTTGCCAAATCATTGACTTTTGTTGTGAGACCGGCTAAGTTGAGTAAATCTGCATTTCTTATAACCGGAACAATGAGATTGCCAGATGGTAAGGCGGTTGCCATTCCGATATTGACATCTTTTTTCTTGATGATCTTATCTCCGTCCACTGATATGTTGATCATCGGAAAATCACTGATGGCTTTAACTATAGCCTCAATAAACAGTGGAGTAAAGGTAAGTTTTTGATTGTATTTTCTATGAAAAGAATCTTTGTGCTTGTTTCTCCAGGCCACGATGTCAGTGACATCAGCTTCTACAAATGAAGTAACGTGAGCAGAAGTCCTTTTACTCATAACCATATGATCGGCAATAAGCCTCCTCATTCTGTCCATTTCAATGATCTCATCACCTGAATCAGATCTGACTGATTTTTGTGCTGGAGGAGCATAATGTTCTTTTTCACTAACTTCCTTTTGAGCAGAATGCGATTCAAATTGTTTTTTCACAGGAACAGACCTTCTGTCCAGGTAATCAAGCATATCGCTTTTGGTCACCCTTCCCCCGGCTCCGGAACCATCAATTCTTTCAAGTTCTTCTAATGAAATACCTTCCGTTTTTGCAATGTTTCTCACCAATGGCGAATAAAATTTATCACCGCTGGTAGCAGGTACAGATGACTGTTTGGAGGGTTGAGGTGTAAATGGGACTTCTTCCTGAGGAATCTCTATTTCTTCTTCTTCCTGTCCACCCGGAGCGTCTGATATCGGGGATTCAACTACAGAAGGAGTGGGCTTTGGTTGAGTTTCTTCTCCTTCCGTTTCTATAATAGCGATGACCGTACCTACTTCTACTACAGCATCCTTTTGATATAAAATCTCAGCTATGGTCCCATCTACAGGAGATGGAATTTCGGAATCCACCTTATCTGTGGCGATTTCTAAAATGGTTTCGTCCATCTCTACCTGTTCACCCACTTTTTTTACCCAGTTTAGAATAGTAGCTTCCATGATGCTTTCACCCATTTTAGGCATGATCAGTTCTATCTTGGCCATTCGATTTTACATTTAATTCATTTATTAGGAATGCCGCAAAAATAAGCTATTTTATTGTCTCATTACAAATTTTCTAAGCAAATCCATAGCAATGATCCCTGCGTACTCAATATTTTTTGCACGATCTTTGCCTAAATTTATTAGAAGTGTCTCTTGCTCTGTTTTGTTTCCGCAAGCTATCCAAATCGTACCTACCGGCTTTCCCAGGCTGCCTCCGTCAGGACCTGCAATACCCGAAATCGAAATTCCTGCATCAACAGGCATCGTATATAACAGGCCTTGCAACATTTCCAAAACCGTTTCTTTACTGACAGCTCCATGGTCTTTTAAAGTGGCTGGTGATACATTTAAATGGTTCACTTTTACCGAATTATCATAGGATATGATACTCCCATAATAATAGGCTGATGATCCGGGAACACTTGTAATCCTGTGAGACACATATCCCCCCGTACAACTTTCCGCAGTAGCAATCCGTATGTTTTTTTCAATGCAAAGTTGTCCTAATACTTCCTCCAGTGTTTTTTCACCAAAACCATAGACTACATCTCCTAGGCGAGCACATATTTTAGTAGAAAATGATTGTATCTCTTTTTCCAGGGCACTGGAATCCTCACCTATTCCTGACAGTCGCAGTCTCACTTGTCCGAGTCCGGGAAGAAAGGCCAGTTTAATATATGCGGGAAGCAGATCGGAGATATCTTCTATAGCCTGGGCAATACGCGACTCACCTTCACCTGCTGTTCTGATGGTGTGATGAATTATGGATGTTTTTCCTTCCTTACGATCAATTAATGGAACAACACCGTGTTCCATAATGTATTGCATTTCATATGGAACCCCGGGCATAGATATGATATCCTTACCATTGATGTGAAAAAGCATGCCTGGTGCTGTGCCCATTTTATTTTCGAGAAGGATGGCATTGGAAGGCATATAGCATTGCTGGCGGTGTGCAGGAGTAGAGCTTCTTCCCCATCTTTTAAACAATCTTTCAATCCTGGCCCAGGTGGGTTCGTGAAATTCCATCTCAGCTCCAAAGTATTCGGCCAGTGCCACTTTGGTAATATCATCTTTAGTTGGCCCCAAACCTCCGGTGAGAAGTATAAGGTCTGCCTTTTGTATAGCCCGGTGGACTGCTTCTTTTATGGCATCACCATCATCGCTGACGGACATCCTTTCACTGACACTCACTCCGAGTTCATTTAACCGGTTTCCCATCCATGCCGAGTTGGTATCGACTACCTGTCCGATAAGTAACTCATCTCCTATGGTGATGATAATTGCATTCATTTTTATTATTTATCATGGGTGGAAAATGATCAACGATCCAGCAACATTTTAATTTCATGGTGAGAAAAATGTTTTAGTTTTCCTTGACTATTTACTTTAAGCTTACCGGTTTCATCTACACCTTCAATGATTCCCTGTATAGTTTTTCCCATATTTTCGAATGAACAATTTTTTCCCAACCCATACAAATTGTCCTTATAGTTTTTTTGTATATCGCTATAATTTTTCTCTTTCAGGAAGTTGTAATAATATTCAACACAGCCAAAAATGACTTTCCGGCAATGATGTAAATCAAAATACAGATCCTTTTCCAGGAAAAGTGAGGTGGCATGGGGGAGTGAAGGAGGAAAAGAAGTTTGATTGACATTAATGCCTATACCCACTATCGAATATTGAATAAACATGCCCTCCAACAGGTTTTGGATAAGAATACCGCATACTTTTTTGTCTTTAATGAGGACATCATTGGGCCATTTGATCGAAACCGGGAAATTGACCAGTTCCTCTATAGCGGCGCTTACTCCCAAAGAAATGGACTGGTTAAGAAGGAACAAGTCGCGGACTTTGAGGAATGTGGGTTTGAGAATGATAGATGTGTAGATGTTGACATCTTTACTTCCTTCCCAGGTTCTGCCAATTTGTCCTCTGCCTCTGGACTGAAAACCTGCCGAAATGGCCGTTCCCTCGGATGGACTGCTTTTTGATATCCATTCTAATGCATAATCATTAGTAGAATCTATGGTTTCAAAATAATAATGAGGTTTGCCAATATAAGTGGGTTGGAATGAATTCAAGATTAACAACGTTATTGTTTGAGAAATAGATAATGCATATTTTATAACATCGTAAAGATCAAAAGTTCAACAGGAATTGTTTAACTTTACTTTGATTTTTTAACTAAAAGTATCAATTTGAAGAAACAGGAAGTAGCAACCTCAATACATACAAGGGATTTTTCACTCAATGAAATCATCATAGATGCCATCCAGGACATAAAAGGCAAAAATATAGTTAAACTGGATTTAAGAAAATTAGGAGATGGGCCTACCGATTATTTTATCATTTGCGAAGGCGACTCAAGCACGCAGGTGAAAGCAATATCGGAAAACATTAACAGAAAAGTTAAAGAGGTTCTCGGTGTGTTGCCCAATCATACAGAAGGGATTGCAGGATCTACATGGATATTGGTAGATTACTTTGACACGGTAGTGCATATATTTTACCCCAAAACCAGGTCTTATTACCAAATAGAAGATCTGTGGGGCGATGCTGAATCTACTGAATATCAAAATTTATAGATCTCTTTCAAACGCGTAGGCCAAAAATGTGTTGTATATGATTACTATGAACAAAATTTGACTTTAAACTCTTTAGAAAATCTATGGGTTTAAAATTGTTATCAAATGATAGACTATAACTTGAATGGAAAATAATAACGAGGACAACAAAACACCCCAGAATAAATTCAATTTTAATACCTATTGGATTTACGGTATCATCATTTTAGGGTTATTGGCATTTAACATTATGTTTACCCTCTCGGGCAAACCCAAAGAGATCACTATTGGACAGGTGGAAACTATGGCTCTTAATGGGGATATCGACAGTATGATCATAGTGACCAATACGAGGGAAGGCTTTGTTTTTGTGCGTAAAGAACTTCTATCCTCTAAATATCAGGATATTGAGATCAACCGGTTTAATCCAAACCAACCTCATTATACTTTTAATATCGGTGATTTGGGATATTTCCAAACCTGGGTAGAAAAAATGAGGGAAAACAAAGTGGATATAGATCCCCGTTATGAAGAACAGACCAATTGGCTGGGGCCAATATTGGGATGGTTACTACCCTTTGCCATTATTATAGCCTTATGGTTATTTGTCATGAAGCGTATGAGCGGGGGAGGTGGTGGTCCCGGTGGACAAATTTTTAGCATTGGAAAATCTAAAGCTACACTTTTTGATAATAAAAATACAAACGTAAATGTCACTTTTGCAGATGTAGCAGGTCTTGATGAAGCCAAAGAAGAGGTAATGGAAGTGGTGGATTTTTTAAAAAACCCAAAGAAATATACTGCACTTGGAGGTAAAATACCCAAAGGCGTTCTCTTAGTAGGCCCTCCGGGTACAGGAAAAACGCTGCTGGCAAAAGCAGTGGCCGGAGAAGCCGGTGTACCGTTTTTCTCTATTTCAGGTTCTGATTTCGTGGAGATGTTTGTAGGTGTAGGAGCCTCCAGGGTTAGAGATCTCTTCAAACAGGCCCGGGAAAAAGCTCCATGCATCGTCTTTATTGATGAGATAGATGCTATTGGCCGGGCCCGAGGGCGAGGTCAGTTTCAGGGTGGAAACGATGAAAGAGAAAACACTTTGAACCAGCTTTTGGTGGAAATGGATGGATTCAGCACAGATAAAGGTGTCATATTGATGGCCGCTACCAACAGGCCTGATATTTTAGATGGCGCTCTACTCAGACCTGGTAGATTTGACAGGCAAATCGGTATAGACCGGCCTGACATGAAAGGAAGAAAAGCTATTTTTGAAGTGCATCTGAAAAACATTAAAATTTCATCCGATGTAAAGTCAGAGATATTGGCTGAAATGACACCGGGTTTTGCGGGAGCTGATATTGCGAATATCTGTAATGAAGCTGCATTGGTTGCAGCCCGTAGGAATAAAAATCAGGTAGATCTCGATGATTTCAATTTTGCTCTGGACAGGGTGATAGGGGGTCTGGAAAAGAAAAACAAACTGATCTCCCCTAAGGAAAAAGAAATTATCGCTTTTCATGAAGCTGGTCACGCCATTTGCGGGTGGTATCTGGAACATGCCAGTCCTCTTGTAAAAGTGACCATAGTGCCCAGGGGGATTGGTACACTCGGTTATGCACAGTATCTTCCTAAAGAAGAGTACATCACCCGCACCGAGCAATTGCTTGATCGCATGTGTATGACATTGGGAGGAAGAGCAGCCGAAAAAATTGTTTTCAATAAAATTTCAACAGGAGCTCAAAGCGATCTTGATCAGGTTACAAAAATGGCCTACAGCATGATTTCTATATTCGGTATGAATGAAAAAGTAGGCAATGTTTCTTTCCATGGAATGTCACAGGATCAATTTAATAAACCTTATTCTGACGACACCGCTAAAATGATTGACCAGGAAGTCAGAAGCCTGATCGATAGTCAATACCAAAGAGCTCAAAAACTTTTAACTGATAAAAGGGATGAACTCAATAGGTTATCAAGCGCTCTTTTGGATAAAGAAGTGATCTTAAAGTCTGATGTAGAAAAACTCATTGGCAAAAGACCTTTTCCGGATGAAAAAGATGTTTTTGTCGATCATTCTGAGAACACTGAAACGGAAAAAGAAGAGGTGGAGGAAGAACAAAATCCGGCTTAGAGTAAATGGCTATTGATTTTGTCAAAGTATTTACTATCCAAATAAATTTATAGCATTAGCCTAATAATTCCTGGTCAGGAAGTATTTTTAGTTTGGATTTACTTCCATTAAATCGTATTCCAAATGAAACATCAGTCAGTCCATTACGAGCAGTATTTGTCACTAGAGCAAATTCTGGATGCCCAAAAACTTAAGAGTGTCGAATACGGAAAACCTGCCCATGAAGAGATGCTTTTTATCATCACCCATCAGGTGTACGAACTTTGGTTTAAGCAAATCATTCATGAATTGGAATCCATCCACACCATGTTCAATAATGATGAGGTAGATGAGGAAAGTATAGGGGTAGCTGTAGGCAGGCTCGACAGGATTATCTCCATATTTAATTTGCTGATAGAACAAATAAAAGTCATGGAAACCATGACACCTCTAGACTTTCTTGACTTCCGAAGTTATTTATTCCCCGCCTCAGGATTCCAGAGTTTTCAATTCAGAAAGATGGAAATCCTTCTCGGATTAAAAATGAAAGAAAGACACAGCTATCAAAATACACCGTACTTTAATGAGTTTATAGAAAGCAAAAAGGCAGAGCTACAGACGCTTGAAAATAATAGATCTTTATTGGAATTGGTATCCAGCTGGCTCGAAAGGACACCCTTTTTACAAATTATGGAATATGATTTTATAGATCAGTATGAAAAAGCAGTGGTCGCTGCCCATCAAAAAGAAAGAAAGGAAATCATTGAAGCCTCAATCCTTTCGGATGCCGAAAAAGAACATAGACTAAAGGCATTGATAAACTCCGAACAATATTTTGATCGTTTATTCATTAAGTCCAGTTACGAAGAAATGATCCTTTCCGGAGAAGTAAAACTTTCATACCGAGCTACATTGGCGGCATTATTTATCAATGTGTACCGCGATGAACCTATATTGCAACTACCGTTTCAATTTTTATCGAAACTCACTGAAATAGACGAACTGTTTACCACCTGGAGGTATAGACATGCCCAAATGGTGATGAGAATGCTGGGCAGAAAGATTGGAACCGGAGGTTCTTCAGGCTATGAATATCTGGCCAAAACAGCTGATAAACATCGTATTTACACTGACCTTCATAATGTAAGTACTTTCTTAATTCCCCGCACCTACATTCCTGCCTTATCAGATAAGCTAAAGCAAAAGTTATCTTTTTACTTTACAGCACATTAGGGAGAATCAGGGATATTACACTTCTATTTAATGGGGTATATCCATTTTCCGAATCTTTCATGAATGGCTTTTTCCAGCCATTCTCGATGTTCTGGAGCGGCAATTTTCATCAGTTCGTATGCTCTCTGGCGCAGGTTTTTTCCATAAAGATACGCGACTCCGTATTCTGAAACCACATAATGTACGTGTGCCCTTGTTGTAACCACACCCGCACCAGTCTTTAAAAATGGTACAATTTTGCTGACACCTTTCCCAGTATTTGCTGTAAGAGCCAGAATGGGTTTACCTCCTTCAGACAGGGCTGCACCTCTCATAAAGTCCATTTGCCCTCCCACTCCTGAATAATGATAACTCCCTAAGGAGTCGGCACAAACCTGGCCTGTCAGATCTATTTCAATGCAGGAATTGATCGATACGACTTTAGGGTTTTTTCGGATAACAGAGGTATCGTTGACATAAGAAGCTTCATGAAAAGAATACATCGGATTATCGTGGATGGTGTCGTATAACCTCTTTGTACCTATGGCAAAAGAGCTCACTACTTTGCCGGGATGCTTTTTTTTAAACTTGTTGGTAATGGCACCGGATTCCACAAGTTCTATGAGTCCGTCAGAAAACATTTCAGTATGGACACCCAGATCTTTGTGTTCGGTTAATGATTTTAATACTGCATCCGGGATGGACCCTATGCCCATTTGTAGGGTAGAACGGTCATCGATCAACTCTCCTATGATTTTTCCGATACGAAAATCAGCCTCTTTAGCCTTTTTCGAATAATCAACTTCCGGTAAAGGAACATCGACTTCTATAGCTGCATTTATTTTGCTTATATGGATCATTGCATCACCATGAGTTCTGGGCATCCTCGTATTGATCTGGGCAATGATAACGGATGCAGTATCAGTAGCGGCTCTGGCCACATCTACCGAAACGCCCAATGAACAAAACCCGTGACTATCAGGTGGAGATACATGGATCATGGCCACATCTATAGGCAATATACCTGAACGAAATAACTGTCCTATTTCGCTTAAAAAAACCGGAACATAGCCACCTTGTTCAGAATTTACAGCCACCCTTATGTTTTCTGAAACAAAAAGTGAGTTGATAAAAAAACTACCCCGGCAGGATGGATCAGCCAATGGCATTTCTCCCAATGTTGAGATGGCAACGATTTCCACATCTTTCAATTCGGATTTGCGTTTTGCCAAGGCCTCCAGCAGCAAAACTGGTGTGGCAGCACTTCCATGCACAAAAACCCGCTGGTGACTATTGATATACCGGACTACATCATCCGGACTTGTATACATTTTCAAAGTAATATGCTTTTATTAGGTTATAGAATAAATAAAAATGATGTTCAATCGTACTGAAAACATTTTTCAGATTCTTCTTCTTCCTGAACATCTAAAGCCAATACGATTCTGTTTACAAAATTAAAATTTGGATATAACCAGGGTGGCATCCAGAATGGCACTATTGCTCCAGACCGACTCTTATGCGTTATGGTATAATCTTCTGAAGCAGCTCTTCCGGGTTCAACTGTAAGCCATTGGGCATATTTACATAATTGAAATTGACTTGGAGGCAAAGATAGTAAACGATAATCCTTTCTTAGCCATGATATCTTGTTTTCATCTTTCCAAAAGTGATTTATGCATCAGCTTGATATAACCAATAGAAAAGTATTTAAAATAAACACCGAATAGACATTTCTTTTTCAAAGCTTAATTTTTAAAAATGGACTTATTTTCTTATATTTGATAGATTACAAAAATGGATTCAGATTCCATAAACAGATACAAGGAACATAAAAACTTTTTTCGAGAGTTACTAAATAAGGTCAGGATAACCTAAAACCAAAGTCTTAGATCTTAAAGATACACAATGATGTAGAAATTACCTTTCATATACAGAATGCCCATGAATATAAAAGTATTTACTCCGGGTTACACAATTGTTCTGGTTTTTGCCTCTTTCCTGCTATTTGGCCAGGTGACCGATTATAGCGGATCGTATGCAAATGAAGACGGAAGTGTTAAACTTATTGTACAACCCTCTTCCGGCACAATCAGCGGAACTTTTATAGTTCAGGGACAGGAATACAAGTTTACTGGTAAAATTATCGAAGGCAACATCCATGGAACCTACACCTATATGGGTTACCCGGTTGACCTGGCTTTTGGTTTGGTGGAAGGGGTGTACTATATCGAAAGTGAAGGTTATGTGATCGAAATGGTAAAAGAGAAGAAAGTCAGTATATCGGATATGGCTGGACAAACAGTTACCACTTCTGAACTGGGTTTTCAAAACCTCGCTGGCTCAGCTACACCTTCCAATGGCACTTTGCACAAAGATCCATTTGGACATTTTACATTTAATGCTTTGTCCGGGTGGACAGTAGGAGAGGAAGATGGGAGTTTTGGAATGGCCAATCCTTCTATCAGCCAAAATGCAGCCATCACCATCACTCCTCACCAGTATAACAGTGCCCAGCAATTAATGGCTGATATTCAGGATGTTCGCGATGAGAATGAAAGCGTATATCTCACTTCCAGATCACAATCACTTTCATCAGGTCAGATCATGACGTCATTCGATGGTACGGCCAAAGGACAGAAACTTCAAATAAAATCACTGTCCTTATTTTCACCCTTTGAAGGTGGAGTAAGTGTAACGGCCATTGTCGTGGGTAACGAAGAAATGGAAAAGTATTTTGAATTGGCTCGCTCCGTAGCCTCTTCAGTAAAGTTTACAAAACCTCAAAAATCTTCTGCTGCTGAGCACTGGAATACATTGATCAAAGGAAGGCAACTTTTGTATATGAAAACGGAAGGTGGCTTTTCCGATAAATGGAATTATGATCTTTGCTCCGATGGCACTTTTTATTACAATTCGAATTCCTCAGGTATGTCAGGAGGTGCATCGGTATTATCCTACGCCTCACAAGACAGAAATGCAGGGACATGGAGAGTATCATCCATGGGTAACAAGGTATACCTTTCATTATACAAATCCGATGGATCGGTTTCTCAAATGGAAATTACAGCTTCAGGTCAGTCCAAAGGGCAGCTTTTATTAAATGGAAAACGACATTTTATCACAGATAATGAATCATGCCGGTGAAATAGAAATGCAACATGTAATGATATGATTTCAAATATTGTTGAAAAGGGATATTGTAAAAATTAAAACCTTATAAATTATGGACACAGATGACAAAACAAACCACGATGAAACCAATGAAGGGTTAAATCAGGAGAAAAAAGCAATGGGAAATGATGGGTTTATTCATCGTTTTTTAGCTTTCATCAAGAAACATTTCATTATAGCCATATTGGCTGTAGCGTTGATTGTTGTTATTATTTGGTATTCAGCTAAGAACAAGGCTACCAATGAGCGGGCAGACAATAGGGAAACAGAACTGATATTGAAGCATGAAACAGAAAGACATACCATGCAAATCAATAACTTAGAATTTGCTTCTATTGTGTTTTCATGGGCTGTAAGAAGTGAGTTACTGCGTGATAACCAGGAAAATCTAAATCAGCTTTTGACGATATTTACACAAAAATCAGGAGCAGATTTAGTGCAATTAATAAATCCTGAAAATAAAGAAATCTTACTTTCATCAGATAAAAAATTTGAAGGAACCATCTACCAGAAAGAACTTAATTTTAATATAAATGAATCTGCGATTATAGAGGAAAACAATTCTGTTCAAATCCTAACTCCCGTAATGGGATTTAATACCCAAATTGGCATTCTCATAGTCGAGAAGAATAAAACGCTTGAAAAATAAGCAGATGGGTTCTCTCATGTTGTGATGTACTTATATACGCAATTCAAGCATGAGTTTGACACGATTTTGATATAAAATATTGATATGCAGCGATATATCAATTTCACTTTCTATATACAAAAGTTACATAATACGGCTTCAATATTACGTATTATTCTGATTTCTTATAGTTATTTAGTCAAGCCCTGTTGTAACTAATTCAGCTATAACCCCCAAAGCTTTGGGGGCAAAAATCCTGACAAAACAACTCATTTATGCCGGATGCTGAGTAGTTAATGCGCCTTTTTAAGTAAATAATTTAAATAAAAATGGGGACCCGTATGAGTCCCCATTTATTGATATATCATTCAACACAGATCAATCCGAAAGAGGAACTTCTCCTTTAAGATATTGATCCAAAAAGGCAAGAATCTTGACATTGCCTTCTATTTGATTTTCTTTCTTTAGGAATCCATGACCTTCATCTTCAAACAGAACGTATTCTACAGGAACACCATTAGCTCTTACACCCTCTACGATCTCGTCCGATTCTACCTGCAACACTCTGGGGTCATTGGCACCTTGCAATACCAACAGAGGCTTCACCACATTTTCAGTGTGAAAAAGAGGAGATATCTTGTGAAGTCGCACACTATCTGCAGAGTAGGGGTCTCCCAATTCATCATATAGGGCTTTTCTGTTAGCTGCCCACCATGGTGGTATGGATCTGAGGGTGCGAAGCCAATTGGTAACTCCAAAAATATTGACTCCAACTTCAAATTCTTCTGGTGTAAAGGTCAATGCAGCCATGGTCATATATCCACCATATGAGCCACCCATTATGCCAATTTTTTCAGGATCAATGTATTCAAGTGTCTGAAGATAATTTTTACCGTAAACACAATCTTGCAGGTCTACCTCACCGTGCTTTTTATCATCCATTTTGAAAAAAGTTTTACCATAACCTGAACTTCCTCTATTATTGACGGCCAATACAGCATAACCCTGATTAACCATATTTTGTATCATTTCATTGAATCCAAGTCTGGATTGCCCGCCAGGACCACCATGTACCCATACTATGGCAGGTACTTTATTTTCGGCACTGGCCTGATGTGGTTTATAATAGATGGCAGGAATTTCCAATCCATCAAAAGAGGGATATCTCACTACCACACCCTCTACCAACTGATCTTCTTTTATTTCAGGATTCAGGGTATGTGTCATACGTTTGGTTTCTCCGCTGTCGAAGAAATGCACGTAGAGATCGCTTGGAGTTTTTGAACTGGCTGCCGTCATTCTCATTAACTTTTCATCGTCAGAAATCAATACACTTGCTACACTCTTTCCTCCTACATCGGGAAAAGCAACCTCTTTTCCGCTTTCGTTTTCAAATAAACGAACTGTGGTTTTTCCGTCCTCATTAATACCTATAACTCTGTACTTTGCATTCCAGGAATCGTATGCATACCAAACATCCCAGTCAGTGGTAAAAACCGTTTCAGTCTCTCCACTGGCTATATTGTATCTGGCCAGGTATTGAAATTCGCTGTCTTTGTCTGTGAGAAAGTAAAAATAGACATTGTCAAGACTAAAAAACTGCGGATTATAGGACACAGGATTGTTTTCGTCCCATTTCCAATCTACCGTTTCACCCGTTTCCCTATTGATGAGAAACATTTCATTAGATGAAGTGGTAACCGGTTTGATTGCCGCTAGATATTTTTCATCAACAGAAAGGCTGGCTGGTTGTACGCCTTCTAAATTTTCGTACAACATGGTGGATGCATGGTTTTCTAAATCCATTTTCATTAAATCAAAAAATCTGGGATCCCTTCCATTAGAAGCGTAATAAAACGATTTCTTATCTCTTGACCATCCTGAAAAACCAGCCTTTTCATTTTCTCCGGGAGTCAGGTCTTTCACTTCATTTCCATTGGCCACCAAATAGATGTGGTTTATTTCATTACCCCCTTTATCCGCTGTGTAGATAAATCCATTACCATCGGGAGTATAGGACATGGCAAAAATGGATTCCTCTGTCGAAGTCGTCAATTCTTTTATTGGTGATCCATCAATTGGGATCTCAATAGCATTAAATATACCAGATTCGTTGGTACTTACCAGGAGTTTAGAGCCATCGGGAGAAAAGCTGCCCCCGGCAATGCGTACATTTTCGAAAAATTGTTCTGCAGTATACTTTTCAGGTTCAAATGTTTCTGAATTAGTATCACTTTTACAGGATATAAATAACAATATACCTGAAAAGGAAAAAATAAAGACTTTAACAAAATCATGCAAAAAGAGTTTCATGTGCGAATTTTTTTAATTTTAAAAGTAAAATGAATTATCATAAGCCGACCATTATCGATACTATACCTCCGCATTACCTGGTAATTAAAATTAAAGTATATAATAGAGTGATAACGTAGCCATGGATTTTTTGTAACTACTCAATTGTTAGCTTTTAAGAAAACCATTCAAATGATTTTTGTGAGACAAAATTTACTTTAGAAATTTAAGGAGCTGCGATGGATAGATAAAGTATTCCATATAATGAACATTTAGCGTATCGATCAAACTTTAAAATAAATAATGCCCAACATATACAATTGTTTTCTGAACTTTAAAAGCAAAAAATCAGAGAGTTACACGCAAATATCTACATGAATTGGCATATTGTGCAAATATTTATACTTACATAGGATTTGAACCGATGAGAAGAGGATTTTTGGCTTTTTATTTGATATTTGTAACTACTCAGCGCACGCGCTAAATGAGCTGTTTTGTCATGATTTTTGAGTAGTTCTGACAAAATTTGTCCTTATTTCAAGGACTATGAGCTTCAATTTGGCAAAAATCCCGCCAAAACAATTGCTGATTCATCAAATAACACTCCCCAAAGCTTTGGGGGGCGCTATTCATATTTAACTTCTCCGGGGTTATAGCTGAGTAGTGACAGACATTTTAAACGAATAAAATATTCATGAGTAGGTTAATACTCAAATTGTGTGTAAAGAATTATATTTTATCCGCATTTACTCATGCCACAACTTTTACAGTTTAGACAACCTTCTTCATATACCAGGGCCTGGTCTCCACACGATGGGCACTCATTGTGATTGGGAATGGTGCCATCGGGTATGTACTTTCTCAATGCTCTTACTACACCAAACTTCCAATTATTGAGGGAGACCTCATTGAGATGAAGGTTTTCAACAATGTCAACAACATATTCAATGGGCATTCCATGTCTGAGAACTCCTGAAATGAGCTTTGCGTAATTCCAGTATTCTTTGTCAAAAGTTCTCGATAATCCTTCAATGGTCACTTTGTATCCTTCGCTGTCTTCATACTGGAAATCATAGCGGCTTTTTCCTTCAGTGGACTTATTTTTGATAACCCAACCTGTATCCTCTGTAGACAGAATCGAAAAGGAATCCCTGGCACGCCCGGTGAAAATTTCGTAAGGTCTGCCATTTAAGAGGCCTACAACGGCTATCCAGGCTTCGTCCTTATTCATAAATTTTATCACATCTGCTTCCAGTATTTTTGGGCGTTTAGGGGCATTGGTATTACTGAAGGTAAGATCATTTACCTCTTCCGTATTTGTTTTTTCATCACCTGATACCAATACTCCAGACCGGGAACCATCGCGGTAGACCGTGATTCCTTTACACCCACTTTCCCAACCGGTCTTATATATTTCGGAAACCATTTCTTCTGATGTATCTTCCGGAATATTGACAGTGACACTGATGGAATGATCTACCCATTTTTGAACAGAGCCCTGCATTTTAACTTTAGCGACCCAATCCACGTCATTGGCCGTAGCTTTGTGATAAGGTGATTTTGCAATAATCTCTTGCAATTCATCATCTTTCATAAGTGCCACTTCGTCTACATTATAGCCATTGGCCAATAACCAGACATTAAATTTATGGTGAAAGACCGCATATTCTTCCCAACTATCACCGATCTCATCTACAAAATCCACCCGTGCATTCTGGTCGTTGGGATTTACTTTCTTTCTCCTTTTGTAGGACACCATAAACACGGGTTCAATTCCCGATGTGGTTTGGCTCATAATACTGGTAGTACCTGTTGGAGCAATGGTGAGAATGGCAATATTGCGCCTGCCATGTTCTGACATTTCTTTTATTAAAGCAGGCTTTTCTTTTGCCAGCCTTTTTATGAAAGGGTTGTTTTTCTCCTTATCGGCATCGTATATGGGAAAGGCTCCTCTATCTTTTGCCAACACTACCGATGAACTATAGCACTCTATTGCAAGGATTTTATGAACCTCTGTAACGAAAGTTATGGAGTCTTCACTTCCGTATCGCAAGTTTAGTGCAGCCAGCATATCTCCTTCCGCAGTAATTCCTACTCCGGTTCTTCGCCCTTTTACACATTTTTCTCTGATGTTTTTCCAAAGTTTCAGTTCCCGGCCTTTGATTTCAATTTCCTCCGGATCGTGATGGATTTTACTTATAATGCTGTCTATTTTTTCAATTTCCAGGTCTACGATGTCATCCATGATTCTCAATGCCATTCCTGCATGATGCTTAAACTTTTCCCAATTAAATGTAGCCCTGGAGGTAAAGGGGTTTTCCACATAGCTATATAGATTGATGGCAAGCAACCGGCAACTATCATAGGGACAAAGAGGAATTTCACCACAGGGATTGGTAGACACCGTGCGAAAACCCATATCGGCATAACAGTCAGCCACCGACTCCCTGATGATCGTATCCCAGAATAAAATACCCGGCTCTGCAGATTTCCATGCATTGTGGATGATTTTGTTCCACAATTTCAATGCGTCTATTTCCTTTGTTACCTTTGGATTCGTTGAATCAACGGGAAATTGTTGAGTATATCTTTTTTGGTTCACTACAGCTTCCATAAATGCATCGTCAATCTTTACCGATACATTCGCGCCTGTAACTTTGGTACCATCTAGTTTGGCATCGACAAAAGCTTCTGCATCGGGGTGTTTGATAGAAATGGATTGCATGAGCGCTCCCCGTCTCCCGTCCTGAGCCACCTCGCGGGTACTATTGGAATATCGCTCCATAAAAGGAACAATACCTGTCGAAGTCAGGGCACTGTTAAACACCGGACTTCCCTTCGGTCGAATGTGCGTCAGATCCAAACCTACACCTCCCCTTCGCTTCATGAGCTGTACCAACTCTTCGTCTGTTTTCAGTATACTTCCATAGGAATCAGCACTTCCTTCATTACCTATCACAAAACAATTAGACAATGAGGCTACCTGAAAATCATTTCCTATACCAGTCATGGGCCCTCCCTGAGGGATGATGTATTTAAAATCTTTAAGGAGCTCGTACACTTCATCTTCACTGAGAGGTTGTACATATCTGGATTCGATCCTTGCTATTTCTCTGGCTAACCTCTTATGCATATCATCAGGAGTTAACTCGAATATATGGCCAAATGAATCTTTTAATGCGTATTTATTGATCCAGACATTGGCAGCAAGTGTGTCTCCTTTAAAATATTTCAGACTGGCATCATATACCTCCTGGTAACTATAATTTTTTTTCTTTTCAGTGGATTTCCTTTCTAAATCAAAAACTGCATTTTCCTGGTCGCCTATAGCCTCAGTTTTCGATAATTCTCCCGTCAATTTATTCATTTTTTACTCTTTGTTGTGTTAATGAATTCCTTTTTGTCATTCCCATACATTAGAAAGCATACCCTTGTGCTCAATAATATTTTAATTCTTACAAACGATCGTTTTGAGTTTTGTTGCCCAGCGGACAAAAGTAATAAAACACCAAAGTCAGGCTCTCATGAAGAAATTGTAAACACGAAAAAATACTTCTCGTTGGTTATCAATCAATTCTGGATAATTGCCATGTGTAAAGTTGGTAAAAATAACTCATGTCATAAAGTTACAACATATACCCAATTAATTGTCAATATTTTAAACATTTATTTTTCAACATCTATAAAAAAGTTTAATATTTGATTTCAAGTACCTGACACACAGGGAGTCTTCAGATTTCCAAGCTTATTTGCAATGAAATGTGTCTCAACGCAATGAATTTAGTTAATCGTTTTATACTCAGGGAGCTATATGTTATTGTAAATTCGGGATGAGATCATGTAGTCTGAGCTCTACAGAATGGACAGTATTTGAAACTTATATCCACGGGTTTATAACAAAGCGAATTGATTGTTTTGGAGTTGTGAGCTATGGCCTGATTGGTGGCATTGACGGTGAGATCAGTATTCCGGTAATTGGTATCCAATTTTACGATACGGCTGTTACCAGAAACCTTTGATCTTCAGCTTCTACTCTTTCCTTATGTCTTGGATTAAGAGAATTGTGTTGGAATAAATGGTTTTGGTGGAAGTTCTCCACGGGTCATGACTTTATTTACAGTTTAAGTTTAAATTTCATGGTGATTTCGCCTGTCTCTTTATCAACCTTAATACTATTGCCTTCTAATGACTCCATCTGTTGGCCGGTAGCCATTTCGAACATACCGGCGAGAAAGGCCATACCCTTATTCATCACTTCTTCCATTTTTTCATATTTTTCCGTGCCGGAAACGGAATCTCCTTCCTTTATATCGTGTTCAGGCGTACTTCCTGTAGTTCTTTCGTCCTCATGATCAGCTTGAGGATGAGAAAATACAACTTCATCTTCATTTTCGTCTGTAGAAGAAATTTCCAAATTTACCATTCGATCATTTATAAGAATTTCTTCTTCATATTGTTTTTCCTTGCTTAAAATGATCTCTTCTAAATTTTTGATAAACTGAGCTCGTCCCTGCTTTGAAAAATCTACTATTTCAGTATCAGAACTCTCATTTAAAACAGAGTCAAATAAACTTTGCTTGAGCAATAATCCTGCAGAAATATCCATCTCTATTGAATCATTACAAATTAAATTAAAAACATGGAGCTTTTTAGCCCTCTGTCCCAACCTGTCAATTCTTCCTATACGCTGATTTTTCTTAGCTGGATTCCAGGGTATTTCAAAATTGATCAATGTGTCTGCTACCTGAAGATTTAATCCCGCCCCTCCGGCTTCTGTAGACAAGAATACTTTGCATCCGGGATTTTTTTCAAATTCGGTTATTAGAGCGTTTCGATTCTTTGCTGACACTTTTCCGGTCAGTTTTGTATATCCTATTTTATGATGGGTAAGTAAATTTTCAATGAGCATCAATGATTCTAACCATTCAGAAAAAATAATGACTTTGAGATTATTGTTGCCAATATTCAACTGATCGATGAGTATGTGTTCCAGTTCACCGAGTTTGCTGGAAAAATTGGAAACTCTGTCTATCAGGTAAGTAGAGTTGCACACTCTTCTCATGTTCGTCAACAATCGTATGATTTGGTCATAGTCATAAGGCGTTTTAAATGGCTTGCTTAAAATCATAGCCAGCCTTGACGCGAATCCATTATGTAAATAGCTTTGTTCCTGATGTAATTTGATGTATATGTCTTGTTGTGTCAATGATGGGAGATCTTTTAAAACCTCCCTTTTTTCTCGTCTGAGAATGAGATCTTTTAAATTGTCCCTCAATTCCTGGAGATTGTAATAACCATTGATCCTGTTTTTTGAGGAGGTGTCAAAAATGCAATGTTTATATGAAAATTCCCATAGAGGGGTGATCATGTACTTGTCCAAAAAAAGCACTATCGAATACAGATCAACCAATTTGTTTTCTATGGGAGTGCCTGTAATAATCAATCCGTGCTTTTTATTTAGTGTGGTAATGGACTGAGACGTTTTGGTTTCATAGTTTTTAATTCTTTGTGCTTCATCCAATATGATGAAATCAAAATTCACGGCATTAATAATAGATTTATCTCTTATGACGGTTTCGTAATTGGTGATATAAAAAAAATATTCCGTTGAAAAATATTCATACTTCCTTTTAGATCTGGGGCCATCAATGACCACTGCTTTCTCATTTGTAAATTTTTCAATTTCATTTTTCCATTGGTATTTGACAGAGGAAGGACAAATTATTAAAGTTCTTTGAAATGAAAAATACTTCCTTTTTAATATAGCAATGGAAATGGCCTGAATGGTTTTTCCCAGTCCCATCTCATCGGCCAATATGGCTGCTTTTTTAAATAAACAAAACTCAATACCCTTTTTTTGGTATGGGTACAGAGATGCATTGATAAAAGAATAATCCTGTTGACCGGCTAATAACTCAATAGACATCTTTTGCAGAAATGTGCGATCATAATACTCTTCAATTTTGTTAAATATTTCTTGCCGGACCAAAAAATCGCTCTCTGATTCGAGTCGCCGAATCTCATCTAATTTACTTATGACTTCATTCAGATCCAAATGAGTTTCATTGCCAAATATCGAAAATAAAATCCTCTTTCTGGCTTCGCTCAATTTTCCCTGATGTTTCCAGGTCAGTTTATAATTTCTTATTGGATCAAGGGTAATTTCAATAAATTGGCTTCCTTGTCCTCTAAACCGGAAAGGTGGTGTCTTATGATTTATATAATCCACCAAAAAAATAATGTGTTTAGTAGTAGCCAGTTTATTGGTTTGCCAGTCTATATTAGAGATATATCCCTGCTTTTTTTCAAAATCCCAAATCGTGACGTCATAAGTGATATTTTTTTCATCTATGAGCAGATGGGGACCGTATTTATATGATCCCAACTTAACCCTGTATTGGGCTTTATTTGCTCTTTCCTGTCTTTCTTCCAGCACTCTTTTTATCATGCCTTCACGGGTATATATTTTTCCCATCTCCAATTCTTCTTGCGGGAGGTGTCCAAGTCGTTGGTAGAGCATACATGCAGCCAAATATTCTGAAGTCATTATTTCAGGAATGCAAACGATCTCATTTCCTTCAAACTGAATGTCTATTTCTATTGGATCTTTGGTTTCATCATCATGTATGACAAAATGCAATAAATCATGGAGGTACCAGGTCAATACTATGGCATCCGCATTTAGTATCTGAATAGCAGTGGAAATCAATGGAGATCCACAATATTGTTTCAGGAATTTGGAAATTGAAGTTTGCCTGCTCATAATAGAAAATTAAATGTATAAACTTGTGATTAAATACGGCTTAAATATATATATTTTATTATTGTTACTACTCTTCATTAATCCATTATGGGTAAAAATATTTTTTCTTTTATGAATAAATTAATTCCTGTGAAGACGTGTTCCAAACCCTGCGGAGTCTCGGTTTAAACATGCGTATGTTTTTGCCATGTGTTTTATTTAGTATGGCGATTTGTATTTATGGGTGATGAATGAACATTGGTTTACAAATGGTAAACGGCCCTACAGGCCTAAATTAATGTTTATCATTGAAACGATGGATTTCATCCATCTCTGGTGAGGACGGCCCTTCAGGCCTTGTCTTTACCTTATACATTCAGGCCACGGATATAGCGATGAAGGCGCATCCTCATTAGGAATGGATTTTAACCTGTTGCTGATCCCGTCGAATCTAGGGTAAAAAAATAGGTATGTTTTTACAATGGGTTTTGTTTAGAATGGCGTTTTCTATTTATGGGTGATGAATGAACATTGGTTTACAAATGGTAAACGGCCCTACAGGCCTAAATCAATGTTCATAATTGTAACGATGGATTTCATCCATCTCTTGTGAGGACAACCCTACAGGCCTTTTGATGGCACGGTTCATGTGATGGAGGCGCATTTTCATGAGGAATGGATTTTAACCCGTTCCTGACGAATGTGTTCGTCACGCCGCCGAATGTCGTGAATAAAATTCGTATGTATTTTTGCCATAGATTTTGTTTAGAATGGTAATTTTTATTAATGGGATGATCAACGATCGTTGGTTTTCAAAATGGTAAACGGCCCTACAGGCCTAAATCAATGTTCATAATTGTAACGATGGATTTCATCCATCTCTTGTGAGGACGACCCTACAGGCCTTTTGATGGCACGGTTCATGTGATGAAGGCGCATTTCATGAGGAATGGATTTTAACCTGTAGCTGATCCCGTCGAATTTCCTGGGGATAATATCAATGTTTTGTATGATTTGTTAACCGATGGATTTCATCTATCTCTGGGGAGGACGGCCCTTCAGACCTTAACGGTCACTCAAAATCATACACATATTTTGCCCGGACAAATAAAATATTATTCATGCTGTCTACACGGTATGTAGTGCGTTGGGTATTCCAGACAATGCCTTTGTATTCTACCGTATTTTCATTTACAATAAGGGCATAGGTAGGTGGGTGGTGAACCCTGGAGGCCAATAACCTGTAATCCCGGGTATCCAGATAATATATCCATGGATGATTCTCCTTTTTGGCTTCACCATACCGGGCACTCACCGCCATTACTTCCCGACCCAAAATAGAATCTTTACCTTCCAGCGTTAAAGTCACGTTTTCATCTATCAAAGAGAAAGGCTGACTCATGACGAAAAATGAAGCCTGGATGGCCGATGTGTCAGCAGATGTAACTGGCATCTCCACTTCTGCCTTCGTTTTGCTGTAGTTCTCTCCATCGAAATAAAGGCCAACGGAATCCTGGGTAGTAACTGAAACCGAAAATCCGGGCTGTAAGGTGATCGTATACTTTTCTATTATTTCGGACTCAACACTACCGTCAGCCTTGTACAATATAGAGTTTTTAGCAAACCGGACGCTTTCCAGATCATGCCAGGCTTCCCAACCCCCATGATATTCGATAGAATTTTCTATAATGTCAATGGCTTTATAATCTGCACCTGCACATTGTATCAGCAAAAAGGGAATGAATAGGCCAACAACCCGAAACTGTAATATTACTTTTCTTATCATCCGGTGGAGTTTTTGTAGGTATAAATATACTGGACTCTAAAGAAAATTAAGTGTAGGTAACCCATCATCTCCTAAGTCAAAGATTCTCAGTATGCAATGGAACTTGCATACATAGCTCACCCTCTAAACTGGTAACCGCATTGCCTAGTAGAGCCGTGCGTTCTCCCTTTAACACACAAGTTAAATATCCTTTTCTGGAAGACAGTTGTATGGCTTCCAGGGTATTTGACTTAAATCTGGGAGCCCAAAATGGTGTTAACAATGTATGAGCTGACCCAGTGACCGGATCTTCATCGATACCATAAGACGGATAAAAAGCCCTGGAGACAAAATCTGAATCCCTTCCAGGTGCCGTTACAATAATACCCCTTGCGGGTAATGCAGAAATAATCCGGAAATCGGGTTTCAATTCATCTACCACCTGTGACTGATCTTGCACTTCTATCAAATAATCATCCTTTCCTCTCCATACCGAAACGGGTTTTATTCCAACACCTTTTTCAATTGCAGAGAGGATCTCATTATTACTTTCCGGTTTTGGAAAATCTGTGGGCAAATCCATGATATACCTGCCATCCTTCCATTTTGATACTGATAATTCACCACTACGTGTGTAAAAAAGTATGGTTTTATCACTATACCCCAATGTTGTGAAAAGTATGTGGGCAGTGGCCAAAGTGGCATGACCACAAAGATCTACTTCCTTTCGGGGAGTGAACCATCTAAGGCGAAAACCCTCTCCTTCCGGAATAAAAAAGGCGGTCTCCGAGAGATTCATCTCAATGGCAAGTTTTTGCATCCACGCATCATCCGGCCATAGTGTCAAAGGACATACCGCTGCAGGATTACCCCCAAAGACATTCTGCGTAAATGCATCAACCTGAAAGATCTTCATGAGAAATCTTACTTCTTAAACAATTTTCCCAAAATTGATTTCATGCCAGACTCAGCTATGTTTTCCATAAAAGATTTATTGGGTTTAGATTTTTGTCCACCTCCCAGCAAACTGCCTAACAGGTCTCCTTGTGAACTGCTATTCTTGCCGCCTCCCAATAAAACGGATGCTGTTTTTAGTAAATTTCCGAGACTCTGCGGATTGAGATCACCATCTTTTTTTGCTTTTCCTAAAAACCCCATGACTATGGGAGCCAGGGTAATGAGCAGATTCATCACTTTCTGTTGATCCAATCCACTCTCTTTAGAAATGGACTTCGCCACTTTATCTTGTTTATTTCCCAAAACATGGCTTAAAATTCCTGCTCCATTGACCATTTTTGGGTTGCTGGCTTCCTTTTGTCCTCCCAAAAACCCCATCATATCATTTAGTATGCTGCCGTCATGATCTCTTTCCAAAGCGGAAGCGAGGGAATGAGCTCCGTCAGGCTTTTGAGCATTTTTTGCCATAGCACTCACTAAGGTTGAAATAACCGACTGCATCGCCACAGCTGTTTGTTCCTTACTTCCCGCACCAATTTGCTTATCTACCTGCTCCACGGTTTGTGGGGATAATTGGGATTGCATCAATTCAATAAGATTGTACATAATTATTGTAATTTTTATTCGTTAGAAAATTTACCTCCGGATCTTTACATTTCCGGGTGGACTCATTAATCAAAAGTGGAGAAATTGGACGATAGGACAATGGCATCCCAATATCTGAAAATACTTTATCATTAAGAATCATACAAAAATAATGACTTAACCTTTACATACGCGAAAAGCAGGTTAAATCTTTATAAAAAATGCAAAGAAGGCATGATTTTTGCACATATTATTCTTTTTGATAATACATAAATTATCTGTCTATAAACATATTATTGAATTAATAACCCATAATCAAATTGATAAGATGATAAATAAAAAATTCTTAAAAAATGCTGTCCTCCTCTTTTGGTCCCTGGGCCTTGCAGGAAGTATTCAAATGACTGGCCATGCAAGTGATGCCGTCATGAGTTATATCGATAATTATAAGGGCATTGCCGTGGCTGAAATGGAAAGAACAGGAGTTCCTGCCAGTATAAAACTCGCTCAGGCCATTTTGGAGTCTAACATGGGAAGAAGTGAACTTGCTTCCCAGGCCAACAACCATTTTGGTATAAAGTGTGGAAACAATTGGAACGGAAAGGAATACTATCTGGAAGATGACGATACAGACGACAGTGGCAATATGGTGCCCAGTTGTTTCCGGGTATTTTCATCTGAGTACGAATCTTTCGTCGCTCATTCCGAATTCCTTTTGGCCTCTAAGCGATATGCATTTTTATTCGATTACGACAAGAAAGATTACAAATCATGGGCTTATGGATTGAGAAAAGCAGGGTATGCTACAGACCGCCAGTATCCTTATAAATTGATTTCGATCATCGAGCGCTATAATTTAAGCCGGTATGACAGGGAAGAGAAAATGATGGCTACAGTCACAAAAAAAGAATCCACTTCCGAAGATTCCCCCAATGTTAAAGAGGATACCAGGCTTGCCAAATCTAATTCTTCTCTTTACCCGGATAAAGCCATGAATGCCAAATACAATCAGGGGACAAATAATAAAGTGCCTTTCATTATTGCCAACGGTGGAGAAACGCTGTCAGATATAGCTGCTTTTACCCGGGTCAAAGTCAGTGAACTTCTGGAAATCAATGAAGCGCTCGGTTATGAAAATATCGTGCTGGACAAAGGTGAGGTGGTTTATCTGAAAAACAAAAAGGGAAAATACAGCGGAAATGAAGAATTCCACCTCGTACAGGAAGGTGAGACTATGTATACTATCAGTCAATTGTATGGTCTGAAATTGGTAAATCTTTACGCGAGAAATAAAATGCCAAGAGGTTCAGAGCCTGTTCCTGGTGCAAAAATTTATCTGAAAGCAACTCCTTCCAAAGAGGACCGGCCAGCTTATCATAAACATCCAAGAAAGGATGAGGGAACGATATTATTTGGAGATGATTTTCTTACATCTATAAAATAGGGTAATCACCTAATAGAAATAAAAATGAATCAATCAAATCCCAGACCAACCGACCAGACGTATACTCTTTCGCGTATGTGGAAAGGTAAGGAGTATTTTTTCCTTCCCATCATGGGAATATTGCTTTTGCACTTTACTTTTGACATAAAAGAACCAGAAATGAAAATGGATCAAAGATTAACTATGATTACTTTAGGAGTTTCAGACCTGGAAAGATCAAAAAGGTTTTACAATGAGGTTTTTGGCTGGACTCCCACGAAAGACAGCAATGAAAATATTGTTTTTTACAAAGCCAACGGTATGCTTTTGTCTTTATACGAGCGCCAGGCGTTGGCTGAAGATGCCATGATCTCTCCTGATGGAGAGGGATTCAGGAGTTTTTCCATGGCGTATAATACGAGGAATAAGGAAGAGGTCGATGCACTTATGGCCTTGTTTAATGCAGCCGGGACTACCATTTTGAAAGAAGCACAGGATGTATTCTGGGGAGGGTACAGTGGTTATATTCAGGATCCTGATGGATTTATATGGGAAATAGCCTACAACCCCCATTTGCTATTGGACGTGTATGGAAGTGTAAAATGATGACATAGCATTTGTTGATGTATAATATTTTTCAATTTCTGATTCATCCCACTTATCCATGCATATAATTGGGATAATTTTAGTATTTGGAAGATTTGGCTATTTTTGGTGTTGATAATGAAAAGAAGATGAGCATAATAAAAGGAATAACGTGTATATTTTTTGTGGTTTTTCTTAGTTTCGATATATGGAGTCAAAGTTTTTACTTTGGACCCAAGGGCGGAGTCGGATTAAATATTCAGCAGTGGAATAGTTTTCAAAGAGATCCACTCATTGTTCCTTTTGGTAGCCTGTTTATAGAATCCTATGATGAAGGCTCTCCCAGTTCACTGTATGCCCAGTTAGGATACCATACCAGGGGTAGTGCCATTCGCTTGTTGAATATTGTAGGAGGAAGTTTTGCCAATAGTTTTAAATTTAACAATCTTGTTCTTTCAGTTGGTGCGAAAAGATTGCTAAAAACCGAGGGTACATCCCGACCTTATTACCTTCTTGCCATTAGAGGAGAATATACACTGAGCACCAATTTGAGTGATTATGAGCAGTTAAACAGCACATTTTATCCATTTGATTTTTATGTCAATAAATTTAATTATGGATTAACCGCTGGCGGTGGCTGGGAATTTGACATCAACGAACTTATTGGTGGTTTTTTTGAAGTTACCGTTAATCCGGATGTTTCTTTTCAATACAATCAGCCTCCCATTCCCAATGTCAGAAATCCCTTTACGGGAAATCTCGAAACCCTCAGGGAACGCAGAATCAGAAATTTGAGCATAGAATTTACGGTAGGAATGAGATTTCTAAGAAAAGTGGAATACTATTAGATCCTGATTTTCCCCTCATATCCTAAAACTAGAAAAGGGAGAATAATCAAATCTATTTATCCATATAGACCATTTTACTCAGTGTTTTTCGATATTCGGAGGGGGTCTTGCCAGTGATTTTCTTAAATACCCGGGTAAAATGAGAAAAGTTGTTAAATCCACATTCAAAACAAATCTCTGTAATGGTCATGGTTTCTTCCGATAAAAGTTTACACGCGTGGACTACCCTGAACTCATGAACAAATTCGATAAAAGTTTTCTTGGTTAGCTTCTTAAAATACCTGCAAAAGGCGGGGTTCGTCATATTGACCAAACCCGATACTTCTTCCAGAGTGACTTCATTTTTAAAATTATTTCGTACGTAAGCATAAATTTGATCTATACGGTCATTGTCCTGCTGGTGTAGCATCAAAGATACACCACTGGCATTCAATGAATTATATTCCTTAGATTTCGCTAGTGCATGCAAAATATGTATAAATGAGGTCAACCGCTCTACATTATCCATATGAAGAAGATCCCCCAACCTTTCTCCTATTTTTTCCCTGGTTTTTCCATAAAATACAAGTCCGGATTTAGACCTTTCAAAAAGGGCACTGATGGGACGCATCTCAGGAATGTGAAAGAAATTTTTTCCAAGAAAATCCTCTCTCATTTGGATAACGATCTCACTGGTAGCGGTGGATAATCGGTCTGTAAATCCGTAGTGCGGTAAATTCGGGCCAATCATAATCAGATCTCCTCCTTTATAATAGGACACATGATTGCCTATATGCCTCTTGCCACTTCCGCTCTCTATATACACTATTTCTATTTCGGGGTGGAAATGCCAGAAAGGTGTTTGGTTGGGATTGGCCTTGTCAAATTGCAAAATAGAAAAAGAACTTCCAAATGCGGGTTCTATTCTTTCTAAACTGGGTCTCGCTGAAGTGATCAACATGGTCGTTCCTAATTATTTTACAAAATTACCAAATTTAGTTTGATTTGGTTAGATGTACATGTACTATTTTAACCTATGACTGTATTTTATTTTCATTATTAGGTAATATAATTCAAATAAAAAAGTTATGACATTTTTGCAACTATTGAAAACGGTTATCCGTCTTTATTCTGTGTTTGCCTATGGGAATGTCTTCTCATGGCTTTTTCAACTCTTCTCAACTCAATCAAGCAACGCGTAAGGTTTAAAGTATGCGTAATCCATATTATTAATTCAATAAATTAAAATCGTTATGAAAAATGTATTTTTGTTGCTTGTTGTTTTTTGCTTAAGCTTAACTACCGTCTCCCTTGCCAATCCGGTAATCCATATCACAAAAGACAAAGTATTTACTTTGGATTTAAGAGATTGGACGGGTAATTCTTACAACGTACTGATAAGTGATGCCAGTGAAGCGATTGTCCACTCCGGAAAAATGAACTCCTCAACCCTAACTAAGAAAAGTTTTGACGTAAGTAATCTTCCCACTGGTATTTACAAAGTGAAGATATTTGACTCTTTAAAATCCATAACCCATGAAATTTTGATTGGTGCCGGTAGTTTATCGCTTATAGGAAGTGAAGATGTAAAGTACGCTCCAGTGATCAGAAAAAATGGATCTTATCTGGATGTTGACTATTTGGCTCTTAATAAAGAGGCGACCTTGAAAGTCTACGATGCCCAGGGCAATTCCGTATATACTGAAGAGATAAAAGATAAAGATGTTTACAGCCGCAGATTGCAAATTCAATCTATGAAGAAAGGCACCTATTACGTAGAGTTTTCTACTGAACATGGTGTATACAACGAGTCATTTATGCTTAATTAATTGAGCATTGCAACCAATGTGGAGGCCTTCTGATTGATTTCGGAAGGCCTTTTTTTATTATAAGTTACATCAAAATCGGCGCCATACATTAAAATGATAACAATCTGGTACGATCATCTTTCAAATATTCCATAAATATTGTAATATTGCAATAAATTAATGAATATGGGAGTAACACGTACAGAACTCTTTACCGAAGAACAGAATCGCATCGCCACAATTGCAAAGGTGTTGGCTCATCCGGCCAGAATTGCTATCATTCAACACCTACTGAAAACCAATACCTGCATAAATAGCGACCTGGTACATGAATTGGGATTGGCTCAGGCTACCATAAGCCAACATTTAAAAGAATTGAAAAATACGGGTATCATACAAGGGACCATAGAGGGAGTATCTGTGTGCTACTGCATTGACCCTAAAATATGGAACCATTTCAAAATGGAATTTGAGAAACTTTTTGGACAGTTGGAGGGTGAAGACCTTTCTTTATGCTGTTGATTTTTTTATAAATCTGGTAGGCATTTCCAAAGAATTATAGTTTGAGCGGATACATCATTACTTAGCTGAAAACCTCAATGAAGTGAAAAAAAAACGAAAACATATTTACCCCGACCTTGCGAAAACCATCAAAGCCGTCAGGAAAATGGAAATTTCCGATAACCGGAAAGCCATCCTTTCACCTTTAATTGAGACCATTTTAAAAAAGCAAGAATCAAAGGAAAACATACGACTTAATTTTATATGTACACACAACTCCAGAAGGAGTCAGATTTCACAGATATGGGCTCAAACGGCTGCGTGGTATTACGGAGTAAAGGTAGAGTGTTTTTCGGGGGGTACTGAGGTGACCACCTTTAATGTGAGTGCAGTGGAGACTATGAGCCGTAATGGATTCCGGATCATTTCAAAGGGTGAAGAAAATCCGGTTTATTTTGTCTTTCACTCTGAAGATTCTGATCCGGTCATTGCGTTTTCCAAGGCATATGATGATGGTATAAATCCAGCCAGGAATTTTATTGCCGTTATGACCTGTGCCGATGCCGAAGAAAATTGCCCATTCATTCCAGGTGCAGAAACCCGGATTTCAGTGCAATATGAGGATCCAAAGGCATTTGATGGAACTCCTGAAGAAGCTCAAAAATACAACGAACGCTCGTTTCAGATTGCATCAGAAATGTTTTACGTGTTTTCCAAAATCAAGAAGTCGTGACGGCAGAAAAGAAAAAAATGGCCTTTTTTGAAAGGTATCTGACCATCTGGGTAGCTCTGTGCATTGGTGTGGGTATTTTGATTGGACATCTGGCAGGTGACAGTATGTCCATTCTTTCCCAAATGGAAATGTATAATGTCAATATTCCCATTGCCATCCTTATTTGGTTGATGATTTATCCCATGATGTTGCAAATAGACTTCAGCAGTCTTAAAAAGGCTGGAAAAACCCCCAGGGGCTTATTTCTGACACTGGTAGTCAATTGGTTGATCAAACCATTTACCATGGCGTTTTTTGCCTGGATCTTTTTTGATAAATTATACTCTGCATACATAGACCCTGAATTAGCCGGTGAATACATTGCCGGAGCGATAATACTGGGAGCAGCACCGTGCACGGCTATGGTATTTGTATGGTCATACCTTTCGGATGGAGACCCTAACTATACGCTGGTACAGGTTTCAGTAAATGATTTGATTATCCTGGTGGCTTTTGTGCCTTTAGTAGGACTGTTGTTAGGTATTACCGATATAAGAATACCTTATGAAACCCTGGTCACCTCTGTAGTTATATTTGTGGTGATACCGTTGCTGGCGGGAATTATCACCAATAAAAGTCTGATTGGAAAATACGGTGAGGTGTGGTTCAAAACCGTCTTTCTTCCCAAATTGAAACCCATAAGTGTCATTGCTTTATTGTTGACATTGGTTTTGTTATTTGCATTTCAAGGACCCAACATATTGAACAACCCCTTAATCATATTTTTAATAGCCGTTCCTCTGATCATCCAGACGTACTTCATTTTCTTCATTGCGTGGTTTGGAGGAAGAAAACTTAAATTACCTCATGCCATTTGTGCTCCGGCAGCCATGATCGGAGCCAGCAATTTCTTCGAACTGGCAGTGGCTGTTGCCATTGCTCTGTTTGGACTGGAGAGCCCTGCTGCTTTGGTTACCGTAGTAGGTGTATTGGTTGAGGTTCCGATTATGTTAAGCCTCGTATCCCTGGCCAATAAATGGAAGTTTTAGTTTTGAGGTTAGATTTATACCAGGAGGGTGGGTGTTGACATTAGGCTATGCCGTCATTTATGGTCATTTGTGCTTCGCGCGTCATTGGTACTTTGTGCGTTATTTGGCTACGCTGTAAAAGAATGAGTCTCATGGTCGGACTTGATGTCTCATGAAATAGGTTGACAAAAGAAAAACCAGCACCAAAGGTGCGGAATTCAATAGCCTTGGGTGAAGCCCAAGGTTTAAGGGAGAAACCGGTTAAAGCACCAACGGTGCGCAATAAATTGGAATACGAATTAATGAGTTACAATGCAATAGCAATTAAAGTACGCACCGGAATCTTGTGGGATGACGGATATCTGAGTAGTTTCAAATTAAGTTTATTTTTGTACATTCATGATTGTAATTCTGATACCGAAAAGATCAATATTATAATGTAATGACCTGAAGATAAATTTTTAAACATGCTCTCGATTGTAAGAAATAGCGCCTTCGCCATCACCATACTTTTTGTATCGGCAGCATTGTGCAGTTATTTTTTTATTTCAGGGCTGAATCTGGAACTGAATCCGCGAACCCAGGCCAAAACCCTTTTGATTTCGGGATATTACCCAAAAGCATCCCCGCAAACCACAGAGATGAGGGTAGTGACCCCTTTGGAAGCCGGTATGGCCAGAATACGGGGCATCGACGAGATCGCCTCCAAGTCCTCCAATGGAACTTATGAAATTACCCTGACACTGGAGCAGGATAGTCCGGTAGATCTCATTCGCTTTGAAGTGTCCAACCGTATACGCGAAATATATCCTAACCTGCCAGCGGAATGCAGCTATCCCATCATACAGGTCAGCGGTGGAGATGATAAATCCACCCGCCAACCCATCATGACCTATTCAGTGTACAGCCATGACGCAGCAGAAAGGGTATACCGGTACGTCAGCGAGATCCTCCTTCCCAAACTATCCGTCATTCAAGGCCTGCTACAGATAGACCTTTCCGGGGGTTCTGTTATGGAATGGGTGGTTGACTACGACCTCAAAAAAATGGATGGTCTCGGGATCGGGTGGGCAGACCTTACCAATGCCTTATCCGGGCTCGATGCCAAATCAGGTCTTTCTACCATACAGTACGAAGAAGAGAAATTTCATGTCCTGTTGCGGGAAAGGCCTTCTGATGACCTGAGAAAATTGCCGGTAACCGGTCAAAACAGCCAATGGGTAGTACTTGGAGACGTTGCTTCTATTGAGTTATTGGAAATGGAGCCGGAAAGATTGTACCGCATAAATGGCAAAAACAACATACGACTCAACTTTTACCCGGAAAAGGGGGCAAATCATCTGTTGCTGGCCTCCATGATCAGGGAGAAAATTGCAGACATCCAGGGAGAGCTGCCACCCGGATACAGTGTACTCATGGAGAGGGACTCTACTGAATACCTCGAAGCCGAACTTGAAAAGATCCGCATTCGCAGCCTGCTATCTCTTTCGTTATTGCTTCTTTTTGTACTGATAGCATACCGCCACTGGAAGTATCTGATTGTGGTCATTGGTAGCTTATTGGTCAATGTGGCTATCGCCATTGTGTTGTATAATATTTTGGACATTAATCTGAATCTGTATGCACTGGCAGCCATTACGGTCAGTTTTGGAATCATCATCGACAATACTGTGGTTATGGCCGATCATATACGACGATACAACAATGTGCAGGTATTTCCCTCCATTGCCACAGCTACCCTCACCACTCTGGCATCGCTTACCGTTATATTTTTTCTCCCCGAGATGTGGAAGAATAACCTGATCGAATTTTCGCGGGTCATCATCATAAATTTATTCCTGTCCCTGCTCATCTCCATTACCTTTGTTCCCGCACTTTTGCATTTGTTGCGGGTAAATCCCAGGCTTCGCTCCGGGGACAGTATGACCGGTCTTCAAAACAGGATGCAGAAACTTTTTGGATGGGTCAACCATAGAAGGAGGTGGGTTATCGCCGGATCCATCTTATTATTTGGGTTACCTGTTTATCTCTTGCCTTCCAAAGTAGAGGGATGGGAATGGTACAATAATTCTGTGGGCAGCGAATGGTATTTAGAAAATATGCGAAAACCGGTAAACAAATGGTTGGGAGGCACTTCCCGTTTGTTTTATTTTTATGTATACGAATCCGGAGCTTTCAGGAGCAACGAAGAAACATTCCTGTATGTAAACACCACCTTACCCAACGGAAGTACGATCGAACAAATGGATGAACTGATCAGGCATGTGGAACATTTTTTACAAGACTACGAGGCTAAAGTAAAAAACTACATTACCAACATTTTTAATGGTGAAAATGCCTCAATGACGATTACCTTTTCCGACAGCGATGACTACGTTTTTCCCCATATTTTAAAAAACCGGTTGATCGGTATGGCCACCAACCTCGGCGGCGCCAAATGGAGCGTGTACGGTGTGGGCAAAGGTTTCAGCAATGCTTCCGGGGTAGGTACGCCCCGGTATTCTGTTACCGTTGAAGGGTATAATCTTGAACAATTAGAGCACATCGGAGACCAGTTTGCTACTCTCCTCGAAGAACATCCCCGCGTCAAAGAGGTGGAACGGAATGCCAATCTGACATGGTTTGAAAAAGATATTTTCAGATATACGTTCAGGCCGCAACAGCGAACCCTTTTGGAATCCGGCCTGAAACCCCGGGAATTGTATGCCCGCTTGAGTACACTCAATCCCAGAAGGATGCCGGTATCCAGTACCGGTGATGATGTAAAGGTGCGGGTCATCAACAGGGAAAGCCAAAAACAATCGCTGTGGAATATGTATAACGAAGTGGTGAGTCAGGACAGTTTTAAGATCCTGATGTCGTCTCTGGGAAGCATACAAAAAGAAAAAGCGCCCAGCTCCATCCACAAAAAAAATCAGCAGTACATCCGTAAGCTGGAATGGGAATACACGGGTTCACATGTATTTGGAGATAAATACATCAATACAAAGTTGAAGGAATTTACTCCTACCCTGCCTTTAGGATATGAGGTCAAAAGAAGTACTCATTCCTGGAATTTTGGGAAAGAAGCCCGCAGGCAATATGGGTTGCTCGCCCTGGTTATTGTGATGATCTTTGTATTGTGCAGTATTCATTTTGAGTCATTGAAGAGAGGGTTTGCCATTGTGTTGCTGATCCCGATTTCATTCATTGGGATTTTCCTGACCTTTTATTGGTTTGATTTTCCTTTTGATCAGGGCGGTTATACTTCCTTTATACTGATCAGCGGGATCACGGTCAACAGCATGATCCTTATATTGAGCGACTATGACATAGGGAAAAAAAGATTTCCGGATGCTTCGAATCTGGAAATGTATACCCGGGCTTTTTTCAGTAAGATTACACCTATAATTTTAACAGTATTATCTACTGCGATAGGATTGACCCCATTTCTGATGTACGGAAAAAATGAAGCCTTCTGGTACGCACTGGCTGTAGGCACCATTGGAGGGCTTCTTTTTTCCATCATAGCCATAGTTCTGATCATGCCGGCTTTTCTGCCACGATTTGCAGGTGAGAAGTGAATGGGTTGCAATATTTTTAAATAAGCGAGATCTTCTGAAATTAGATGAAGAAAAAAGGCATTATTTCACGCAAAACCCGCAAAGGATTTTTGCGCAAAGGGGCGCAAAGAGGTTTCACCCACAGGAGTTCGAAAATCATTCCATCTTTACGTTTCCTTCGCGGTTTTTTGGCGGTCTTGGCGTGAACCCCATCCCAAAAGTTTGAGGGTAAATATTTCGTATGTAATATTTACTTTTTTTATTTCACGCAAAGGGAGAGATATGTACATGTCATCTTAGTTCTGTACTTTGTTCTCGTAAGCAACTTTTTACTTATTCTCTTTTATGAGTATTTCAAGTCCGGAAATTCGTACAAAATGTTATGATGATCATTCCCAATTTTAACACGCTATATCGGAGGGAAAATGGTATTATTTCACGCTAAGCCCGCAAAGATTTTTCACGCAAAACCCGCAAAGGAAGTCGATAACCATTAATAATCCGTGTTCATTTGCGAGATCTGCGGGAAAAACTAAAGCGACGACATTTTCAAGGATTTACTAGGTGTTTTCTAATGAGAACTGAACGGAAGGTTGAAAGGAGTATTTCACGCAATGGCCGCAAAGGATTTTTGCGCAAAGGGGCGCAAAGAGGTTTCACCCACAGGAGTTCGAAAATCATTCCATCTTTGCGTTTCGCGGTTTTTCATGGCGGTCTTGGCGTGAACCCCCATCCCAAAAGTTTGAGGGTAAATATTTCGTATGTAATATTTACTTTTTTATTTCACACAAAGGGAGAGAGGTGATATGTACATATCATCTTAGTTCTTTACTTTGTTCTCGTAAGCAACTTTTTACTCATTCTCTTTTATGAGTATTTCAAGTCCGGAAATTCGTACAAAATGTTTTTCGTTTAACGTGGCCAATTTAAGGTTGTAAGCTTTGGCGGTAGCTCCGATAAACAAATCTGGAATATCGATTTTCCTTCTTGGTCTTTCTAAAATAGTCAATAAGTATAGTTGAATCCAGGCAAATTATCTCTTCCGCCATTCGTTGAAGTAATTTCTATTAGAGAGAAAATCTTGATATTGATCTTCATCCATTACAGGGCCTTTCAAAAGGAACTCTTGAAAATCATTTATCCCGTTCTTCATATCATCCTCGGGTGTAATTAAAGTAAGCTCTTCTTGTACAATGGTTCGGAAAGAAATTGAGGCAAAATACATATTATAAAAAAGATGAATGCGTAAATTAGCGTAGCCAACCTGAACAATCATCTAACGCATGATCATTCAAAACGCATTCATCAAAGGCGATAGCCTTATAGGCACAA
>JBGTBR010000073.1:0-14340 GCA_041749255.1 Saprospiraceae bacterium
AAATTATTTCCAATCTCCAGTAATCGATTCTCGTATTCTATAGGATCAGTAATATTTGATTCCTCATCAATATAGTCTTCGAGTTTGGTCCTCATCATTCTCAGGATGGAATCAATTCTTTCTTGCTTTTCCATCTGAAAAAATGTTTTAATATTTATTAATAATTATAGGTTGGTATGATAAAGATAATATATTTTGTGCATTTTGTCTTACACACCTTGTTTCATATTTCTGAGAGAAACAATCGCACAGGTAGACACCAGGACCACCCAAAAATTGCTCCAATACATTATGCAGCCCTTAGACAAAGATCAAATTCCAACAGGCTTTCTTGAAGAATATGGCTGCCCCATGCTGCCAATGGCCACATTTAACGGCACACTTACCGATAGCAACCGAATAGACATGCACCTATGGAGAACTTTGTATTTTCAGTTGCAAACCGGTTGGGCAAAAACAACAAGTAACCCACTGCTGGCAATAACTACTGTAAATTCCACAATAAAAAATAACAGCGTCGACACGGTGCTTTTTCCCTTGCTGATAGGAAGCTACAATACGGTAAAATCAAATGCTTTTTCATCCAACCTGCTCTCATACAATAGCAGTACCAATCAGGTACATGATGTCCAGGAAAGGCCTGAAAGTCCATATAACATGAATAATCTATTTGCAGCCTGTCCTGTAAGAAAGGATACCACCAGAGGTTTTGAGGCATTTATCTTTAAATCCAATGCTATTTGGAACAATACAGGCAAAACTTTTAGTTCACTTCAGGTTAATTTTGACGATGGTGAAGGATTTACAAACATAAGTATCGGCACACCAATAACAGTTAGCTATACTGATACCGGCTATAAACGCTGGACAATAAAAGTCACGCTAAACGATAGCAGTATCCTTCAGTGCTATAGCGATTATTACGTATTGGAAGCTTCGTCAGAGTCTGCAAGGTATGATGCGCAGCAAAGCATAATTCCTGCATGGGGTGTTGTAGACCCGGTTAACGGTGTGCATGACGGTGCCACAATATGGGTCAATTACAGTAATTTTGATCGCACTAACACACTACGTAAACCACTGATTGTGGTAGAAGGTTACGATGTAAGTACCGTGGCACCAACCCTGCAATTAAATTATTGGATTGGTAATTTTATTGATGCAATTAATGAGCCTCAACTGCAATATGATTTTAACAATCAGCTTGACGACACCGCAGGATACGACCTTGTCTTTATAGATTTTAATGACGGAGCTGATGATATTGTAAGAAATGCTGCAATTGTGCAGGAAGTCATCAACCTGGTAAATGCCAATAAAGTAAATGACGACCGCTTTGGAGATATACTTCAGCAAAACGTAGTGATGGGTTTAAGTATGGGTGGTCTTTGTGCAAGGTATGCGTTGGCTAACATGACAAAAAATTTTCCCGGCACACCTACAGAAACAAGATTGATGATTACCCATGATAGCCCACACAGGGGACTTATCTGTACCTTTGTATTGTAGCGCTTAGTCTTTTGGGCTTCAATTAGTATTTTCTCCTTTGCCGGATCTGCTTTATGTAGCCCTTTTTTTGTAGTCCATATTCCTGGACTACTCGCTCAACGCTTCGTTGGCTTACCAAATGCCCGGTCTGTCTCATCTTCTGGGCAATCACTTCACAAGTGGCCTCCGGATCCAGGAAGCGGTGCCGGAGAACCTGTTTGGTAATCTCCGGCGTGCGCTTATAATTGGTCTTGGGGCCGGTAGGCTTGTCTTGCAACGCCCGACTGCTGTGACTTTTCAATTTGCCTAGCACCTGGTAAAAATATTCCCTGGTATACCCGTATTTAGAAGCTACCTGCTCAATGGTACAATCCTTTGTAAGTGCAGCTTCCAGTATCATGGTCAGTTTCCACAGTAGGGAATCGGAAGGGTCAATATCCAAGGTGATTGCCCCTTGTAATTTAATTGGATTAAGTTTTTTTTTCATAATGGATGTAATTTTAATTATGGCGGTAATACAAGGACAAAAATACAATCTATAGGCAAATATTCGATTAAAATGATAAAATTACATCATGTGGTGGAGTCATTAAATATTTTTTTATCGCCATATATTAAACTACCAATGCATGGCATTAATTCCATCCCTTATTTATTTGGTACAATATTGTGTAAGAAAAAATTGATTTATAAATTTGCTGAAGCTTTGGGGGTTGGTGGCTATGGTTACGTCTGCGACATATTTTCACTTCTGCCTCGATCTTGAATTTTTCGCACATTCTCATAACAAAACGGGTTTTCGAAGTGGACTCAATTTCAAAATGAATGTATTATCGAAAGAAATCCCTCTTCCTGAAGAGAAGCTCCCCCTACCAAACCGCCATCCACATCTGTTTGACTGAATAGTTCTTTTGCATTTCCGGGATTTACAGATCCACCATACAGAATACTTATTTCATCAGATACTTTACCGAATTTAGCTTTCAGGTGAGTTCTAATGGTATGATGCATTTCCTGTGCTTGTTCAGGAGAGGCTGTTTCACCAGTGCCGATAGCCCAAATGGGCTCATAGGCTATGATCAATTTTATGATCTCTTCTTTATTTAAGGTAAAAAGGGCTTTTGATATTTGATTTTTTACATAAGATTCATGCGATCCCTCCTTTCGCACTTCCAGGGGTTCTCCACAACAAAAAATAGGTACCATGGAATGATTGAGTAAAATCCGGACTTTGATACCGACCATTTCATCTGTTTCCATAAAATACTCCCTTCTCTCTGAGTGACCTACAATTACATGAGAAACCCCTATGGACTTGAGCATAGGCACTGAGACTTCACCTGTAAATGCCCCACTTTCTTTATGGTGACAGTTTTGAGCTGCAACAATAAGATCAGTACTTCCAATTGTCTCATTAATACAGGTTTGAAGAAATGGAAAGGGAACACCCAATACTGTTAAAGTATCCTTTGGACGATCCTGGTCTTTTAAAAAAAGAACCATTTTTACTGCTTCATTTAAGTCTTTATTCATTTTCCAGTTTCCGGCAGCTATTTTTTGTCTTGACATAGTGATAATTTATTGAAATGATATTAAACTTTTACGAATTTGATCTTATTCTATTCTTAATAGGTATTACAAATATTTCCATTGCTCTTGCAAGGATAAAAATTAAGTGACAATCTTTCTAATAATTTTCAATTTGAGATATTAAAACAGAAATATTTAAGCAGCACATCTCATCAAATACTAACTTAAAGCGATGATGAAAATATGAAATTTGGAAAAATTGAGGATATCGATAATGTAGAGTTCCTCCTACCGGATGATCATTCTAAACAGCAGCGTTTGTTAAAAGATCACGCTAAGGGAGTAACCAGACTTTACATTGGAGCAACAGGATGGTCTGTACCTGAGTGGAAAGGTAACCTATACCCAATGAAAACCAAACCATCCGAATTTTTATACTATTATTCCAGACAATTCAATGCGATTGAACTCAATACTACCCATTACAGACTCCCTGATGCGAATACAATTAAGAAATGGAAGGAACAGGTACCTGAAGACTTCATTTTTTGCCCAAAAGTGTGGAAGAATATTTCACATCGAAAACAACTTTCTTTAGATACCCATTTAATCGAGGAGTTTTGTACAAACATCTCCCTGTTTGAAGAAAATCTTGGACCTTGTTTTTTACAGTTGCCACCCTACTTTGGCGATGACTGGCTAAAGTTATTGGAAAATTTTTTCAAAAAATGGCCGAAAGACATCAAACTGGCTGTGGAGGTGCGACATAAAAGTTTTCAACTTAGAGAACATCAACATCCTTTATTTGATCTATGCCAAAAATTTGATATATGCTGTTTAATTACCGACGTATCGGGAAGACACGACCTTGTGCATAGTCGTTTAACCACTGAGTTTACCATGATCAGATGGGTTGGTAACGGATTCCACAAAACAGATTTTTTACGCCTTGATCAATGGATAGATCGCATACATTTGTGGTCAGATTTGGGATTGAATGAAGTGTTTTTTTTCCCACATCAACCAAATAATTTAATGACTCCCGAAACTGCAAAGTACTTATTTAAAGGATTTGCCCAAAGTACTCAATTCAAATGTCGTGGGCCTTCAGATGAAATGAAAGGAGGACAAATGACAATCCCTTTATGAATGAATTTAATATTAAATTACATGAATACATAAATAAAGGATAAAAGAATTGGATGGAGTCTAAGAGGAAAATCATACTTTTGAGAAAATGTAACAATTCAGCATTTATTATTTTATTGTAAATAGGCATATTTGCTGAGTTGTATCAAGAAAATGAATCTAGACACATGTTACCATATATTAACAGAGATATAAGCTGGCTTTCATTTAATTACAGAGTTCTTCAAGAATCAAAGGACAATTCTGTGCCACTATTAGAACGACTTAAATTTTTAGCCATTTACTCTTCTAATCTGGATGAATTTTTCAGAGTGAGAATCGCCAATAACAGAAACCTTTTAAGAACAGGAAAAAAGACGCGTCGTGAGTTGGATTTTGAACCCGAAGAGGTATTAATGCAAATCCTGAAAATAGTCAATGAACAACAGGTGGAATTCAGCCGGATTTTTGATACCCTCATCGTACCTTCTTTGCGAAAACACGGTATAAATGTTATACGTCGAAAACGAATGACAGAAGAACAGATAGCATTTGTCGATAATTATTTCAACGACTTTATGCTTCCCTATGTTCAACCTGTACTTCTTATCGGACAAAAGATTAAACCTTTTTTAAACAATGCGGCATTGTACCTCACATTGTACATGAAAGACAGGGAAAATATGTCTGGCTCTCCCCTATTCGGCGTTGTCAAAATTCCATCTGATCACTTAAGCAGGTTCGTAGAATTACCTCCAAAAAAAGAAGGGACGCACGACATCATTATGCTGGATGATATTGTTCGTCACAGTATAACCCATTTATTTCCAGGTTATGAGGTTTTGGACTCATACAGTATAAAACTCACGAGAGATGCTGAACTGTATATAGATGATGAATTCTCTGGGGACTTATTGACTAAAATTCGCAAAAGCCTGAATAAAAGGAATATTGGGCCTGCTTCACGGCTTGTTTACGATAGAGAAATGCCTAAAGAATTGCTACAATACCTTATGGGAGTATTTGATCTGGAAAAATATGACCTTATTCCTGCTGGTCGTTATCACAATAATTCTGATTTCTTCAAATTCCCAAATTACGGGCTAAATCATTTAAAAGAAACGCATCTTCCACCACTTTCCATCCCCTTACTGGAAAACGCTTCCTCCATATTTGAAAAAATTGCAGAAAAAGACTGGCTCATTCATGTGCCTTACCACGGATATGAAGCCGTTATTAAGTTTTTTGAAGACGCAGCAATAGATCCCAGCGTAACTCACATAAAAATTATCCAATACAGGGTAGCCAGGGTATCGAGAATTATGAAAGCCTTAAAAATAGCGGTTGAAAACGGGAAACAGGTGTCAGCTTTTATTGAAATTAAAGCCAGATTTGACGAAGAGGCAAATCTCATGTGGGGCGAACAACTTGAAAGTGCCGGAGTAAATGTATTCTATAGTATACCCGGGATAAAGGTACATTCTAAAATGGCTATAGTGAGAAGAATTGAAAAGGGTAAATCTCATATGTATGCGTACCTGAGTACTGGTAATTTTCACGAAGATACTGCTAAAATATATTCCGATGTGGGCATATTTACAGCTAATCCAAATCTAACAGCAGAAGCAACAAGGGTTTTTTCCTTCCTTGAAACAAAAAATCAACCAACCAGACCATTCGAATTCATGGGCGTAGGACAGTTTAACCTGAATGATCTGATATTAGGACTTATCAATACTGAAATTAAAAATGCCCAGGAAGGTAAAAAAGCTGAAATGATCTTAAAAATGAATTCTATTGAAGATCAGGTGATTATTCAGGAATTATACAGAGCATCGGAAGCTGGTGTTAAAATTTACATGATCATCAGAGGCATATGTTCTTTGGTTCCGGGAATTAAGGGCATCAGCGAAAATATCGAAGTGATATCTATAGTCGACAGATACCTTGAACATGCGCGTATTTTCGTTTTTCATAATGATGGTGATAAGAAGGTTTATCTTTCTTCTGCTGATTGGATGGAAAGAAATTTGTACAGGCGAATTGAAACCATCTTTCCCGTTTTTGATAATGAAATTAAAAAGACTATTCTGGATATTCTTCAAATCCAACTCAACGACAATGTAAAAGCTCGAATTATCAATTATAAAAATAACAACTTGTATAAAAGAAATACTACTGATCTGGTGGTGCGATCCCAGATCGAAACGTATTATTACATCAAAAGAACTACAGAGCGTTTAATAGAAGAACCTGTTCAAAATACCTGATTGTTCGAAACGCAAGCTATTACTAATTCATAAGGGTTTTAATCCAATGAAATTATAAATAATATCTCCTATGAAATTAAAAGCCATCTCTCCTATTGATGGAAGATATAGCGATACATGTCTCCCTCTTCAATCCTATTTTTCAGAAATGGCACTTATAAAATATAGAGTATATGTTGAAGTGCAATACCTTAAAGCACTTAGGGACAGTGGTATAGCTGGATTGCAGCTTGTCGATCAGAAATTGTTCGATAAATTGGAATTGCTTCCTGAAACCATGGATGAAGCAGAAGTACAAAAAATAAAGGAAATTGAAAAAGTGACAAATCACGATGTCAAAGCAGTAGAGTATTACATAAAGGAAAAATTGATCGAATGGGAGGGAGAAGATATGGCAGAGTTTGTCCATTTTGGTCTCACTTCCCAGGACATCAATAATACCGCTTTTCCAATGATGCTCAAAGATGGTTTATACCAGGTGGTTATACCCACCATTGACAAAATATTGAAACTCCTGGGGAACAAAGCACAGCAATACAATGGTATCCCTATGCTGGCCCGTACTCATGGTCAACCTGCTTCACCCACTACTGTAGGTAAAGAAATTGAGGTTTTTATTGAAAGAATGCACAATCAAATTATTCTACTTAAAGCTTTACCTTTCGAGGCAAAATTCGGTGGAGCCACCGGTAATTTGAATGCTCACAAAGTCTCTTTCCCCGATGAAGATTGGATCCAGTTTAGCAATAACTTTGTCAATCATTACCTGGATCTTAATCGATTGCAAAAGACTACACAAATAGCTCACTATGATGGGTTGGCGGCTATTTTCGACGTTATGTCCAGAATATCAACCATTTTGATTGATTTTTGCAGAGATATGTGGACTTATATATCAATGGATTATTTTACCCAAAAAGCCATAGAAGGAGAAGTGGGTTCCTCCGCAATGCCTCATAAGGTTAATCCGATTGATTTTGAAAATGCAGAGGGTAATCTGGGGTTAGCGATAGCCATCTTCACCCATTTATCGCATAAGCTTCCAATTTCAAGACTTCAACGGGATCTAACCGATAGCACAGTTTTAAGGAATGTAGGCGTGCCCATAGCTCATTTTTATATAGCTTTGCTTTCCATAGAAAAAGGGCTTTCTAAAATTGATCTTAATCGTAAAGCCATTAACGATGATCTCAATAAACACTGGGTAGTTCTTGCAGAAGCTATTCAAAACATCCTTCGCAGAGAAAAGTATCCAAAGCCATATGAGAAACTCAAAGAATTAACCAGGGGAAAGAGCGAAATTTCTAAAGAAGATATTCATCATTTTATAAGCGAACTCGACATTGAGGAGGAGATCAAGGAGGAACTGTATAATTTAAGTCCTTTTAATTATATTGGATACTTTTAAATATTTCTATTTCTGATCCTTACGAAGGTTGAATTTTGAAGGCGCTTTGGGAACAAGACTGTACAAGAAAATTGTTTATGTTTTATAACCATTAAATCTACTCACTTATGTGGAAGAAAACAGCTCAAATCATAGGTAAAATTGGGAAAGAAACAGTAGATACCATTAGTAAATCGCTGGATTTTATCGATGATGCATTAGAAAAAGAGGCCATAACCGGAACACTCCAGTCAATTAAAGATGCTACTGGCAAAATAGTCCAGGATGCGGGCACATTATTTGAAAAATCAAAACAACGCGCTGATAATAGAACTTCTGAAGAATATGTAAATAACGCCAAAGAGCAGGCTCAGGAAGTAGCAGATGAAATAAAGGCAACCACCCAAAAATGGAGCGAAGAAGGAAAAAAGTGGGTTCAAAATATAAGCAAAGATGAGAAGGTACAGCAAACCGTAAGTAAGCTAAAAGAATTTAGTCAGGACTTAACAGGGAAAGCCGATGCAATAGTAACCCGTGCTGAAAATATGTTCAATAAGCGAGGGAAAAGTGAAGAAGAATAATCTTCTATGCTGTGAAAATTAGAATTTAAAATTATGTGTTAATGTTTCGAAGTATGCTTCATGCATATTCGATCACTTCTCCCCCTGATGCAACGACTAGTTTTTTATGTTGAGAAGCAGAAACCCGACCCACTATCTGCGCGTCAATTTTCAATTCCCTTGCCATCGCGATCATTTCATTAGCTATACCAGTGTCACTTACATACGCTTCTAACCTGTGACCCATATTGAATACCTCGTACATTTCCTTAAGGGAGGTGCCACTTTCTTTATGTATGGCTTCAAAAAGAGGAGGCATGGGTAAAAGATTATCTTTGATGACAGTCAGAGGGCTGTGTATAAACTTCATCACTTTGGTTTGCCCACCTCCGGTACAATGGATTAGAGCTGATATATACTTCCTAAATTGGGGTACCATAGAAACCAATAAGGGCAGATAAGTTCTGGTTGGAGAAAGAACCAGTTTGCCAAAATGGACAGAGTTATTATCTATGAGGAATTCATCCAGAAGCATTTTTGATCCGGTATATGCCATATCAAAAGGAATATTAGGATCAAAACTATCGGGATATTTGGCTTTATAAAAAGCAGAAAATAAGTCATGCCTGGCAGATGTCAGCCCATTACTCCCCATGCCGCCATTGTAAGTATCTTCATAACTTGCCTGTCCATATGAGGCAAATCCCACAATGGTATCCCCTTCTTTAATTTGGATATCAATCACTTCTGATCTGCGAATTCGTGCAAAAGCCGTATAGCCGACATCGATTGTGCGAACAATATCTCCCACATCCGCTGTTTCACCGCCAGCCGGATAAATGTGCACGCCATATTCCGCCATTTTTTCAGCAAAGGCGTAGGTGTGATTGATCAGAGTGGAAATAACATCTCCTGAAATCAGGTTCTTATTTCTCCCTATGGTCGATGAAAGGATAAAATGATCTGTACATCCCGCACAGGCCATGTCGTCTAAATTCATGACTATGGCATCTTGTACAATTCCTTTCCAAACAGATAGGTCTCCGGTTTCTCTCCAGTATATATAGGCCAAAGCTGTTTTGGTTCCGGCCGTGTCTGCATGCATAATGTTGCAATAGTGTGAATCACCGCCGCTAATGTCTGGCAAAATTTTACAAAATGCATTGGGAAATAGACCTTTATCAAGTCCCTTTATGGCTCGGTGAACTTCATCTTTGGAGGCTGATACACCTCTTTTTTCATATCTCTTCTCCATACAACAAATGTATGTAAATCTTGGTATCCAACTTTCCTTTCAATACATGTTTGTTGAAGTTCTATAATTTACTTTAAAAAAAACTCACATTCAATCTTAGTTCAAATCAAAAAGGCCCATACATTACTGTAGGAGCCTTTATTGGATTTTCATATCCCGAAAAATTATCAGGACTTAATGAATTTTTTCTCTTTAATTTTTGAACTTTTACCAACACGGTTTCTTAGGTAAAACAACTTCGCTCTTCTCACTTTGCCTCTTTTCAGAACGCTGATCTCCACTATTGAGGGTGAAGAATATGGAAATATCCTTTCTACTCCTACCCCTCCGGAAATCTTTCTGACCGTAAAAGTTTTTGTAGCACCTTCACCTTTTGATTGAATCACATCACCTTTAAAAATCTGAATTCGCTCTTTTGCACCTTCCACAATTTTATAGCTGACTGCTATGGTGTCTCCAGGTTTAAAATCGGGAAAATCAGGCTTCGCAGTAAGCTGCTCGTGCACATATTTAATTAGCTCCATCTCTTTACAATTATTTAGGACTCCAAAAAGAAGTGCAAAGATACATTTTTCTTATATATAGTAGTAAATAATTTTTGAATAATTATTTTAAGTCCAATTGTCAATTCGCATTAGAAAAAATTTCAAGCTTTTACTGGAAGTTGCATGGGTATATCCATTAGTAAAATCCTGCTGTTTCCTGACGATGAAATGTTGAAATCTTGTGTATCCCAAATTCCTATTCCATCGCGGGCCTCTATGCTTTTTCCATTAATAAGTATATTGCCACTCAAAACGAAAATATAAACACCATTTCCCTCTTTTTTAATGGTATATTTTTCTGTATCACCATCTTCAAATGTCCCAATATGAAACCATGCATCCTGATGAACCCATATCCCAGAACCATTAGGGTCAGGAGATAATATCTCTATCATTTTACCTTCAAGTGAAATATCTGAAATGCTTATCTGATCATATCTGGGTTCTACATTTCTTCTTTTGGGGATCATCCATATTTGAAGAAATTTTACTGGTCGGTCCGGGTTCTTATTGTATTCACTGTGGTAAATTCCGGTACCTGCACTCAGTACCTGGATATCTCCCTCTTTGATAATGGCTTTATTTCCCATGCTATCTTTATGTTCCAAATCACCTTCCAGGGGAATAGAAATGATCTCCATATTGTCATGAGCATGGGTACCAAATCCTTTGCCAGGTGCAACAGTATCATCATTAAGCACCCTTAATACTCCAAAATTCATCCTTTCCGGGTTATAATATCCTGCAAAACTGAAAGAGTGGTAAGATTGAAGCCAACCGTGATCTGCATGACCTCGGGTGTTGGCTTTATGATATACAGTTTTCATAATTTAGTATTTATGGTGTACGATAAATAAATAAGATCCAAAATTAGAAAAACGAGAATTTGTCTGAATGATATATTCTCTCATAACTACCCATAAATATTCCTATAAATCAATAATTATTTACAAGAAGCTATCAGGGTAATTCATTTTAATTTCCAACAACAGTTAAAGGAGTGCTTTAAACTGTAATATTTGTTGTAACATATTTTGTGATGAAATGGTTTAAAGCAAGTACTGAACAAGAAAACAAAAGACTACAGAGTCTTGATTTCTTCCATGATTTTCTTTAAGGAATCGGTGGCATCACCGAAGAGCATTTTGGTATTGCCTTTAAAGAAAAGTGGATTTTGAATTCCTGCATATCCGGGATTCATACTCCTTTTGAAAACAATTACCTGCTTTGCTCTCCACACTTCGATGACTGGCATACCGTATATAGAAGACCCAGGATCGTCAATGGCTGAGGGATTGACCACGTCATTTGCACCTACGACCAAAACCACATCGGTATCGGATAGATGGTTGTTGGATTCTTCAAGATCGCAGAGCTTGTCATAACTGATATCCACTTCTGCGAGAAGTACATTCATATGCCCTGGCATACGGCCTGCAACCGGATGTATACCGTAAACTACTTCCACATCATTTTTCGCCAGAAAATCATCCAGTTCTTTAGTCTGCTTCTGAGCTTGCGCAACAGCCATCCCATATCCTGGCACCATCATTACTTTCGAAGAATATTTGAGTAGTATAGCTGCATCCATCGGAGATAGTGATATGACCGTCTGATCTCCCTGATCTCCGGCAGCGTCACCGGAAGCTGTAAAACCACCAATAATGACATTGATCAAAGATCTGTTCATGGCTTCACACATCAAAATGGTAAGGATGGTTCCTGCTGCTCCAACCAAAACTCCACCGAGTATCATAATTTGATTATCGTAAATAAACCCTGCTGCAGCGGCAGAAATACCTGTTACTGAATTAAGCAAAGAAATGACCACCGGCATATCGGCACCACCAATGGGTGCGACGAATGAAAAGCCATAAATTAGACAAATTATTACACTGATAATAATGGTTACAGGAGAAGGAACGAAATACGTAAACACCACAAAGGCTATTGAAAAAAGCATCAAAAATATGTTGATATACTGGTGATTGGGCAATACTACCTGTTTATCATTAACTTTCCCATCTAACTTCAGATAAGCCAATATACTACCTGAAAATGAAATCGACCCTACAAAAATAGTGAATAATATGATGACGGGAAGGAGAGTAGATGATGATTGTGCTGGATCCAAATTTAAAAACTCAATCAAAGCCAGGAACATGGCACTTCCCCCGCCCAATCCATTGAAAATGGAAATCAATTGAGGCATGGCTGTCATTTGAACTCGGATAGCGCTCAGGAAACCTATTGCTGATCCTACTAAAATCGCACCTGCGATCCACCCATAATTATTGGGCACAACATCACCTTCCAGTGGATAGAATAATGAGGCAACTACTGCTATACCCATACCAAGAGCAGCAATAATATTTCCTTTTCTTGCAGATTTTGGGTCACTTAAACCTCTCAGGCCTAAAATAAAGCAAATGGCTCCTATTAAATATGCCAGTTGAAAGTATACTTCCATTAGTTTTTCTTTTTCTTAAACATAGATAACATCCGGTTGGTCACAGCAAATCCTCCTACGATATTGATCACGGCCATAATCATAGCGATCAGCCCAATGGTCAATGAGACATAATCTCCCGGATCTGTCAACCTCAAAAATATGATGGAACCCACCATCACAATCCCACTTATAGCATTAGCTCCTGACATCAGTGGTGTGTGTAGTACAGTAGGCACTTTTGAAATAAGCTCAAAACCCAAAAAAACGGTAAATATCAAAAGATAAATCGACAACATGTTTTCATTAAAGAATTCTAACATACCATTCATTTTTTTATTTAGGATACATTTTCGAAGAGGAAATGATTTCGTTATCCATATCTACAATAAGTTGATCTTTGCCAATAAATAATGACATATAATTGTATATGTTGTTGGAAAACAATTCAGAGGCATCTAAAACTGAAAAATACGCGAGATCAGAATCACCTACAATGGTTACTCCTTTATATATAATGGTTTCATTATTTCGCGTGAGTTCACAATTCCCGCCGGTAGAAGCGGCTAGGTCCACAATGACCGATCCAAATTTCATGTCTTCTACCATAGCAGTAGTTACGAGTATTGGGGCTTGTCTTCCTCTGATTTGTGCCGTTGAAATAACTACATCAGCATTTTTTACTCTTTCGTGGATTTTCTCACGTTGCTTCCTTTGATAATCCTCTGTTTGTTCTACTGCGTAACCTCCTGCCGATTTATCATCTACAGAACCTTCTACTTCCACAAATTTAGCTCCTAAGCTTTCTACTTCTTCTTTTACGGCCTTTCTCACATCAAATGCTTCTATTCTGGCACCAAGCCGTTTTGCAGTAGCAATGGCCTGGAGACCTGCTACTCCAGCTCCCAGAATGAGAACTGTGGAAGGTTTTATAGTGCCGGCAGCGGTCATCATCATTGGAAAATACCTGGGCAATTGAAATGCTGCGGTGAGCACTGCATTATAGCCTGCGAGCGACGCCATGGACGATAATACATCCATAGCCTGAGCCAAAGTAGTTCTTGGGATCATATCCATAGAAAAAGCCAACAAAGGATAATCTCCACTGTAGATTTTTTGATCAGGTCTGAATTCATTGTAAAAAGATATCAAAACTACGCCTTCCTTAAGGGATTCCAACTCATTTTCAACAATGGGAACGCTGGAGAATAGTATGTCACTTTCTTTAAGGATAGATTTTCTATCTGTGTATTCTACATTTTCCAATCCAGAAAAATCTTCACCTATTGTTTCTGAAATTCCATTTTCCAAAAGTACATGTACACCGTATTTCTTTAGTGTTTTATTGGTGACCGGACTTCTGGGATCCCCGTCACTTTTTAAAAATCCTATCTTCATTTATTTAAAGTTGGCTTTAAAACTGAATTTTAAAATTACTCGAGATTAAAATCTTTTAACTCACATTGGTGATTTACATGAAATGCAAACCCTATGTAAATTGAAAGCCCAAAATATAAATTAGAATGAGAATACCATAGTTTTATAAAGAAATTCCAGTTAAATATTTAGTAACTACCCAGCCACTGGTTTTAACCCACATTGCTCAAGATGGCATTAAAAGTGTTTAAAATAAATTATTTTGAATTAATTTTTGAGTTATTTAGGCATGGTTTGCAACTTGTAAATTCATAATTACTTGAAAATCAATATTTGTATTTTTTAAAATTG
>JBGTBR010000074.1:0-6820 GCA_041749255.1 Saprospiraceae bacterium
ATAATAGAAAGAGAGGTGAAAGCCTGGCAGAATCACAGAAACAACAAAAATGCAAAGATAAATTGGCAGTTTACAACAAAGGATGCCAGGATAAAACTACACAGACTTTATCCGTCAATTTATACTTGACATGACACTAGCATCGAACTCCATTTTTGTACGCAAGGAAGGTAAATATCTTTTATAGTCATAGATCTTCTCATCTACCAAAAGCAACTCGTTGAATGTGTTTTCAAACAGAATTTTAACATCGTAATATTTTGTTGTGTCTGTTATTGAAGCCTTGAATTTTTTGAAAAAATACATATACATTTCCTCCTTAAATCTTGCAGCAATAAACTTTGCAAATCCATCGGCATATTTGGTTACATCCAAATTTAGTATTGATTTTGTTAATGAGCCTCTATCGTTTTCAGATTGTAAATGGCTTACTACTTTAAAATTTATTAAAAAGTTATTTTTTAATGTGTTAGAAATTCCGTATTTTTGAACAATAAAAGGCCTTGAGTTATCATCCAAAAAGGCTACTGCGTCTTTATATACATTTATTTCTTTTGTTAAATTTAAATTTTTAGAATTAGGCTCAGGTGTGCTACTTACCTTTTTTTTTCTTAATTTAAGTTCATGCCCTCTATAATTTACATTAACCCCTAATTCTCCGAGATAATATTTTTTTATATTAGTACAGATATTTAGGGAAATACTATCATCTTTTATTTTTATTTGGAGAATAGCGTCTTCACAAAGATCTATACTATCCCCATTGACCATAAGAGCTACGTTGGTATTATGACTGATTAGTCTTATAGTATCTGAATTGTTAATTTCATCACTATAATCTTCATTCACATCCCATGTTTTATCCTGGGATGATAATACATTTACACAAAAGAGAATAAATATTGCTGGGAATAAGGTTTTCATATATTCAAAATTTAGTTAATTAAACAATCTAAACTGACATATTTCTATCAGATTGGAGATCTTACATGCAAAACAATAGTTTTTGCCATCAATCTTTCCTCCTCCGATAAGCATTCCAACTGCGGTTTTTTCTATGTCACTTTTATTATTTAAATAGATTAATGAACCTGAATCTCCAGCTTGAGTCATGGATTTTGATTCTACCAGTATCAAATCGAAGAATCTGAAAGTCTGACCTTTATTGTCATAAAAAGCCCATGACCTTCGAGTGTGTATCACTTTTCCTTTTATAATTCCCCTTAGAGTGTCAATTGATACAATAGTTTTGTGCTCATCTTTGTAATCCAGAATTTTGATTTTGCGGATTGGTTTTATGAGATTTGATAGCCAAGAATAAGTCTCGCTTTGAGCCTCAAGTTGCAAATCTATCAATGCGGCATCAGCAAAACTTGATATTACCAAATTAGATACACGACCCATTCTGATCCATTTTTGACCATTGCTAGCGGAAACTAACATTGGAGTTTCATCTAAAAACAATGAGTCGTTGGATTTCACGACATGGCCGCAAGTTAAAATTGCCCTTTTACCTGTTCTTTTATTAAGTACCAACCCGGCCGCTGTTCCTTTTACGGAAGTTGAATTTTGATTTAAGGTTCCATTTGTAGAAATAGGTTCTTCAAAAAGCTTGCATTTTTCAGCAATCAATTTTTTAACTCTTACCTCATATAGGTTCATGTCAATGAATACCTCAACAGTTTCTTTTATGTATTGACCCAAATCAGCTTCCAGGGCAAGTTCAATGTATTGGTCATCTTTGTTTTTTATCACATTATAGGCTATATAGCCCGGCAAACTCTCCCAATATGCTCTATTCTCACTAATAGCTATTTCCACAGGATCTTTAGAAGTCACTTTTTCACCTTGAAATGTAATTGCGCGCAAATGATTTTCCTTCTCTTCAATTTTATCGGGTTTGACTCCGACACTACGAAGCGAGACAAATTTTTTAAGCAGGTCAAACCAAAACTGAGCTCCCAGGGTAAGGGCTAAAGCGGTGATGATAATGCCCCAGAATTTCGATTTAAATGGTGACATTTCTTTAAAAATTAGACATACTTTAGAACCTTTTTTATCCTCAAAATTCCAGCCGGCAGCTACAATATCATTTGCTTCAAATACTGCATCTTTCACAACTGCAAGAGCTTGCTGTTTATATTTCAACTCCTCTTCAGAATTGTCCTGCTCATTCATCAATGTATCTATGCTTGCATTTGTGTCAATTATCCTTTCTGCCATTTCTATCATCTGGAGCCTTTTTTCAGAATTGTTACTCAAGGTTTTTACAATTTGTATCGTGTCCACATTAAATATGGTACACAAAAAAAGTCCTATGTAAAAAATGATCGTACCTATTTTTCGTTTATACCACCCGTTGACACGATCCATAGTGTCAGCAAAATGATTTAATAGGAGGTCTACAAAGTTATTAAAACTATCATTCGACCTGTTCACAAGGTTCTGAAACATTTTATGAGTCTCTGGCTCAAAATGCATGGCATTGTTTGCTATCGCAAATTTGATCTTATCCCATTCACTTATGCCTTTGCCTTTATTGGAAAACATATTGAGAACAGTGATAGCAAAATTTTCTGGAGAAATATAAGATGGTTTTCTGTTTCGTAAAGAATACCAAATATGTTCACCTGGTTTAGCAAGGTATTTTATTGTTGGTTCTTCATAGAATTTTCCTGCATTGGTATATTTAAAATTATCAGCTTCTACAAGGAAAATATCCTGTAACCACTTTTTAAAATCCTGGCCAGTACCTGATCGCTTATCATTAAGAATATTATCAATTCCCTGCCTTAACATTCTCGCCCTCATACCAATCCAAGAAGACAGTATCTCAGCGATGATACTCGACAAAAGACTGTAAAGGAAGTATATCAAAACTAAACCAATTGCAATGCTCAGAACATTCACGTCAATCTTTTATAGTTAATGATAAAAATTAAAGAAAGTAACCTCCTTCCTCACATTTATTTTTGAGGTGCGGGTGTGTATTGGAAAATATCACCCCATTTGACCTAATGGTGTGGTGTTAATACTATTTTACTGTTACAATTGAAACCGGACACCTGAAATATATTTTGGATGATAAGATCTATCACATCAGTCAAACATGAAGATAATTACAAACCCAAACAAACAAGAGTTATTTATCCGGATTTCTTGCTTCCTATACATTTTGAAAGAGGGGGTTATACTTTTTTGATTTATGAGGTCTGTTTGTCTCGGATTGGAAAGAACCATTTTAGTACATCAATAAAAGTAAGGATTGAAGATTACTCTCTCTCAGGTTTTTAGACAGTTTGTTTTGCGGTTAAGAAACTTGGGGCATTCTAAAAATTTCCTTCTATGCCTTGCATAAAGGTTAAAGGTAACCACGAAAAGATGTATCATCACGAAACCAGATCCACTATTAAAATTGATTAGAAATAATTTTTTTTGATATTTCAAGAATAATTCCAATTAAAATTGGTAAGAATATTCCCAAAAATGTTGCCCTATATTTTAGATTATATGGCCATGTGTTCATCTCTTCTATTTCTTTATCTATCCTAAATAGCTTCTGATAGTGGTAATCCAAAATCTCAATTTTATCTTTAGATTCTTTGTTATCAGATTCTAAGGAAATAATAATTCCTGTCAAATAATTCATTCTTCTTCGAACCTTTAGCTGCTCGAAAATTTTGTATTCCCTTAAAATAGCATTTAACTTCTTTATTGGTAGAAAAAAAATTATCCCTGAAAGAAGAAAAGGGAAAATTTTCCAAAAAACAATTATAGCATATACATAATGGTTGTAATTATCTTTTGCTAAATTAGTCCAATCGTAGTTATGAATAAACAAGAAAATTAATACTCCAATTATCATGAAATGAATTGAAAAAAGAAATAAGATATTTCCGATAATAAGAGTTCCAGCACATTTGTCTGGGTAGAAGTAAGCTAGATTGATATTTTCTTTTATTGAAATGTCATTAATTAATTCCTGTATAACAAAAGTTGCATTTATAGTAATTCCCCCTATAAATCCAACAGTAAAAACTTGTAAAAGGAAAGTAGATAGAAGGAAATCTTGACCATGTTGTGAGTAATTAATTCCAAAGACATATGCCAAAATAGAGTTGACAAAGCCAAATATAACACCAAGGAATATCGTACGCCAACCAAGAAATTTCTTCTTATATTTCTCAAGAAACAAATCTGAAGCTTCATCATCATCTTGCTTTGTTAGCTGAATTAGATTAACAATAAACTCACGAAGTTTTTCAGTTGCCATAAAGATGAGATACAGACCGACTGCATTAAGGGCTGCTAAAAAAAATGAGAAGTCATCAATAATTAGACTTGTAGATACATTTTTTTCAAAAAAAGTTGAGGTAAAATGTAAAAGGAATAGAATACTTCCGAAGATAAGTGATAAGGTTAAAGGGTGGAGTCCTGAATGCTTTTGAATTTGCTCGTAGAAAGTCAGGTAATCTTTTGATATTTTATCTTCTAGATTTCTCCTGAACTTTAGGTTTTGCTCCTCTTGTTGATCATAAAGACTATATATTTCAGAAAATTCCATTTGATCATTCAATTTATTGAGTGAATGTGTTTATAGATTAATACTTGTAATCGTGTTCCACCTAAAAATTCAGATTTACCAAGTTTTTAAATCTTCCGAATCCAATAAGTCCCATATTTAAATCCAACATGACTTCTAGTATAATGTCCCTTTCCCCCAAAAGGTAACCCTCCCCCTTAATATTTTTTTAAGTAAAGTTTGACTGTACTGCAACACATCACATTCCTTTGACCTTCGGGCTGAAAGTATCCTCCATTATTGCTCATAAGTAGATATTATAAATCGAGTAATAGATGTAGAATATGTTGTAAGAAGGATCGACCTAATTCCGCAACGATCCGATTTACCTAAGGGCAAAAACCTCCCAAGCACCTTGATGAGCAGAAATTAGGTCTTTAATTCAGACTATCCCCAAAATCACTTGACTTCCATAAAAGAATAAAACCCCAGAGGTGCCACCCTAGGCATCATTTCTTGTCGTCCGGAATGAGAGGCAGCGGAGATGTAGAATTCAATGGTTTGTCCAGTATGCACACCTGGAATGGAAGAAGTGTACACATCCGTTTCTGCGGTTTTCTGCAAAATGGTTTCGGTCCATGTGTCCTCACCATGGATTCTCCAGTGTAATTTCAATTCATTTTCTATTAAGCCTTGGTGGCTGTAATCTACGATTTGGACTTGTATATGGTATGTATCCGATTTGGCATCTCTTCGGGGAATTCGATCTGCACTGATGTATAGCATGTCCGGATCCCACATCGCCCGGGTGCGGCAGTGTAAGGCATCACCGTAGGACCAGCCGATTTTCCCGCTATATTTCTCGCGTACCGGGTCGGAGAGTGCGGGTTCTTCTTCCAATACAAACTCAAAGCCTTTGATGGTATATCCGGGCATGGCATCACGCCATTGTTGCAGTGCAATGGAATCCTGAGGAATGCTGAAGAGAGGAACATAAACGGTTTGATTCAGAATGAGTGAATTCGCATAAGCAGCTAATTTTTCGTCTTCATATCTATCGGTATCCAACCTCAGGATTTCATAAGGTCTGCCAAAGCCATTTTTGAGGTTTGATAGTTCATTTTCTAATATATTCTCGTATATGGGGTATAGCTCGTGATCTTCAGGGGGACGCGTCACAAAGAGTCTTTCTTCATCCAGCATTTTCATGTAGCAATCTACATGCTGAATACCCCTCATTTCGAAATTGGAAATGATGTGATAGTCGTCTATGCCCAGGAGCGTTTCGGTTTTGTGAAAATATTCGCTTCTTTCCAGACCCATATATTCGTTTTCATTGACCATGATGCATGTGGAAAATGCAGTTCCGCGTCCATCGGTCAATACATTTCCTCCGGTAAAAACAAATGGCAATTCGACCATTTCAAAATCCATGGCTTTTCCAATGTGGTAAGGTGCTATATCCTCCAGGGTAGTGGGAACTACGATCTCAGCTCCCGTCTCTTCATCTTTCTCTGTGAAAAAAAATCCCAATTCGTCATCACAATCCATCCCGGAATAGGGAGTGCTATTCGGGTATTGTCCATCGGCGAGTTTCATGACTCCACCGTCGAAAACAGCATGGGGACCCCAGTCTCTCAGCCACCAATAGTCTACACCTTGAGGTGCAATGATGAATTGTACGCGTTCCGGATCTATTCCCCATTGCGCATACCATTTTTCAGCATCCTGAATGGCTGCCTCATCGTTTACCATGGTAAATAATTTGCTGTCTTTAGCCAGTTCGATGACTAATTTGTGGGGGATGGCCAAAGGCCAGGCGATGATGACGCCAATGGCAGGTTCCCATTCGGCAGCCATCCTGGGGGTCAGGAATTGAGACCCCACCCCCATTTGAGAATCGTGCGATGATTGCCGGCAGCCCGATAATAAGAGTAGGTAAAATACGGGTATCCATAATAAAGCCTTTGCGTTCATGTGTTTTGTGATTGGTAAAAAATGATGCCATTTTGTTTTTCGAAGGTAGTCATTTTCGTGGTATTTCGCTGTTTTGTCCCATATGGATGTGTATTTTTTGTAAGGATCCCGTGGGATTGTATGAGTATGGTTTGGTGATGGGTTTAGTTTAGAATGGCGGTTTGAATTTGTGGGGAAGTCAACGATCAATTGTTTTTCAAATGGAAAACGGCCTTACAGGCCTAAAACAATTCGTATTTCATAATCTATGGATTTCATCCATCTCTAATGAGGATGGCCTTTCAGGCCTTTTGATGGATTGGTATCCATGCGCTGAATGCG
>JBGTBR010000075.1:0-29353 GCA_041749255.1 Saprospiraceae bacterium
ATAATAGAAAGAGAGGTGAAAGCCTGGCAGAATCACAGAAACAACAAAAATGCAAAGATAAATTGGCAGTTTACAACAAAGGATGCCAGGATAAAACTACACAGACTTTATCCGTCAATTTATACTTGACATGACACTAGCTAATCCTAACCTAGTGACTGACGAGGTTTGTAAGATGTTTATTATAGAAAAAGGCAAAGGTTGGGTTTGTGAGAAAGATAATCAAATTATAGGGTTTTCAATTGTAGATTTGAAGGATCATAATATTTGGGCTTTGTTCGTACATCCCGATTTTGATAGACACGGTGCTGGAAGACTGTTGCACGACACAATGCTTGATTGGTATTTTAGTCTAACAGACAAAACTGTATGGTTAGGAACGGAACCAAATACCAGGGCAGCAGCATTTTATAAAAAAGCAGGCTGGGAAATAGTAGGAATACACGGAAAAGGTGAAATAAAGTTTGAAATGACATATCAGGACTGGACAAATAGAACTGCTAATAGGTAATCATTCGGAAAGATAAGTGAAAATGAAAGGAAACATAAGAATACTATTATCATTGTTAATGATTGTCCCCGGATTAAAAGGAAAGACGTATGGACAAGATCAAGACATAAGTAAAATTTTATGGACAGCTAATTGGAGCCATGATAATAAATACATTGCTGTTGGGGGTGTTGATAAAAAGATTAGAATTTACAACGGTGAGACTTTTGAGTTAACAAAAGTATTTGATAATCTTACTGAAATTCAACGAATGAGCTGGCATCCTCATTCAAATGTATTAGCGATTGCAGCGGTTAATGACGGATCCAGGTTACTTGATATTGAAATGGATTCAATTATCCAATTCAAAGGTGACAAAGGATATGGTTCCAGATCCATTGCATGGAATTATTCTGGAGACTTAATTGCAAATGCAGACTATGAAGGTGAAATTACCATTTGGACAAAAAATGGGGAACTGATTCGTACGATTCAGAAAGAAAATACGATCAGCAATGTCGCGATTGACTGGCATCCAGCCAGGAATGAATTTATAGTACTTAGCGAATTGATCAGAATATATGACTCAGAAGGGAATCTGTTGAATAAGTTTAAACATCGTAAGGAGGACGTTCTAATGCTTTGTGTAAAATGGCATAAGTCGGGAGAATTTTTCGTTTTGGGAGACTATGGAGACTACTTCCATAATTACAAACCTTTGCTGCAATTTTGGACATCGGATGGTACATTGATTAAGGATATTAAAGTGAGCCTTGCAGAATATAGAAACCTCAGCTGGGCAAACGATGGTAATACATTAGCAACAGCGAGTGACGCTTTGAGAATATGGACTAAGGATGGCGACCTTGTTGCAGAAGGACTATCAGAAGATAACCTGTGGGGAGTGGATTGGAGTAGAGATGGAAAATACATTATAACTTCAAGTCAAAATGGAAGTATTAAAATCTGGGGCAATAACGCAAAATTAATAAAAGAATTAAGCTATTAAAGTCCCAAACTATGGTTACCTACAATCAAAATGTATGTGCCATTACAAGGCTCAGTCAATACGATGGAATTACATGGGTTACCAGAATGAACCCAGCATTAGATTTTCTGAATTCTAAACGAAACAATATTGGCACCTAAAATATACAAGCTGCCAATGCCGGATGGTTACACTTTCGCATGGAAAAAGTTGGCTAACCAATCAGATTAATAGGAACATACGAAAAGGGAGAATTAAAGTTTGAAATGACATAAAACAACTGGATAAAAAAACCTATCCCCAATAGCACCATGTAAAAGTATTGATTCAATGACTCATTCAATCCGCCTTCAGTGGAAACAATCTTTTATATAAAGTGTACTTCTAAATCTAATAACGTGATTTACAAGACTACTTTAATAAAAATTAATTATTTTTAACTCATAGCAATTAAAGCTTACCAACATTTTTGTATAAGGCACTGCGGAATTTGATTTTTTATTTACCAGACAAGAACTTCAACATATAGAGTTGGACTGTAAATCAACCCATGTGGAAAGAGAAGTGAAAATGAAAGGAAAAATAAGAATACTATTGGTCCAATTGATAATTGTACCCGGATTGACAGGAAAGTCGAACGGACATGTTCAAAAGTATTAAAACCAAGGACAAATAAATGAAGTTAAACTCAATTCTTTTTCTCTTACTCTGCAATTCCGGGCTCCAAAGCCAAACTTTTGAGTATTTGGATGGTCCGAATTTCAATTCTATTATGGAACAAGAGGTTGTTAAAAAGTTCGATAAGATTCGGAGTACTTATGATCCGGATGAGGAAGCACGCGATTATGTAATGGATGGTATTGTGGTTACAGCTAAGGGTAAATGGATGGATCCTGATTGTGTTGCGAAACCAAAAGTAGTACCAGCTGGTAAACCAGTTAAAATTCCCATCCTTTCCAACATACGTCCTGCCGGCGGTATCTACCTGATTATTTTAAAAACCAATAAAAATGTGATACCTGAAAAAGTGAGTTTGTTGAAATAACTATCACTAATCTTGTTTTATATATTAACATTAAGTAGGGCCATCGTGCCCTTTTTTAGGCTTGATTGTAACCACCTTCATTCTAATGCTCTTAACACTCATCTGCGACATATAGATAGTGCCAGAAGTCTGGCCTAAGGCTTACTATTATATTACTTTGTCTGGCTAAATATTGACAGGATGGTTCAAAGCTAATTGATACGCTTAAATGGAATTTTTAAAAACTTTGGTTTAGTGTTTGCTTGTGAGGCTTTTAAATGGATTTACAAAAAGTGTTGGCTATTCAAAGCTTCGCAGTATATATCTTATTAATTTATTGAATATGAAGTAATATAAAAGACAAATATAACATTTCAATTGCTTATTATTTGGTTATTTTAATGTTTATGTTTATATTAGTATTTACTATTTATTTTTTCACTTTTAAAAACAAAGAATAATGCCTATTAAGATTCTCAATCAAATTGTAAATGGAGTAAAAGGTGGAGTTTCAGGTGCTGTAAAAGGTACTGCTGATGTAGGATCCACTATTGTTAATTCTGTAAAAGATATTGCAGTAACTACTATCAAAGGTGCCGGGGAGCTTGTTGTGAAAGGTATTCAGGTTCCAGCCTCTATTGTTAAAGGAGCTATAGATGGAATTTCAAATATTGGAGTTTCTTTTATCAAAGCAATAAAAGGAATTGTAAACGGTGCTGTTCAGGGAGCAATGTCAGAAGGTGTAGAACAAAGAGAAGCTGTGACGGGAGCTGTTCAGCAGGCAATTTTTAGTGCCAGGGAATTAGGAGAAAACGTTGGAATGGTGGCTGTAGAAGCTGTAAAAGGTGCTGTTAGCGGAGTTAAGCAGGTCGGTGGTGATACAGTTGGTGCTACAAAAACAGCAATCATTGCAGCTCTTGATGCTGCAAAAGAAATTGGTGGCGGTACCACAGATGTAGTAAAAAACTCTTTAGTTGATAGTGTCGAAGGTGCAAAAAAAATCCTTGACGAAATTAAAAAGTAGATTAGCTATAGAAATTCTTTAATTATGAAAACTATCCGGATAATCTTCGGTTAGTTTTTTTCCCATCACGACAACCACAAATAAGTGCCAAACACAGTTCCTTGCACACAACCATATCTGAACTAGTACGGCTTACAGAATTTCAAAATGCCGGATACACCTATAGAAAGGAAGAAATCATCAGTGCCAGAACAAGTTCAGTTGAGTTTATCTTGCTCCATCAATTATTCCTGTCTGACCGGACAGGTCAAATTATTAATAAAGCATTTTTAAAGTTAACTTATCCTTGCAGATGGAAATATGATATACTTCGAGGAATGGATTTTTTTCAATATGATGGAATTGAATTGGACAGCAGAATGCAAGCTGCAGTAGATTTTTTGAAATCAAAACGAAACAATGAGGGAGCCTGGAATATGCAAGCTGCACATACTGGACAGGTTCACTTCAACATGGAGAAAGCTGGCAAACCAGGCAGATAGAATACACTCAGAGTTTTGCGTGTAATGAAACATTTTGATATAGAATATACTACAGATAATAATAAATTCCCAATAGCGAACTTGTAAAAAGAATTAGGATTTTACACATTAGAAGACCCATACTTTTATTTTTATTTAATAAAAAAATACAGGATATGGCACTTACAGAAATCAAAACCTTAAACGAGAAACAAAAACTTGAAATAACTGAACTATGGAATAATGAATATCCAAAGGCATTAAACCATCTCAGTGTAATCGAACTCGACCAATACCTTGATACACTATCCAACAAGAATCACATATTACTTTTCGATGAAAACGGAGCTGTAAAAGGTTGGCTTATCTATTTTTTACGAGATAATGAACAATGGTTTTCTTTGCTTTTAGATTACTCCCTGCAAGGACAAGGATGGGGCTCTAAATTTTTAAATCTGGCAAAAGAAAGAAATTCGGAATTAAATGGCTGGGTTATAGACAATGATAATGAACTTAAACAAAATGGAGAAAACTATAAATCACCAATCGGATTTTATCGCAAAAACGGCTTTGAAGTGCGCACGGATATTCAACTTAAAAAGAAAAACATCAACGGAATTAAAGTCACCTGGAAATCAATCGAAAAGTAAAATGGGAAGCCGTCCAACCTTCTTAGGGAAATTCCAAAAAGTAAAGTTCATAATGGAGGTTTAAGGAAACAGTAAAATTTAGCAACAGATTTACAAACACTTTTTACAAAGAATATTTGCGTCTTTATAAATATTTCATTATTTTAGTCGTTAATATTCGGATATAATAATCCAAATGTGGTCTATTCAATTGTTCCATGCAATTATATTAACCTAAAAAATCTACTGCTATGAACAAAAGTTTCCATGTTTATCTCTTTTTTTTGACATTGGCCTTGCTCACAATGTTAAGTTGCAATAGTCGTTATTTACTGAAAACATCACTGGCCACTTACAGTGATAACTGTCCGGATTCGGTGGTATGTCCCGGCACATGTGACTTTGAAATTGGGTTGATCGGTACAAAGGATATAAAAGCCTGTAATGGACAAGGGGGATACATCTCGGCCTTGTTGAAACTCGGACAATCCAGTACTGGTGAAAACTGCTTTGCAGACTTTGAACGTGAACCTGTATCCGACGAGGGAAAAGGATTAATTACCTGGACCTTGTGCAATGGAACCGTGTGCAAACTTTCACAAAAAAACTTCGTGGAGAACAACCCCAAACCTCTGAGGCCGGATGATGAAATTCCAGACGGCAAGGAGGCTTTGAGTGCGGCATGTTATAGCTCGATCCAAGTGGTATTCGATTCTGAAAATCGCTCAGGCGCAACATATAATTTTTTAGGAGAAATCAAATCGGTCTCTTCTGATTTTACGATTCTTGCCAGCTGTGACTGTATAGAACCATTAACAAACACCCCTCCCAAAAAACTCGGGGTCATTTTTTCACTGGACTGAACAAACCTATATCCAGGACGAGGGCTTTTCGTTATGGTTCAACATACGAGTACGCACTATTCTTTTTATTTTATCTCCAATACAATTTCTAGGATTTTCAGATCCCAATCGTTTCCCAGACCAAAACTTAACAATTATTTTGTTTGCAATGTGCCCCAATTCTCAACTCAATATTAGACTTTTGGACAACAAAATGTCATAGATTTACTTAAGGTAAAGAAGTAATTTAAAAAAGATCATTAAAAACAAAATATGAGAAAACTAATTGCAGCAATCAATATGACACTTGACGGGTATTGCGACCATACAGCAATAATTCCAGATGATGAAATTCATCATCATTACGCTGATTTGTTAAGTAACGGAGGCATTATACTTTATGGGAGGATAACATTTCAACTTATGGAATATTGGCAAACTGTGGTAGAAAAACCTACCGGCAACAAAGCAATGGACGAATTTGCTTTAATAATGGATAACATTCCAAAAATTGTTTTTTCTAGTACGCTGAAAAATGTAAAATGGGAAAGTGCAAAGTTGGCAAACCGAAAATTAGAAGAAGAAGTTTTAGAACTCAAGCAACAATCGGGTAAAGACATTTTGGTTGGCAGTCGGAGTTTAATAATACAATTATTGAAACACAATTTAATTGATGAATTCCAACTATGTGTTCACCCTGTTATTGCTGGCCGTAATTTGCCTTTATTTGAAAATCTAAACGACAGGATTACTCTTAATCTCATAAAAACCAAAACCTTCATTGGTGGAGCCGTAACGCTTTATTATGAACCGACAAACGAAAAAACTACGGATCGTTGACATTGTGAAACTGCTACTCTTGTTTAAATCGAAAATTTGTAGGCACCATACATATTTTGCTATATCAGACCAACAGAAATTTGAACTGAATGTTTTTGTAATTAACTTCTTGGCAGCGCCATATTCACTGACTTTATTGTAACTTTATACTGGCCAGACAGAAAAGTGGATAAATTATCCTACCTTCGCTTGCTTGCCTGACGATATCCCTGATAATCATCTGCTTGAAACCTGTGGAGGCAAATGCGTATTGTATTGTTACGGTTATTACGAATGATTTTGGTTTAAATGAATTTGAAGGGATCAAAATATTTACCCCCAAGGAATTTTACAAAGAGGCCATTAAATTCTATTAACAAGATGCAGAATGACCAGCCTTACTTACCTCACATTCTGACTGCAATATCTGCTCTCAACAATAAAATGAAAAAAAATAATGATACACGTAAAGCTATTTGCATTATTGTTTATGGTAGTTTTTTGCACTTCCTGTAAAGAACAAAACAAAACAAGCCTGCCAAAAGATCTCATAAAGTTTGAAACCAATTTCGAAATAACTCCCACGGTACCTAACAATATTACCCGTACCATCAAACAAGATAGAAATGGTAACATTTGGATTGCTGCATTTGATGGTGTCTTTCGATACGATGGAAAATCTTTTACCAATATCACAAATCATGTAAGTTCGGCCCGCTTTTTTTCTGTATTAGAGGATAGAAAAGGAAATTTTTGGTTTAGTTCTGTTGGTTCAGGTGTTTATTATTACGATGGTATGTCCTTTCAAAATTATACAACTAAGGAGGGGCTTGCCAATGATCGGGTTATTGATATTTATGAAGATAAATCCGGTCATATTTGGTTCGGCACTGAAGGTGGAGCAAGTCGTTACGATGGGAAATCCTTCCGAAACTACCTGATGAATGAAGGATGGCCAAATACTGAAGTTGAAGGACTTTCCCATAAAAATCATAATGATGTCAATTCAATTATTGAAGACAAATCAGGGAAATTCTGGTTTGGCACAAGGGGTTATGCCTGCATTTTTGATGGAAAGACTTTTACAGTTATCACGAATAACGGCAAACCATTTACAAATGTTCGTTCGATAATCGAAGATAAAAACGGCAATATTTGGCTCGGCGGAAATGACGGTCTCTGGCGGTACGACGGTATTACTTTTAATCAATTTACACAGAATTTTGTTGGTTACATCTACGAAGATAAAATTGGAAATATATGGACCAGTTCACAAAATGCTAATGACCAAAAGTGGGCACTTTCCCGTTATGATGAAAAGTCATTATCTGATAAAGAGCCGACAGTAACTGTAATAAATTCAAAATATGAAGATAATAAGGGAATGATTTTTGGGATTTTAGAATCTGATGATGGCAGTATTTGGTTTGGTGCTTTAGACGGGGTGTACCGATATGACGGAAAGGCCATTATGGATTTTAAAAGTAAAGCGTTCAAGAAATAATGTATAAAACAATCATTAAATCCCTCTGAATAAACAGATAATGATGATTAAGAAAAAAAAAGTAATAGTAGTTGGTGGAGGCTTTGCCGGCATCCAGATGGTAAAAAAATTGGACGAAAACATTTTTGATGCGTTACTGATAGATAAAATCAATCATCATCAATTTCAGCCTTTGTTTTATCAGGTAGCCACTTCACAAATTGAACCAGCAAATATATCGTTTCCATTACGCCACATCTTTAGAAATAAAAAGCATATTCAAATCAGAATGGCGGAAGTCACCCGGGTTTTCCCCGAAAATAACAAAATTAGTACGAGTATTGGTGATTTCGATTACGATTTTTTGGTTATTGCCATAGGTTGTACAACAAATTTCTTTGGTAATAATGAAATATGCAAGCATTCATTGACATTGAAAACCACCTACGATGCTATAAAAATTCGAAACCATATATTGAAGATTTTTGAAAAAATTATCTCATTAAATACCAATGAAAAGGAAGCTTATTATAATCTTGTAATAGTGGGTGCAGGTGCAACAGGTGTTGAACTGGCAGGTGCTTTTGCAGAAATCAAAAATAACGTATTACCAAAAGATTATCCAAGAATTGATTTTACAAACTTTCAAATCTATTTAGTTGAAGGGAGTAAATACACCTTGAGTAACATGAGCGATACGGCTAGAAATGCTTCCAGGAAATATTTAGAGATAATGGGGGTGCAACTGCTTACTGAAAAATTTGTGACAGAATATAATGGCAACACACTGACCCTGAGTAATGGGGATAAAATACCTTCTAAAACAGTTATTTGGGCAGCGGGCGTAACAGGGAATAAGGTCAAGGGTTTACCGGCTGACTGTTTTGCTCATTCAAACCGGATTAAAGTAAACCGCATAAATAAAGTTTTTGGAAGTGAAAATATTTTTGCCATAGGCGACATTTCCTACATGGAAACGCCTAAGTACCCCAGAGGGCATCCACAGGTTGCAAATGTTGCCATCAATCAGGGTAAGAACTTAGCAAAAAACTTTAAAAGAATAATCCGAGGAAAAGTGCCGGTAGATTATGTATACAGAGATTTAGGCTCAATGGCAACAATTGGACAACACAAAGCCGTTGTGGATCTTCCCTTTATTAATTTCAAGGGATATTTTGCCTGGTTCATATGGATGTTTTTGCATCTTATGCTTATTTTAAGTGTTCGAAATAAATTGATCATTTTCATAAACTGGGCATGGGCTTATATTACAAAAGCTTCATCGCTCAGACTTATTTTAACAGAGCATAAAACCCCCTGTGATACAAATAATGTCAAATAAATTTGAAAAATTGATAACACTTATTTTGGGATAAAATCACGAAATCTAACATACGGAATAACTATAAGGGTTTGAGAAAGCAGGTTACACTTTTTAATTATCTTAACCTCTTTGATGCAGCAAGTCTCCTAACCACACCATAGATTTTAAAAGCGATCAACATAAGCAATGGAAAAATTAATAACTACACTATGATAACCCAAATTTTATTTTTGACACTTGGATTTGGTATTTTGATTAAAGGTGCTGATTGGTTAGTAAATGGCGGATCGGCTTTAGCTAGAAAATATAATATATCTGAATTAGCGATTGGATTAACTATTGTCGCATTTGGGACATCTATGCCTGAGTTCGTTGTAAATGCCTTTGCTGCTTATCAATCACAAGCAGATATTGTTTTTGGAAATATAATTGGAAGTAATATTTTTAACTTATTCGCAATACTTGGCATAGTAGGAATAATTACCCCGATAATAGTCCAATCAAGCACCGTATGGAAAGAAATTCCCCTTTCTTTTCTAGCAGTTTTATTATTGTTTTTACTTGCCAATAGTATTTTTTCTAAAAATGAAGTTGTGTCAAGGTTTGATGGTATTATACTATTAATATTCTTTTGTTTATTTCTCTATTATGTATATCGACAATTGAAAAGTGAAAATATTCCGCATGATCTTAAACGCGTAGAATTGACCAACTTTAAAATTTGGATGTTTATTTTACTTGGCCTTGCATTTTTAATTGCAGGTGGTCGACTGGTAGTTATTAATTCGGTAAATATAGCTGAGGATTTAGGAATTAGCCAGACAATAATTGGATTAACCATAGTTGCTACCGGCACATCACTTCCTGAGCTTGTTACTTCTGTAGTAGCAGCGATAAAGAAAAATAGCGATATTGCTGTGGGCAATATAATTGGCTCCAACATATTTAACATTTTCCTTGTTCTTGGAGTCAGTTCCCTTATAAAACCAATTGAATATAATACCAAATTCAATTACGATTTATATCTATTAGGCTTTGGGACGATTTTATTGTTTATTGCTATGTTTTCAGGTAAGAAAAAGAAACTGGATAGATGGGAAGCTGGTATATTATTTTTAATCTATATAGGATATATTATATTCCTGATTAATACAGAAATTTAGCTTTTCTCTGTGTCAATACCAAATATATACCAGTTGGGGTTCAGTGGTTTAAGAGAGGCTTGTTAAATTTTTGACCTATTATGCTTTATCACTTTAAGCTAATCTGTCCAAAATAGATTAAATCTCACAGCCACTATTCATCCCTCCAAATAGTGCAAATCCAGGAAGGTAAGTATCTTTGTCAGAAGTAAGAAGTTTTTGGTATAGACTTATAGGATTAAAATAAATACATTTACCGGAATTCATAAAACCAAAATAATTTGATATGAAAAATATTGGTTTATGTGTTTTTTTAATAGCTCTAGCCTATTCTTGTTCCGATCTTCAACACGATCTACTGATTACCAATGTCAACATCATCGATGTAGAAACCGGAGACATTCTCACCAACCACACTGTGTCCATTGATGGTGATTTAATTACTACAATTTATAACAAATCCGTCAAACCCGGCAATCAAACCGAAGTGGTGGATGGAACAGGAAAATACCTTATTCCCGGACTTTGGGACATGCATATTCATAATAATTGGAATTATGAAGATTGTAATGATCTGCTTCTTGCCAATGGCGTAACCGGTGGTCGCGAGATGTGGGGCAATATGGCGAACAGAAGAAAGATGACAGAGGAGATAGCGGCAGGAAAAGCCATTATAGATATTTATTCGGCAGGTGTACTTACCGATGGTGCTCCAAAATTTTGGCCGGGATCAGATGAAGTTACCACTCCAGAAGAAGCTGAGGCCTTGGTGCGTTGTCAGGTACAGGAGGGAGCTGATTTTATTAAGACCTATTCGTCGTTGGACAGCGCCTGTTTTTTTGCCATAGGTAAAACCGCCACTGAACTCGGAGTGCCATTTGCGGGTCACATACCTGATAAGGTATCCATTGACAAAGCCATTGCTGCAGGAATGTTAACATCTGAACACCTATACGGGCTAATAGAGATGGGTTTATCGGATGAAAAGAGGAAACAGTTGATGCAATTCTACATGCAAAGAAAATGGATGGAGGCCACTACATTTTTGACAGAAAATTTCAACGATAGCCTGCTCGATATTTCCATTGCTAATCTGGTGCATGCCACCCACTGGTTTTCACCTACTATGGTGACCTTGAGGGGTTATAAGTATATGCATGATAGTACTTTTACGGCAGACCCACGTTTTGATTATCTACCTGCTTATGTTACAGAAGGATGGATACCACGTAGAACAATGGGTAGCCATTTGATGATGCCCGATCCGGATTTTATGAAAAAAGCATATCAAATAGATTTGAGAGTTCTAAAAGCACTGATACGAAACGATGCCAAAATAATTGCAGGCACAGATTACCCCAATCCCTGGGCGTTTCCAGGCTTTAGCATGCCCGATGAACTTGAAATTTACGTGCAGTCAGGGATGACTACTTTGCAAGCCTTGCAAACAGCAACCATCAATCCATCCATTGTGATGAATAATGACCGCATTGGCATAATTGAAAAAGGAAAACTGGCAAGTTTGGTGCTTCTGAATAGCAACCCTTTGAAGAATATCAATGCCGTGAGGGATATCGAAGGTGTTATTCTTCGGGGAATGGTATTCAATCGGGAGGCATTGGATGAAATGCTGACCAATGCCCGGAGAAAAGCTGCCCTACCCGACTCCGAAAAGTTAATGGAAAATCTAACAGAAGAAGGTAATTTTCCTCAATCCTTGCTGGCACTTGAAAATAAATTGGACAGCCTCGCCAACAAGTATCATTTATCAATGCTAGAGAGTTCAATCAATGGATTGGGCTATAAATACCTTTATGAAAAAGACATTACAAATGCCATTCAGCTATTTGAACTCAACACCAGGCTGTATTCCCATAGCCAAAACGTTTGGGACAGCTATGCGGAAGGCTTATTGCTGCAAGGTGATACTACACAAGCCATTTTCTACTATCAAAAAGCTTTGGATATGTATCCTTGTAATCAGGGCATCGAAACAAGATTGATGGCACTGAAAAACTAAAAGGAAATCCAATTACGACTTTTGAGTCGAATGCATTTTTCATACAATAAAGTATTTGCCAAAGCTACTAACATCCCTGGTTTAATCAACTTCAGAAAATTAAGTATCTTTATTTTTATCCGTTTTGCTGAGTGTGGCTGCGGTAAATTTTTAAAAATTTCTTAAAATTATGAAACAAACATATTACATATTATCTACCATTTTTTTATTCTCATGTAACGAAGAGAAAAGAGTCATTGAAAAAATTGACTTTACAACGGAATATAAATTTTCTTCTGAAATAGAAAGCAAAGTTTCCAGCGACACTGTCCCTTGGAAATATCAAATTTCGGCTTCTAACTACGCTGCCAAAGGTGATTATAAAAATGCTCTAATTCATTGGGATTTGGCTATGGGAATAAGAGAAAATGAGTTTTCTAAAAGTCAAATAGATTCGATAAACCAAGAGTATACTAAAGTTAAAGCGGCTGATTACATCATCGAAGAAGCAAAGAAAAACCAGGTAATCATCATAAATGAAGCCCATCACAATTCTTTCCATAGAGTATTTACAAAATCACTTCTTCTAAGGCTTTTCGAAAACGGATATAACAATTTAGGTCTTGAAGCATTGGGAAATGGGGAGTATTTAGATTCTACACTGAATAGCAGAAAATATCCCATTCTTAAAACGGGTTATTACACTCAAGACCCACAATTTGGAAATTTAGTCAGAGATGCTTTAGAAATAGGATATGATGTATTCGCCTATGAATATTTGGGAGAAGGTAGTGGAAAAATAAGAGAAATTGGACAAGCAAAAAATATTCAGGAAGTCATCAACTCTAAACCAAATGAAAAGTTTTTAATTCATTGTGGTTTTGACCACGCTCTTGAGGGAGTCCATTCATCCTGGGAAAAAGCTATGGCTGGAAGATTGGCGGAGTATACTGGAATAAACCCTTTTACCATTAATCAGGTAGCATATAGTGAGAAAAGCGATCCTAGATTTAACGATCCTTTTTTAAAAGCATTAGATATCAAAGAACCTACCATCTTAATCGACAAAGAGAACAATCCTATTAAATATGAGCGTGGAGAAGCATGGACAGACATAGCCATTTTTCATCCTAAAACTGATTATATCGATGGTCGGCCCAATTGGCTCTTTGAAAATGGTAATGAAAATGTTTCTATTGCCTTAGCCGATATTCAGATAGAATTTCCTGTTATGGTTTTGGCATACAAAAAGGGAGAAAATGTAAATTTAGCCGTTCCGGTTGACATAACAGAAGTGCAAAACAGGTCAGAAAACTGTCATTTTGGATTAAAAAAAGGATTGTATGATATTGTAGTTACAAATGGAAAAGTAACAGTGATATTTGAACAAAAGGTAAAATAATTATTGGTGGGAAAAACCCATCAGTTACAAATTAAAGGACGATGATATGGACAACAATATTGGAATGGTATTTATACACGGTGCGGGTTTAAATTGCTCAATCTGGGCCGATGTAATACAAGGCATCAATGTCCCAACTTTAGCGATTGATTTTTCAAAAATAAAGCCAGAAAAAAAAGCGACAGATTTATTGTCATTTGATGATTATGTAAACGCTGCGATTACCCAAATTTCAGATTGGAAGAAAGATCATTTTATTGTAGTTGCACATTCAATCGGTGCATTCATTGGTCTGAAAATAGCGGATCATTTCAAAAAGGAAGTAAGAGGTATTGTATGTATAGGTTCTGTTATTCCGATGACCGGAAATTCTTTCGTTTCTTCATTGCCGTTTCCTCAGAAATGGATCATACCTGTCATCTTGAGATTATTTGGTACAAAACCGGCTCAAAAATCAATAGAAAGCGAGCTATGTAACGACTTGACTAAAGAACAAACTTTAAAAATTGTGAATGAATTTACTCCAGAGTCAAAAGCTCTTTACCTAACAAGAATCCATTTTAATTTACCAGATATCAACCGACTTTATATTAAGCTGGAAAATGATAAAACAATGCCTGCTACTTTTCAAGACAAAATGGCAATAAACCTGAATGCAGAAAAAATCATGACAATTGACAGTGGACATTTACCAATGTTGAGTAAATCAAAGCAATTGGCTAGCATCTTATCAGATTTCTTACATGAAATTGGGCAGGGCAAAAAAATAACAAACCTATAATATTGTGTTAGCATGAAGCGGGGTGATTGTAAGATATTTGAGCATTATAATCTGTAGACAGTTTGAGATATATTTGACGAAAACACAGGAATAAAACAAATTGGCAATTATAACCCACTTACTTCATAATTGGACTTTACCTCCAGAGCGAAATTTTGGATGGGAAATGAAACCATTGGAGTCTGCCAAAACCAATTTTACCATCGAAAAAGATGGAGTTTTCAAACTTAAAATCGAACACGACATAGTCTGTGGAATTACACCTAAAATGCTTCTATGGTGGTTTCAGAACATAGGTGGTGAAATGACCTATCAAGGAAAAACGTATCCAAAATATTTGGTTTGGCATCCAAAAGATCATATACATTGGAGTTTGGTTAACAATTCAAGCGATATGAAAATCGGGATAGGCTCGTATTTCAGAATAGTGGAAGCACTTGGCCGAAATCCAAAATATCTCATTGATAGCATAGAGTTTGTAATGAAACTTGATGAAACAGGAATTAAGTTAATAAAAAAAATCGGGGGAACAGAAGTATTTTCACTCCAACACGATTTTATACAAGATAGAGATAATACAATTTATACATCACAAATGATTGTGGGGACAAGTAAAAAATTAGTGGGTAAAATCTTTAATTCAAGCATCAGACCATTGTTTTTCAATGAGGAGATGGCAAAGGCCTGGTTAAATCACAACATTGAGGAAGTAGGTAATTTTGAGTTCTTTCTGCCAGAATTATATGCTGAAGAAATGAAGAAATCATGAAAGTTCAGTTTTGTAAGACTCAGGATAAACATTTTTGTATCAGCCATTATTTTCAATAGCCGGGGTATGCAAATCGATTTAAATTCTACCCAATTAAAAGTAATACGAACACACAGAAGATATTGAATTAACGAAAACACCCATTGAAAAGAAAATAATAAAATTATATTCGATTTTGAGGAAGTTACTCGGCATTTCACCAAAAAGTATTTGCCATAGCTGGACTTATTTCAAATTGTAGTTTTGTTTTTAATCAAATGGTTGAGAAAAAGAAAAGCTATGTCTATAATTGATAAAAATTATGAAACCAGACGCATTATGAAAGGACTGAATTCAATTCTGACCATTATTTGGATTAGTACAATTTTAGTTGGATGTTCAGAAAAAAACCTACAATCAGAATCCCAAATCAAGGAAGAAATACAATACCAGTTAGACAAGTGTGTTAAAGCAGTTGAAACCAAGGACATTGAATTGTATATGGACTTAATTCCTGAAGATTTTGTAATTTATGACGAAAGTGGGGAAATAATAGGACGTGAAAAACAAAGAGAATATACACTTAGAGATTGGAGCATCATAGACCGAACTTTAAATAATAAGTATATTGCCGACAGTATCAAAGTAAGTGGTGACAGCGCCATTGTTTTTACTTCCCAACGTTGGGAACGGCTTATGTTTCAAAGAGACGGTGAAACAATGGACACCGTTCTGACTACTCAAAGACACATTGAAACCTGGAAAAAAACAAAAAAAGGATGGCTTAATTATGATGTTAAAGAGCTTGGAGGTCAAGTTTTTGTCAATGGCATAGAATATAATAATTGAAACATAATTACAACACAATATGGAAACATGGTTATCTAATCTGACACTTCCCAACCATTTCTTATTGTAAAACGTTACACAATCGTAAAGGGGAAAAACTATAAATCTAAGCAGTTTAATTATTCAGTAGAGCCATATGATTTCAACATTTAAAAAAAGAGTGAAAAATAATAGAGTTTTATTATCCGTAGTGAAACCGTTTTATTTTTTCTTCAATAGAAAAAAATATTTTAATTCAATAAAATACTGGGAAGAAAGATATGTATCTGGTGGAAACTCTGGAGCAGGGTCATATGGTAGGTTAGCGAAATTCAAAGCAAATTTGATCAATGATTTTGTAGAAAAAAATAAAATAAATACGGTAATAGAATTTGGTTGTGGGGATGGACACCAACTGGCATTGTTTAAAATTCCTAACTATATAGGCTTTGATGTTTCTAAAAAGAGCATTCAATTATGTAAAGATAAATTTAGCGTAGACAAAAACAGATCATTTTTTCTTTATGATCCTCACTATTTTATTGATAAATCTCGTTTGTTTCAAGCCGATGCTACTTTTTCCCTGGATGTAATTTATCATCTAATAGAAGATGATATATTTGAAAAATATATGCGTGATTTATTAACATGTTCAAAAAAGTATGTCCTTATTTATTCTTCAAATACTGATAAACAAGATAAATTTCAAGCTCAACATGTTCGGCATAGAAATATTACTAATTTCATTGAAAACAATTATCCCACATGGAGTTTAATAGCAGAAATTAAAAATGAGTTTCCTTTGAAATGGAATCAAAAACAAGAATCTTTTGCAAATTTTTATATTTATGAAAGAAATGGATAAAAATATCCTCCCATGTACGGAATAATCCCACGATTCGTGCAATTATCCACTCATTGAGTGTTTTTTCAAACTTCGTTTGTTGTATGAGACATTTTGTGGTTCAAAGACGCGAAAGTTATACATTTTTATCTTTACGGAAAGTTACAGAAACACAAACGCTTTGTAAATTATTATACCAAATGACTGATATGAAACTCTCTTCAAAAGCTGAAAACATCCTGAATCAGATCAATAGTAAAACTAAACTTGGTGACCTTCGGAAAATAGCAAAGGAAATTAAGAAAGATCATGGATTAGCTTTGGAACTCTGGTCCACTGGAGAGTTACTACCCAGGCAACTGGCGACATTAATTATGGACAATAAAGTCCTTACTCAAAATTTGATTGATAAGCTTGATAAGGAAATGCAGGATCACCCATTTAATGAGCGAAATCAATTAATGGATTGGTTCATGGCCAACCAACTCACCAAAGACAAGAAAACAATTGAACTGATCAAAACATGGAAAAATAGTTCTTCTCCTCTTCAAAGACGGGTTTTCTGGTATTACCAAGCTCGATTGAGATGGGTTGGCCAAATCCCACCTGCTAATACATCAGAACTGATTTCAGCAATAGAAGCAAATATTTCGACAGAAGAACCGGAAGTTCAATGGGCTATGAATTTTACTGCGGGTTGGATAGGTGTATATGATCAACAGTATCTGACACGTTGCATTGCAATTGGGGAGAAAACGGGTCTTTACAAAGATGAAATGGTATCAAAAGGATGTACGCCCAATTATTTACCAGAATTTATTACGATTGAAGCTAACAAGCGAAATTTATAATGTGTTACTTCATTATGTGTAAGCATTTACTCATTATCTTCACATACTAACTTTGTATAGGAAACTGTTTACATAATCCCCTATGAAAGAATATACTAAACCTTTGACAGCCTGTTAAAAAGACCAACCAATAATGGAAAATAATAAAAGTCAACTAAATTTAAACGGACAGGGCTCTACTCCTTTTGCTCAAACTTTTTTTCACGGGACAAAAGCTGACCTAAAGGTTGGCGACTTGATTGAAGTTGGTTTCAACTCAAATTATGGACAAATGAAATATGCAAAATACATTTTCTTGACTGCGACATTAGACGCCGCTATTTGGGGTGCAGAGCTTGCCTTTGGCGATGGACGAGAAAGAATTTATTTAGTTGAACCAACAGGAGAAATCGAAGATGATCCAGACTTGACAGATAAAAAATTCCCTGGTAATCCAACAAAATCATATCGTTCGACACAACCATTTAAAGTTGTTGGAGAAGTTACAGTCTGGCAAGGGCACTCAGAAGAACAAGTAAGAGTCATGAAAGAACACCTTGAAAAACTTAAAGAAAAAGGCATAAATTCGCTAAACGATTAAATTATATATCTTAAGGTCTTACCAATAATTTAATTCACATACCTTTCAATAACTGTAACACAAGATATGCATAAATTTTATTCATATCTTTAATAAAAAAATAAATAGATCGATACTATTTTAATCTGTCTACTTGCCATGAAAGGATTCAAAATCAGTTCATTGAATTTGAAAGTATCTCCAATTTGTTTTTAATCGAGCAATCACATGGCCAGGAACCGAGACTGCCAAAAGAATGTTATTTTAGCATGATATTAAAAAAGAACTGTTATGAATACCAATCACGAAGTCATAAATATTATTAAGAGATTAAGTCTAAACGACCGTTTAATGATTGTTGAAGAAATTTTGCGTAGCATTCACGAAGAAGAAGTACTTTTGAAGGAAGATCTTAAAATCAAAAAAGCAGAGGAAAGTGGTCCTGCTATATTGACTATGGCTGGAATCTTAGGGGAGGAGGAAGCCAAATTATTCGAAAGTGCGATTGCCGAATCGAGAAAAATAGATGAAGATGAATGGTGAATATTTACTCGATTCAAATATTGTCATCGACCTTTTCAGAGGAAATCAGCACACAATTTCCAGAATTCAGCAAATTAAAGAAATCAAAATTCCTGTCATTGTTATCGGTGAACTCTATTATGGAGCTAATAAATCAAATCAAACCCCAAAGCGATTGCAGGAAATTGCACAACTGGAAAAATTAGTGAGTATTCTGAATGTAACAAAAACTACCGCAAGAAGTTATGGTGAGATTAAAGACCAGATTCGACTCAAAGGTAAACCGATCCCTGAAAATGACATATGGATTGCTGCTTTGGCAAAAGAACACAATCTTACCTTGCTTACACAAGATAATCATTTCGAAAATATAGATGGAATATTGATTGAGAAACTATAATTTCCAGGATTTGGATAAAATAAATAATTTAAAATCTAATGTCGGCTGCGTTCAATTGATCCCATCTGATCAAAAAATGAAGACGAATAAAATATTAGACTGGGGTGAGAAAATAAAAAACCCGTTCCGGAAGCCTCGCAAATTTTAAAAAAAATTTATTGGCAAAAAATTGACATGACTTGAATAGCAAAAACCTGAAAAAATAAAATGAAAATATTATTATACTCAATGCTGATTGTTGTTTTGTTGATAACCAATAGCAATTCTATGTATGCACAATCAAATGAAACGGAATTAATTCAAGAAACGAGAAAAATGTCTAATAAGGCGTTGCGAAATTTTGACCATAATCAATATTTCAGTTTCTTATCAGAGGATGTACTGACAGCAGCAGGAAATGGTACGTTAATCTGCGGTCTGGAAAATCTTAAAAAATTTGTTTCAAATACTGCAGGTGATAAAATGTACTGGATTAGAACACCTGATGAAATCGATGTGAATGCAAAAAGGGGTCTTGCCTGGGAAAAAGGACAATGGAAAGGCTACTCTTTAACCACGGGAGAAAGGGAAATTATCAAAGGCAACTATGCTGCCATGTGGACGAAAGAGACAGGTTCGTGGAAGATTAAATCGGAATTGTTTGTTGCTATGGATTAAATGAATTTGGACTCTACTTTCAGTTGACCTTTGGAAATTCGATTGGTCATTAAGAAAAAATGGAAGGGGTCAAAAAGACGATATCGAAAGGAGTGGACTTCAAGAAAATGACTCACAGAATAGAAAAAATAAACTGTTACGGATGTGGATGCCTGGTTGACAAAAAAGAAGGAAAACCACACAAATATATTGGAGCAACACAAGGATGTTGGACCTTATACGAACAAGTTTTAACAAAAGAGTATGGAGAGTATAATTATCCCCAACCAACCCATAGACTGACTGTAGACACCTATGCAGTTCATCATCCGGGACAACCCGGTAAACAATCCATTCAATCCGTAAATGTTCACTTGATAAGTCTTTATCTGATTCTGGAGCAAGGAATAAACGGAGCAACTGCAACAAAACGATTGGGAGAAATCCTTTTAAAAGAACCAAAATTCGAATGGCTCGAGCCACCAGCGACAAACGGCCTCATAACCGTTGTTGATATTTTGAAGGCAAACAATCAGAAAGAACACGAGAAAAAAATAAGAGAATGGGCAGAAGATGTTTGGAGTTGTTGGTATCCAAAATACAATCAGACAATAGAAAATCTTGTAAATGTCTACTTTTGAAAATGTATGTAAAACCAGAATCATTATAAATCCTGGCACGAGCAGGTTTTTCGTGCTTTATATGACAGGGGAAATTGTAAATTTGAGGTGCAAGTTTTTATCCAAAGATAAGATAACAGTAAGTGTTTATTAGCCTGAAGAGCCCTCCACAAGTAGGGAATAAGAGATGGGAAATTTTGGGTAAAATCCAATGTCTCTACTGATTATCGGACAATGTAAGATACGCTTTGGGTTAAATCAAATATAAATAAAATGAGTTATCGAAATATGTGTAATTATGTTGTTTAAGCAAGATCATTTACATGGCATCAAGTCAGGAAATATCAGCTTAGCATTTCGAAGGTGGAAAAAAGCAACCGTAAAAAAGGGAACCTTACTGAAAACATCAATTGGTTTAATAGAAATTGTTGATATAACAACAATAAATGAAATCGAAATAACAAATAAAGATGTCCAAAAATCCGGATTTGAAAGCATAAATCAATTGTTAAACTCATTACGCCAAAATGACAAAGGGAAAATTTACAAAATAGAAGTCCGATTTCATTCTCCTGACCCTCGTATTGAATTGAGAGAGCAAAATCTAACTGAAGAAAAGTTTTTTGAATTAAAGGAGAAGTTGGCTCGCTTTGACAAATTCAGCAAAAAAGGTCATTGGACAGAAATGATATTACAGATAATTAAAGATAACCCATATTTACACGCTATTGGCATATCTAAGCTTACAGGTTTTGATAAAGAATGGCTGAAACTGCACATCAGAAAGTTAAAAAATTCAGGTTTGACCATAAGCCACAAAGTAGGCTACGAACTTTCACCGTTGGGAAGACAATTTGTTGAAAAACTAGTAAAGGAGAAAAGAATATAACCAAAATGAAAATTGAAGCTCACCATATAAACGATACAAAAATTGCCGAAGTGATTTCAGACGATACCATCATTAGCAAACCTGAAGACGGGTTAGACTTATTAGGAAACCTATACTATCAGGGCTTTGACAAGATTATAATTCAGGAAAAAAATATCACTTCTGCCTTTTTTGACCTTAAAAGTGGAATTGCGGGAGAGATACTTCAAAAATTTTCAAATTATCGTGTTCGTTTGGTAATTATTGGTGATTTCTCTAAATTCAATAATAGAAGCCTAAAAGATTTTATTTATGAAAGTAACAAAGGAAGACATGTTAACTTTGTTTCTTTTTTTACAGAAGCAATAAAAATACTTTCTAGTAAATGACTAAAGATATATGTTACTGAAGAATTTTGACCGAACTATAAAGATTTGTAATTGTTGCCTGATAAGCTGGTTTCAGAAAATAGATACAGCATTGGTTCTTGTTGGAATTGCAACAAGAACTACCATATTATTACCATTAAAATTCAATACACATGAAAATTAAATACACATGAAAATACAATTCAATACCGACAAAAACATTGAAGGTACAGAAATACTGGAAATGCTTGTATCGGAAAAAATTAATCATGCCTTAAAGCACTTTGATGACAAAATAACTCGCATTGAAGTACATCTTTCAGACCAGAATGCCGATAAAGGAGGCTCAGACGACATACAATGTAAGATAGAAGCAAGGTTAGAAGGCATCCAACCTGTAATTGTAGTTAGTAAAAGCAGTTCAAATGAAAAAGCCCTTGATAGTGCTGTGGACAAAATGAAGTCTGCATTGAATACCATAATGGGAAAAATGAGAAATTAACATCCACGAATTAAATATAAAGCACAACAGAAAGGACTTTATGTCCAATAATCTGCCGATCCGATCGCAGCACAGTTGTAAGTCGCGAACCTTTAGTACAGAAAAATAACAAATAACAAATGGACATAAAACCAATTCCATATTATTACGAATTTATTAACCGGAATGCGATTTTAGTTAAACCTAAAAAACCATTTTTTGATTGGTTTAATAAATTATTTAAAGACGACAGACTTTTATCGGATTTATCGGACTTGGATGAAAACAATATTTACTTAATCCGGGATATGGATAACATCGAAGACGTAAAAAAATGGATTAAGAAAAATTTTGATAAAATCTTTGATAACGAGCTAAATGACTGGTAAATTGACGAATCAGGCTGGCCTTCAAATAGGACTTATAAAATGTTTAGAGAATGGTTTGATGTTGAAATCCATTCCAGGATACTTGACCTGGAAGTATATCCAATTAGAAAAGTATAACTCATTTACAAAACAAGTTGACTTTTCGACTCTACGAAGATTAAATCGAATATGGAAAGAAAACCATTACTTTCAGAGCAGATATTATTATTCGTTGCTGAGAATGGGCTCTTTTTGAAATCAGAAGCGTCAATTTTCACGACCTTATTGAAGTTTTCCAGAATTTGATTATGGCGATGAATAAGAAAGAGCTACACCTGACTACACGTAACCAAAAAGTGGCAGTCCAGGGGTTTAATCAAACATTTATTCCTCTATCAAAGTATGTGTTCAGTTAATTAAGGCTTATAAATTGCCACCTTCGAGTAGTTGTAAGTTTCCCCAGCAAGTTGGTGACAAAGTTATTCAACACCTTTTAACCAGATCTAGATATTCGGGTTGTTGTTCAAAGAAGTTATTTATATTCGATTCGCAAGAGGCGGTTTAAATTCATCCCCTTATGGGATGGACTGACTTGGTTTATAATTAAGATTTGGTAACTTTGAAAAACAAATCCAAAATATCATGAAATTCCTGATCATAGTTATCCACTTTTTTGTAATTACGAACCTATCAGCTCAGGAGCTTACAAAAATGAACATAGACAAAGTGTCTTCCTTAGAGATAACAACCTTATCAACCATGTTAGCTGATCGTGGAATTGGGGAATGGGGGTATTCAGCATTGATAGAAGCAGATGGCTATAAGATTTTATTTGATACTGGACATCGACCAGAAACGGTATTGCAAAACGCAAGGGAATTGGGAATTGATTTATCAGATGTGAAAGATGTTTTTCTGAGTCACAATCATGGGGATCATATAGGTGGACTACTGACATTGCGGGAAGAATTAACAAAAATCAACCCGGATGCACTGAGTAGGATCCATGTTGGGAAGGGTATCTTTTTAGAAAGAATTGGCTATGTCAATCAAATGTGGGCTATCAGGGAAAAGTTAATAAATGATGGAGTGGAGATCATCCAATACGACACTAAAAAGGAATTATTTCCTGGTATATGGATAACCGGACCTGTAGAGCGCATTCATGACGAGCGAAATTGGTATGGAGAGGGTAAGATCAAAACGGAAAATGGAATTATAGAAGATAATATACCTGAAGATCAGTCCATAGCGATTGCTACTTCCGATGGATATGTCCTGGTCTCCGGATGTGGACATGCCGGCATTGTCAATACCATAGAGCAAATCAGATCGGATATTCATGAAATGAAAGTTTTCGCTGCAATAGGCGGTTTTCACCTGGTTCAGGCATCGAACGAACAACTTGAATGGACAGCAGAAAAATTGAAACAATTCGGTGTATCTCGAATCATTGGCGCTCATTGTACAGGAATCAATGCATTGTACACACTTCGTAATTTATTAGGTTTGGATCGAACTCAGGCAGTTGTTGGTTCGGTAGGTGATCGTTTTGATTTGGAGAATGGGATTAGAGCTGGTTCCATTGCCAAATAAATATCAGGCGGGTTATTAAATCCCTGAATCGGAAATATTCTGCCTGTAGATTACAAGAAATGCTTTGTAGAGAAATAATACATATATTTAACAGTTTTAACTGGCGGTTGATTTACGACTTGGAAGAGCAGACGGGCGAGCTTTGCGAATATAAATAGGTTTATGTTCCTTATAATCTTTGCGGTTGCCGGACATTGAATCAATCCGAAACCTACACTTTGCTTATACCTGGCCACTACCCCGCAAGCATTGAGAACGACAAAACAAATTAAAAACTGCAAACTACAACATGAAAAACATCGGACGTAAGAAACGACAATCAGATAGGCTCATATTTTTAGGAGTTCTTTTATTTTTATCCGGGTTACTCATTGGTTTATTTATTCCAATGATGACTAATCCAAGAATGGGGCTTACCGCTCATCTCGAAGGTGTCATGAACGGCATGTTTTTAGTGATTTTAGGCTTAATTTGGAACAGACTTGTAATAAATGGCAGATGGTTATCTTATACATTTTGGTTAACTCTATATGGCTCTTTCGCAAATTTTGTGGCTGTGACCATTGCAGCTATAACCGGAGCTGGAAAAATGATGCCAATAGCCGGTGGTAAAGAAGGTACACCCGTTGTTGAAGGACTCATTTCGGCTTTACTCATTACACTTGCTCTTTCGATGATTTTTGTTTGTGTAATTGTATTGACCGGACTATATCGAAATATGAGGTTGCCTAATGATAATGAAACTATTAGCAAATAGACATCTTTTATCATTATTTCGTATCTAACATTTAGATATAAATTTAACCTTTGAACACCAGCTTGTAACACCGGGTTTCTTTAATGGAGTGCGACATCTTCGACCGTAGTTTCAGCAAGTTTATTTTTTTTCGTTTAGTCGGACAAATACTGTGGATTTATCCCTCACTAAACAAAACTTCAACGATATCTAAAATTTGAATCTGAACTATGTAGCATCCACTCATTCTTAAAAACAATTAAGAAGAACCACTTTATACTGCCACACAAATATTCATAGGAAGAAAAGAATAAACTTAGAAATTGATTACTTTTATTGCAGAAATCATATCTCTAGTAGGCAAGTCCTAACTGAATTACCCCAAAGCCACATAAAACACAGAATTATTTTAATTAAATTCCTTAACTATGAAAAATTTAAAAAAAAGTTGGCTCCTTTTAACCACGATTCTGTTTTTGAGCCTGTTTGCTTGTAAAAGTAACAAATCAAATTCAGACTTAGCTTCCTTAGGATTATTAAAAGGCGAGCTTCAATTGTGTGGTAGCGAATTTGGTGATATTAGTTTTTCTGAATCGTGTAGTTATGAAACAAGAGAATCGTTCAACCTTGCCATAGCTTTACTACATTCTTTTGAATATACTGAAGCAGAAAAAGCATTTGCTAAGGTGATTGACACAGACCCTGATTGTGCCATGGCTTATTGGGGTGTTACCATGAGTATGTTTCATGGATTGTGGGCACCTCCGGAAGAATTCATACTCAAAAAAGCAATTAAACTGTTGGCTGTTGCCGAAAAACTACCCAAATCGAAAAAAGCAGAACAATATTTAGAAGCGATAGGTGCTTTTTATAAAGACTGGGAAACGGTTGACCACCAAACAAGAAAGCTTAGGTACGCCCACAAAATGGATGCAATGTATCAAGAAAATAAGGATGATATTGAAGTGGCGGTATTTTATGCTTTATCCCTTCAGGCATCGGCTTCCCCAACAGACAAAACTTATACGAATCAACGTGCAGCCGGAAACATATTGGAAGCGTTGTTCGAAAAAGAGCCTAACCATCCGGGCATAGCTCATTATATTATTCATGCTTATGATTATCCTGAGTTGGCAGAACTAGGACTGACCACAGCGAGACGATATGCCGATATTGCACCAAATTCAGCACATGCCCAACACATGCCATCCCATATTTTTATCCGCTTGGGGCTATGGGAAGAATCGATAAGCACCAATATCAATTCGGCTTCATCAGCCGTTTGCTATGCCGAAAGCACAAATCCTGGATCACATTGGGATCAGGAAATACACGCCGTGGATTATTTGGTTTATGCATATTTACAGACAGGAAATAATGAGTTGGCCAATCAGCAGTATAACTATCTTAAATCTTTTAAAAATATATTTCCACCTAGTTTTATAGTTGCTTATCCCGCTGCTGCAATTCCTGCACGAATAGCTGTTGAAAATAAAAACTGGGATGGGGCATCAAAAATACAGTTGCTACAATTCGATGAGCTAAAGTGGGAGAAATTTCCATGGCAAAAAGCCTTGCTTCATTTTGCAAAGGCATTAGGCAACATTCATACCAATAATTTAAAGGCAGTGGAGGAGGAACTTACTTTATTAAGTTCCTTTGAGCAAGAATTGATCACTTCAGGTGATGCTTATGCGGCCAATCAGGTAGCCATTCAAATGACAACCATTGAAGCGTGGTTGCAACTTAAAAAAGGGAATGAAGCCGAAGCCATTTCGCTTATGACAACTGCCGCAGAGATGGAGAGCCAAACCTCTAAACATCCTGTAACACCGGGTGAAATATTACCGGCGGATGAACTTCTGGGAGATATGCTTTTATCGTTAAATAAAGCAACAGAAGCGTTGGCTGCTTATGAATTAAATTTGCAAAGACGCCCAAACAGGTTTAATGGTATTTATGGAGCTGCTTCGGCTGCAAAGCAAACAGGTAACATTGATAAGGCTGTGCTTTACTATAATCAACTGCTCGACCTGACAAAAAATTCCAACAGCACAAGACGCGAAATTGCAGAGGCGAAAGCGTTTGTAGAAAAATACAGTTCGATATGAATCCTTTTATATCATATATTCTCATTTTAAATCATCTTGTTGTTTGTGCATTATCTTGCAATCAACTATCAAATAAAGAATTACCTGTTTATAATCCATCAGATTTTAATCTGGATTTAGTAGATAAAAGTTTGCATAACACCTCTGAAAATCATAAAGTAGCAGATTTTGAATTAATAAACCAAAATGGAAGAGTTGTTACACAAGAAGATTATAAAGATAAAATATATGTAGTTGATTTCTTTTTCACAAGATGCCCCAGCATTTGCCCAATTATGACACAAAATATGGCCAGTCTTCAAACGAAATTTTTGAATAATGACGAGATTATGTTTTTATCTATATCCGTAACACCCGAAATTGACAGCATTCCTGTGCTTCGAAAATACGCAACGGATAAAGGGGTAATAGACTCCAAATGGAATGTTACTACTGGAAGTAAAAAACATATTTATGAATTAGCACGGAAAAGTTATTTTGCTGTCGTAGAACAAGGTGATGGTGGGTTACAAGATTTTATTCATACACCCAACTTCGTTTTAGTTGATACGGAAAAACGAATAAGAGGGATTTATGAAGGTACAAACGATAAAGAACTATTAAGGCTAGTTAATGACCTCAAAGTATTGGCAAACTCTAACGGATCCCATTAATTTCTAGGGCAACCGCACCAAAATATGACACTTAAATGTAATGTGTTATTTTTGATGGATGGAAAACTACATTACAGACATATTCGACTTTGTTCCTGATCCGAGGGTACAAGGTCGATGTCTACATAAGATGTCGGATATTTTATTTATTGCTTTATGTACAGTGATAGCCAATGGAGAAGATTGCATTGATATGGTAACTTTTGCTGAACAAAGAAAGGATTGGTTGGATCAAGTTATTGAATTACCTAACGGTATTCCTTCTGATGATACATTTCGAAGAGTCTTGCAAATTGTTGATCCTGAAATGCTTAGTAAGATTTTAGATAATCATGGTGAAGAATTTTTAGATCAATATCAAGATGAATTGATCTCATTAGATGGAAAAAAGGTAAAGGGAGCCAACCCTACAAGTAGAGGGAATATGGGATTATATATTTTAAGTGCCTGGGCAAGTTCACAAGGTATATGTATAGGTCAAACAAAGGTAGAAGATAAAAGCAATGAAATAACAGCGATACCAGACTTATTAGAACAACTAGATATAGAAGGTTCGATAGTAAGCATAGATGCCATAGGCTGTCAGATAGAGATTGCTAAAAAGATCAAGAGTAAGAAAGCTGATTTTCTACTTAGTGTTAAAAGGAATCAACAAGATCTTTATGAAGAATTATCAGAAAGCTTTGTTCATACTCCAACTCTTGATCATTATGAAGATTGGGAATATGACCACGGTCGCTATGAAACAAGAAAATGCAGCACACTATTAGCAAAAGAAGTATTAAGTCCAGACTTAAAAACAAAATGGCCTGATGCTCAGACTGTGATTAGAGTAAATGCAAGTAGAAGGATAGGAGACACAACAACCACTAATTCAAGGTATTACATTAGTAGTCTAGCAGAAAAGACAGCACAGCAATATAATGGAATGGTAAGAAAACATTGGGGTATAGAAAATCACCTACATTGGCATTTAGATGTAACATTTAAGGAAGATGATTGTCGAATAAGAAAAGGAAATGCACCCGTGAATATGAATATATTGCGAAAAAAAGCATTGAGCCAGATAAAGAAAATGAATGATAAATCCTCTTTGCAAAAGAGAAGATTCAAATGTTCATTGAATATAGATTACCTAACTAAAGTGCTTTTGTGCTAATTTGGTGCGGTTGCCCTAGAAATTGGATAATACATTTGTCCAATCATTTATTTTTTCGTAACTTTGGTTAATTTCATAATACAATCCTTCGTAATCCTTCATTTTTGCTACTTCAATAGAAAGCCCAATAAAAGCCTTTAGTAAAGTATCATTTTTCAGGAGATGATTGACTTCATCATCATTTAACCAATATTTATTTTCGTGTCCACCCCTCAAAGCAAAGGAAAATATTTGGACGGCCTGGAGTGAATTGATAAGGTTTGAATCGATATTTGATACCGAATTTAAATTGTCGAGCTCTTCCAAAGCAGTTCCGAAACTTTTGTTATCAATCAGGCTGTTCAAGATTTCAAGGGAATTTTGTACTATGAATTTTTGGTTTGGAATCTTGCCGATCGATTGTCCGAATTCAGAGTTTGAATCCTTTGTTAATTTCAGCAATGTCTCCAGTAGCAGCCTAGTGTCATGTCAATTATAGTATGACGCAATTAAGTTATTTTGTATCTTTACCGAAAAAATGTCATGGTAACATACAAAGTAACCCTAACAAAAGAAGAAAGAGAGTCATTGATGGCCAATACAAGGCAGGGTAACCAT
>JBGTBR010000076.1:0-75628 GCA_041749255.1 Saprospiraceae bacterium
GTCTTCGAGTTTGGTCCTCATCATTCTCAGGATGGAATCAATTCTTTCTTGCTTTTCCATCTGAAAATATTTTAATATTTATTAATAATTATAGGTTGGTAGGATAAAGATAATATATTTTGTGCTTTTTGTCTTACACACCCTCTCTGCATTTCAATTACTTTTAATATCATTGTGATTCATTTGTAAACAAGATCATTATTTTTTATGCCAAAGGTAAATGAAATTGATGAGTTAAAAAAAATTGCCTCTCAAGTAAGAAGAGACATTATACGTCAAACCCACGGTGCAAATAGTGGTCATCCAGGTGGTTCTCTCGGATGCACAGAGCTACTAGTAGCTCTGTTTTTTCACATCATGGATCACGACCCTGCATTCCATATGGAAGGTAAGAATGAGGATGTGTTTTTCCTTTCCAATGGTCACATATCTCCCGTATTTTACAGTGTCCTTGCAAGGAGTGGATATTTTCCAGTCGAAGAACTGTCCACCTTTAGAAAGATTAACAGTCGTCTTCAGGGCCATCCCGCTACCCACGAAGGATTACCAGGTGTAAGGGTGGCAAGTGGTTCTCTCGGGCAGGGACTTTCAGTAGCAATAGGTATGGCATTGTCCAAAAGATTGAACAAAGATCCGAAAACCGTTTATGTGCTTACCGGTGATGGTGAGCTTCAGGAAGGTCAGGTATGGGAAGCCGCCATGTTTGCCCCACATCATAAAGTCGATAACCTCATCGCTATCGTAGATAGAAATGGCCAGCAAATTGACGGTCCTACAAGAGAAGTGATGTCGTTGGGAGATATCGAAGGCAAATGGAAAACATTTGGATGGGAGGTCATGACCATGGACGGTAATGATATGGAGGAAGTGCTGAATACTTTGAAAGAGGCAAATACAAAGTTGGGAAAGGGTAAACCTGTAGTGATCATTATGAAAACCATAATGGGAAAAGGAGTAGATTTTATGGAAGGAACCCACCACTGGCACGGAAAAGCTACCAATGCCGAACAAACCAAAATCGCTTTGGGTAATTTGGAAGAAACGCTGGGTGATTTTTAAGAAAGTGTTATTACATAAAATATATAGTATTTATGTTATCTAAATATATATCAACAGGAAAGAAAGCCACAAGAGATGGTTTTGGGGCAGGTGTCCTGGAAGTGGGAAGATCCCATTCTGAAGTTGTTGTAATGTGTGCGGACTTAGTGGGGTCTTTGAAAATTGAGTCGTTTATTGAAGAATTTCCCAAACGATTTTTTCAGGTGGGAATAGCAGAAGCCAATATGATGGGAATAGCTGCCGGCCTGGCTACAGGAGGTAAAATCCCTTATACCAGTACTTTTGCTAATTTTTCAACAGGCAGGGTTTACGATCAGATCAGACAGTCCATCGCCTATTCTCAAAAAAACGTAAAAGTATGTGCTTCCCATGCCGGTCTTACCCTGGGAGAAGACGGTGCAACACACCAGATACTCGAGGATTTGGGGTTGATGAAAATGTTACCCGGATTTACAGTAATTAATCCGTGTGACTATAATCAAACCAAAGAAGCCACCATAGCCATTGCAGACCATTACGGACCGGTTTATTTGCGTTTTGGTCGACCCGGTTGGCCTGTATTTATGCCTGAAGGAAGCTTTACCATAGGGAAAGCTATTCTCATGAAAGAAGGAAAAGATGTTACCATTTGTGCCACCGGCCACATGGTGTGGCAGGCTCTTGAAGCTACCAGGGCATTAGAAGACAAAGGCATTAGTGTAGAACTCATCAACATCCATACAATAAAGCCACTTGATCATGAAGCCATCCTTAAGTCTGTAAATAAGACCAGGTGTCTTGTGTCTGCCGAAGAGCATCAGAGAAATGGAGGTTTAGGCGATAGTATTGCCCAGGTTCTTGCTATGCAACATCCTGTACCCATGGAATATGTAGCCGTTAACGACAGCTTTGGCGAAAGCGGCACTCCCGAAGACCTGTTGGATAAGTACGGGTTGGGCGTTCGGGATGTAATTCAGAAAGTGGAGAAGGTAATTGCCAGGAAATGAAATGGTAGAATAATTTCATTGTCACATGCCTGGAGGTATAAATCTTTAAAGTTTCAGAAATATTTTTTCAAACGAAAGGATGGTTTTAGCACGATACTAAAAGCTCATTTCCACACATGCACGGTTTACTTTTCCTCCCATTTGAGGATTTATCTTAGACAATTTTACCCTGGCAGATTGAACACCATTCAAATCTTTACCAATCCTGGTGATGATCCTGTTGACAACTGTTTCGAGAAGCTTTTGTGTGTTTTTCATTTCTTCTGCACACAGGGTATATAGATCTGCGTAGTTAATGGTGTCACTTATCCGGTCATCAAAATCAATTTGGGTTTCCAGATCTACTGATACATCTAAAATAAAGTGATTGCCTACCAGTCTTTCTTCTTCAAAATATCCATGGTAGGCAAAGAATTCTGCCCCTTCAATAGATACAGTCGTCTTTATCATGATTTTGCTTAAGGTTATTTTATCTTGCAAAGATGCTATTTTAAAGATAAGAGTCCAATAAGCAAAGTATTAAATATTGTTTTATCCTTTCTCTAATTTACACTACCTTTGCCGTCAGAACCAAATTGTACGAAATAGTAAATGAAAGCAATCGAAGAAATAAAAAAGTCGGTTAAAACAGATCAATACGAACATCATGATTATTACCTGGTTGATGAATTGCTGGACGATGATCATAAGTTGGCAAGGGATGCGGTACGAGAGTGGGTAAAGAAGGAAGTGAGTCCCATTATCGAGGAGTATTCACACAGAGCTGAATGCCCAACTCAGTTATTTAAAGGGCTAGCAGAAATAGGTGCTTACGGTCCCAGTCTTCCAACTGAATATGGTGGTGGTGGTATGGATGAAATCGCTTATGGTGTGATCATGCAGGAGTTGGAAAGGGGAGACTCAGGAGTTCGATCCATGGCCTCTGTACAAGGCTCTTTGGTTATGTATCCGATATTCCGGTTTGGTTCTGAAGACCAGAAGAGAAAATATCTGCCCAGACTTGGGGATGGCACATACATAGGTTGTTTTGGACTCACAGAGCCCGACCATGGAAGTAATCCGGCTGGCATGGTTACGAATATTAAAAAGGAAGGAAAAGGGTACCTATTAAATGGAGCCAAGATGTGGATCACCAATTCACCGTTAGCGGATATTGCAGTGGTTTGGGCTCGTAATGAAGAGGGAAAGATCAAGGGTATGATAGTAGAAAAGGGTATGGAAGGGTTTTCCGCTCCTGAAATTCACGGAAAGTGGTCACTCAGAGCTTCTATTACAGGAGAATTGGTTTTTGAAAACGTATTCATTCCAGAAGAGAATATTTTACCTGGAGTGGAAGGTCTTAAGGGGCCTTTGGCTTGTTTATCTAAGGCGAGATATGGTATTGCATGGGGTGCCATTGGAGCCGCATTGGATTGCTATGATTCGGCATTGAGGTATTCGAAGGAGAGAATTCAGTTTGGAAAACCCATCGGACAGTTTCAACTTACACAGAAAAAACTGGCGGAAATGATTACCGAAATCACCAAAGCCCAATTGTTGGTTTGGAGACTAGGTAAACTCGCTAATGAAGGAAGAGTAACACCTGCGCAGATTTCTATGGCAAAACGAAATAATGTCATGATGGCTTTAGATGTAGCAAGGGAATCAAGACAAATACATGGCGGCATGGGCATCACCAATGAATATCCAATCATGCGACATATGATGAACCTGGAGACTGTACTTACTTATGAGGGAACCCATGATATTCACCTTCTTATAACCGGTATGGACGTAACAGGATTAAATGCATTTCAATAATTGCGATTAATTAAACCTCTTTACTTTTTATAGATATTTTCAAAACACATATTCTTAGGATTGTTTGAAAAAATCATAAGCTCGGGTGTTTTTTACCGGACAACTGTGTATATTTTAATCTCCTGTGAACCTAAATTCTGGTTCTCATGTTTTTCGGATGTATGGTTCTTGTTGACAATGTAAATTCCGGATAATATGTCAGCAAACAGATACCTCCTATGCTTGCTGCTTCGTTATTATTGACATTGTAAAATGTTTTTTATATTTTTGATACACAGTAACAGTATACATATTAAGTGCGAAGACAGGGTAACATTATAACATTGCGAATTCTTTTACTGCGACCAATGAAATACTTCTTGATCCCATTAATCTTTTTCTGGGGTAATGACTCTGTATTGTTTTCTCAAAATTCAGAAGAAATTCAATTGGTCAATCCCTCGTTTGAAGGAACACCGAGGAAAGGAACCCATATGTTTTATCTGGAAGGATGGAGAGATTGTGGAGCGATCCACTTCCCCATGGAGTCTCCTCCCGACGTACACCCAGCAGATGCTGCCTGGGAAAACGAATCACCTACATTTGATGGGTATACATATCTCGGTATGGTAGTTAGAGATAATGATTCCTGGGAATCCGTTTCTCAGCGATTAAGTGGCACCATTGAAGCAGGAAAATGCTATTCTTTTTCAATAGCCTTAATGCGCTCATCTCAATACGTGAGTCCCACCAGACTCAATATCAACTCAAGAGAAAACTATCAGGAGCCGGCTGTACTGAGAATGTGGGGGGGGTCAGGTTTTTGTCATCAGAAAGAGCTTCTTGCGGAATCTGAACCTATTACAAACAGGAAATGGATAGAATATCATTTTGAATTCAAACCCAAACAATCCCACGTGTTTTTTACATTGGAAGCTTTTTATAAGACTCCGGTATTATTTCCCTATAATGGTCACATTTTACTGGACATGGCATCACATATTGTAAGAATACCCTGTGATGAAGATGAAATATTGGCAGAAGAAGATCCTCAGGAAGAAGTAGTGATTGAAACACCTAAAATAATACTTTCCAGCCCTCAAAAAAGACAGACACCAAAAGTAATTCCGCCTCCTAAAAAAGAAGAGAAAACCATTCAGGTGTCAAAATCTGAACCTGTCCTGACCATTATGTCAGAGTTGAAAAGAGATAATCTTAAAAAGGGTCAGATCATAACCATAAAAAATCTTTATTTCGAAGCCGATACTTCCACAATCAACGAATCTTCACTTCCGGTTTTGGATGAGATCTTTACGTTTCTTACCTACCATCATGACATAGTGATAGAAATAGGAGGCCATACCAATGGAATTCCTGAAGATGATTATTGCGATAAATTGTCATCTGCCAGAGCTAAAGCAGTAGCCGATTTTCTGGTAGACAAAGGAATTCAACCTTCCAAAATTCAATATAAAGGTTATGGTAAAAGGTATAGAATAGCCTCAGATAAAACTCTTTATGGCAGGCAAAAAAATCAAAGGGTTGAAATAAAGATTCTTGAATTTGGCGCTTCTGGGTAAATAGCTGTTTAGGCAAGTCGTGTCACAGATGCCTGGGATAAATCGATCTTTTCGTTAATAATTACACAATCTATAAGAATTATACCGGGCTTATATCCCTGTTTAAAACTACCCAATTCCTTTTCCCATCCTAATGCCTTTGCTCCATGGGAAGTGGCCCATTGAAATAGTTCGTGTATTGGAATGAATGATTTGTATTTATATATGGTTTTAATCTCTTCCAGAATGGATAATTGCCAGTTTGAACTCAGACTATCTGTTCCAATAGTCATAACGGCACCTTCATCTAAAAAAAGTTGATAATCAGGGAGTTGGTTTTCTATGTAAAGGTTGGCATTGGCACAGGTCGCCCAAAATACACGATCACTCCATTTTTTTGTCAGTTGAATATCATCACTATTGGTTGTGGTATTGTGAACAAAAAGAGTTTGTTGTAAAGGATCTAAGTATTCCAATGTATATTGTATGGAGGTTTTTCCGGTTTTGTTAAAATGTTTGAGATTAAAACCAAATGACTGATAAAAATCAAGAAATCCACCCGTTTTGTGCATGAATAGCTCATTTTCATGAAGTGTTTCCTGGTTGTGAATACTAATAGTTGATCCCGGAGCATTATTCCCAGCTAAAAAAGCAAATAATTCTGGACTTACCGTATACGGAGCATGGGGTACAAATGCCACCTTATTTTTCCCTGTATTTGCAGAGAAAGCTTCAAAAACTTTCTTGTATTGTGTAATGGTTTGCTCCGTCATAGTGGGTTGGAGAAAGTCAAACATTTCTACAAAAGTATAATATCGAATAGGGCTATTCTCCTTCACAAAAAATGTGTCCGTCGTATTGGATATATCACCTACGGCCACTATTCCCTGGTTGTACATGTATTCATCCTGTTGTTGGATCGCTTCCAATATTACTTCATGATCGATATTTCGATATCCCACTACAGCCTGAAGAAAAGGAAGTAAACCCGTTCCAGAGGGAATTCGACCATGCATGTGAGATAACTCTAAATGGCAATGAGCATTAATAAATCCCGGGCAAATGATACCTTTAAAAAAATGAACTTCAGTAGGACTAAAATCACTTACTTCCTTTATATCCAGTATTATCCCATTTTCACAAATGAGAACTTTTTCTTTTTGAAAAATACCTTCACCGGTATAGAGTAATTCTGGACTTAATTTTTCGATAGACATGGACAAATTATATGGGTGTTTGTATGAATATTCAATTAGGGTACCTATAAACTAAATCTATGATTGACCAGGCAATGATACATAATTTTCCCAAAAAACTTTGAAGTACACTATTGATCATGCCAATCCCGTTTCTTTGGCAAAAGTATGGGCAAAGCATGGGATATTCTGATGACATTGCCTATCTTCATCATTGGATAAAAAATGAAACACTATAATGCAAATTATAACTGTAAATAAAGTAATGAAACGACTGAAAATAGGGTCAGTTTCTCCAGTTCTATGGGCGTTCCTCATAGTCATGTCCATGTCAGCCGGTTGTAGCAAATCACTGCATTTGGTAGACAGGCCCATTGTTTTTGATGAAGAAAGAGAACAGCTTTCACGTCAATATATGAAGGAAAGACATGGCATGAGTACTGGGCAGGCTACCATTGTTCCGCGCATGGTAGTAGTGCATTGGACAGCAATACCCACATTGGAAAAATCTTTTCAAGCATTTGTTGACAGCAAATTACCCTCCCACAGAGAAGGGATAGCTTCCGCTTCTTCCCTTAATGTTTCGGCTCATTTTTTAGTGGATAGAGATGGCACGGTATATCAATTACTTCCTGAAACTACTTTTGCACGGCATGTAATTGGATTGAATCACTCAGCAATTGGTATAGAAAATGTAGGAGATGGGAATAAACTCCCTCTAACCAGTGAGCAATTGGATGCCAATGTAAAACTGATACAACAATTGGCCTCAAGACATCCTATAGAATACGTCATCGGACATCACGAGTACCAAAACTTTATAGGCCATCCCCTTTGGAAAGAAACCGACCCCAATTACCTTACTGAGAAAAGCGACCCCGGAGATGAATTTATGTCTGCTATTCGTTCGCGATTGCAGAACCTTACATTGAAGGATGTTCCCCAAAAAGATAGGCTGGCCGATGAACTTTATAGTGTATATGACAAATTTGTTGAACGATCCATATCTACCCGAAGGTTTAAACATGCGGATATTGAACCACTGATACTCGGTTTACGTGGTAAACCAGGGTTTACTGTCAAAACTGCGGGTAAATCTATTGAAGGCAGGGGAATTCATCTGGTATCATATGGCCAGGGACCAGTACCTGTATTTTTGTGGTCGCAAATGCACGGAGATGAGCCAACGGCCACTATGGCGCTTATGGACATTTTTCTTTTCCTTCAGGATGAAACTACGTTGTCTGACTTTAAGGAAGATTTAAGTGAAAAAGTGACGCTTCATTTTATCCCTATGCTCAACCCTGACGGTGCTGATAAATACCAGCGAAGGAATACATTGGGAGTAGACCTAAACAGGGATGCCCTACGCCTCCAAAATCCGGAATCGAGAGTTTTAAAAAGCGTTAGGGACAGCCTTAATGCCGCCTGGGGATTCAATCTTCATGACCAGGGAAGATATTATGGTGCCGGTGTCAATAAACCACACACAGCTACTATGTCATTTCTGGCTCCTGCTTTTAATTATCAAAAGGATGTCAATGAAGTACGGGGGAATGCAATGCGCCTTATAGGTGTACTCCATAATGTGCTTCAGCGATATATTCCTGGAAAAATAGCCAAATACAACGATGATTTTGAACCCCGAGCCTTTGGTGACAACATACAAAAATGGGGAACCAGCACCATACTCATAGAGTCAGGGGCACTTAAGGGTGACAGGGAAAAACAATACATCAGAAAACTCCATTTTGTCGCATTGCTTCATGCATTTCATCACATTGCCCATGGAACATTTCGGGAATATGGTCTGGATATTTACGAAAATATACCTTTTAATGACAGCAATGCTTTTCACGATTTTGTGCTGAGAAAGGTGACGGTAGAGATAGGAGATCAGAAATTTATTGTGGATATAGCCTTTCGCCATGCTGAGATCCAGTTGGAAAATGGAAGAGATTTTTATTTGCGGGCAGGTATTTCAGATCTGGGAGATTTGTCGACCATGTTTAGTTTTGATGAATTCGATGCCTCCGGATATACCATTATTCCCGGTAAAGTGTACGGAGAAGTATTTGAAGATCATCAGGCATTACTGGATAGAGGGGTAGAGAGATTACTCCAGGAGGGGTATACTATTTTTAAGTTGAAAAATGATATCGAGCCACAACATAAAGCTCAACTACCCTACAAACTGGTATCCACTTCTCATACTGGAATTGAAACTATCCAGCTGGGCAGCAATCCTTCTTTCCTGCTTACCAAAGATGGGAAGATTGAATACATCATCAATAACGGTTTTTTATACGACAACAAGGCTATAAAAGTAGAATGGAGATAAGGGGTTATTCTCATATATATACCTTCCAACACATCTAATCACTATGAACTAAAACAACGGGAGGGCTCATTTTTTGGGTTAATCTGGAAACGATCAGGATCGTAAACAATCCGCTTAGCATAGAAAATGTGCGGAATGGAAATAATACCTCGTTACCCTGAATCATGGGATATTGAATAAAAATATCAATTCCCAAAGTTTCATCTCCTCCTCCAAATCGCAAAATTGCAGCTACGATAAAACCGGCAGCGGCACCCCATACATTGGCTTTAGGATCAAAAAGTGCACACACCAAAGCGGGAAAGAGTAAGCAATAAACAAAATCGCTGCACAGAAACCACAGCTTATAGACACTCGTGATATTCAGGGCTATGATGGTAGCTGCTATTCCAATGATCCAGATACATCGCCGTATAATTTTTGCCAGGTTTTCAGAAGTTATATCAGGTTTGAATAGAGGTCGGTATACGTTCCATCCCGACATAGAGGCTGCGGACAAAATGGAAGAATCTACTGAAGACATCACAGCTGCGGCGATGGCACCCAGACCAATTGTTCCTATTGCAGTAGGCGTGAGATACCGCATTACATGTGGAAGGATGGTGGCCGGTTGCTCAGGTAAAGGAAGTCCCATTTCAGCCCAATCGGTCACACTTCCTATGATACCTATTAAAGAAGCAGGGATGGCAACCAATAAACAAACAACACCGGCAAAAAAGGACAAACGAACGGCTACATCAGCAGATTTTGCTGAAAGCACTCTTTGAAAATACACTTGCCATGGAATACCCCCAAAAATCAATAGCAGTGCATAATCCCACCACATCCAGTAATACTCTCCCAGTGCTTCTTTAGAGGGCAAAAGTGTCGCCCTGGATCCCATTTTTAAAGTATACTTATCCCAGGCGGCACTTATCCCACCTACATGTTCGCTGGCAAACGGTATAATCAGAACCAGGCCCACTATCAATAATATCAATTGTACAACATCGGTCAGAGCCACGGCCCATAATCCACCGATGGCTGTATATGCGATAGCTATGACTGCTGAAATGACAATGGCGGGTTGAAGTTCCAAACCTAAGACTACTCCAAAAGTGGTTCCCAAAGCGGTGAGTATGGCTGCGGTCCAGAATATTTCTCCACTGAGTGCCGGTATAAATAAAACTGCTGCCATTCTTTTACCAAAACGTTGAGCAAGGGGATCCAGCATGGTCTTGAAACCGTAATTTCTCATTTTTCGGGCAAAAAATAATCCTCCGACAAACAAACTCAAGGCGTATCCCCATGGTGCCTGCACCCATATTAAACCGTAATTTTGATCGTAAGAATACTCTGCTGTACCATTGATAAAGCCCCCTCCAATCCAGGTAGCACTCATGGTAAAGACAGCAATAAATAAAGGTAGTTGCCGGCCAGCCAAAAGTACGCTGTTCACGTCGTCATTTTTTCTTAGGTTTGACGCATAGGCTCCGAAGTAAAATATCAATACATAAAACACAATCATGGCAAAAAAACCTGGCCATGCTACATCGTAGTCGGTAAAGAAGTACAAATAACCCGCAAGAACCAATAAAAACACAAATAAGACTAAAGTAGGCCTTAGAGTTGTATTTGTTTTGAGCATCGTTTTTTACAAATGATGTTATAATTAGCTATATATTTTTCAAATTGTAACACTAAGCTATATATTTTTAGAGGAAATCTTAAGTCATTTTTCTATAGAAATGGCTTTTGTTCAATGCATATTAGTTCTAATGTTACAATAAATTTTCGAAGTCTTATTTAAAATCCATTATTTTCAATCAATCGTTGTATGTTTATTTTGTAATTTTTATCTAAATGATTAAAATCAAGCTTTACAACATTGTGTAAAATTCCAACCAATTTAATTATATTCTTTTGAGACACACTTACCTTTTTTATCAAAAACTTTTAGCCTGGATTGTACACATTTTCAGTTCTTTGGGCCTATTAGCCGGATTTATGGCTCTTCTGGCCATTCATGAACACAATTGGAGATGGGCCATGTTTTGGTTGTTGATTGCTTTAATCATTGATGGTATTGATGGTAGTCTTGCGAGATTATTCAGGGTGAAGGAGGTTTTGCCTTATATGAATGGTAAGCTTATGGATCATTTGATTGATTTTGTAAATTATGCCCTCATTCCTGCCTTTATGTTTTATGAGGCAGAGCTGGTGCCTGAAGGCTGGAGGCTGGGGTTGACATTTCTTATATTGTTGGTATCATTGCTCTATTACGGCAGGGACGGCATGGTAACGAAGGATTATTATTTTGTAGGTTTTCCGGTGTTGTGGAATATCGTTATGGGATATTATATTTTTGTCCTGGATGCCTCTCCTTTCATGTATATCCTTTTGACATTATTGATTGCAGTGTTGCATTTTGTTCCTTTGAAAATCGCTTATCCGAGTCAGAATTTACGTTTCAAATTACCTACGCTTTTGGTTGCATTTGTTTTTATACTCACTTTTATTTTGTTGGTCTATTATTCTCCAGATCGACCTCTTTGGTTATTGATCAGTGCCTGGGCTACCGCTGGATATTTTGCTTTATTGGCTGTATATATTACCTGGTTTGATAAACATCAACTGTAATAACACTTATGGTCACGTATCGGATGGCAAGAAAAAATGCCTTGGAAAGTTAATTACACTTATTAAGTTTACATATTAAAATGAGATCTTGAATTCGATGGAATTAATGCTGAGATGTGTAGTGCTGATAGTTTTCTTTGTTTTTACACAAACGGAAAGTTGGACTCAAACGGCAACTCTTAATGCCTACCGTCTTCAACCCGATGAGGTTATCTTTTTGGACGGAAATATTATAGAATGCTTTTGGGAGAATGTAGATCAGGCTACAGGATTTTTGCAGCAGGAGCCGATAGAAGGCAATGAAGCGACCGAACAAACCATAGTGCGGATTGCCTATGATGACAATAATCTTTATATAGGTGTTATTCTCTACGATTCAGAACCTGAAGGCATCAAGGGATTTCAGCGTAAATGGGATCAATCCCTGGATACAGATGATCGTTTTATATGGATTCTCGATACCTATAATGACCAGCGAAATGCGTATTATTTTGAGATCAATCCCGAAGGGTTGATGGGAGATGCCATCTTGAAAACAGGTCAGGGTACGAGTCTCAACAGGTCGTGGAATGGCATTTGGCAGGCGTGGGTAACAAAAGGTCCGTTTGGATGGTCTGCAGAAATCAGGATTCCTTTCCGCACGGTTAATTTTAACCCAGAAAATGATACCTGGGGCATAAATTTTCAGCGCACCATCCGCCGTAAAAATGAGGAGATACTATGGACAGGGCACCGCCGCAACCAGGGTATTTTGCGACCGCAAGATGCTGGTAAGCTGCAGGGATTGCATCAACTTTCCATGGGCATAGGTCTTGAAGCCATTCCCTATGCGATTTCGACATACAATACCAAAGGAAGCAAATCTACTTTTGAAAATAGCATAAGCGGGAATGGGGGTATGGATATTAACTATAGTATAACTCCCAATTTGAGAGCCGGGCTCACGTTTAATACAGACTTTGCCGAAACAGAAGTTGATGACCGGCAGGTAAATCTCACGCGATTTCCACTATTTTTTCCTGAGAGACGGGCTTTTTTTCTGGAGGGATCCTCAGTCTTTAATTTTGCACCATCGAGTTTCCCTTATCCCTACTTTAGTCGTCGTATAGGCTTGCAGGGTGGGGAGCCGGTACCAATATTTGGGGGAGGAAGATTGATTGGCCGGGTAGGGCAGTCCGATATTGGATTGATCCATATCAGGACACGGGAAGCTTCTGACGGTACACCTCCAGAGGATTTTACCGTTGCCAGAATCACAAACAATATTCTCCGTGAGAGTCAGTTTGGAGTCATGTATACCCGTCGATCTACCGATGGTGATTCATTGGTTGACCGACATACTCTGGGTTTTGACATCGATTTGGGAACTTCCCGGTTTATGGGCAACAAAAATCTTCAATTTCAGGCATTTATGGTATTTCATAATGAAGGATTGCCGGATGTCAGGGAATCGGAATTTTGGGACAGAACAGTAAAAGGTATGCGAATCAATTTTCCCAATCAACCCTGGTCAGGGCATGTTTCTTACCGTGAATTTGGCAATGCCTATGATCCTGCTGTGGGTTTTGCCCCACGCGTTGCTTTCCGTCGTCTCCAACCAACCATTACGTATTCGCCACTGGTGTCAAAGAGCAATACGATTCGCGAGCTCACCTGGAGATATCACCTAGAATATCTGATGGATCTAGACTTTCGACCGGCTACTGTCAATCATACCCTCACATTACTTGGTCTTCGTTTTGAGACGGGTGATTTTTTTCAATTGGCCCTAACCCACAACTACGAAAATCTGGACTTCAACTTCGATATTTTAAGAGATGGAGAGTTTATCATTCCTATTGGTGAATATTTTAATCCTGGTTATTCATTGTCTTTTTCTTCAGCATCATGGCGACGAATTACCGGCAGCATACAACACAACCGGTCTGGCTTTTGGGGTGGTACGAGGAGTCAGATTGATGCAGATGTTACTATTCGCCCCTTCATCGGAGTGAATATCACTGCTAATTGGTTATACAATAAAGTCGTGTTTCAAAATGGAGGTTTTGATGCCCATATATTTAGGCTTTTGAGTAGCATAGATCTTACTCCACTTATTTCGCTGAATATAAATACGCAATACGACAATGTAACACGGTTATTGGGTATGAACAGTCGATTCATCTGGATATTAAAACCTGGCACCAACCTTTTTGTAGTCTATAACCACAACTGGCAGCAATTTGATATAGATGGCTTACGCTCACTGGAAAGCAGGACAAGTGTGAAGTTTGCGTATACGTACCGGTTTTAGAACCAGGGTCTAATTATTCGGTGTTTTAGACTATAATTTTGGTTTTTCTTGGCGGTCTATGCGAGAACCTATCACCAAGAGTTTGTTGTATAATACTTCGTATGTTACATTTACTTTTTCTATTTCACGCAGAGATCGCAAAGGTTTTTCACGCGAAGGGGGCGCAAAGGAGGTCAATAACTCATTCAACCCTTGTAGAATCTCTTAGAAGTAGGAGAAAAAATAATGTAAACGTAAAACATTACAAAACAGAATATTAAGAATAAAAAAAGGCTTCTCAATTCACGAGAAGCCTTTGCGGTCCGGACGGGACTCGAACCCGCGACCCCCTGCGTGACAGGCAGGTATTCTAACCAACTGAACTACCGAACCTTCATTTTTGTCTTCCAGAATAAATCAGAACTAACCTGCTTTATTTTGAAGAAAACCCACTCTAAAAGAGTGCTGCCTTTATAAGCGAAGCAAATGTATGAAACCTTTCATGAATGGGACAATCTTTCAACTTAATTTTTTAAAAAAAAGTTGCACATCATGGCAAGGCATAAGCTTATTTGCTAATTTTACAAATTATACTATATATTCAGAGATTAACTAAACACATTTCACATGGTATTTCTTGAGTTTGAAAAGCCTCTGGAAAATTTATATGATCAATTGGAAAAGATCAGACAGGTAGGTGAGGAGGGCGATATTGATGTTTCCGATAAAGTCAAAGAACTGGAAAGTAAAATTAGAAATATCAAAAAAACCATATACTCCAATCTAACCGGTTGGCAAAAAGTACAACTCTCAAGGCATCCGGAAAGACCTTATACACTGTATTATATTAGAAATATATGCAAGCGATTTATCGAATTACACGGCGATCGATTTTTTAAGGATGATAAGGCCATCGTCGGGGGAATTGGAAGGATCAATGGTCATTCTGTCGTGATTATGGGTCACCAAAAAGGGGTAAACACCAAAATGCGGCAGTATCGCAATTTTGGTATGGCTAATCCCGAGGGTTACCGAAAAGCACTCCGACTTATGAAGTTGGCTGAAAGATTTAATCTTCCTGTTGTATGTCTCATTGACACTCCGGGAGCGTATCCTGGTCTTGAAGCCGAAGAACGGGGTCAGGCAGAGGCTATAGCCCGCAACCTGTTTGAAATGGCTCAGTTAAAGGTTCCAATTCTATGCTATGTTATTGGCGAAGGTGCATCAGGGGGAGCACTGGGCATCGGATTGGGCGATAAGGTTTTTATGTTTGAAAATACGTGGTATTCTGTGATATCGCCAGAATCGTGTTCATCCATACTTTGGCGAAGTTGGGATTATAAAGAAGTAGCTGCTGAAGCGTTGAAACTTACAGCGGATCATATGTTGAATTTTGGGTTGATAGATGAAATTATAAAAGAACCGCTGGGTGGAGCTCATACCGATCCTGAAAAAATGGCAAGAATATTGAAGTCACATATAAAAAAGGAACTTCAACCATTGATGGAAATGGATCCCGAAGAAAGAATAATGGCAAGAGTAGAGAAGTATAATAATATGGGACAATTTTCCCTCAGAGAAGATTCCATTTCAACTTGACATGGCAATACAGTTAATAAAAAAGTGGTCGTTTAACAGGAAACTCAATCAAAAGAGACTCAGAAACAGAGATACTGTTTTTGATACCGTAAGTAAGAGTTATAAAATTGGTATTTTCTACACGTCTCATAATTTGGAGGATGACAAAGCCATTCATGCCCTAAAAGAAAAATTAAGTGGATTCAACTATTATGTCAGAACGCTGGCCTATGTAGACAGGGGAGGTCAGGAGTTATCGGGATATGTCAGATCTTATAACCGGTCAAAAGTGTCCTGGGATGAAATTCCACTGGAATCCTATGTAGATGAATTCATTTCCACCAGGTTTGATTTACTCATTTGCCCGATAGTACAACTCGAAGCCCATCACCGATACATCATATCGTTAACCAATGCAGAGATCAAGGCCGGAATAGACTCGGGAAGAAAAAATGATCTCTTCGATCTTATGATAGATGTGAATTCTGAAATCGATACGGTTCAAGCCATTGATCTGCTGTATCGCCAAATACAACTCATATTGCATTAATATTTTCAAACAAATAATATTACTGAACTTTGATCTTGTTTAGTGACTTATTATTGCATTAATGTATGATCGTTGAGTACTTTCTATCATTAAAATTTAATTCTCTTTTCATAATAATAAGAAATGATGATGCCTAACCCATATATAGGAACCGGAGTAGCGCTGATCACACCTTTTAAGGATACACAAGTAGACTATCAAGCTTTGGAAGCCATCATTGAATACGTCATCGCAGGCGGGGTAGATTACCTCGTTATGTTGGGTTCCACAGGAGAGACAGCTACTTTAAATGATGAAGAGGCTCGCAGCATTCTTGACTTTACGATAAAGGTAGTTCAAGGCAGAAAACCCATTGTAGCCGGAAATTTCGGTATGAATAATACCCTCGAGCTGGTCAAGCAAATTCGCCGGTATGATTTTGATGGTATCAATGCCATTTTATCTTCGAGTCCTGCCTATGTCAAACCTTCTCAGGAAGGCATTTACCGGCATTATATGGAAGTGCAGGAGGCGAGTCCGATACCGATTATTTTATACAATGTACCAGGACGCACACGATCAAATATGGAATGGACTACCACTGTGAAACTGGCCAGAGCCAGCGAGAAGTTTATAGGGATCAAAGAAGCCTCCGGTGATTTGATCCAAACTACGCGTATCCTGAAAAACAGACCTGCCGGGTTTTTTGTCACTTCAGGTGATGATGAAGTTGCCTTACCTATGATAGCATGCGGCGGTGAAGGTGTGATCTCTGTTATGGCTAATGCATTGCCAGGAGCGTTTTCTCAAATGATCCGTGCAGCACTCAACCACGACTACGAAACGGCAAGAGCATTGAATTTCAAAACCTACGATTTACACCATTGGTTGTATGTGGAAGGAAATCCAGTAGGTATCAAATCTGCTATGGAAATTCTGGGCTATTGTACCCATGAAGTGCGACTACCCTTATCCCCAATGTCACCCTCCAATTACCAGAGACTAAAAGACGTTCTTCAACAGGTTATGAGTTATTTTGAAAAGTAAGAATGAGGATAAGGTTAAGGTTGAGGATAAGGTTTTCGCCTACGGCAGGTCTGAAGGTCTGAAAGTCGGAGGGTTGACCGTGACCTTTCGATTTTAACCATTTAAACGCTTAACATTTAACTTCCCTTAATCCCTTAATCCCAAATTTCCTTCATACGAGCCAACTGCTAAAAGCAATTTGGCTACGAGCTACCAGCTACGAGCTACCAGCTAAATGAGGTTGAGGTTTAAATTTTAAACTTATTCTATAGGCTCAGAAAGAATCGTTGTGATGATTTTTATTCCATCAAAATAATTACCTAAGCGAATGTTTTCATTGGGACTGTGTTGGTTATTATCAGGATTTACAGTAGGAACTGTCACAGCCGGGACATTTAAAGTATTGACAAAAGGAGATATGGGAATAGAGCCTCCTACTACCCTAATCAGGATAGGATCTTTTCCGGTTGCTTTATTCATAGCTCTTCGCAACCACATTCCCGTTATACCATCAAGAGGAGTTCTAAATGCCTGGTAGGAAACTACAGACGTGACGGTACACAAGTTTTTGTGAGTAAGTCTCTCCCGTAAAGTAGGTTTGCCATCAAGAATGTGAAAACCCTGACTTTCAATATGCTTTGTCAGTTTCATCAATAATTCTTCAGGATCTGATTCAATGACAGTCCTGATGTCAATTTCAGCTAGTGCTGTAGATGGAATTATGGTGCGCGATTCTTTTCCTACCCAACCGGATTGGAATCCTCTAATGTTTAGAGTAGGAAACTGCATTGCTTCCTGGAAAGTTGGTGCTACCTTATCGGATTCAGCAAATCCTATTTTGAACCTAAACTGGTCTTCATCATCCGGTACTGCTTTTAAAATCTCCATGGTTTTTTCATCTATTTCAATCCCATCATACCACCCATCAATTAATACCCGCCCTTCTTCATCTTTCATCGAAGTCAACAATCTGCTTAATTTAAACACGGGATTGGGTACAAAATTTCCGTAATTTCCACTGTGCTGGGGAAATTCGGGTCCATATACAGTGATAGTCACTGTGGTTATACCTCTTGCTCCAAACGATAGGGTAGGCTCATTCGACAGATGTGGTGGCCCATCAAAAATGACAAAATGATCGGCTTTCAATAAATCACTGTAGTTGGTAACAGCGTCGGGGAGATTGGGAGAACCCAATTCTTCTTCAAAATCCATAATGACTTTTATATTGTAAGCGAAGTCTACTTTGTATTTGTGTAAGAGGTCGACGGAGGTGAGAAAAATGGCTGCAGGTCCCTTTGCATCGGAGGTCGATCTTGCAAAAATACGCCACTCATCATCCATTTTCTTGTAAAGTGTATCCCAGGGCAGGGTTTGCCAGTCACCCTCTGTACTTCTTTCTTTTAAAGTAGCTTCGAACGGATTTTTTTGCCACCAAAATGATGGGTCCACAGGTTGTCCGTCAATCTGAAGATACACCAATACCGTAGGCTTGGATTCATCTTTCACATTGTATTCTGCCAGTAAAAGAGGAGCCGCAGGGGTTTCCAGCATGGTCGTAGAGAAATTACGATCTTTAAAAGCTTTTTCACACCACCTGTAATTGAACATGGCTTCCCTTAGATCATTGGCGTCATTGGGTATGGCGAGCAATTCTTTAAACATTTCCAATGATTCCAGCTTTTCTTCCACGGTGGGAATGATTTGACCTGTTAAGTGACCGGATACAAAGAAAAGTATGAGCAAACGTAAATAATTTTTCACCATGGTTGATTTATCTTGGTTATAAGATTTATTCATGTGCGGTATCTAACAAATTTTAGAATTACCTAAATTGTATACTATGTCAAAATATTACTGAGTAAATTTACACATCATTGCTAAGTTAAGCGCATTTGAAATGATAATTCAACCCCATTTTTAGCAATAAAGGAATTTCATTAGAAATTGCAATGATTTTTTGAAAAAAAACTTGGTGTATCGATAGAGGATAGTTACATCTGTTTAAAATTAATTCGGTGGGTAGTTTTGTCATGATTTTTGCGTCCCCCAACCCCAAAGCGTTGGATGGCAAAAATTCCGCCAAAACGATGACCGATTCATATCCTAACCCTGGGCTGAAGCCCAGGGCTATTCATATTTAACTCCTCCGGAGTTACAGTTGAATAGTTACATGTATTTTAATCATTTTCTTTTGTGTCCAAACCCGGTCATGGACGTTTCAGCTATTATTAAGAAAAAGACCTTCTGTTTTTAATTACTTCCCGGAAAATGGAAAGGACATATTTTCCATATACCGGGCTAGGTATTTTCCTAAAATATCATATTCGATATTGACGAAATCGCCTATTTTTAAAAATTGAAAAGTTGTATGTGAAAAGGTATAAGGTATAATGGCGACTTTAAATGTCTTGTCGTCGGGGTCTACAACAGTCAGACTCACTCCATTGATTGTAATCGAACCTTTATTTACAACAAGGTTGGCACCTGATTTTGGAAGGTTGAATGTGCAATACCAGCTCCCGTTTTCATCTTTTATGGAAAGACACTCAGTATATGCATCTACGTGCCCTTGAACAAAATGACCATCCATTCTGGTTTGCGGTGTTATACTCCTCTCCAGATTGACCATATCACCAACCCTGGTGGTTCCCAGATTGCTCTTTTGAAGGGTTTCTTTTATAGCTGTTACTCTGAACGTTTCATTAAGAATTTCTACAACAGTAAGACATACTCCATTATGCGATATACTCTGGTCGATGTATAATTCAGATAGTAAAGTGGTGTTTATATAAAAATCGATATTGGAATTTACGGTTTCAATTTTTTCTACCCTTCCCAAATCTTCAATAATTCCTGAAAACATATTTTTATTTCAAAATTAAATTAGGGTCTTATAAAGTAACTTTAGCATGTAGGAATTCATCTTTCCCTACAAATGATCAGAAAGAGCGTGGACTACAAAAGCTTATCTGAGTAAATTTATATGGCCTTTAAGCGTACTTAATCGATCGATATTGCCTTCTACATCTCTCACATATGTAACACAGGTATAATAATATACTCCTTCACTTAATTTTTGGCCACTAAAGTTTGTACCATCCCAATTTATGAGTGGATCACTCGTTTCAAATACCTTATTTCCCCATTGGTTAAAAATTTTAATGTCAATGGCATTAATAAATCTGTTGACCCTGGGTACAAATAAGTCATTAAAACCATCACCATTCGGTGAAAATGTATTGGGAAGTACATAGGCCGGGCAGTTCTCTATACAAAATATATTTCCAAACTCGGATTCGTTACCCACTGAATCGACAGTAGTAGCTGTATAACATCCAGCCACGCCACCATCCGGAACGTGAAAAAATTGATTGAACATAAATGAACTGGCAGAGTGGATCAATGTAAAATCATCTCTATTTGGGGAATAGTATATGTTAAATGTAGCGATATCATCCAGGTCCTCACACACTGAATCTGGAAACCAGGATATTGTATTTCCTAATTCATCAGGATCAGGGAGGTCAATGATATCATCACATAGGTTAGAGACCAAAACATTTGGAGGGCATGGAGGAATATCATCGCCCGCGACATCACAAACAATTTGCGAATTATTGAAAAGAGGACTGGCTATATCACTGAGTCCATAGGTACCTTCTGTAATGACAAAATAACAGAACAAAACTCCATTATCGAGGCCGGTATCAAAAAAAGTTGCCTCGTCAACAACCCCTATTTCTTCAAAATCACCGGTCAAGCCCTGTCTTCTGAAAATCCGATGTGAGTAATTGTTCCATGGAACGTCGTAGTCCCAATTTAATCTGAAGGACCTATCGGTAGGATCGACAGTTAAAAATACAGAAGATGCTTCGTCAGAAAACCCATACTCTACTGAGGATCCGCCAGTAAAAAATGCCACTCTGTATTCATGTTGTTCTGTAGCTGTATTGAGTCCGGAATGTAAATAAGTGGTATCGACTGTGGATCCAAAAAATGGAGCAACAAATCTGGCTCCCGGAATACTTACGTAATTTCCATTTTGAAAAACTTCCAATTGGTAAATATAGGGTCCGGGATTAACTGTGGTATCCAGGTCTTCTGCTAAGGGTTTAGTCCATGTGATATTAATGGATCCATTTTGAAGATCAGTGTCTATTATACTGACTTCTGTTATAAAAGGCACATCCCTTTTCAGTAGAATACATATCTCCTCTGAGGGTATGCTCTCGACTCTGTTAAATGGAAATCCAGCAATAGTAGTTTTGGCAAATTCTGCTAAAATACGATAGCAGTAAACGGTCTGGAAGTCCACATCATCATCTTCATAGAAGTATCGGTTACCTTCACTTTCATTTGTGAGAAATACAATCTTCTGATATCCGGTTCCTGCCAGGCCGTTGAGGCATTCATCATCGGGTATGTCTGCAGAACCCACCTTTCTCCATACAGAAAATCCCTGGAAAAATTCATCTCTTGTTTCATCACAACTGTAAGGCAACTCCCATTCAATTCGAATTTTATCAACGAGACTTTGAGCAGTGACATTTTCAGGAGGAGGGCCAAGAACTTTTATACGTATCACTTTTAGAGTAGCCAGTCCTGCAGTAGGACTAAAAAAATTATCTACTGCTCTTACTACAATTTGGTAATATTGATCTGAAATATGGTTACAATCAGTTTGCCACACAATTCTGGCTTGAAGTGGGTGTTCAGAATATTCAGTGGGTGCAATAAATTCAGCAGGATTTTCCACTATAAAAGGACCTCCAGTGGCTTCTGCAATAACAAGTTGCATGGGTTCTGCATCCGTGATGAGTATATCCAAATCGATTAAGTCTCCTGCTATTACGCAAATTTCATCAATTGCTTCAATGGTAGGGGGTTCATTATTACAGGTCCTTACCAATATTTGCATATCTCTTATAAGTGTATTAATAAGCACTCCATTTCGAAATTCTTTTACGAGGAAAGCCACATTGTATTCACCCTGGATTTGAGGAGCATTCCATGTAAAAGTTCCTGTTACGGGATCCAGCGATATATTGTTGTTGGGTCCCGGACCAATATTATTTGGAAATATATAATTGGGAACCGGCTCATTCAATCCCTGAAATGGGGTTATAAATTCAAAGGCAAGACTATCACCATCCGGGTCGTACGCATTGGGATTATGTACAAAGACTTTCCCGACACAAGCAAAATCCAAAGGAGGTTGTAAAAGCACAGCAGAATTATTAAAACCCTGAAACTGAGGATCAAGCAATGTAAATGTAGTACTAAGAAAAAACCTGATATCTATGGAATTGGGGGGGTTTACGTTGAGTATATTTCCCACGCGGTTAGGATCGGTAAAGTAGACCGTATAAGTGGCCCGGCCTGGGTAAGTATGCTCTGCGATGTATAAATTTAATTTTACATCATTGGGCAGGGGATCTCCCCCTCCGTTGCTTCTTTTCACAAACTGACTGGTGCCATCTCCCCAAAAAACCTCCAAACTGTCCCTGTCAGCGGCAATTGAGCTTGTTTTGGTATACGTAGTAATAGTCAGTCGAATGGTTAATAAATCGATCTGTTCATAGGTAATCTCTCCTGCTCGGTTATGGGTGGTGAATCCATCCTTTGCAAAAAAGAGAAAAACAATTATTCCTATTATTACTTTTTGCATAGTGAAAAATACAAAAATATAACGAAAAACCTCTTCATTTAGTTGACCATTAAGGATAAAGCTCGTGATAAACTTTCTTTCCAATCTGGTATAACCAATCCAAAACTCTTTTTTACTTTATTGAGATCCAAAACACTCCAATGCGGTCTTGTTGCCGGAGTAGGATACAAAGCGCTTGGTATAGGTTCTATTTCTGAATTTCCTTCACAAATAAATAAGATGTGTTTCGCAATGTCATACCATGTTGTCTGCCCTTCGTTGGCAAAATTGTATGTATTATTCCACTTATGTGTGGAAATCAAATCCTTCTGATCCATATCAATGATTTGCAAAAGGTTTATTGCCAGATCATGAGCATAAGTCGGTGCACCATATTGGTCATTTACAATACGCAAGTTCTCCCCTGACATTGATTTTTTTAATATGGTTTTTACAAAATTATGACCATATGTGGAATAAAGCCAACTGGTGCGCATGATGAGTCCAGGAATTTTGGATTGTCGTATGTACTTTTCTCCCAGCCATTTACTTTTAGCATACACACCCTGAGGATTGGGAATCATGTCTTCTCTTAAAGGTGTGGACTCATCTCTGTGATACACGTAATCTGTACTGATATGTACCAATTTAGCTTTTCCTGCATACCGGATGATATTATTCAGGGCATAGGCATTGATAGCGAATGCCTGATCCCCTTCTGATTCTGCAAGATCTACAGCCGTGTAGGCAGCTGCATTGATGATATAATCCGGCTTATGATGGTTAAATACGCTTTTCACCATATCCTTTGCAGTAATATCGCATTCATTTTTTGTTAGAAACACATATTCAGCTTCCGGGCAATAAGTTGTCGCGGCTTTCCTTATTTCCATGCCAAGTTGACCTGAAGCACCGGTAACCAATATTTTCTTCCCGGGTATCACCAGACCTTGTGATTTTCCCAGGTAGGAAATTCAAGATCTTTCTTCGACACCATTCTGTCTTTGGCTGGAATAATCCATTCTATATTGAGCAAAGGATCGGAATGTAAGATGCCTTTTTCGTATTCCGGTGCATAATAGTCACTGCATTTGTAAGAAAAAATGGCAGTCTTTGAGAGCACTGCATATCCGTGGGCAAATCCCTTTGGAATGAGAATTTGCTTTTTGTTGATATCATTTATGATCAAAGAGAAATGCTGTCCGAATGTAGGTGACTCAGGTCTTATATCCAAAGCAATATCGAGCACTTCACCCATGATAACTCTCACGAGTTTTGCCTGGCTTTTGGGATGGGATTGATAGTGTAATCCTCGTATAACACCATAGGAAGACAAGGCCTCATTGTCCTGAACAAAGTCGCAATCAATGCCGGCATTTCGCCAATTTTCACTTTGGTAAGACTCAAAAAAGTAACCCCTTTCGTCTTGATGTACGTCAGGATAAATGACTTTAAGTCCTTTAAATTTTGTATCTAAAACTTTCATTGTTATTTTTCTCTGAAGTATATACTTATGGGAACGCCGTTAAAATTGAAATTTTTCCTAAGTTGATTTTCGAGATAATTTTTGTATTCGGGTTTAACATTCTTAGGGTTATTGCAAAAAAAGCCAAATGCCGGATAATAGGTGGGCAGCTGCGTAATATATTTTATCTTCACGGATTTACCCCGGTGTTCAGGTGGGGGAATTTTCTGCACTACTTCTAACATGATCTCGTTCAATACGGAAGTTTTGATTTTTTGCTTTCTCCTTGCGTATACCTCCAGGCCGGTTTCAATGGCTTTAAATATTCTTTGCTTATCCAGCACACTGATAAACAGTACAGGCAAGTCGGTGAATGGTGCTATTTTACGCTTTAGCTTTTCTTCAAACTCTTTAGCGGTATTGGTTTCTTTCTCTACTAAATCCCACTTATTGACTAAAATGACGATTCCTTTCTTTTTACGAAGTATCAGACTAAAAATACTCATATCCTGAGCTTCGATGCCGACTGTAGCGTCAATCATCAGAAAGCAAACATCTGCTTCTTCGATGGCTTTTACAGCTCTTATGACAGAATAAAATTCCAGATCTTCATGAACCTTTGCTTTTTTTCTGAGACCTGCTGTATCAATCAGGTAGAATTCCTTGTCAAATTTTTCAAACTTTGCATAGATAGCATCTCTCGTAGTACCCGGGATCTCAGTTACAATATTTCTCTCTTCTCCCAAAAGAGCATTGGCCAGGGAAGATTTTCCAACATTCGGCTGACCTACAATGGCAAACCTGGGTATTTCTCCTTCTACTTCATCCGTTTTATCGGGAAGGACAGCCGAAATGGCATCGAGGATCTCTCCTGTACCTGAACCGGAAATGGCTGATATAAAAAATGTATTTTCAAAACCCAATGTCCAAAACTCATGAGCCATCAACTGTCGTGTGGAATTGTCCACTTTATTGACAGCCAGAAATACCGGTTTCTTATTTCTGCGAAGCATCTGAGCGATTTGCTGGTCTAAATCAGTTACACCTGTGAGAACGTCTACACAAAAAATGATGACTTCAGCTTCATCAATAGCGATGTTTACCTGTCTTCTAATGGCTACTTCAAATATATCATCTGATCCATGGACAAAACCTCCGGTATCAACCACGGTGAAACTCTTGCCATTCCAATCTGAAAAACCGTAAATCCTGTCTCTGGTGACACCACTGGTATCGTCTATGATGGCCTTCCTTTCACCTGTTAACCGGTTAAATAAAGTGGATTTTCCAACATTTGGTCTTCCTACAATGGCTACCACTGATGACATGAACTTGGTATTGTAATTTAAATAATGCGGCAAAGATACATTTTACTCATTGCTTGTATCCAAAATGTTTTAACAATCGGTCATCGTCCCTCCAATTATCTTTTACTTTTACCTTTAATTCCAGAAATACTGACTCGTCTAAAAACCTTTCAATGTCTTTGCGCGATTCTATTCCCAGTTTCTTTATGGCTGATCCTTTTCTTCCGATAATGATGGGTTTTTGCGATTCCCTTTCTACATAGATAGATATATAAATGTGGGTGATGTTTAATTGTTTTTCCTCCTTTTCTAAAAATTCATCAACCACCACCTCACAACTGTAGGGTATTTCCTGTTTATACAAATCCATGATCTTTTCTCTGATGATTTCACTAATGAAAAACCGAATGTTTTTGTCAGAAAGCTGATCTTTTGGATAATACGGTGGATGTTCTGGTAGTGAGTCCTTGATCCTTTGCAAAAGATTTTCTATACCAAAACCTTCCTTGGCAGAAATGAGAAATACTTCGTCAAAAGGAAAAAGTAATTCCCAGTGCTTTACCAGATCTTTTAATTCCTTTTCTGTTTTCAGATCAATTTTATTGATCAAAAGGTAAGCGGGGTATGATTTTTTAGTTAACTGTTGTATGATGGCTTCTTCTCCGGTATACTTGTCAAATGGATCGGTCATGAACAAAAGTATATCAGCATCTTCCAGAGACGTGTAAGCAAATGTATTCATAGCACTTTGCATGCCATAAGCCGGATTTTCTATGATTCCCGGACTGTCAGAAAATACAATTTGGTGATCATCATCGTTATAAATTCCAAGAATACGGTGTCGGGTGGTCTGTGGTTTACTACTTATTATAGAAAGTTTATCATCCAATAAAGCATTCAAAAGAGTTGATTTTCCCACATTGGGATTTCCTATAATATTGACAAATCCTGCTTTGTGGTTCAATTTCTAAGTTGTTTGATGGCTGAGGCCATTCTATATTCCAGTTCGCCTAACAACAATGAAGGTTCTTTCCTTCTCCATTCCATACCGTTAAAATAATATCCAAGAGATACGTAATATTGAATGCCGGTTTTCTCCATTTCTTCTTTTACATGATCCAACATATTCATAAAGCAAACCCAACCCTGATCATCCTGTAAGTCATCGGCCCACTCTTCATAATAACTGTCTTCATCCCCGTGAAAATTAAGTACATTTTCAAGTATTAGAGCAAATTTTGTAACTCCTTTTTTCATAAGAGGATCGATTACCTGTCTTTTTAAGAACATGATGTCGTTATTTAAACAGTCATTCCATTCTCCCATTAATTCTAGTATGGCAAATTGATCTTCATAGTCTACATACAGGAGTTTTAAATATAAAGTTTCAGAACCAAAATCATCCCACTGAGGATGGATATAGTAATTGTAGATTTTTTGGGTATACCTAAACTCTTCATACATTCTACCGTAAAATGGAGAATGCTTATCATCAGAAGCAATATATTTCTCTCTCCAGCCAAAATATGGTTCTATATCATGCATACCTTCTGTAGGTTCAAAGTAAAAGAAGATTATTAATTCACAAACAATATAAAATTAGAATATCCGTAAATAAAAAGCAATATTTGAGGTTATTTATTAATTATATTTTAAAGCGTCTTTCATTCATATAAAGTATAATGAAAAAACTATTTTTTAAGTTTAAAGTTGTAAAGTTATAAATGAAAAGAAGATCACAAATAAAGTTCGTAGTGTTGACCGGACCTGAATCAACAGGAAAATCTCAGCTGGCTGGAAAACTCAGAAAAGTATTTTCCTTCCCTTTAGTGCCCGAATATGCAAGGCCTTATATTGCGGCATTAGATCGTCCATACGAATTGTCAGACCTCGAAGCCATAGCAGAAAAGCAAATACAGCTCGAAAAAGAATTTTCAAAAGCCTATAAAACGGTAATATGCGATACAGACCTTCTTACCATCATCATTTGGGCTCGGAGAAAATTCAACCAATGTCCTGATTGGATTCTGGAGGAATGGCAAAATCAGAACAATAGGGGATATTTATTATGCATGAATGATGTACCCTGGGAGAGGGATGAGCAAAGAGAAAATCCTCTGGACAGGGATGAGTTATTTGATCTCCACAAAAATTTATTAATCGAGAATAATAAAGAATATCACGTTATTTATGGCCTGGATCAAACCCGGTTTGCCAATGCTGCCCGAGCCATACGGTCTATGTTGAAGTAGTGTTTCTTATTTTAATATTTATTTACAACTACACAGATATTAATGTGAAGTTTTACTTTTTGACATCATTCCTCCCAAAGCCTTCAAAGCGATGGCTATCCCTCCAAAGCTTTGGGGGTAAGTAAGGGAAAACGATTTCCTCATTGTTCTAATTTATCCTCTGCTGTATAAATCAGTAAAATACATTACATCTAATATTAATATTTTTATATATTTTAAAAATTTTAATGTAAATATTTTATATTAAGAAATATTTATATATATTTGTAATAGCATTGCATGAGAAAATGCTAACCCACCTGAAAGAATGATATTAACGAACTTAATATTATTTGATAATCAATAACTTAAGAATTTAAGTTATAAAAATTCAACCATATTTTTTATTTCATTAGCACGGACATACATCTTGGATTTATTTTATGTATTTAGTGTAGTAATAGGAATATTTATATTAAAAAATAAATTAATTTATTTTTTAATATGTAATTTACAATTAAGTAAATATTTCTTCCAACAATCACATAAAACTTTGTCCAGGTATTTGTGATGTAAAACGACTTTTTTAATGTACGGAATGATGGAGAGATGATCTGCGGAAGTGGTTATTCATTCAATTCATATCCAAAACTCAATCTTTTGTTCTATAAGGGGGCATCTCAGTATAAGAAAACTTTTTAATACTACATCAGGAATATCGGCCCTGCCCCGGCCGGTATTCTTTTTTTAAGGATACCTCAGTTTCACTTGTAGATCAGACCATAACAAAGCCAACTGAGCTGCAACTATGGCATTATTTTTTACCAATTCAATATTGCTGGTAAGGCTTTCACCAGATGTTATTTCAATAATACGTTTCAGAAGATAAGGTGTAATCTCTTTACCTTTTATATTGGCCATGTCTGCTTCAAGAAGAGCCTGATCAATGGCATCCCGGGTAATGTTATGTTCCAGTTCGTATTGTTCAGGTATGGGATTTGCCACTACAATTCCTCCAGATAAACCCATTTCCCATTTTATTCGGATAAAGTTGACCAGTTCCTGAAAACCGTCTATGCGATAGTTGACCGGAAATCCACTTTTTCTTGTGTAGAAAGCCGGAAAATCATCCGTTTGATATCCGATCACCGGCACTCCATGTGTTTCAAGATATTCAAGAGTGAGGCCAATGTCAAGAATGGATTTTACACCAGAACTGATCACTGCGACACTGGTACGGGTCAGTTCCTGAAGATCGGCTGAAATATCCATGGTTTCTGAGGCTCCACGATGAACACCTCCAATACCTCCTGTTGCAAAAAACCGAATTCCTGCCATAGCAGCAATGATCATGGTAGCAGCTACCGTAGTTGCACCTGTTTTACCACTGGATACAATATAGGGAATATCTCTTCTGCTGCATTTAATCACTTCCGGGGAAGAGCCAAGTATTTGAAGTTCATTTTCAGAAAGTCCTACTTTTATCTTTCCATTTATGATGGCTATAGTGGCTGGCAAGGCGCCATATTTTCTGACTACATTTTCCAAAATTTTAGCCGTTTCTACATTAGCCGGATATGGCATGCCATGGGCAATAATAGTAGATTCCAGAGCCACTACAGGACGGTTATTTCTCAATCCATCTTCAACCTCTGGGTTAATTGTGAAATAAGGGTGTTTTTTATAATGGTTCACAACATGGATATGGTTTGAAATTAAATTCACAAATTACATAAAAGTACAATTTTGTACAATCAAAATCCATATCTTTGTCCTGGCATAAGGGGTGCTTATCATTTGGTAGGCTGAGATCATACCCTTGGAACCTGCCCGGGTAATACCGGGAAGGAATCATGCAAGATCTTGCCATTTCAGGGGTTTTCCTTTATGCGATGATTTTGTCGTAAAAGGATTATACTTTATGAAACTTTCAATCATTTTATATTTCTTCTTCATTTCTCTGACAGTAACCGGTCAATTTTCGATTTCAGGTGTGGCAGAGAACAATCAGTTAGAGAAACTTACCGGGGCTACCGTTTATCTGGAAGGTACACCGTATGCTACCACTACCGATGTTAAGGGATATTACCTTCTCGATTCTATTCCTCCGGGAATATATACAATAGCTGTTTCTTATCTGGGATATACAACCATCAGAAAAATACTTCATGTAAAGGATAGAAACTTAGTCGAGAGTTTTAGAATGGAAGGTAGTATTTACGGTCTGGATCAGATAGAGATTATATCTAACAGGGTTAGGTCTGAAGCTTCATTTACCCATACGAATATACCGCAACAACAGCTACGCATTTGGAACACTGGCCAGGATATGCCCTACTTATTGCGCATGACTCCTTCTGCAGTAGTCACTTCTGATGCAGGGGCTGGAATAGGATATACCGGAATCAGAATTCGCGGTACTGATGCATCGCGCATCAACGTGACCATCAATGGAATTCCTGTCAATGATGCGGAGTCACAAGGAGTCTTTTGGGTTAATATGCCTGATATATCCTCAAGTACTTCAAATATTCAAATACAAAGAGGGGTTGGGGCTTCTACTCAGGGTCCGGGTGCTTTTGGCGGCACAGTGAGTATTAATACACTGCAAACATTTGTCAACCCATATGCGAGAATCTCATCCGGAATTGGATCATTCAACACCTTCAGGATTACTGCTGAAGCCGGAACTGGATTGATTGACAATAAGTATTCCATAGATGCCAGGTATTCGCGTATCCATTCAGATGGATATATTGACAGGGCATTTTCGGAACTTCAAAGCATGTATTTTTCGGCTGCAAGAGTTACAGACAAAAGTTCTACAAGATTAATTGCATTCACAGGTCATGAAATCACTTATCAAAGCTGGTTTGGTACACCTCAATCAAAAGTAGAAGGTGATGAGGAAGCTCTTCTCAACCACTATGTAAATAATAAGGGCACCCTATATCAAACTCCCGGTGATTCTGTTAATTTATTTAGCTCAGACCGGAAATACAACTACTATCAATATGGGAATCAAGTAGATAATTATAGACAAACCCATATACAACTTCATGATTTTAGAAAATTGAATCGCCATTTGGTTTTAAACTCATCCATGAACTATACAAAGGGTAGGGGTTTTTTTGAAGAACTGGCTTTATTTCAGGAACTCAGCCGTTATGGCCTGGAAGGAGAAGACGCTGATGTCATCAGAAGAAGATGGTTGGACAACGATTATTATGGAGGAAATCTAAATATTCATTATCAAAAAACAGGATCTTTTTCTCTTTCTTCAGGAGTTTCGGCTTTCAGATATATAGGGGATCATTTTGGCAGGGTTGTAGATGTGCCTGATAGAGCTACATTGATAGACCGGACAAATAATTATTATTTTAGTCAGGGGAATAAAAACGATTTAAGCGCTTTTTCAAGAGGAGAATATGAAATATCAAATCGATGGAGTGTAACGGGAGATATTCAATGGCGAAATGTTCAATACTCTGCTTCTGGCAATGACAATGACTTAAGAGAGCATGCAATAGAAGTCAATTATCACTTTTTCAATCCTAAAGCGGGAATTCTGCATCGGTTTAATAATGAATTCTCTGCTTATTCTTCATTTGCAATTGCACAAAAGGAACCCAACAGAACAGATTTTGTCGATAATCCTGCCGGAACAAATCCCCAACCAGAAAAATTGTATAATCTTGAGATGGGAATGCGAAAAGAGAAGGGCAAAATCACAGGGGAGTTAGTTCTATATAATATGCAATATACCGACCAATTGGTTCTGACAGGAGCTTTAAACGATGTGGGCAGCCCATTGCGTGCCAATGTTCCGTCCAGTTATAGAAGGGGAATGGAATTGTCCATAAACACAGAAGTATTGTCAAATCTAAAAATGGGGTGGCAAAGTACGGTAAGCAGAAATAAGATAAATCGTTTTGAAGAAGTATTGTACAATTATACCGATGGATTTGAAATAGTGACTATTCAACATGAAAAAACCGATATTTCTTTTTCACCACGAATACTGCATACTGTATCTGCAGAATACAGACCTTCTGATCATTTTCAATTTTTATTGCTTCATCAGTATATAGGCAGGCAGTATTTAGATAATACAGGCAACAGGGAAAGAAGTCTTAAAGCATATCATGTTACAGATTTATTGCTAGAATTTAATCCCAGAGTAAAATGGGCTAAAAATATGTCTATTCGTGGGGAGTGCAGAAATGTATTGAATAACTACTATTCTTCTAATGGGTATAGTTATAGTTACATTTTTGGAGAAGTAATTACAGAAAACTTTTTATATCCTCAGGCTGGCAGGAATTTCATGGTAACCCTGGCATTCGGGTTTTAGAAGTTATAACTCAAATTGATCCATATTTCAACGACATTGAAATAATCCCTCGCAAAATCGTCAAAAGGGATCATTCCCTCTATACTGAATTTCCATTTTCCATCACCCTGTATATAACCGAGACCAGCAGAAGGGTAATCTCTATGAAATCTTGGCCGGTTTGGACCATCGTCGAAATTCATGAAAGTATATTCACCTTGGACATAAATGCTTTTAAGAGCTTTGATCCTCCCCATCAATACCGGACCATGACTAAATAATGAAAAGTCATCAAATCCAAAATTATTTATATAATTAAAACTTCCTCTGTATCCTGCACCCAAAGTTATAAAATCAGCCACTTTATAACCAACTGAAGGTTTTAAATCGATGGCAAAACCACCAAAAAATCCCACATTACCCAGTCGGATTTCATAATTTAATTTATCTGTAAAAGATTCTTTCTCAACCGGAGCTCTACTACTTCTGGAGCTGGGTCGTCTGGTCTGAGCCTCAGCGAATTCCTGAAAAAGAATTAAGAAAATGAAAGGCAAGGCAAATTTTAGTGCTATTTTCATGAAAGGAGTAATTATTTCCGAAATTAAAAATTCTCAAATGTAGGAGGTTTCACCTGTTTAACAACATTATTTCAAGGAAAAAAGATTTAGAATAATTCCAAAATATCGATATATTACGATAAAAGCAACTTTTCAGCTACCCTCAACAAATGTGATTGTTTCGTCTTAATTATTGTAACATAACCAACTAACCATAGCATATTGCCGAGCATGGGAGCTTGACACCGGGTTAAACGTGACGCCTTTCAATTATTTTTCTTTTAATCCATTTACGCTATTCAATTTCAATCATAAAGTATGTTTCATTTTAAACAATTTGAAAAATAGTAAAATGACCTAATTAATCGGATAAAAAAAGCATGCAAAAAGCTTCCTGCTTTGAACTTTCTACTTTGAACTTTCTACTTATATTATTTAATTTTATACTTTAAAGTATGTACATTGAGTTATCATTGTAATTGCATAGATATATTAATCCCTTTGACACAAACAAATCAGTCATTGATTAAAAATGGCATACAACTCGCTGACAAACAAATAAATCAGCATGGCATTTATTTTTGAATTGATCTGGGATTATATAAAGGTTTTATTTCGATATCAAGTATTAAGTCGATTATTAGGCATATTTTTTATATAATAGAATATATAGTTAACCCAGATGTATAATTATAATAAAGATTGTAGAATTTGAGTAAAATCTGAATACATTTTGAAAGCTTGGATAAGACTGTTTTTTTTGATTTCTGTTTCCATTTTATCCGGTTACAGGGCGTCATCGCAATGCAATCTGACTTCAGAGGTTTTCATTGCAGATTTTGATACTACCGTATTTTCATTTGTTGTAGAAGGAGCAATTGATAATAATTTAGCCACAAATAGTATTTGTGGAATCAGAATGGTCTTTAGGCACGAATTTATCGGTGATTTAAATTTAAAACTCAGGTCTCCGGCCGGTCAGGAGATCCAATTACTAGGTCCAGCTATAGAATCGGCACCCAATACGTTTTTTGTCAGATGGGATGTGACAATTGTGCCTTGTGGTTTTACTGCCATACCAGATCAAGGACTTTCTCCAGTGTGGAATAATCTCAATAATTGGTTTCAATTCAGAACTTATGAAGGATCTTACTATCCGTTTATAGGTTGTCTGGAAGATTTAAATACAGGTCCTGTCAATGGAGTCTGGACTATCGTGGTTGAGGATGTGGTTGAATTTGGAGGTGGATTAATTGAGGAATTCACATTGATTTTTTGCAATCCGGCAGGCTTTGATTGCACTCCTTGCCTCGCATCCGGTGGAAGTCTTGTGCAAAATGAACCGGCTATTTGTAAGAATAGTGCCGCTTTGCAATTTATACCAGAAGTAGATTTTGCCGGCAATACTCCAGGAGATGATTACTCCTACCGGTATTTGGTATATAATGAAGATGGATTTCTTTTTGATGGTTATGAAGTAGATCTCAGAAATTTTCCCGCCGGAGATTATGAAATTTGTGGCTTATCTTTATTGTCCGAAGAAGAGACTGGGTTGGCTTTAACCCCCGGGTTATCTAAGACAACAATCATGACATCCATTGTTGACCAATTAGGTTGCTACGATGTAAGCAGTAATTGTATTACCATAACCATAGTAGAAGCAGTAGATACCATTACTATCGACACACTGATATGTTTGGGAGATGTATTACTATATGAAGGAGTGGAATATTCAGAAGCCGGACAATACCTGGTCGGCTATTCGGGAGACTCCTGTCAAACGGCTACTCTAATTGATTTAAGTGTTTATCAAATTGAGGCGGTGATCAATGGTGGGGATCAGATGTTATCGTGTCAGAATAACGAAATTACCCTATCAGGCGTTGGAAGCACGGCTGAGCAGACCTTAACATATGCCTGGTATAAAGAAGAAGATGGTGAAAGGGTATTTTGGTCAGATGAATTCGAAATTACAGTCAGCGAAACTGGAACATATGTTTTTGAAGTCGAAAGCAATGGATGTGTAAGTAATGCCTCTGTGGAAGTGCAGGATGATGGGTCATTTATTGTATTGAATTTTGACCATGGTTTGATCGATTGCAATCAATCTATGACCACTATTACCACAACAGCAAACAAAGAAATTGTAAATATCAATTGGCAAGGGCCGGCAGGTTTTTCTTCAGATTTATTGAATATTGAAGTATCTCTCCCTGGTTTGTATTTTGTTGAAATTACAGATATAGATGGATGCGTCACACAAGATTCAGTACTTATCAGGTCAGATGCAGTTCTTGAAACACCTACTATAAATCCACAAAATATAACCTGTGACAGGACTGCAATTCGCCCTAATGTTGAATTAAGTGATACATCGGGTTTACAATTTGAATGGAGCAACACCCTGGGTTTTAGCTCAACCTTTCTTAATCCATTGATTACTAAACCCGGTTTTTATTTTTTGGATATAACAGGTGAAAACGGATGTACAGCCCGGCATCTTGTTACCATATTTGACGACAGAGCGTATCCTCAAGTCAGTACTTCAGTCGATCCTATAGATTGCAATTTTTCGGAAAGGATTGTGACGACTACTTCTGATATACAAAATGTTACTTATTCCTGGTCGGGACCTGATGGTTTTGCAAGCTCAGGGCAAAATCCGGTTGTCAGATCAGCCGGCACTTATTTTGTTACTGTTACTACAGAACAAGGCTGTTCGACCATAGACACTTTGACGGTAGTGGAAGATGGGGTCTTGCCTAATATTTTTGCTGATGATATTGTAATTCGATGTTCCGATAATGGAGAAGTGAGACTTACAGTTGATACCGATGCAAATAATCCCAGCTTTCAATGGACCGGCCCTGGAAATTATATGGAGTTTGGACCAGACCCTATTGCTCAAACCATTGGCACCTATACAGTTATTGTTACAGGAAGTAATGGATGTGCAAGATCTGCTGAATTTGAAGTTATGCCAGGTGACAATACTCCAGATATATCTATAAACTCAGATCCCGTGAGTTGCGATTCTTCGACAGTTAGAATAGTGCCCAGTAACCTAAACCTAACCTATGAATACACCTCCCCTTCAGGAATTGTTTACACAATCGCCGATCCAAGGGTTGATGAATTGGGTGAGTATATTGTAAGAGTGGAAGATACAGCTAATGGCTGTTTTGCAACGTATACACATGAAGTCGCCATCGATACGGTAACACCTATTCTTAACTTTGAAGAGTATGAGATTAATTGTTTGAATGAAAATGTAAGAATTCAGTACATGTCCAATATCAATCTGAGGTCTTTCGAATGGTCAGGACCTGATGGTTTCAGTTCAAATTTAAATTTTCCTGTAGTATCAGAACCGGGAATATATTTTCTGAATGTTACGGCTCAAAATGGTTGCACGAATTCATTTGAAGTTTTGGTTACTGATAATTTTGATTCGCCGGATGTAGAAACCAGTGACCAATTTTTAACGTGTGAAAATGAAGAAATTGCATTGGGTTTTGCTACTGCTGAAAATGGACTAACATTTGAATGGACCGGGCCCAATGGCTTTACCTCTACTTTAACTAATCCATTGGTAAGTATGGAAGGCTTGTATCAGGCCACTGCAACAGGAGCCAATGGATGCGTTTCTATGCTTGAAGTTACAGTAACTTATGATACAATGGCTCCTGTTTTAGTATCTGCTGAAGTGGATGGAGTTTTGTCATGTTTAAATGAAATGGTCATTTTATCATCTGTAATTGAAGGAACGGTCACTGACTATCGGTGGCTGGACTCTGATAATATGGTAGTAGGAAATGATATAATTTTTAGCACCAGTATATCAGGCGAATATACATTGGTTATCACAGCGGAAAATGGATGTACGGAAGAAGCAACTGTATTGGTCACTGAAGACAGAGAACCACCAGAATTTCAGGTTGAAAACACTGATATAAATTGCAATTCCAATGTCGCAAATGTCGAAGTAATCGTCATGGATCCATACGAAAGTCTTACTTGGAATGGCCCGTTTTCTATTCCTGATGACGTGCTCATTTTCTCAACCAATCAAATCGGAATTTATAGCGTGAGAGTAGTCGGGCTAAACGGATGTGATAGTGTATTTGCTTTTGATGTTGTCGAAGACTTCGCACCTCCCTCTATCGATTCTGTAAATTTTTCTGATTTAAATTGCAGTCAATCGGAAGTGGATTTAGCTTTGATGGTCGGTAGTCAGGGCTCTTCATTTAGCTGGACTACTCCGGATGGAACAATTCTTACCGATTCAGTCATTACCGTAAATACCAGTGGGCTTTACAGTGTAACAGTAGAAGGAAATAATGGATGTGAAACTTCGACGCAAATTACTGTGGGCGAAGATTTTAGAATACCGGTCATAGAAGCAGTTGGGGGAAGTATAGACTGTATAATGACACGTGTTAGGATTAATGTAAGCTCAGATCTGAATCCTGCCAGTATTTTGTGGAATGGTCCGGACGATTATACATCTTCCTCTGATAATCCGCTTGTGCTTTTACCCGGAATTTACAATGTAACGGTTACAGCAGAAAATGGCTGTGAGGCTACTTCATCTGCCGAAGTCATTGATAATATTGATCCTCCCGTAATTGATTTGCCTGAAAACACATTGTTGTTCTGCGATGGATCGGGAGTGAATCTGACTGTTGAAGTGAGTGACCCTAACGCTATATATAATTGGTTTGGTCCTGAGTTGTTTTTCAGTAATGAAGCAAGACCTTTTGTAGAATTGGAAGGTCTATATTATTTATATTTACTCGGAGATAATGGTTGCCTAACGGTAGATTCTACCCTTGTCATTTTGGATACCCGTCTGCCTGCAGTTAATGTGGAAGCAGATGTACTTAATTGTGTCACAACAGAGGTAGTACTTACCGCACAAACTGAAGAAGCCGTTTTTTCTTATGAATGGAAAGATGAAAACGGATTTCTATCCAGTGCATCAAGCTTATCTATTTCCCAGCCAGGAAATTATACTGTGGTGGTAACGGGTTTGAATTTATGTGTGGATTCCACCTCCGTTCAGGTAACAGAAGATGTAGAACCCCCTGATATAATCATTGAATCTTCCGGAATTGTTCAATGCAATGCAACTATGGTTGGATTAGATGCTTCTGCATCAATAGGCCGAAACAATATTGCATTTCAATGGTCAACAGATAACGGTAACATCATCACCAATCCTGAAAATTCCACAATCCAGATTGATGGTTCCGGAGATTACAGGTTAACTGTCATGGACATTGTCAATGGCTGTATAGCTGACACAATCATAGTTGTAGAGGAGGTTGAACAGCAATTTATTGATTTCAGTTTAGAAGTGACTGGGCCTTCCTGTCCGGGATTTGAAAATGGTAGAATAGAGCTGACAGATTTTGATGGAGGAACGGGACCTTACATGGTTTCTTTTGATGGAGGACCATTCAGGGAAAGAACATCCCTTTCTTTTCTTGCTCCTGGAATGTACAGTATTGTTGTCAGGGATTTTTTCGGATGTGAAGTTTCTCAGGTTGTAACAGTCCCTGAACCTTTAGAAGTAGTAGTGGATCTGGGGCCCGATCTCTTTATTGGTTTTGGACAAAGTGTAGTGCTTGAACCCATATTTAATATAAGCCTGGATGGAATATCTTTTCTGGAATGGTCTCCACCTATTGGGCTGGATTGCCAAAATTGCCTGAATCCAATGGCAAGCCCTGAAAAAAGTATCACCTACGAATTGGTGGTGACAGACACCAATGGATGTTCGTCTACAGATGACATTTTTATACAAGTAGAATTGACTGATGGAATTGTGCTTCCTAACGTATTTGCACCAGAAAGCAATACCGGAAATGATGTATTTTATATTGGTCAAACAGAAGGAATTCAATTGGTACAATTTATGAGCATTTACGATCGATGGGGAAACAGGGTATTTCATAGTCAAAATTTTCCTCCTGGTGATCCGTCTTTTGGTTGGGACGGGAACTTCAGAGGTCAAAGGACTAACTCATCTGTATTTGCCGTAGTAGCAGAGTTGCTTATGAATGATGGACGGGTTATCGTATTAACCACAGATCTTACACTTGTCAGGTAACATATTATAATTTAATTTAAAGTGTTACAAGTAATTTTATTACTTTTGTCAAAGCGAAAAAAATGGACCCTGAGGGATCATACCTGAAGAGTCAGAAGAAAATGGTTTTTATGAGAAGTAAGTCGATTCAGGTAATTATATTACTATTCTGCATTAGTGTTTTATGGATTGATCTGTCAGGACAATGTAGCGATACGCCTCAGGCGGGCTTATTTTGTGATCCTGACTTGCCTGATGGGGCTCCACTTCTGTGTAATCTCGATTGTTTGGATGGTTTTATGGATAGATTACCCGTAGAAGATCCTATGATATTAATGGACCAACCTCCGAGACTTTGTTCCAATGGAATGGGAAATCAGGGAGATCCTAATAATATGTCATGGTTCGCTTTTATTGCTGGCTCAGAAACGATCCGGTTTCGCATCACACCTTCCAACTGTACAGTAGAGGGAAACAATCTCACAGGTATTCAGGCAGGTATATACACCCGATGTTACGATTGGGATGATCTCTATTGTATAGGGGATTGTCAAATCGATGCTTTTGAAATAGGCGGCCCTGGTTTCATAGTAGGACAAACGTATTACTTTTTTCTGGATGGATGCAATGGTAGTGTTTGTGATTACAGGGTTGAAGTCATTGAAGGTGAACAACCTTTCCGATTACCTGAAATTACAGGGATGATTCCCAATATAGACCTTGAAAATGATACAGTTTGCCTCGGTGCTTCCTTAACTTTTATGCTCTCGGGTTTGACTCAGGAGGGGATTGACTATACCTATACTATTACTCCTCCTACTTCTGATTATCCCAGTGGGAGACACCCGGAAGAATCACTTCCGCTTACCGATTGGGTGTTTAATGAAGAAGGCGTTTTTACCTTATCAGTACAGGCTACCAATGGATGTGATGTTACCGATGTTTTTACGCGGAATGTCATAGTTTCCCGGATTGAAGATGTGATATATGATGATATAGAGCTATGTCTTGAAGACATCAGTTCTTTTCCGGGGCCTGAAGGTTGGGTAGGGAATAATATATTTTTTCCAGGAAATAACAGGGTTGCAGTAGACAATGAGTTTGGATGCACGTATTTTCAGGAAATCAATGTACGAACCATTTCTCTTGGACCCAGGACAGATGTAGATTTATACGTTTGCACGGATGATTTTCCATTTGAATATGAAGGATATATCATCAGTGAACAAGTAACGAATATGCCACTTTCTTTGGATAATGCATCATCAACAGGCTGTGATAGTTTGGTATCTCTTACCGTATCACATTTGTCACTGGATGCGGAAATTGTAATTCAGGATTGTGTGGGAGAGGATGTATTATTAGAGCTTGCAATTGGAGGGAGAAGTCCATCAGGATTGAGTATTGATCAGGTAGTCTGGTTGGATGAACAGGATAATGTAATACAACCCTTTGATGCAGAAGGTGTGGTCATCGCCATTCAGAATAATGGTGTATACAGAGCTGAAATGGATATATCTTTCAATGGAATTCAATGCAATCAGATTATAACTTCAGGCCCTATCGATATTAATGATACAAGACCAGAACCACCACAGCTTTTGAACTGGAATGATTCATTTTGTTCAAATGATGTTGTGCAAACGTATCGTATAGCCGAAGCTTCAGAAGAAATATTTGAGTACATATGGAGTTACCCTGATGGACTTTCAGACGTTATGGACAATCAAAGCGACTCACTTGTGGTAAATTGGGGTAACATCCCCGGTGGTGAAATATGTGTTGTTGCTGTATCGGCATGTGGGGAAAGCATTCCGGTTTGTATGTTGATCACTACTTTGAATATCCCGGAACCGGAGATAGATGTACAAGGTATATTTTGTGTCGACGAAGAAGTGATTGTGACCTCCATCGGGGATCCTCAATGGAGCCATAACTGGGATTTCCAGGATGGTGTCGTCATTTTTTCAAATGATCTGGCTGGTTCTGGGCCTCATTCAATTTTGTATTCACAACCTGGTAATAAAGTTTTATCCTTAATAGTGAATGATGGTGACTGTATTTCTGATGAAATAACTTTTTCATTTACTATTGATGAAAGGCTCGAATTTTCAACAACGGAATGCAGGGCTACCAATGAATCAGTTGAGTTTTTCTGGGAAGAAGTTCCCGGTGCTTCGGATTATGAAATTATCATTGTTACCGGCCAACAGGGAATGCGGGACGGCAATAGCTTTTTTGTAGGAGGTCTTGCTTTTGAAGAAGAAGTCATCATGGAGATCACAGCTTTGTCTGATAACCCTTGTGCAAATTCTTTGCCGCTGTTGGTTTCCTGTGTGGCTGCATGTGAGAATATTGAGTTCAATATTGAAAGTCAGATTCCTCAATTTTGTCTGGGAGAGATTGAAGAGCCCTTTTCGTTGATCACGACAGAAGTCGGGGAAGGGATTGAGATACAGTATAGTGGTTCTGGAGTCAATCAACAAGGTATTTTTGATCCTGCCGGCTTGCCTGCGGGTTCTTATACCATTGAGGCGTCAATAGAGATAGATGGTTGCAATTATTCCGATTTTACCGTCATTGAAATCCTCGAACTTCCAGTTTTTGATTATGAAATAGAACAACCAATTTGTCCAGGAGAAAGTGTTGGTAGCATCACTTTTACACCCGAAGTGTCCACAGATGTATACACTTATTTTTTGAATGACCAAATTATCAATGAAGATACGGTCTTTTTAGAACCTGGCACTTACACAGTAAGAGTACTCAATGGGTCAGGATGTGCAATTGAAGAAATGATCACCATCATTTCTCCTATGTTGTTTCCGGAACTGTCTTTTGGAGGTCGATTTCAAATAGAGGAAGGCGAAAGTCTCCATATAAGCTTACAATACAATGTTAACGATGCGGATCGGATAGATAGTGTCGTATGGTTTTTGCCATTAACGGGGGAACTTTGCTCAGGAAATGTAGAGCAGTGTAGCGAAGTGACTTGGTTACCTGAGGCAGGTACAGGAGATGTTTGTATAACTGTCTATTTTGATGGTGAATGTTCTTTGGTCCTTTGTAACTCCTATGTTGTATCGCGTAACACTTTGGTATACATTCCTAATGTATTTTCTCCCAATCAGGATGGCAATAATGATTTTTTAACCATAGGTACCAATGATCCTTCATTGTTAATTAGAAAAGTGATTATTTATGACAGATGGGGTAGTGTGGTACATCGGCTTCAAAATATTAATGTTGAACAAGAGCTCATTATTTGGGATGGAATGTATTCTGATCGACCCGCTATGCCGGGTGTTTACGTCTATTTAATAGAATGTACCAACGAAAACGGTGAGACATTAATAAAAACCGGAGACATTACTCTTATCCGGTAGTCAGTGAACTTACAAGGTTTACCACACCAGTGATAATGTATTGAATACCTATTGCCATAACAATAAACCCCATAATCCTGCTGATGGCTTTCAGTCCTGTATATCCCAGTACCCTGAATAGCAGTGGACTCATTCTTAATGTCAGATATATGATAAATGCGCTGAACGCAATAACTCCAATGATTATAAACCTTGTACTCCATTCGGTAAATTCAGCATAGTAGCCTATAAGTAATGAAATAGAGCCCGGACCTGATAACATGGGCATGGCCATAGGGGCAAAAGAAATATCTTCCTTTTCCATGGCTTCTTTTTTTACTTTATCATTAATAGCCCTGCTTTGTGAAAACTTGCCACTTAGCAGGGCAAAGCCTGAGGTCATGATAACGATACCTCCAGCAATCCTTATGGCATTGATACTTACTCCAAAAAAACTTAGAATATATGAACCTCCTAAAAAGAATGCGATGAGTATTACTCCAAAGTATATAGAAGTTTGTCTCGAGGTGACATTTCTTTCCCGGACAGTATGATCAGGGGTCAATGCCAAAAAAACTGGAATGGCACCCAATGGATTGACAACTGAGATCAGCGATGCAAGACATGCAATGAATATTGACATAATATAATTTTGTGCAAATATAATTACTTAGATAATGCGAAATTATATTTGGGATAAATAATTTTATAAAGGGAAATAATATGAAGTGAAATTTTATATTGAGGCCTTACAGACAAAATCCATAAAGAAAAGGACTACATAAAGCTGTTCGTTTCTATTAAGATGGGTATTATCGACGAGGAAGGCATCTTTAGACTTTGTAAGGGGGCTGTGTTCTCTGGTGGTATCGATGTGATCCCTATGTAAGAGATTTTCTCTTACTTCTTTTATTGTATTTAATTTGCCTTTTGACTTCAATTCCGAATATCTTCTTTCCACTCTTGTGTCAATATCAGCTGTGAGAAAGAGTTTTAATTCTGCTTGAGGAAAGACGACGGTTGTTATATCCCGGCCATCCATTACAATTCCCTTGTTTTTTCCCAGGGTTTTTTGAATATAGACCAGCTTTTTGCGTACTTCGGGGATTACGGCAATTTCACTGACCATAGCGGAAACTCTTAGAGTCCGTATTTCGTCTTCTACATCTTTATTATTGAGTAGGGTTCTGTTAAATCCATTGGAAGAATAGAAGTCAATTTGTATATGGTCGAGTACCTGTATGACGGCATTGTGATCGTGTATATCTAAATCATGATCAAGGCAATACAGACAAACAGCCCTGTACATGGCTCCGGAATCGACGTACTTATAGTTTAGATGCCGGGCAAGGTCTTTGGCCAGGGTTGATTTTCCACAGGAAGAAAAACCATCTATTGCTATGACAATTTTAGAAGCGTTTGATCTCACAGGAGAAAAATAAATAAAAAAAGACTTATCAAATGTATTTAAGATAAGTCTTTTTAAAGTATTGCGTTATTTGATCAGTATTCGTCTTCGTTAAACAAAAAGTCATCTTTTCTCGGATAGTCCGGCCAGATATCTTCCATGGTTTCATAGATTTCTCCTTCATCTTCTAATTCCTGAAGATTTTCAATCACTTCCAATGAAGCTCCTGATCGAATGGCGTAGTCGATCAATTCGTCTCTTGTAGCCGGCCAGGGTGCATCTTCAAGTTGATGGGCTAACTCTAAAGTCCAATACATATTTTTTTATAGTAATAAGGTGAATAATATAATTCCCGTGAAAATTCACGCAAATGTATTAAAATCTGTGTTTCATCCAAATAATTCATATTTTTTTCATCAGGAATCATCTATTCAATCATTACTATCATACACTAATGCTCAATTAAGATGGGAAACACTCATGCAATACATATTATAAGGTAATAAAGATTCCAATGCAATTGTTAAAGTTCTTATAAAATCAACATGGCATCACCATAACTGTAAAATCGATAACCTTTTTTTATGGCTTCCTGATATCCTTTCATGATTAAATCATGGCCTCCAAAGGCCGCTACCATTATAAGCAGGCTTGATTTAGGCAAGTGAAAATTGGTGATCATCCTGTTGGCTATACTAAATTCATGGGGTGGATAAATGAATAGATTGGTCCATCCTTCGGCTGATTTTAATAAACCATTTGCAGAAACTGCTGATTCTATAGACCTCATGCAGGTAGTTCCTACCGAACAAATATTTTTTCCTTTCTTTTTACTTTCATTGACAATTTGAGCGGATTCATCTGTAATTCTAAAATACTCAGCATCCATTTTGTGTTTTGAAAGGTCTTCCACATCGATACTCCTGAAGGTACCTAATCCTACATGAAGGGTGATCTCAGCAAAATGTATACCCTTAATCTCCAGCCTTTTCATTAATTCCCTGCTAAAATGCAATCCTGCTGTTGGTGCGGCTACTGCACCCGTTTCTTTGGCATAGATCGTTTGGTATCTTTCCAAATCCAGCTCTTCAGGTTTTCGTTTTATATATTTTGGAAGTGGAGTATTACCTAATTTTTTTAAGGCATCCCTAAATTCAGCATCATTACCTTCAAAAAAGAAACGAATTGTCCTTCCTCTGGATGTGGTATTATCTACCACTTCTGCTACCAGTATTTCATTGCCTTCCTCATCGGAAAAATAAAGCTTATTGCCCACACGAATCTTTCTGGCAGGATCAACCAACACGTCCCACAATCTGGCCGAATCATTTAATTCTCTTAATAAAAAGACTTCAATCTTAGCCCCGGTCTTTTCCTTTCGGCCATACATTCTGGCAGGATACACTTTGGTGTTATTAAAAACGAAGGTGTCTCCATCATCAAAGTAATTCAATATATCTTTAAATACTTTATGTTCAATGGTTCCAGTCTTTCTGTCGATGACCATGAGTTTTGAATGGTCTCTTTCTTCAGCAGGATATTGTGCTATAAGTTCTTCCGGAAGTTCAAAGTTAAATTGAGATAATTTGGTCCTCATGAATGTGTTTTTTTTAAGCGTGCAAAAATAGTAATATATTCCTTTATTTTTATACTGAATACGAATCATTTAACACCTGAAAGAACTTCTTTGGTACAGTAAATTCTGATCGTAAATCCGAAGCCTCCTTCTAGTTTTTAAAAAGCTGAATCTTATCTGCTAAAACTTTTCTATTTTTTACATCAAAGGCATCTATGACAAAGTGGGTTTTGATCATATCTGTACTTCTCCAGGTCCAATGAACAATTGTCAAGAGTATAAATAAGCAATGTATTTCAATGTATTTAAGTATTATAATGTACCGTATAGCTATTGAAATACTCATTTCATCTAAATGGTTTGCTACTATAGCAAAAGAATGCTTAGTTTTAATTCCGTATATTATTAATTATGTTAAGAATTTTTTACGAAAGTGCACGCTTAGCCCATCAGTCGCTGGTAGCTAACAAATTACGAACCTTTCTTTCCTTGTTGGGAATTACTATAGGTATCTTCTGTATTATTGGAGTCAAATCAGCGGTTGATTCCTTGCAAAACAGCATTGTGACTGAATTTAAAAAGCTCGGTAGCGATGTTATTTTTGTTGATAAAAACCCATGGGATGAGGATCCGGGAATGAATGCCTGGAAGTATGCCCGCAGACCGGATCTGACTCACAGAGATTATAGGGTGGTCACAGACCGGTCAACATTAGCAGAATCGGCTGCATTTGGATTGTTTACCACAGGACGTACCATAAAATACAATACGAATAGTGTCGGCAATGTCTTTATTATGGGGGCTACACCTGAATACGTAGAAGTGCAAAACATGAAAATTGGCATGGGGAGGTACTTTACCACTTTAGAATCCGAATCGGGAGCGAACAGAATCATTCTGGGTTACAAATTGATGAAGGAACTTTTCGATGATGAGGATCCATTGGATAAGTATGTTACATTATTAGGGCAGAGGTTTCAGGTCATTGCCGTACTGGAGGAAGAAGGAGATAATTTACTAAGTTTTGTTAATTATGATGAGGTAGTCTGGATGGGGTATAACACATTCAGAAAGTTTATTCAGATTCAGGACAATAAATCTTTAGGTAGAATATTTGGTGTGAAAGCCAAAGCAGGCGTAGATCTCGAGGATCTTAAGGGTGAAGTCACCGGCATATTAAGAGCAGCAAGAAGACTTAAACCTGCAGAAGAAGATAATTTTTCAGTTAATGAGGTTTCTACAATCACAGGTTTATTAGACAATTTATTTGGAGTGTTAAATGGTGTTGGATTTTTGATAGGTGGCTTTTCATTGGTAGTTGGAATGTTTAGTGTGGCCAATATCATGTTTGTAACAGTAAAGGAAAGGACTAATCTCATAGGTATCAAAAAGGCAATAGGAGCGAAGAGGTATGTGATATTACTTGAGTTTCTCATCGAAGCCATCATTCTCAGTTTATTAGGTGGCCTTTTAGGTATATTTTTTGTTTATTTAGGTGTGCTTCTCATTTCCCAGGTATCCAATTTCGACATGCAACTCACCTTTGGGAATATACTCCTGGGAATAAGTGTATCAATTGTAGTGGGTATCATTGCAGGGATGATTCCGGCTTCCATTGCCTCCAGGATGGATCCAGTTGAGGCCATCCGTGCTTAATGACTCCGATATTTAACTGAATAATATATTTAATTTATAGAAACTACTCGGGTATAACCCCCAAACTTTGGGGACAAAAATCATGACAAATCAACTCATTTATAACAGAGTCTTAGTAGTTATAACTAATATTTTCGTGGTAATATAAGCGCATGTCTCACAAATTAAACAAATAAAAAAAGAGACTCTTTAGAAGTCTCTTTTTTTTTATGTCAGTACAATACTGATAAGATCATATACACTTAAGTGGAATTGATAGGTCTCCCAAGCGTCATGGTGTTAAGCGAATTATTTTCCAAGAGAAATCAACTCTGCTCGAAAAACTCCCGTGACAGGAGTCAATTTACTTTTTGCACTATTTCTTTGAAAGTATCTGGGTGGTTCATTGCGAGATCTGCAAGTACTTTCCTGTTAATATTGATATCAGCTTTTTTAAGCTGATTGATAAATTTTGAGTAAGAAAGTCCATGCTCTCTTACAGCCGCATTTATCCTGACGATCCAAAGTCTACGGAATGCGCGTTTTTTATTTTTACGGTCTCTGTAAGCGTATTGCCAGGCTTTTTCTACCGCATTTTTAGCAACCGTGTACACGTTTTTTCGAGCTCCAAAATAACCTTTGGCGAGTTTCAGTATTTTTTTTCTCCTTTGCCTGGAGGCTACTGCATTAACTGATCTTGGCATAATATAGTGTGTTTTAGTACAGCACAGGGATCAACATGGTGATGCTTTATTTACCTGTACTCTCGTTAAAAAATATAATTTACTTCAATAAAAGTCTCTTCATTCTCTTTTCGTCCGCAGGAGAGACAAGGGCAGAACCTGTCAACCTTGTTTTTGCCTTATTTGATTTTTTTCTCATAAGGTGAGAGGTATTTGCCTGGAATCTTTTTACTTTTCCCGTACCCGTCAGACTGAATCTCTTCTTTGCACTGGAGTGCGTCTTCATTTTAGGCATGATCAATTTCTTTATTTTTAAAAGATGGCAAAGATACGAATAACTAATTAAAAATAAAAGAAGAATTTAAATGTTTTGATGTAAATAAATAATTTACATCCCTACTTTTCAAATTCATAACACCCGGCATCCGGTGTAAGTGGATCCCGACTCCTTCCTCGTATGTCAAAAGGGATATTTGTGAGGGGTGTGGCAACGTCCAGGGCTTTTGCACCTTCAGCCAGGGTATAATCGTGTTCTGACCGGGAGATGAAGAGCATATCAGCCGTGCTGGTGAAAATACAGTTTTTACATGAGCTAAGTACAATATTGTTTTCAGCATCATTATGCTTTATGACATTATTCATCATATCCACTTGAAATATAGAAACGTCTTGCCCCCGGGATATATCATCTGCAAAAAACTCTTTGTCGGCATTGCCATCGATGATGCAGTTGGTGATGGTGGCCTTAAGCGGTGACACAAATACAGCTTCCTGACATAATGGATCCGAACAGAGATAGTTTGTCAAAAGTACGGCATCTGATTGATTGTTGTAATTGGCAAACGTGCAATAGGTTAAGGAATAATGTCCGCCATAAACAAATTGAACTCCAGGACCTCCGTTATTGTAAAACAAAGAGTTATAAACATCTATATCAGCCTGGATACCCACTACACCACTCCCGGCAGTATGGTGGATCATGGAATTTTCTATACGTACGGATGACAGTGAATCTGCCCTAATCCCGGTAATGGCATTTTTTATTTCTGCATGCTGTATTACATGACCACGGCTTCCGGCAAAAAAGCGGATACCCGCCCATTGACCAGCCAGTAAGCTGAATTCCGTCTCTAATCTGTCTCCCTGAATAATGACGGGTTTATCTACTGTGCCCTCGACTTTTAAAGTACCGTTCTTAAGCATGATCAGCGAACCGTCATTGTAAACCGTTTGACCATCCCTGACCACCCCACCATGAACATAAATACGCGAACCGGCTGGAATGACCAATTCACAACTGTCGATAGCCAAAATACCGTACAGCACATAAGGTCTGGGGTCGTTCCAAATGATGCGGTTCAGATTGCAGGAAAGCAAATTGATTTTCCCTTTTGCATCTCTCGATGGAAAATAATTGGCGTTTTGTCCCCAGGCTTCAAGGACTATCCTCTTTTCTTCAGCACCTGTGTTCACAATTATGGCTTCTTCTATGATAAAGGGACTGAAAGAGGATGGCTGATCAGGATCCACCGTCACTTCTACAAATATATATATACTGTCTCTTCCCTGGATTTCAACATTAGAGGCTTGGGTGGTAGGTATACCATCGACGTTCATACGGAAGATTTTTCCTTCATCACTAAGCCGAATTTCTCTTATTGAAATAGCCCGGTTTTGATGGTTATATACCTTTATGATGCGGGTCGCTGAACCAATAGAAGTGAAAACCGTATCGAACCTCAACGTATCGGAAGAAAATGATATATCCAGATCACTCCCGGTATACACTGCATCCTTTTGGCAAGAAAAGAAAAATAATAGTAATATGAATACAGAGAGGAGTAAAGGTATTTTATTGGGTAGATTTGAAATGTATGTCATGAGTTGTTAGGTGCGTACAGATAACTATGTAACGATTTTGAGATGCAAAAGTATACAATGACATTTATCCTAAAAATAGTGTAACGATGATAAACTTAAAGTTTAAAAGGATCTTTTATAGTATAATGAAAATGATTCACCTGCCCTTTTTACAATAAATGATTTAGCAGAAGCCGGATTATTCTAATTTTGCCTGCGTAAAAATAATTCATGATTTCGAGGTATCCTATTATTGATGTTATTATTCCTGCCTTTAATGAAGAGTTATCCATTGCACACGTCATAAATGATATTCCTTCTAACCTGGTAAGGGAAATTATTGTCAGTGATAACAATAGTAATGACCGTACGTCAGAAGTAGCTGTTAATGCAGGTGCTACCGTGGTATTTCAACCCAGGCAGGGTTATGGTAATGCGTGTCTGAAGGCCATTGAATATGTGAGTCACAAGGAGAATCCGCCGGACATTATTGTGTTTATTGACGGGGATTATTCAGACTATCCTGAAGAGATCCCATATCTGATACAGCCAATTATTGAGGATGATATGGATCTGGTAATTGGTTCCAGAGCATTGGGACAAATTGAAAAAGGGGCGATGCAACCTCAGCAAATTTTTGGAAATTGGCTGGCCACTACACTTATACGCCTGATTTATGGTTATCATTTTACAGACCTGGGACCATTCAGAGCTGTCAAATTTGTATCCTTATTAGCTATGAATATGCAAGACAAAAACTACGGATGGACGGTAGAAATGCAGGTGAGAGCTGCGAAAATGAAGCTGAAGACAACTGAAGTTGCAGTACAATATAAAAAAAGAATTGGCAAGTCTAAGGTCTCAGGAACGGTAAAAGGGACTCTGCTTGCAGGACATAAAATTTTATGGACTATCTTTAAACTGATTTAAACATGATGATGATAGCAGGATGTATTTTGTTTTGGATTTACATAATAGCTCTTTCCGTTATAACGGTGTATTGTCTGACCCAATTTCATCTTTTATTACAATATAGAAAATATAAATCATTGGTTTCTCCACTTGTGGAAAATCAAAGGGGAGCAGCACATGATAATCCTTCATTGCCCACCATCACCATTCAGTTACCCATTTATAATGAGAGGTATGTGGTAGGCCGGTTGATCGATAATATCATGGAAATGGATTATCCCCGCGAATTATTGGATGTTCAGGTCATTGATGATTCTGATGATGTAACCAGGGAATTGGCCGCTGAAAAAATAAAAAGTTACAAAAGCAAAGGGTATCAGATTGAACACGTTATACGGAAAAACCGCAGTGGTTATAAGGCCGGGGCATTAAGGGATTCCCTGCCTATGGCCAAAGGGGACCTGATCGCTATTTTTGATGCCGATTTTTTGCCGAACAGCGATTTTCTCTGCAAGGTCATTTCTTATTTTGATGATCCCAAAGTGGGGGTGGTACAGACTCGTTGGGAACATCTAAATGAATCCTACTCATTGTTGACCCGGTTACAGGCTTATCAGCTTAATGTTCATTTTACAGTGGAACAAAAAGGTCGGGATCACTCTGATTACTTACTCCAATTCAATGGTACAGCCGGGATATGGCGAAAGAGTGCTATCGAAGATGCCGGAGGTTGGGAAGCCGACACCCTTACGGAAGATCTTGATTTGAGCTATAGGGCACAACTTAAAGGATGGAAAATCGTATTTCGTGAAGATATAGCCTCTCCAGCGGAATTACCCGCTGAAATGAATGGCTTGAAATCCCAACAATTTCGTTGGATGAAAGGAGGTGCAGAAACGGCAAAGAAAATGCTGCCCGAAGTTTGGAAATCACAGATCGGATCAGTAAGGAAATTTCATGCTACAGTACATCTTCTTGCCAGTACGGTATATTTATTTGTTTTTCTGTTGGGTATTTTGAGTGTACCCATTTTACTGTTACTTAAACCCACGGAAGAAGTTACAACACTTTTATCTTTTTTTGCCGTTTCACTATTTTGTATCACTATCGTATACATTTACGCCAATGTAGATTTAGCGGACAAAAAGCGACCACTACTATTTACTATTATAAAAATGGCAGTAATTTTTCCTATATTCCTTTCTTTGTCAATGGGATTATCACTACACAATTCGGTAGCGGTATTGATGGGATATTTTGGAAAAAGGACTGCTTTCGTCAGAACGCCCAAGTTTAATATTCAGACACTTAAAGATACTTTTGTCAGTAAAGGAGATTACTTGTACAGGTCAGTTTCTGTCGTGACAATGTTTGAAGGTTTCCTGGCCTTTTATTTTGCCCTGGCTATTTACCTGGGTTTTGTCATGGATAATTATTTATTTACCATTTTGCACATACTTTTATTTGCAGGGTATAGCACTGTTTTTTACTATTCTGTCAGACATATCCCACCTGTAAAGTGAAAAAGCTAATATGGGCAACATTGTTTATAGTCCTTACAGGACTTTTGGGAAAATGGCCGTCACAAAGTGACTTTGCCATTATTCTTTTGCTATTTACCTCATTATTTGTAGTGTATGCTTTGCTCATATCTTCATGGAAGTGTAGTGATAAAGTAATCGGTTGGGTAGCTACTGGTTTAGCAGCCAGACTCATTCTTATATTTTGCTTTCCACAGCTTTCGGATGATATTTACCGGTTTTACTGGGATGCAATGTTGACGGATCAGGGAATTAGTCCATACCGGTTTTTGCCTGCAGAGATTTCACATGCAACGGTGGCCAATCACCGGGAAGTATTTGAAATGCTCAATTCCAAAGAGTATTATTCAGTGTATCCGCCTTTCAATCAATTGTTGTTTTGGATCAGTCTGAAAGCAGGAGTTTCTTTATATGGATTTAGTATAGTATTAAAGGTATTGTATCTGGCATTTGAAGTAATCGGAGTCATATATATGCTAAAAACCCTGAAGGCACTGGGTAAATCCATGTGGTGGGGTGCCTTGTACTGGTTAAACCCACTCGTCATCATGGAAGGAATGGGTAATTTGCATATAGAGTGTGCAATGGTAGGTTTACTTTCAGTAAGTGTATATTACTATCATAAAAATCAGCTGCATTTCAAGACAGCTCTACACTACGCTGCATCAGTGGCACTTAAGATCACCCCGCTTATGTTATCGCCTTTTTTGTTTTTTCATCAGGATAGAGGTAGTAGACAAGCTTTTACTTTAAAAGTTCTGATTTTAGTACTGTTTCTTTTTTTACCCCTTTTCATTCTTATGGACATACCTTCATTTTTACAGAGTTTGGAATTGTATTTCAGAAAATTTGAATTTAATGCCGGTATATATTACATACTTCGCTGGGTCGGGTTTCAAATTTCAGGCTACAATCTTATAGCCTATATTGGACCGGCTCTTATTTTGTGTTTTACAGTAGTGGTATTGTGGATGTCTTTATCTGTAAAATCAAGAGACACAATTACATTGATTCAACTTTGGTTGGTAACCTGGACCGCATATCTTTTATTATCAACTACCGTACACCCCTGGTATATAATACCTATACTATTTTTAGGTAGTTTTTCCGGGTTTTTATATCCGGTAGTCTGGTCTTACCTCATCACTTTAACATATATCAATTACAGCTATAATCAGTATTGTGAAAATCTGTGGGTTGTGGCTATTGAATATCTTCTGGTAGGAATTTTTATCGGGGTTGAATATTTTTATTATAGAAAGAACACGTTGGCATAACACATTTTCAAATCGAAACCACTGAAACCAATAAAATGCAAAGACATTTTTATGATAAAGTGCATTTGGAAGAAGATTAATAAAAAACCCCCTTCAAATCAGTATTGAAGGGGGCTATTATTATATCGATAATCTCTTTTAATAGGACCAGAGATCGTGTTCAAAATTAAATAACTCCTGTTTAATCCTGTCTGATTGGAGCAAAACATCCATACCAGGATTTGCTGATTTTTCAAACATGATATCGAGGGTAACATCATTGACATTGGATGCTTTAAAAATATAACTCGAATAAAACCTGGCCTCCATCAGGTCTGACCACGTCATTGGGGCAGCATCGTTAAATTCATTAAAGACCCTGTGTTTTGACAGGTGTTCTCTCACTTCAGGATAATACACCCAAAACAAAGGCAGAGAGTATTTGATTTCACCGGTTAGTTCGTCGTATTCATCTTTAATAGGAGAAATACCGATGGTTCTCACTTTCATGGTAGATGTTTTGGTGTCAAAAAACCAAATTTCTTTAATACGGAATTTTTTAATGTCTTCCCAGTTGATTTCACTTTTTGTCACCTGAATTTTTTCAATATATTCATCGTAGTCAAATACTGTAGTTGTATCCGTTCTGTAAATAATATTATTGAGGTCTTCTACGGTTAGGATTTCTCTAAAACCCTCATCTCTAAATAGGGCTATATCACCATTTTCAGCTAATTCTCTCAAAATATTAAAAAACGGCTTTTGTGGATACCTGAATACCAGATTCATTTTTTCTCTGGTGTCTATGAGTCTCCATATTCTCTTTTCCCATGCGATATCCGCTTCCCTGATGGGTTGATAGGGAAGTACCCGGTTATCCACGATAAGGCTTTTTTTAACGATATCATCTATATACATATCTTCCATAGTCATGCTGGATTCAGTCCTGAATGTCTCCATTTCTGCATTGGAAGGTACCTGAGCTATGCCAACTGAAGTTACACCTACTACAGTAAAAAGCGAAACGAATGATCTGAAAAAAGAATGTATCATAGTATTTTTTTTAATTGATCCTAAAACTCATTGTACCTAAATTTCTGGCTGCCTGATCACCAGGACATCGGCACATTACATTTTCAAAATAGAATAAGTCTCCTGGTATTGCTTTGTCCATCAACCCTTTTACCTGTGGATTAAATCTTCCGCCCTGATGTTTTCTTACGACTTCCGGATCCTGTCTTCTAGGTACCCTTATGAGATCAAAATCTACAATCTCGCATCGGGCATCAAAATCAAATCCGTCCAATTTGGGTAAAATGCCTGTTTGAGCTTTGAAGGGACCGCTCCCCATTACACCACTGGGTTGGCTAGATAAAGTAGGTACCGGGTCAGGTATTCTTTTAACCCTGAAATTTTTTGATGCTGTTATACCCCCACCGCTCACATTGATCACAGCAAATTCGTTTTGGCGTGTTTGCGTGGTTACATTTACAGTATACGTACCATCAGCGTTCGGCTTTATTGCGCCTCCACCGGCTCCACCCATAGAAACTCTGAGTTCGTTACTGGAAATACCGGCTGCGGACACCTCTACAGGATTATCTACACCAATGTAAAAAACGTTCATTTTAAGAGGGGATATGGCCACGGACCTTTCTCCAACTTCATATTCAAAGGTATTGGTATAGGTTTTTACTTCATTGGTCACTGGATTGGTCACAGTGATTTCAGCATTGTACGTTTTTCTTCCGACTGTTGGTGAGGAAGCGACAAATCGTGCTACACCATCTTCTCCTACACTTAGAGGAGAACCATTGACCCTAATATTAATTCCTGTTTTATTCGAAGTACCAGCTGAGGCACTGAGGAAAATATCTGATTCAAAGGTTTCACCCTTTATCACGTAGGTTTTCTTAGGTGCAGATACTACAGTGTATTGATCCAGAACTACGTCTTCACCGCCTACTTTTTTAACCAGGTAATTTAAAACAGTCGCTTCCGAAGACTTCATATCATTTTTAAATTTGGAAAATATAGGCATCACGGCTCCAACTGGCATATGATTAAAGGTAAAATCGGCCCAACCTTCTCTACGGGTTTGACTGGATCTCCAGGTTTCATCATCGATTTCTATAGGAATTTTACCTCTGTATAAATCCCTTTCATTTTCATCAAAAAATTGAATATAACGCTCTCTGTATTCTAATAGCTTTTCTTTGAGTTCTTCTCCTTTTCCCTGATTGACCATAATTCTTGTAGTCGCATCGTAATCCCTCTTCCCTTTAATTTCTATTCTTCCGTCTGCTTCTACAAAGTCTCCATCGTCTACGACTCCATTTTTATTTCCACTGGCATCAATTAAATTATTGACGATTTCATCAAGGTATTCATTGGCTTCAAGGGAGAGCGCCTGAACTTGATCGACGCGTTCTGCGTAGATTTCGAGTTCACTGTTTTTACGAGCTCTATCTATGATGGTGGCAGGAAGTGCTGCGTTGCTTTCATCTAGAGCATTGTTTGCGCTAATGAGCCCTCTATCTACCATTTCAAACGCATTAAAAATTTCAGCTGAAACGTTGAGAGCCAATAAAGCTGTAAGTACCAGATACATGATGTTGATCATGAGTTGCCTGGGTTCCTTAGGTATTGACATATTAAAATATTTTTTAAAAACTTTTTTGCAATTTCAAATAATTCAACTTCTAACCGTGTATGCAGATAATACATTTCCGTACACGGAATTAAGAGAGGCCAGGTTTTTGTTCAAGGAAACCATTTGTTCTTTATATAATTTGGTGTCTTCTACGGTGTCGTTCAAAGAAACCATCGCTTCTGTCATTTTGCCGTAAAAGTTGTGCATAGTTTTAATTTGCTCAGAGGTTTCCTCAAAATCAATTTCCTGCAAAGCCTTTAAAGCACTCAGATTTCTTGACATATCCTGCAATTCATTTAACATTCCACCCAGATTTTTTTCTACTACATCTGCATCCAAAGGTCTTTTGGGAGTATAACTAGATTCTACCGGCCCGGCGGTTAATGGATTTAGATTGGCATTAAAATTATCAAGACCCGGATAGAGTTTTTCCCAATAATAGTCCTTTTCAGGACCTAAAATACCCAGAAAAGCAAATAAGATAGCCTCGACAACGAGACCTGCAGTAATAGCCATTCCTCCCCATGAATAACTATTTATTTTTCCTAACGCTCCAAGCATTACTACAGAAGCACCTAATCCGATTACCAGATTTTTGAAGTACTTGAATCCTTTTGAATTTGTAAGACCCATATTTCAATTTGATTTTAATTAATTTAATTTAATAGTTTATAAAGTATAATACATACAACTTGTTATTCTATAACACAATAACCTGCAAGCATCCTCTCGGGCCACAAAACCCTCGCGATGACACTTATCAACATAAAAACTTCTTTTGTAAGTGCTTTTAGTATGTTTAACACGATATTTATTGATTAAAAATCGTTGATTGATCTTCCAAGGAAGGTCAAAGCACTTCTAAATCCAATATAAGACTTTGAAGTATCCTGATATTCCCATTGTCTTGTGCTGGTCTGCAAGAAATAACCAATATCTTTCCAGGAGCCTCCTCTTATGACTTTTCTTTTGTATACTTCCGGATCATTAGGATTTGCGTTGTATTTAAAGTCAGGATTTAAATCGTGTTGGTACAAATAGGCCGTTTCGTGATATGAAGTTTCCGTCCATTCAGATGCATTACCGGACATGCAATACAGCCCGTAATCATTAGGAAAATAAGAATCTGCTTTCACTGTATATAAGCCTCCATCCTCCGGGTAGTTTCCTCTGCCTGGCTTAAAGTTAGCCAATAAACATCCTTTCGCATTTCTCAGGTAATATCCTCCCCAGGGATAAGGTGCTATATCATGACCTCCTCTGGCAGCGTATTCCCATTCGGCTTCTGTCGGTAACCTGAAAGATTCCACAGCAGGTTGATTTGCATTTATGGAGTTCCAAATCATGGTTCTCCAATTACAAAACGCTCTGGCCTGATTCCAATTGATTCCCACTACAGGATAATCATCAAATGCAGGATGCGAAAAATAATTTCTGGCATAGGGCTCATTGGCAGAATAGGAAAAATCTCTTATCCAGCATAGTGTATCAGGGTATATATTTAATTCTTCTTTTTTTATGAGCTGGGACCTGGGAATATCTTTTCTTTTAATTGCCATATCCCAATCCAACCATTCGTACTTATAATTAAATTTCCTTGTATCCAATTCTCTTTTTCCCGAGAATGCCATGTCTCCCTGATAATACATTTCATCTAACAACTCATCAGTCCAGTCAATAGGGAAATCCCAGTCTAATTTCTCATTACCGTATTCGTCTTCATAAAAGTCACCTAAAATTACATGGGCTATTGAATCCTTAACCCAATTGACAAATTGCCTGTATTCATTATTGGTAATTTCTGTGTCGTCCATGAAAAATCCCTGGATAGAAACAGCCTTAGGTCGTTGAAGATATGTGGAAAAAACATCCTGATCACTTTGCCCAATATGAAGAGTGCCAGAAGGTATATAAACCATACCATATGGATTTATACCTTTCCAGGATGGCCTGTCTAAGACCCCAACCAATTCGCCACTTTGCTTTTTACCACAAGAAGACAACAATATTCCTGTGAACACAAAGAAAATTAATACCGTTTTTTTCATTTTCTTTTAAAGATTTAACCGTTTTCTGAGCCCTTAGGCTGAATAAAAAGACAAAGATATAAGAGTGTAATAATATATCAAATAAAGTCTGGTTATCTTGCAAAACAAATAACAAATTCCTAACGTCTGCAAACCATATTCTATTATGGTGCGAACTGGAATAGTTATCCATTCCATCTAAAACACAAAAATTTCACCAATATTGTTTATAATCTCCTCGGATTGTAAATTATTTTAGGAGGCATTCCAGTACGAATGGCTTTGTTTAGATTATAGATCATCCGGATCTCATGGCTTCCTTCATTGGTTGTTCTTAATGCAGAAATCCCGGTGTCGAAACTGTAAGCGACCGAATACCTTGGATTGATCTTTGTCCCTATCATCATGATCAATCCATCTATTGATCGGGGGCTATACCCCCTGATTCCTAAACTTCCAAAAACATTGTTGTTAAATCGACCCATAACGGCCAGATCAGTTTGTATTTCTACAAAATCAGTCCTCACTAAAATAGACGGTATTAATTCAAGCTGTTCATTGTATTGATAACTGTATTCGCCATATAATGATGTAACAGTTGACAATTTGAAAGTAGTGAGACCCGCATTCAAGGGTGGTTCAGGAAGATGGGAAACAGATAAACCCGTCTCAAAACCATTCCCGATAAAATAAGCACCCAGCGTCCAGGTAGGGGCAATACCATTATAGTCCTGGGATTGAAGAACCGGATCATTATGATTGAGGTTGCCATCTATGTATTCTCCATCCGGGGTGATGATGCCGCGGCCATTTATGCTCTTTTGTAAAATACCCAAAGAAATACCACCCGATAGCAATCCAAAATCCGTAGTCATCACATAATTATAAGAGCCCGATATAGATAGATTATTTATCAGCCCACTATTTTCATTGCTTATTTCCATACCTATAGCTCCTTTCCATATATAAAATGGCATATGGGCATTGATATACTGACTGCTGGGTGAATTGGGTAAGCCATTCCATTGAGATCGCACCACAGCATTGACATGTAATGATAATTCTAATCCACCATATGCGGGATTAAACTGGTATTTGTCCAACATGAACTGACTATACTGAAAACTTTGCTGAGCTGTCAGTAAAGTAGAACAGAATAATATCATGATGTATAAGAAGTACTTCATATTGAACTCATGAATATACGGGTATTTATTACATGGTAAAAGTAAATGAAGTCATTTTGTTGTAAATATTCAATTTTTTACATCAATTTTTAAACCATCATAAGCGAGAAAAACATTTTTGGGAAGCTGAGATGATGTTTTCTCATGTATACCCAATAAATGACTTATATGAGTCAGGTAAGCTGTTTGAGGTCGGATGATTTCTATCTTTTCTAAAGCCTCATTTAAAGTGAAATGCGAATAATGGGGTTTATGCCTCAAAGCATTGATGACCATGATATCAATATCTGTCATATACGATAGGCTCTCATCCGGAATAAAAGATGCATCAGTGATGTATAGAAACCGGTTTAATTTAAAGGCTAATACTTCCAATTGTCCATGCATGACAGGTAGTGGAATGATTTGTGATGAACCCAATTGAAACTCCTGATAGGGTCTTATTTCCATGATGTTTATCCTGGGTGCTCCAGGATAAGGATTGGCCGCAAAAACATACGGAAAACGCTGCTTTATTTCAAATATGACCCTTTTACTCATATAAAATGAGATTTCTGACCCTGATTGAAAGTAATATGGTCTTATATCGTCTAATCCTATTACATGATCATTGTGTTCATGTGTGATCAACACTCCATCGAGTTTCAGAATCTTTTCTCTTAACATTTGTTGCCTGAAATCCGGACCTACATCTATCACAATATGCTCATTGCCAGTATCTATAAAGATAGAAGTCCGGGTTCTGTTATCTTTGAGATCGTTTGATCGGCATACTGCACATTGACACCCAATGACAGGAATCCCTTGAGATGTACCTGTACCCAGGAAGGTTATTTTCACTGTCTGTTATCTTTATTGACCTGAAATAATCTATTTATATCTCCAAAGCCTGAGATTTTTTAACATTATGGAGAAACCTCTCATAAGTTTTAATACTATTCATGCTTAAATTATCGAAATCAATCTCAAGATTTTGCAATATTTCGGTCAGACTCTCGGTTCTGCCATGTACATCAAAATATTTATTGATGATGACCATTTTACGGTTTTCAACCAAACAATATCCAGACCTGAAATGTCCCTTTTCATACCTTATGGCATATCCTAAATCCTGTAAAATACCTTCCAGTTTTCGCAAATACGCATTGGTAACTTTACTCATTTTTCGATATTATATTACAAAAATAGAAATATATGGAAATATTTAATGTGATCCGTGTATTTTATTACAGGTATTTTTTTTTTACACGTTGAAAAAAAAGGTAAAGTTCATTACCTTTGAGTAACGCTGGCCTTGTTATGATTGAATAAACAGTTTTTATTTAGGCCTTATGAATATCCATATTGTTTTAGGGCTTTTCCTCATTTCACCACAAAGAAAGAATAAGACTAAGATTATATGGTGTTGAGTGATACAGGAAGTGTCTTTCAAAAAAAAATGATTTAAATATTATTTCCGTTTTTAGGTAGTTTTATTAAACTATCCAATTTTAAAAATAAATAAATATGAAGAATCTAATCTTTTTGTTACTAATAAGTTGTGGGATGCTTTGCTGCAAAGAAAAAGCAAATCCAGGCGCTGATAGCGGACACCCAACCAGTGCCGTATCTACTGTAAATCCAGATTTTCAAAATCTCTACCCTATCAACGCTGATTCAATTTATCACTTATATACTCATGTTGATTTTATCGATTTTATCTTTTACGATCTTCCTGTCTCCATTAGTGCTAATGATGTAAATAGTTTAAAAAGGCATATTCAGGCTATTGATGATGTAAAACCGGTGAGTATAGATCGATGTGCTCTCATTGGAAGAATGTTTGTGCATGTGAAAGGCCAAATTATAGCTGAAGCAGATATTTATGTCGAACCGACGAAATGTTATTACTTTGTATTCCATACCAATGATAAACCCAGTTATGTCAATGGAATGACCATGACAGGTAGAATGTTTTTTGATGGTCTGCTTCAAAGATACCGTAAATCCTGAACGGGTGGGAAAGTATTCATTCTCATGAAAGCAGCAGCAATTGATCTCGGAACCAATACTTTTCACTTAATAATTGCCGAAAAGATTCATTCATCTTTCAAGGTAATCGATCGTCAACGAAGATGGATATTTCTTGCTGAATATGGTCTAGAAGATTTGCATTATATTGTTTTAGAACGAGCATGGAAAACACTTGAAGACTTTAAAAAATTAATGGTTCAACACCAGATCACTGTGTACAAAGCAGTGGCAACAGAAGCCTTTCGCTCAGCGAGTAATGGAGTAGCTTTTCTTTCAAAAGTGAAAACTGAACTGGATATAGACATAGAGGTTATTTCAGGAAGTCGAGAGGCTGAATTGATTTTCAAAGGGACTTCTATGGCAGTAAAAGATATGAAATCCATCAATCTCATCATGGATATTGGAGGAGGTAGTACTGAATTTATTCTCTATCAGGGTACAAGGATGATTTGGTCTTATAGTTTTATGGCTGGAGTGACTTATTTGCATAACCGCTTTGTTCATAGCGACCCATTAAGTGAGGAGGATACTAAGCAACTAAAACAATACTTTGAAAACCTGTTCCGGGAAATGAAGCTCCGTTTACGCGATCATACTGTACATGCTTTGGTAGGTGCGTCAGGTTCCTTTGAAGTATTAGAGGCACTCGCCGGAATGTATCCTGAAGAAGGCAGATGTAATGCTGTCTCTGTCTCGGTTTTTATGGATTTTTACAATCAATTTCTGCATACAAAATACGAAGATCGGTTACTAATAGATGGGATACCGGAATCGAGAGCAAGGCTCATCGTAACCGCCTTTGTTCTTATACATTATGTCCTAGATTTGACACCGATAAAAGTGATAAAAATTTCCCCTTATGCTCTTAAAGAGGGTATGATAAGAGAGTTATTAAACATTTAAATTTAGTCTCACCTAAAAAAAATATTATATATGGTTAAAAAGTACTATTTTTGCCACTAAAAGAGCAGGATGGAATTTTTAGATATCATATCATCGGCTTGGGCTATACGCGCCATAGTGGCTTCCAGTATGGTGGGAATTATGTGTGGGGTGATTGGTTGTTTTATTGTATTGAGAAATATGTCGTTAATTGGAGATGCCTTATCCCATGCCATTTTGCCTGGTATTTTTGTTGCATTTTTATTGGTAGGGTATAGCACTGTAGGTTTTTTTACAGGATCCGTTATTGCCGGGTTACTCGCTGCATTGATGATCACATGGATTCAGCAAAATATTGCGACTAAGAATGATGCGGCCATCGGAATCGTTTTTACAGCCATGTTTTCTATAGGTGTAATTGGCATTTCCTGGCTTAGTAAAGACAGGGGTGCACATCTCGATCTCAAAGATTTTTTATTTGGTAATGTTTTGGGTATCTCTAATAGTGACCTGATACTTACTTTTTTTATATTGCTATATACCATTATCAGCATCACAGTATTATTCAGGTATTTAACGATCACTACATTTCAACCTGTCATAGCTAAGACTATGGGTATTTCTGTCAAAGCTATCCATTACTTTTTAATGTTACTTCTTTCCTTTGCGGTGGTTTCTGCGTTGAGAACAGTGGGCGTCATTCTTGTAGTTGCAATGCTTATAACTCCGGCTTCGACAGCTCTTTTACTTTCTGACCGATTGCAAAAAGTACTGGTTTTATCGGGATTAATAGGCCTTGCTTCAGCTATGGGCGGTATGATGTTGGCTATTGTTTTTGATACTACTCCTGGGCCTGCTATGGTCATATTTGCCACCTCCATTTATTTTGTAGTAGCAGTATTTGCTCCAAAAAAGGGTTTTCTTACCAGATTATTTCTGACCAGAGCTCAAAACCGTAAAATTGAAATGGAAGATGTTGTAAAACATATTTTTAAAAACAGTGAGAACACAGTTGTTACACCTTCTTCAATGGTTGAAAGATTAGATTTTTCTCAACAGAAGATGAATGGGATCCTTAAACGCCTTCTGAAAGATGATATCATTCTGCATCAGGAAGACGGATTTATTTTAACCCAGAAAGGAAAGGATATGGCACTTCGACTGATAAGAGCGCACAGATTATGGGAATCATATCAGGTAGAAACGATGGGTTTAACCAAAGAGCAAATTCATGAAGAAGCTGAAATTTTTGAACACTTGCTTTCTGAAGAGCTGCTGGATGAAGTAGATGCTAAACTGGGATATCCGGCAGAAGATCCACACGGTTCGCCCATACCTCCAAAAAACATCATTCACACCTGGAGTTTGCTGGCTCAAAAACCCCGGTCGAAGTCAAGGGTTTTGCCAGAGCAACAGGATATTGAAGTGGAAGGGGAATTGTGGGAGTTGGGCATTATGCCTTCCACCATTGTGCAAGTTGTAGAAAATGCAGGTCAAATGATCAAGCTAAAAGCTGGAAATAAATTGGTTGAAATGGACAGGAGTATCGCCAACAGGGTGAGAGTAAAACCCATTCGCTGATCTATTCTTCTTTTTTGAGTTTGTTAAAAAGCGCATCCAGTCGGTACATTTCATCGAGAGTATCGTCCTGGAAAAATTCCAATTCTGGTATCCTTCTGATGTGTTTTCTTATCTTTTTTACCAATGCTTGCTTTAAATGAACATGGTTTTGCTGAATGGACTCAAGTACCTGATCTTTATCATCACTATTGTAAATACTAAGGTAAATCTTGGCTAGAGAAAGATCCGGGGCAACCTGAACGGAAGTTACTGACACCAAAGTTTCATGTCCGTAAATATAGGCACCTTCTTCCTGAAGCACTGTTCCAAAAAACCTTTTTATCTTTTCTTCTACCTGTAATTGTCTTTTAGATGCCATTCTTTTTTTTGGTTTGCTAACGCATAATTGAATTGTATTGTTCCCGCAATAAACATGCCTGTTTACAGCCTTTATTTGTAAAATTGAACTTACAATGATGAAATGTTGTCACTCTGGTTAACTTCGAATATAAAGTATGGCATATATTTACTTATGAATACTTTCAACGATACGGACTGCATTTCATTCGAGGGTTCATTTAAATGACAGAAGTAAAACACATACTGGATACTCCTATTGAATTTCTTAAGGGAGTAGGACCTTCCCGGGCTGAAGCACTCAGGAATGAGTTGGGAATACATTGCTTTCGAGATTTGTTGTATGACTTTCCTTTCAGATATGTGGATAAGACCTCGTATACTTTTGTTAAAGATATTCGATCTGATGGTGAGACGGTATTTCTTAAAGCCAAAGTCATCAGCATGGAAAGCATAAAAGGTAAGAAGGGTTACCGACTTTCCGGAATGGCTCATGATGGTACCGGATTTATTGAATTGATTTGGTTTCAGAAAGTAAAAATGATCTCTGAAATGATCCTCCCCGAAAGGGAATATACCATTTACGGTAAGGTAAAAGTATTTAAAGGAAAAAAAAGTATTGTACATCCGGAAATGGAATCAATCGAATATTACGCTTCCAAAAAAATGCTAAAATACGATCCTGTCTATCGTTCCACTGAGAAACTTGATACCATTGGGCTCGGTGGAAAATCGAGAAGAAGGCTGACCGCTCATTTATTTGAGAGAATTACTTCTGCTGCTATAGAAGATAACCTGCCGGGCTACATCCGCTCTAAACAAGGGCTTGTCTCCAAATGGGAGGCACTTAGATGGATACATTTTCCCGGCCAGGAAGACGAACTCAAGGCTTCTCAACAGAGATTAAAGTTCGAAGAGTTGTTTTACAATCAACTGGTTTTATTACAAAACAAAGCCATTCGTAAAAACAGGATTAAAGGAATAGTTTTTGAAAAAGTAGGGCATTATTTTCATACCTTTTTTGAAAAACACCTTCCATTTGAATTGACAGGAGCACAAAAACGGGTCATACGTGAGATCAGGCAGGATCTGGGTTCAGGAGCTCAAATGAACAGACTGTTGCAAGGGGATGTAGGAAGTGGTAAAACGATGGTTGCACTTATGACCATGATTTTAGCCATTGATAATGACCATCAATCATGTTTGATGGCTCCGACAGAGATTTTAGCTCGCCAGCACTATGAATCCATTATGAATTATGTACAGGGAATGGGTCTGAGAGTGGCTTATCTCTCAAGTAGTATCAAAGGAAATCACAGGAAGGAATTATTAAAATTATTAAAGTCAGGGGACATACACATCCTCATTGGAACCCATGCTTTAATTGAAGATCCTGTGGTGTTTAAAAAACTGGGGCTTGCCATTACTGATGAACAACACCGGTTTGGTGTCAATCAGCGGGCAAAACTATGGCAAAAAAATCCGGAAACAGTGCCTCATATCCTGGTGATGACGGCAACACCCATTCCCAGAACCCTGGCCATGACGCGATATGGCGATCTTGATCTATCGATTATTGATGAATTGCCACCAGGTCGAAAAGAGATTCGAACCATTCACCGGTCTGATCAATCAAGACCCAGGGTATACGATTTTTTGAAACAACAAATTGGTTTAGGGAGACAGATATATATTGTATACCCTCTCATAGAAGAATCGGAAGTCCTGGATCTCAGAAATCTTCAGGATGGCTATGAAAGATTGTTGCAGATATTTCCCAGACCTGATTTTCAGATAAGCATCATTCACGGCAAGATGAAGCCCGAAGCCAAGGATTATGAAATGAAGCGTTTTGCAGAAGGGCGAACAGATATAATGGTAGCCACAACAGTAATAGAAGTAGGTGTTAATGTTCCTAATGCCACAGTAATGCTCATTGAAAACTCAGAGAGATTTGGTCTGTCTCAACTCCATCAGCTGAGAGGCAGGGTAGGCAGGGGAGGAGAACAATCGTATTGCATTCTCATGTCCGGATTCAAATTGTCAGCGGATGCAAAGGAGCGGATTGCCACCATGGTGAGAACCAATGATGGATTTGAAATAGCTGAAGTAGATATGATGCTCAGGGGCCCTGGAGATATATCAGGTACACGCCAAAGCGGTGCGGTAGAATTTCAATTGGCTAACCTGGTAGAAGATCAGGCTATATTGAGATCAGCAAGGCTTACAGCGAAAAAACTCGTCGAAAAAGATCCTGTATTGGCAGATCCGGTACATCTACCTATAAAAAACTACATGGGAAGATATAAACTCAAGTATAAAGACTGGGGATTGATTTCATAATCCATCTTAGACTATTACTCAATTCATGAGAAATCCTTGATCATCATATCATAAAGATTCTTCCTGATCGTATTCGATACTACCTCTATAACCCATAAAGGGTATTTTGAGTAAAGTCATAATATCGTCCGTTTCTTTTACATCCATGTGGGTATCGACTCCATATTTCAACTTTGAATTATCGACTTTTACGTAGGAGCCAAATATCCTGTCCCAGAAAGAAAAAATATTGCCATAATTCATGTCGGAATAGGGTTGGCGGTAATGGTGGTGTACGCGATGCATATTGGGTGTGCAAATAATCCAAACAAGCGTATCGTCGAGCCATTCGGGCATTTTTACATTTGAATGGTTAAATTGACTTAGTATCACACTGAGAGACTGGTACATGAATACCAGCCACATAGGCGCACCAACGACGATAACAGCAATGAGGGTAAAAAGAAATCGCAATACGCTTTCACCTGGATGGTGACGGTTAGCTGTTGTAGTATCTACATGCTGATCGGTATGGTGGATGAGGTGAAATTGCCATAGAAATTTGACCCTGTGTTCTATATAATGTGGTAAAAAGGCTCCTATAAAATCAAGCAACAATAATCCGGAAATCATAAATATAATTCCTGATAGCGGAAGCCATTGAATGATCCCAAACTCCTGGTTATCTACAAATTCCGCAGTCATCAAAAGTATGAATGCCATCACAAAATTAATGATGACAGTGGTAGCGGTAAAAAATACATTGATCCATGTATGCTTCCACTTGTTGTATTGGGTTGAAAAAAACGGGGCTGCATTTTCTATAAATAAAAAAATCGTCAGACCACCTATCAATACAGCGGAGCGGTGCGAAGCTGGCATATCCGAAAAATAATCGACAATCATTTCCATGTCTAAAAAATCTTATATTAATAAAATCGAAACCAATCAACTTTTATCTCTATTTGGACTAAAGGTAAATTTAGAATTATATCATCAATTCTTGGTCAATAAAGATGTCATACGTGCAAAAATGAGCTTTCATTAAAAGCAACCATGCAGATAGTTACATAAAATTAGATGTATGGCAAATATAGTTAAGACCTTCATTTTTTATGCATCCAGATTTAAACTATTCATTTTCTTACAATCCCCAATCGTTTACAATTAGATCAGAGGCTTTCTCAGCTATCATATAAACGGGAGCATTGGTATTTCCCCTGGGAATCACTGGGATAATGGAAGCATCGACAATGCGCAATCCCCCCAATCCTCTCAATCGTAACTGAGGATCGACCACGGCCATTTCATCCACACCCATTTTGCATGTACCAGAAGGATGATAGATGGTTTCTACGGATTTTTTAATATGTATGGCCATGTCTTCTGCATTAAGTTTCTCACCAGGCAGGATCAGCTCCTTCCGAAACGGATTAAATGCTTCATCCTCTATGATTTCCATGGCTTTCATTCCCCCTCTTACGAGAGTGTTAAGATCTTCATCATCTGAAAGGAAATTGGGTTGAATTATAGGGGAATCCATTGGATTTTGAGAACGAAGTGTTATTTCACCCCGGCTCTTAGGAGATACCAGAGATGGTAAAATGGTAAATCCATCATGCTGTGGATAAGAACTCTGATCGTACATGTCGAAGTCGTATTCACTACCAATATGAAAAGGGGTAAAGTGAAATTGGCAATCTATATTCCCACCTCCATGTGTATCAAAAAATGCAACACCTTCCAAAGGACCAATGGTCAGCGGCCCCTTTTTTACAGCGAAATATTTTGCAAGAGCTGCTAGCTGAAGGTGGGGTTTCAGAAAATGGTTTAGACCTTTCTGAACTTTTGCTGTAGCAGAGATGGGAAAAAACAAATGATCTTGTAAATTTTTACCCACTCCAGGAAGGTTTACCCTTGACTCTATATTATGATCTTTTAATTCTTCAGAAACCCCTATACCGGATACCATCAATAAGTGGGGAGAATGGAAAGCACCCGCACTGAGTATGATTTCTTTTCCACAGGTAATCATTTGAGGTGATCTTCCTTTAATGGATACTTCCAGCCCCGTTACCTTATCTTTAGACAGTACAAGACGGGTTACCCTGGCATGGGTTATGATTGTAAGGTTGTCCCTTGTCAAAACTGGCTTAAGAAACGCATCTGCGGCACTGTGTCTTTTATTGTTTTTAATGGTAAACTGGAACTTCCCGGCACCCAATTGTGAGGCACCGTTATAATCTGTATTATGAGGTATGCCGTGCTTTGCACAGGCTTGTATAAAAGCTCGTACAAAGGGTGTCTCATATGATTTGGAAAAAGTTACATTAACAGGACCTCCTGTTTGGTGGTATGTATGATCCAGTTGGTCAATGTCTTCATTGTGTTCAGATTTAAGAAAATAGGGCAATACTTCATCAAATGACCAACCTTGACAGCCCAATGCACTCCATTGGTCATAATCTGTAGAATTTCCCCTGACATATGCCATCGCATTCGTAGAACTGGAACCGCCCAACACTTTCCCTCTGGGTAGATAAAGCTTCCTTCCCATCATATGTTCCTGGGGTTCTGAATAAAAGCCCCAATCTACTTTAGTACGGAATAAGCGACTATAAGCTCCCGGTATACTAAGTAAGGGAACATTATCTTTGCCGCCTGCTTCCAGAAGCAGTACTTTGATCCCAGGGAATTTTGATAATCTATTGGCCAATATACAACCAGCCGAGCCCGCTCCGATTATGATAAAGTCGTAATCCGCCATCGAGTGTTATTTATACGGAAAGATACAAAATCTATTTGCCTTTGTGAATAAAATATACACCTGCCAGTAAAATACAAGTAGCGATCATAGATTGAACTGTAATGACTTCATGGAGTACATACCAGCCAAGAAACAATGCTACAATCGGATTGACATATGTGTTGGTAGAGACCTTTTCAGGAGATACATGCTTTAATAGATAATTAAACGAAGTGAAAGCAACAATACTACCCAAAAAAATCAGAAATAAAAAAGAGTAAACGGTATCTCTGCTTAATGATATCCATTCAAATTCTGGTTCGCCCAACATCCAGCTGATAGCGATCATGGCACTACCCCCAATAAGCATTTGGTACGCTGCATTTTGGAATGAAGAAGCAGGCATTTCGACTCTGGTGACAAAGATACTTCCATAACCCCAGGAAACGAGACATAGTAATATGACTACAAGACCTATAATCTGCATTGAGGTGCCGATCAAAACACTTTGATTGGATAAAAGGTATATGCCACTGATACCCAGAAAAATACCAATCCAGGACAGTTTGGAAATGGCTTTCTTTTGATGTATCCACAGCAGTAGTAATACCACAAGTGGTTGAGCTGAAACGAGGAGGGCTGTCATTCCGCTATCCACATATTGGAGTGCCCAAACCACACCTCCATTGCCTAATGTAAGAAAAAGCAGACCCGCAATACCCGAATTTCGGATTTGATGTAAACTGATAGGATTGATTTTATTACTGAATCCCGCTAGCAAAAAAATAATCACAGATGCAAAAACAAATCGATATCCGGAAAGCTGGAAAGGAGGAATTTCGCGAACCACAATGCTATTAAATAAATAGGTAGAACCCCAAATGAAGTATATGGCCAGGAATGCCAAAACTATAAATATTGTGGTTCTGTCTTTGATCATATCCGATTTCTATAATTGAGGTCAAAATTATTCTTTTATACAATGGGTAGGATGCAGCATTACTTTATTTCTTTATGAGTGAATATACAGAATAAGCTAAGTTATTAGTGGGGAGTAAAGTTGTCATAATTAACATGCAAAGTCTTGTGGGTTGTTGTATGATATATGAATTTTATCCTATTCATTGTAATTTTTCTTACGTTTATATGGATTTCTCTTTATTCCCATTAGATTTACTATATAAATACATAGATAACTCATGACACGGAAATTAAAGTTTTGGAGTGTTACGGTTGCTCTCGCGGGATTTCTCTTTGGTTTTGATACTGTTGTTATATCTGGTGCCAATCTTCCTATCAAAACATTGTGGGATACTTCCCCTTTCTTTCACGGTTTTTTCATTATGTCTATGGCATTGTGGGGAACGGTGTTAGGGGCTATGTTTGGGGGTATTCCTTGTGATAGGTTCGGGAGGAAAAAGACATTATTATGGATAGGAATTTTGTTTGCAGCTTCAGCTCTGGGTTCGGCTTTGGCTATGGATCCCTATACATTTTCGTTTTTTCGCTTTATCGGTGGATTGGGAGTTGGAGCTTCATCGGTGGCTGCACCTACTTATATTTCCGAAATATCGCCCGCCAAAGAAAGGGGCAAACTGGTAGCTTTATACCAGTTTATGATCGTTTTTGGAATATTGATGGCATTTATTTCCAATTACCTGTTATCGGGTTTTGGTGGAATTAACGACTGGAGATGGATGTTGGGTGTTGAGGCTATTCCAGCATTGATGTATACTCTTATGGTTTTAACTGTACCCAGGAGTCCCAGATGGTTGATATTGCACAGACAAGATACAAAGACGGCCGCTGGAATTTTAGAAGAATTAGGCATTGACGATGTAGAAAAAACGATGGCGGACATTGTTAATTCGGCTAAAGTTGAAAAAGATCGTTTCTTTTCTGCGAGATATAAAAAACCCATAGCACTTGCTTTCTTTATCGCTTTTTTTAATCAAATGTCGGGTATAAACTTTATCCTTTATTATGCTCCGGAAATATTGGAGTTGTCAGGACTAGGGGCAAAAGAATCATTGAGTAATGCTATATCGATCGGAGGGGTAAATTTACTGTTCACATTGATTGGAATGGTTTTGATTGATAGCAGTGGTAGAAAATTTTTATTGAAAGTGGGATCGATAGGTTACATAATCAGCCTGGCAATGGTGTCATTTTCCTTTTACACTCAATCTGATCCTTTGTTCCTGATGTTTTTTCTATTGGTCTTTATTGCCTCCCATGCGATAGGTCAGGGTGCCGTGATCTGGGTTTTTATTTCAGAAATATTCCCAAACAAGGTCAGGGCAAGTGGGCAGTCATTTGGCACGAGTATCCATTGGATTTTTGCCGGGATTATCACATTGATGGGACCCGTGGTCATTGATGCCTTCCGGGATAACCCGTGGCCGATATTTGCTGGTTTTGCTGTTTTCATGGTATTCCAATTCATTTGGGTACTATTCTACATGCCCGAAACCAAAGGAAAGAGTCTGGAAGATTTGGCCGATGAAGTAAGGATATAATCCTTTGTTTCAGATTGGTTATAGTTGCTTTCAAAGATTTAGAAAATTTCAAGCTTTGATTTGCAATCCCCTGAAATAAAATATCTCATTAGACAATCCTTTAGGCCAGATTTTTGTTACAACAAAGATATGACGGATACCAAGGCAACTAGTAATAAAATTTAAACTGAAAAATGAAAGATTCCAAATCATCATTTCATACGCATATACTCGAAAGACACCAGGATAAGCTGCCTTGTGCCAGTAAACAGGAAGTGGTAGATTTCCTGCGTGGATTAATCCATTTGTTATTTCCCGACTACGGTTCATATTCATTTAATAATGTGGAAGAAATTCAGGAAGAGATGGAAAAACTAAGGGTCATGCTTTATCAAATGATCTGTAAAGACAAGAATGAATCTGAGAATTTTGCAGCGGAAGTGACTTCGTATTTTTTTGAAGCTTTACCTGCTACTTACAAAATGCTGGAAGAAGACGTCAAAGCTATGTTTGAAGGAGATCCGGCAGCCAAAAGTCAGGTGGAAGTCATCAAAACATATCCGGGATTCCTGGCTATTTTTGCCTACAGGATTGCCCATTTGTTGGAAAAGAAGAAAGTGCGTATCGTACCAAGAATGATAACTGAATATGCCCACAGCCATACCGGTATAGATATACATCCGGGAGCTACTATAGGTAGACATTTTTGTATTGATCACGGTACCGGAGTGGTCATTGGAGAGACTACGGTCATAGGCGAACATGTCAAGATCTATCAGGGTGTCACATTGGGTGCACTTAGTGTAGAAAAGTCAAGTGCAGATACTAAAAGACATCCGACCCTTGAAGACCACGTAGTCATTTATGCAGGAGCTACCATATTGGGAGGTGAAACAGTCATTGGCAGTCATAGTGTTGTGGGTGGCAATGTATGGTTAACCCGGAGTATTCAACCGAATTCGAAAGTATATTACAAAGCGGCTATGCATGAAGAGTCTACCGACAAAACAGATGTCATCGTGTATAAATCCATGGCATTATGAGCATTTTAAACCTGATTGGCCGGACACCCATGGTCAAGCTTGAAAAGATGGTCTCAAATTCAAATGTCGAAGTGTGGGCTAAGCTGGAAGGACAAAATCCGGGTGGAAGCGTCAAAGACCGTACAGCTTTAGGTCTTATCACCGATGCCATGGAACGCGGTCTACTTAAAAAAGGAGACCGGATAGTAGAAGCCACCAGCGGTAATACAGGTATTGCCATAGCAATGATCGCTGCACAATATGGCATTTATGTCACTCTTATCATGCCTGAAAATGCAACAGCTGAGAGGGTCATAACCATGAAGGCTTATGGAGCTGAAATTATCCTTACACCTTCAGAAAAAACCATCGAATATTCCCGTGATGTCGCCCTGGCAATGGCTAAGGATAAAGGCTATTATATTCTCAATCAGTTTGATAATCCGGCCAATCCAGCTGTACATATCAAAACCACCGGTCCGGAAATATGGAAAGATACAGGTGGTAAGATTACGCACTTCGTATCATCTATGGGTACTACCGGCACCATAATGGGTACTTCTGCATTTCTCAAAGAAAAGAATTCTTCTGTTCAAATCATAGGAGCTCAACCTACGGAAGGATCATCTATCCCCGGTATAAGAAGGTGGACACCTGAATTTCTACCTGCCATTTTTGATCCAAAAAGAGTCGATAACATCATGGAAGTGTCTGAAGAAGAAGCGAGTTTTACAGCCAGAAGAATGGCTAAAGAAGAGGGAATAATGGGTGGAATGAGCAGTGGGGGAGCCTGTCATGTCGCTCTTCAACTCGCTGACAAATTGAAAGAAGGCCTTATTGTCTTTATCGTATGTGATAGGGGAGACCGTTATCTGAGTTCTGATCTTTATGAACAGTAGGTTAGTTTTCAGTCCTTTGGTTTTTTCATTTTTGTCAAAGAAATTCCCGTATCAGGTAATATTGTGCAGGTAAAAGTCTGGACAATCGAATCAATAAATACCGGATAAGTTAACTATATAGCTAAATAAAGTATTAATTTTGCCGTCCAATTTCGGGATGTAGCTCAGCTCGGTTAGAGTACACGTCTGGGGGGCGTGGGGTCGCTGGTTCGAATCCAGTCATCCCGACAAACAAATCAAAGACTGCTGTCGGAAGACAGCGGTCTTTTTTATGCTTCGAAGTGATGCAAATTTATTTACTGCAATGAGATAGCTTAACCCGCATAATTCATGAAGGAATCTATTACAATGCCGGATGCCTTCATAAATGGGCACGTGTTCGATTTTCTGTCCTCATCATAGCTAAGGCTATGCCTGCGGAAAAAAATCTTCACGAGTACCCATTTCTATTGGCCTCTAGCCTTTCACGACGAATCCCTCATGAATTATGCGGGTAAAAAAAGACCAAAGCCGCAGGCAGTCTTTGATATGTTTGAATCCCCCCCCTTTGGATCGGTGAAACCAATCCAGTCATCCCGACTTGATAATTAAAGGGTTACATTAATTAAAAGATGCAACCCTTTTTCTTTTGCATACGATTTGCATAAAATTGGCCTTTATAGTAAAATTTTCAAGATAATTGCATTATATGGTAGGTCGTGGGTTCGAATTCTGTCGGAGTCACTTGAAAATGAAAGGGTTACAGTTGTGCAAACCTTTTTTGTTTTTGTATTGTAACACAAATTCAGATTTAGGAGTTTTTTCTATAATTGAGGTGGAAATAATTCCCTTAACTCTGGACGTAATTGATATGCTAATTCATCACTAATCCATCTCAATGTATGTCTGCAATTATAACCTCCTACATCAATAACGGGATCATAACCGGTTTTGGGTTTGCCTTTCCACGTCTCGTTTGCCCATGCCATTATTTCTTCTTCGCTATATACTTGTCCGTCTTTGTCATAACAAAAATCCCGTGTGGCCTCCATAATCCCGCCGGTATAAACAGCAAATCTAAGTCCCAATTGAATCCTGACTTCGTTGCCAGCTGCATTATGGTAGCTGCTATAAATATCATGTGTCCATTGAGCATAATATCTTTCAACCAATTTGTTATCATCGATCAAGTTTTGTAGCGTTAGTCTTAATTCGCTTAATGATGCCCCATTCGGTCTGAATAGCATATTAATTGACTGTTTTGTTAACTCCTGAAAAACAGTTGATAGTTCTCCTTTCTGTGACGCTGCTATGGATGCGTGTTTGAGTAGTTTTTTCTTTAGCGTTTCACTCATTCTAATCGCTCTGGAATCAAATCTTGATATGTCGTCTATCTGATCTTCCATAATTTATATTGTTTTAATAAAAAACGACAAAAACAAAAATCAATATTGGTATTGTCATAGCGACAAAAATTCCCAAACAACCTTTTGAAGCAATTCTTCCAATTTTTTGATTGCGACCGCTTTTTGTAAATGGAATTCCGGTTTTTCTGGAAACTTTTGATTTAGCACCAGAAATTCCGCTTAATCTTTTCCAAGAAAATCCACCTTTGTTCATAATTGTAATGTTTTTATTAAATGATCTCAGTCACTCAATTTGGCCATTTATATATATTTTTAATTAACGTTTCTGTTTATGTTCTTCTTAGGTGTTGTTATGGGCTGGTATTATTCTCTTTTTCTTTTTAAAATATAATGGTAGACGTTTTTTTTTGAGTGGTTGTTGGATTTCACTTTGTCGCTTCAAATAATTCCTATTTTACTGAGCATTACCCTTAAATCTGTAGTATAGGTTGCTTTCAGCTTTTTAATATATCTTTGTATAAAGTTGGGTACGCCTAGGAATAAATGTAAAAGTTAATCATTCATCAAATTTTTGTTTTTATCGAAATAAGTAATCTTAGTTAACTTTTGTTTTGCACCCCCTAACAAAGGGTTTATTTGTTCGAAAGAGACTTTTGCTTTGAAATATACTATCTCATTAGGTTTTTCCATATACTTATTAATCACCTCTTCCATATTTTTATACTCTTTTGCAGCCTCTATATAATATTTATATTTTTCTACATTTGCCTTATCATCATAGAAACTCCAATAACGATGTTGATACCACGAATATAATTCAAACAATTCTATTATGTTAGCATCTTCATAATTTGCTATAACCAAATCTGTCCTCTCAAAGATTTTTCTTATTTCTCTTAACCATTCTGAATCAATGCTATGATTTTCAACAAAATCAGTATAGTAGTTTCTGTCATTTCGTAAAGTGAGTTCCTGTTCCCTGAATTTTATAAAATCATTTTTCTGAAAACCAATTTGATTTATTCTTTCAATACTTTCTGTTAATATCAACTTTAATGAATCTGCTAATTGATAGTTATATAATGTGTCAAGCATAACAAAATCATTTACTTTGAATTTTAAGTCAATACCTAATTCATTATTTAAGGCTTCTTCTTCCAATGGTTCGGAAAGAAATTGAGGCAAAATACATATTATAAAAAAGATGAATGCGTAAATTAGCGTAGCCAACCTGAACAATCATCTAACGCATGATCATTCAAAACGCATTCATCAAAGGCGATAGCCTTATAGGCACAA
>JBGTBR010000077.1:0-3420 GCA_041749255.1 Saprospiraceae bacterium
AAGGCAAATGTGTGTAATGCGGGGGGCAATAAAATTGAATTAAAAAAATGTGCGGTGGAGAAAAATAAAAAATACAGAAGCGTTGGCTTGTCGTGTCGGTAAAAGGTCTCCTGAAAGTCAGGGTCAAGTTGTCTGTAATATTTCATTTTCGTCTGTGTCATTGTCGAGTTGCACTGTCTTTTAGGCTTGCTTATAACAATAGGATAATCCATATATGGATTATTCCCTTAGTATATTTCCCACTAATCTAATGGATTTTTTATTAATATAAAAGTATTGGTCGCAACATGAGTGTAAATCTCTGTCGTTTTGCTGCTTCGATGACCAGGTAATGTTTGTATATAGCGTAAATCAGTGCCAGATTCTAACAAATGGGTTGCAAAGCTATGTCTGAGCATATGTGGATTGACACGTTTTTGGATGCCTGCTTTTTGTGCTGCTCTTTTTAGTATTGTGGCAACACTGGTTGAACTGTACTTATTCCCATCAGGTGATTCAAACAACCAGGTTTTGGGACTTTTTTCTATGTAATATTGCCTCAAATCTTTCAATACCTTTTCAGAAAGCAAGGTCAATCGGTCTCTTCTACCTTTGCCTTGATTTACCCGTACCATCATACGTTTACTATCTATGTCTTCGGGCTTTAAATTTAATAATTCACCCATTCGCAAACCTGAAGAATACATCAAACTTAATATGCATCTGTGTTTTATGGTCGTTGTCGCTTCAATAATGTCTTTGACTTCCGATTTTGCCAATACTTTTGGTAAAATGTGCACTTTCTTCGGGCGTTCAACTCTATAAAACCGATTGGGCATTTCTTTTACTACCTCGTAGTAAAATTTAATGCTATTGATCATTTGATTAATGTACGAATTAGACTTGTTTTCCTGTACCAATTTCTGTAAATATAACTGTACATCTTGTTCGTTAATTCGCATTAAATCTTTTTCTGTTTGAGAATTTATAAATTTCTCAAAGCACTGAATGTAGGTTTTGGCAGTGTTGTTAGCATATCTTTTCAACTCCAATTTTAATAAATAATCTTCAGGACAAGCACGATATCCGTCTGGTAATTTCCGCTTACGAAACCAATTTACATTAATCTCTTCGTTTTCATGGTTCAATCTCCGATTGGGGAAAAAATAGTTCGTATTAACCCATGCAACACCCCGGAATTTTCGATAAATAAAATCAACATTGTCTTTATTGTTTCGGACATATGGCATCCCAAATTCGTTGCTCCACTTGATCCCGGGTAATTCCTTTAGTAAGGCATGTACGACTTTATCAGGAAAAAACTGAATCCCAATACATTTATTATTGTCTATTAATAAATGCTTTAAGGTGATATTTTGATGGCTGCATTGACTGCATCTGATACATTGCCAAAACTGGCCATGACGCCATCCCCAAGCTCTTTGATCCAGCGACCATTGTATGTGCTGATGATGGGTTTATGGATTTGCCTGTTTTTTTCAAGGATCTAATAAGTCTTCTTTTCATCACTGCCCATCAAAGCAGTAAACCCGACAATATCGGTAAACATGATGGCTGCGAGTTGGCGAGATTGAGGCATAGGGTGTAATATACTAGAATTGTTGTATAGAATGTGCCAGCTTTAAGAATCAATACTTATGAATCTTATTCAATAAATCATACTTGTTTCAAAAAAGTACTTCTATTCGTGCTAAGAGTTCTTTAGACCTTGGTTGAGCTAAAAATTCCGGGAAGAGCCGCCATATATATTTGGCCCACACCATCTGTTGTTCGCGGTTCTCAATACTCTTTTCATAATAATTGTATGCGTTTTCCCATTCTCTCATACCAAAGTAGACATTTCCTATAGCATGATATAAATTAGATATGTCGGCTCCTTCTAAGTCTTCCATTTTTTTAACTATCTCACTCGCCTTTTCCTTTTGCCCAGCCGCTCCATAAATAAGTCCGAGAACGTTTAAGAAATACGGGGACGGATTTAGTCTTACCAGTATTTCTCCTTCAGCAATTGCTTCTTCAAGTCTTCCTAAGAACAAATAAGCCATACTTGCCCACATATGACCGGAAAAGAAATTGGGCTCTAGATCAATCAATTTTTTTCCATTGGACAATACTTTTTCATAATTGCCAGCTCCATACGGAATTCCGGTTGCGTACCAAATATTGAGTATCGAAATGGGATCCAACTGTTCAGCTGAATTAGCGTGTTCCACAGCCTCAATTGTATTACCTGATAAGACCAGGCAAAAGCCTAATTGCACATGACTTTCCGCATTGTTTGGGTTGATGGAAAGGGCTTTCCTGAAATTTCTAGTGGCCTCCTTAACGTTCCAATCCCAATGCAGCTTTATTCGCCCCACCGCCAGGTAACCTGCATCAATTTCATCATCCAGTTTAAAAGAATGCTGTGCAGCTTTCAATGCTTGCGGTTCGCACTTCTCTCGCGGCAGCCCAAAAAGATCCCTTAAGTTCATGTAGCAAAATGCCTTTCCCGAAAATGCAATTGCATAGTTTGGATCTGTTTCAATAGCGCTATCAAAATATTCTATGGCTTTCAGAAACCCGTCCGGAGTGAATTTATTGAGATGAAAACGTGCTTTAAGATACAGTTGATACGCTTCAACATTGTCAGTATGCTTCTTTAAAACAGCTTCCTTTTCTGCACCAAATAATTTGATTTTGATGGCATTTAAGATGGCCAACGAGACTTCATCCTGTATAGCAAAAATATCTTCCAGTTCCCTGTCGAATTTTTCGGAATAGAGATGAAACCCGTCTGATACTTTGATGAGCTGGGCAGTAACGCGAAGTTTATTTCCTGATTTCCGAACGCTCCCTTCGAGAATATGTCTGACTTTAAGTTGTTCGCCAATCAATTTTACATCCATGTTTTTTCCTTTGAAGGCAAAACAGGAAGTTCGGGCTATAACTTTTAAATCTGGCACCTGCGCCAGCATGTTGATAATTTCTTCGCTGATCCCATCGCTGAAGTATTCCTGGTCAGGATCATTGCTCATATTTACAAACGGGAGAACCGCTATGCTTTTTTCAATAATCGCGGTCACCGGTTTTACTGGTTCAATGATTTCGCTGCCGGCAAATATCACCTGGTACATTCTCACCGGCTGACTTACATTCTTTAAGATCTCTTCTTTTACAAACCGGGTCTCAATGTCCTTTTTATTGGAAATATTATGATGGACCGTTTCTGAAATAAAAATACAACCGGGAGCTGCAGCAGTTTGAATCCGGGCTGCGATATTGACTCCATCACCAAAAACATCATCATTTTCAAACACCACTTCTGCCAGGTGTATGCCTATACAAAGCTGGTATTCATTGGCTGCATTACAGGCTTCCTGAATTTTGATGGCTGCATTGACTGCATCTGATACATTGCCAAAACTGGCCATGACACCA
>JBGTBR010000078.1:0-13338 GCA_041749255.1 Saprospiraceae bacterium
ATGGTTACCCTGCCTTGTATTGGCCATCAATGACTCTCTTTCTTCTTTTGTTAGGGTTACTTTGTATGTTACCATGACATTTTTTCGGTAAAGATACAAAATAACTTAATTGCGTCATACTATAATTGACATGACACTAGTTTATTCTCCTTTACAAGATTTCTAATAATCTGCATTTGTTTAATATCATCAATATTTGCTTCTCTAATTTTCATCATTATTTATAGAACATCATTTTTCATTCCCAAAATACAGTCCAACAGGGACTTTAACTTCTGCTTTAAAATATGGATTTATATATAGTTTAATTGTATCAGATTCATTCTCTGGAACCATAATGTAATAATCCAAAAGTGGCCCGGTACCATAATTTAATGGTTGACCGGTAAATCTGTTGGTTAAGGTAACACCAGGTTTTTTATAATTGGGGTTAGGTACTGAATATCTTTCAACGATTTGAAGCTGATTACCTTTCTCCGTTCGAAGTCTTGAGAAATAATAATAGGATGCGCCAATGCTTTTATTTAAGTCGGAATTTTTTATAGCAATAGGATTTTCTGCAGTATAACCATAAGAAGGGTCATCGGTGGGTTGAACGCTAGCAAAAAAATTTGGATTGCTTACAGCACAACTAGTTACTATAAATCCTATCAATACAAATGTGTACATGAACTTCTGAAATCGCCTCTTCTTCTTTCTTATCAAATGTCTGAGGTTTAAAATTGTTACTTAACAATGTAATACTCCGCATATGGACATATTCCATGTGTATAATTGTCCTCTAATTTAATGAATTTCTTAATAATACAGAAGTATTCATTCTAGCCGATTTGCCCGTATCGCTAATTTCGCTTGAAGTAGACCTGCTTATGTAAACGCTGCCTATATCTAATGCATATAGAAATAAGTCTGCATAAACCTGTCCAAAACCCTTATGTTCTTTTTAATCATCAATTTTTTCCTCAGTAAATCCATACAGTTGAATTATACCGAAAGTGGCTATTAAACCAATGAGTGATGCAACCAGGTCGTAAGGGTCATAGACATTATTTCCACCTATGTTATGAATTTTTAGTTCTTGTGAGATGACGTAAATTGAAGCTATGCATACAGCTAAAATATGGATATATGTATCATTTATAGATCCAAATCTCTTGTTGAAATATTGCCGTATTTGCAAAAGAATACCAGTCAATAGAAGTGTTGCAATAATTGCTTCTGCAAGGTTTGGAAATGAAAAGGTAATCATTAAAAAAATGTCAGAAACATCATTTCCCAAAAGCCATGGTCTAATAAATAACTTATTTAGAATAAATAAAAGGATCGCAATTGCGAATAAGTATCTAACATATTTCTTTATTTGGATCTCTTTCACTCTTCTGATGTGTCACTACAATTGAATATTCAACAAGTTATTATTCCCTTAAGATTTGACACCAATCTAATGGATTTTTATTAATACAAAAGTATTCGTTGCAACACCTTTGTGGAAAACTCTGTCTACTTACTGATTCGATGACCAGGACATGTTTGGATTAAAGAGGCTGATTATGTAGGGTATCCTGAAAATTTATGATTAAAAATAGGGTAGTATTATTTTTAGAGGTTTTTATTTCTTTTGAAATTTCAAATTTGTCACTCTTCCAGCATCCAGTTTAAAACCTGTTATCTCTCCATTTGACTTGGTGAACCGGAGTAAGCCAATATCTACTGTAAATGCATCTATGTCGTAAAGTTTCAGTTCCTGAGCATCATATTTGGCAACTTTTACTTTTAGCTTACCGTCTTCTATTAAGATAGAATATGAAACATCTAGTTCTTCACTGTAATAATCACCAGTATACTCTTCTAAGTTTAGATTGGGATATTCTATTATCCCTTTTCTCTTACAAATGGTTTCATTTCCATTTTGAACAACTGTCAATTTCTGAGTAAAATCATCTTCCAATTCTGAGAATACAAATTGAATAGAAGGATTATCGGGTATTTCATATGTATTCCCCGAAGTATATATAATATTGAATGAAGATTGATTCCAACTTTGAAGGACATGAAGAGAATCATTTTTTACATTTATTTCTAAAAAAACCCCGGTTTGTATTTCGTAATTGCCCGTTAATTGGTTTAGGTTAAATATTTCTGAAGTATTTATTTGATCTTGCGTTTTTGTATCAATTTCTTTCGTTTGGGTTGTATTGACAAATTCTTCCTGCAGAATTAGATCTGCAATTTGTCTGGCTTTGCTTCCGGTATTTACACTACCCAAATTGCTCATAACTGCTATTGCCAAATCGTTCTCAGGAAACAATATGAAATAAGCCCGGAAACCTCCCCATGAGCCACCATGACTTAATGTTTTGTGATTTTTGTAAGTGCCATGAGATAATCCAAGGGCATAATCTATAGTATCTCCATTGGACAATATTCCCTTTGTAAGCATTTTATCTAAAAAGGTACTATTTCCTAATTTGTCGGTTTTAAAGTTTTCGCTCCATTTGAAAAAATCTTCTACTGTTGTGTAAACTTGTCCGTCTCCACCAACTACAAAATCGTAATGATGTTCTCTTTTGTAATAACTTCCATCTTTTGAATATCCTATAGCCCGGTTCTTTACAACTTTTGCTCCGTCCTCATATATGAAAGAGTTTTTCATTCCTAAAGGATCAAATATGTTCCTCTGAGCATAAGTACCAATTGATTCACCACTCACTCGTCTTACGATAATTGCCAGAGCCAGATAACCTGAATTGCTATATAGATACTCACTGCCGGGTGCAAAATTCAGCTCTTTTTGCCTTGCGATAATATCAAGTCCCTTTTGCTCTGTAAAGTAATCATCAAAAGAAATGCCTGACAAATACATTAGAGTAAGGTAATCTCTTAAACCACTTGTATGATGAAGTAAATGTCTAATGGTTATTTTTTCTTCCCCGAATTCCTGCAATTCAGGAATATATGTACGAATATCATCATCGAGGGATAGCTTGCCCTCATTTTCTAATAGGACAATGCAGGCTGCTGTAATCTGTTTCGAGACAGAGCCAATATCGAAAACAGTCTCAGGACTGATTTTAATATCGTAATCGAGATTGGCAATGCCATAACCTTTTTTAAAAAGTATTTTTCCATTGCTATAAACACCAATAGCACATCCCGGCGAATTATTATATTCAGCAAAAAGACTATCAATTTTGGGTTCTATCTGCCCGTAAGTTATAAAGGTGGACAGAAAAAATAACAGAACGGTTGTGAGTGGTTTCATTTTTGACTTTTAATTGGAACTAACGATTGAATTAACCAATATATGGATCATTCCCTGATTATATTTGCCACGAATCTATGGATTTTTTATTAATACAAAAGTATTCGTTGCAACACCTATGTGGAAAACTTTTTCTACTTACTGATTCGATGACCAGGACATGTATGCATTAAAGAGGACGATTATGTAGGGTATTCTGAAAATTTATTATTTTAGATAGGGTAGTGCAGCGTTTACCGTTGATATACTTTCACTATTTTGACAATTCACTTTTAATTTGGTTTTGCAATCTGAGTGCATACAAATGATTGGAGTCTTGCTGCATAACTTTATCAACCAACTGCTTTGCTTTTTTAATGCTGTTCTGAGCTAGGTAAATTTCAGCCATAAGCATTTTGTAACGTGTCGATGATGAATCAAGTGTCATTTCTTTCAGTCTGTCAGCAATTGATATAGCATTTTCAATATTTCCAAGTTTCAATTCCAATTCAGCTGAATAAGCTAAATAAAAACCCAGTTTCTTCTGCTTATCTGATGCCAGATTCCCTAAAGAATCCAATGCTATTTTGGGTCCGTGGATATAATGCAACAGTTCAATATATTCTGCTTTAAAATAATTGTCCTGAGGGTATTTACGAACAAATTTTCCGAAGTTGGTTTCTCCAGTACGTAAAGCTACATTAACCAATGCGGTATCCTGAATTCTCTTATCCCTGTTATTATACATTTCGATTAGTAGCAAATTAACATCTACTAAAAGACGTTCATCTTCACCGGCCTCATTCTTTTCATTGTTCAATTCCCAAAGTAATTGCTCCCTTTCATTGAGGTTACGGGTTATTCTGGCGACCAAACTTTTACCAAGAACCCAATCCGGGTCAAATTCAACTGCTTTTCTAAAGTTAGTCTCCGACTCAGTCCATCTTTGGTTATCCAATATTTCTTCGAAACCTTTTAAAAAATAATATCTGGCCGAGTCGCTCCGTGTTCCGTAATCAAATGTAGTCGAATTCGTTTTTGTAGTGCATGCTGAAATAACAGATAGAATACACATCAAGATAAGATAACTTAGGTAGTTCTTTGATGATAAAAATGGGGTCGATGAATCATCATTTAGTTTTCTCATAATCAATCTTCTTAGCTATTCTTTAAAGCTGTGGTTTAAAAATTGTAATGCGTTAACAACTTCTCCATCGAAATATTCAAAATGCTTACCTTCTACTACACGATATTCGTGAGGTATATTTAAGTCGTTCATCAAGGCGTGCAGTTGCGAATTTCCATTAAAAAAATAGTCGTCATCTCCGATAACAATTTGAAATCTGACCTCTCCCTTATCTTTTTCGGGCATTTTTTCAATAAGATGGAGAATACTATTTGAATGCCAAAAGTGGTTAATACGCTCATCTCCTTCATTAACATTTCCCATCGCACTCTTATATCTGCGCAAATAGTCTTCGAAGGGCATTTCCTTTATTTCCTGATCTGTACGGATGGCAGCTCCAATGGCTGCACAGGCTGAAAATGTATTCGGATGATGCAGGCTGTAAAGCAGCGCGCCAAATCCTCCCATTGAAAACCCGGCGATTCCACGGTATTCCTTTCCCGTTTTGCACCTGTAGTGCTGATCAATGTAGGGAATCAATTCCTGCATGAAATAATCCTCATACTGATAATCTCCATTTATATTATTCATATAATAAGACATGCCTGCATCCGGAATAACTACAACCATCGGCATTATTGTATTATTAGAAATAGCCTCGTCAAAGGTTTCTTTTAATTTGAATTCTTCAATTAATCTATGATGCCTTTTGGTAGTATCGTCGCCTCCGCCTCCGTGCAATAAGTAAGCTACCGGATAGGTTTGTCCAATGGATTCATCATAGTTTGGGGGCAGATAAATACTGTAACCCATTTCTTTATTAAGGATTTTACTATTGATGAATTCGTTATATAAGATGCGGCTGTTCTGAGTTTGATTATTAAAGGGTTCGGCAACTTTTATTAGTTTGCCTCTTTTCATTACATATTGAATGGATCTTACGTTGGAAATGTCTTGAGAAGGGTCTCTTTCAAAAATGACCAGGTTGGCCAACTTGCCATTTTCAAGAGTTCCGAAATCATCAATACGTCCCATAGCCATAGCACCATTTTTAGTTGCCATTGTTATAATGTCGGCCGGTGCAATTCCCACCTTTTGCATAGTCTCCATTTCTTTGAAAATAGAAACTCCATGTAGCGTACCCGGATTTCCGGCATCGGTAGAAACTGCTATAGGAATCCCTTCTTTGTAAATCCTTTGTAGATTGGTGGCCATTACCTCCTCACGGGTGTTAATGATTCTTTCTATTCGTTGCATAAATTCTTCAAATGGCATATCGCCTTTGTAGTATTTAAAAAACTTGTTGGCTGATTGTAGCAGGGTTCTCGTCCGTTCGTCTATCACCTTATTAGGGTCATCAAACTCAAAGTCACTTGTAAGCGCCGTATAAGCATTATAGTAACCTCTATAAACATTTAGCGTCGGACAATAGACCGCTTTGTTTATTTTCATTAGCTCAATAAATTCATCATCAATCATTTTATCTTCAACACTGTGTGCCAGGACTTTTGCACCGAGACGCAAAGCTTCTTTGGCCTGATCCAGTTCTGTGGCGTGAACGACAATTTGATTACCTGAAATAACTGCCTGATCTGTAGCAGCCCTTAAGCTTTTCATATAGACTGAATCGAACAAATTGATTTGCCAGATTTTAATCCCTGTAGAACCAAGTTGTGTATGATATTTCACCGTTTCTCTGGCAATTTCCTGAGATGAGAGTGTTATTAATTGCTGTTTTGATAGATCGGAAAGAGACGTAAGCAATGGCCCGGTAGCGGCAATATGCGGTGCATTTACATTTTTTTCGGAAAGATCCTGAAGCTCTATGGTCCAAAGCAGGCCGCCTACATCATAAACAGCTGTAACGCCAGACCTTAAATAGGCTTCATAAAATCGAGTGTGGCTCGACTTTAAATCATCCTGCAATTCATGATAATCAATAGAATCGGTAATGTCAAGCATATCGGGTCTGGCATCGAAAAATCCGGTCTGCCCAAAATGGACATGCGCATCTACAAATCCGGGTGTGATAAATTTTCCTGTAAAATCTAATATTTGAGCTTTTTTGGGTATATCGATATTTGCATTACCCATTGACTGAATCGTATCTTCCTTTATGACAACAATACTATTAAAAACCACATGACCATTTCCATCAAACAGAGTTGCTCCTTTGAGCACGGTATATTCGACCTTCTTATTGGATTGAGAATTACAACTTGATAAAAGAAGCAAAAACAGAAAGGTTGTGAAAATGGATGATTTCATAACATTGGATTGCCGATTATATAATGATGCACTACGGTATTGTATATCACACGTTTTCTCTTTTATTTCTCAGAAAGCCAATGCAAAGTATTAAGTACAAACTGTTTCCAATCATACTCTTCCAGATTCATGCCAGCAGCTTGTTTTGACCCATCCTCTTTATCAAAAATCATTGCTGTAAAACCATTGGAATCACCAAGAGCAACAACTCTTCCATTTCCGACTTTACCTGCTAATCCTTGCGAATTTCCCTTGCCTATTGGTCCGACTCCAGTTGGATGCATTACATTTTTAGATGACTTCGATAATATTAATAAATTATCATAACCATCTCCAGAAAGCCCACTACCTCCAAATGTTAGCAGCCGATTCACACGGTCTGATGCTCGTCTTCCTGTAATAATGGGATGTTCCTCATTTAGCAACCCATTTTCATTTGAAAATTCAATCCATCCGGTTCTTCCAATGGTTTTATTATAATTACTGGTGTCGATTGTTGTACCTATACTTGAAGTGATTCCAAACTTATTTAACAACGGATTGATGGCCTGGTCAAATGGTGCATGTTCGCTAAAAACCAATAGCGAACCACTATCGTTAACCCATTTATACAAATTATTTATTTCTTCTTGAGAGAAAGTTGATTCGTCTGTAACCTCAATTTTAGTTGTAAAGTCGAAAGGTAGTGTTGTTACAATCATTATAATATCAAACCTCTCCAAATAATCTGGAGTGAATGATAAACTATCAACATTCACTCGATATCCATCTGCTTTGGCCAAATCAGAAAACGGTTTAATAAAATCCCATTGAATAAAAAAGTTATGATGAGCTCCATCTAAAAGAATTATAGGACCAGTCCCATGATCGTATGTAGGTTCTGTTATTTCCGGACTGAATGCATCATCATTTGACATGGGCCATTGGCTATACATTGAATGGGTCAATATCATGAAGAGGAATAATGAGAAGGATAGTTTTATCATATGGTTCGTTTCTTGAAATGTGTGGTAACAATTTGGATTATTTGAATAAACTTGATCATTTATATTTCTCTTTATCCAAATGAGTATCGATCCTTTTCAGGATGACATCTATGTTCTCAGACACAGGCGTCACTGCGTTGACCGTCCTGTCCAGATAACGTTCATTTGATATATAGAGATTTTGAAATTCCATGTCATTGAAAGCCTGATTGTATAATGCTTCCAATTCAGCTTCAGTATGGAACAGATAGTCTTCGTTTCCGTCACCCTTGTATTTCTTGGGTAAATGTTGATTGAGATAAGGTTCCATGATTTGTATATACCATGTTTGATGAGCAGTTTCCTCTTCCTGATAATCCAACAGCACATCTTGCCATTGAGATAAAGCAAATTTTAGCTCTTCGTCCCGGATAAGATCTATATTGCCTGTACTTATGATGGTATTGATGATTCCGCCGCTCGGGTTATAGGTATATATGCCAAAGGTGTGGACTATTGCAGGTTTGATTTCGTTCATCGAAATATAATCGCGCTTCATCATTTTCAATAAATTCCGTGTGTTATGAAGCGCTTCCCTTTTTACCTGGATGGTTTCATGTAACCGCAACCTGTTTTCTTCAAATTCATGCTTCAGGTCTGAAAGGACTTTGGATTCCTTTTTTCGATCTTGTGCATCCTGGTTCCAGTTGTTGATCTGCAAAGCGATCAGAATGCCAATGACCACCAGAAAAATTTCACCCAGGGCATACAAAAAATATCGTGTATAGCGATTCTGCCCAAGCAGGTTTTGGCGGATTTTTCGTAAAATGGTGATCATGGTGTTTTTCCATTTAGGTATTGTTCAATGTAAAAAACTAATTCTCCGGTTTCTCGAATATGCCCTTCCAGCAGTCTTCTTCTCATCTTGTTACTCATATTCTGAAAGGCTCGTGCTCTGTTGTAAAGTGCCTGAAAACCGGGTGAATTCACATCATGAATCCAAAGGGTATCAATGCCATTTAGATCAGCTTCCGGAGATCTCAATTGATCTAATATAAAGTAGTAAATAAATAGAGAAGTGTTTTGATTGATGTCTTGAGTACTCTTGTTAATCTCGGTAAAAGCAGTGGCTCTCCTGTCTCCTTCAAGGTATAGCTCGTTTATTTCTGTTTTGAGTTTTTCACTCTTAATATTGTAATAATTGCCTATATTCAACATCTCTTCATAGGTGCTTTTGGTCAATGGAAAGGTGGAATAACGCGTAGTAATCATAGTATCCAAAGCCATTAAGTCTTTGACGAAAAATCTGGAATTCAACATTTCTATACCTTTGGCAGTAATCATTTCATGACTCGTATAAATAGAATCCAATTTTTCAAGATCCATCCGGTTTTTCTGGAGTTCGGCTTTAAGATTGATGAGCGAATCGATCTCTTGTACTCTGCTCAATCGGTTCTGATTCCAGTTATTTACCTGCAACGCAATGAGTATACCGATCACTACCAGAATAATCTCGCCAAGGGCGTAGAGCAGGTAGCGCGAAAATTTACCTACATGCCAGCCAGCCAGATTTTCGTCCAACAGAGTGTGACGGATTTTTCTGAAGAATTTTATCATTCAACTAAGTTTTGATTCAAAATTAAATAGTCCTGCCCTCCCTTGAACTTAGATAGGCATTCTCCGTCCTTTTTAATTTCAAAATAGTGAGGGGCAAAAAAGTCACCGTCTAATTGTTGATTTGGTGGAAGGGTCATTATCGTTTCTCCACGATTGTATTGGATAAAATAGTTTAAGTGAATCTCGAGAGTGTCGTTACTTGCATTGATAATCACTGGGGCAAAGTAAGCTATCGAATCTGCATCGAGTATGATTTCATCAAAGCATCCTTGATTTCTTAATGACCCCAACCCGATACTTTTCAATGCACTTTCGTGATTGCCATGTACCCCAAGGTATGGCTGAAGCGCATAAAGTAACGAAATGGCTCTGTTTCTATATTCAGCAATACTCGGTGCATAGTTACGCGTGAGCATCACCTGGTAGTGACTGACCTTGTTTTTGTAAATAGGATCATTCAGGAAATAAGCTACAGCACGCTCGTCACCCGACTGCATATAGGTCGAGAACCATTCCATGTTTTCGGTAAAGAATGCAGTTTGGGTAGCTACATAATTGCTTAACCTTTCCTGCTGATGACTGTATAAGTCTATCAGGCTTTGATACCTTTTTAAGGATTTCAGCAATGGCTGCAGTTCACTTGACATTTGTTCTTCCCGGTTGAGCAATTTGATCAAATTTTCCTGGGTAGTGGTGATCCGATTGTAAGATAAAATAATCGATGCTAACCTTTTGTTCTCGTAATCTTCTTTGGTTACTTGATTGTTGAGCACCATCATTATCAAAGAATCTTTCCGTCTCGAAACATTCAGAACCTGGGTGGCATCCTCAATATTTGTGATCAGGTCTTTCTCAAAGGCCATTAGCAATTGGTGAATCTCTGCTTTTTGTTTTCTATCGTTATTCCAATCGTTAATACTCACCGCAATAAGAATACCGATGACTACCAATACGATCTCACCTATGGCATAGAACAGATAACGCGAAAGTTTATCTGCTTGCCGGCCAGATAGGTTCCCGGAAATCAGTTTGTGGCGGATTTTTCTGAAGAATTTAATCATTGGTTCATTATTTCCTTTTTGATTTATGCTTTAGTAGAAGGCGTTATTCACAATCTTCAATTTTATTGAAGATTACATTAAAAGTTCCTTCTTTTAAAATAGATGTTATTTCTACATGGTCCACATTTCCAGAAGTGTTTTTTTTAAACTTAAATACTACTTTTTCATCTGATGATATAATTAGTTCAAAATTCCTTTCATTATTAGAAGTTAAAATCGAATAACTTGAAACATTATCACCAAACAAAAGAAAGTTGTTCATTTTTTCAATCATGATAACATTCCCCGATTCCCCTTTGTAACAACCCGCGATTTCTATTAAATCCGCTTCACTTATTGGTGTAACGTGCTTTGGTATAAAAGATGGCAATGGCATTTCATTTGACGTTTTTTCATGAATATCCGCATAATTAAGTATAGTTGCTTGTTTTAATATACTTAGTTCCAACTCGTAATTATTGATTCTCTTTTGGTACAAGGCTACTAAATTTTTGTAAACACTATTTGTATTGTAGTGGTCAGAAGCTTCCGGATTTGATTTTTTTTGAAGTTCATCTGAATACCAGGGCATATTAAAGGCATAGTGTTGTTCTATTTCAATGATTAAATCATAAATAGATTTAAGATTGTCTTTTAACTGTTGTGATAAAATGCCATACAATGGATGTAAATTATTGGTCAAATCAATATATTTTTCCGGGATGTTATCTACATTTTCCATTAATGTAGTATATCCATTATTTGACTGGTAGAATACTGAGGGAAATGATATAAAATTCTTATTCAATGCATTGTTTTCTAATTCTTTATCATTATTTAAAATAGAGTTTGCTACAGAGTCTTTATCGCTAATTAGATTGAGTATGTAGTTTATTTTTTTTACATCCGTTTCAAGATCCTTTAAAACTGTTTTAAACAAGGTGTTGATTTTTATTTCATTTTTTCTGTTTTCATTCCAATTATTGATTTGCAATGCAATCAAAATTCCAATCACTACAAGGAAAATTTCGCCAATGGCGTAAAAGGAGTAATTGCGAATTTTAGATTGTTCGATAAGTTTTATACGGATCTTACGGAAGAATTTTATCATTTTTATTTTTGCATTTCGTCCAGAATTCGAATCAGTTCGGCAGAATGATTTTCGATATCACCTAACCAGTACCTTACATTGCTGTTTAGGACGATCTGGTTTTCCATAGCAGCCTTGGCCTTAGTCGTACCGAAAATGGCAATGTATTCCTGCAAGGATATAGGCTTATCGTTCTGATCATGAAGCAAATCACGACTGGAACGGCGAATGGTAGACAGGAAGCCGAACTCCTGCCTGAATGCCAAAGTCGCCCCGGTGAAAAAGTTGTTCATCATGTTGTCTTTCAGTCCTTTATATGAAACTATCGAGGATTGAAGTGCCGACATTTCTTCTACAAATTTCGAGCTTTTCAACAATCGGATGGTTCCGGTGGATCGGGCTTCATCGTAGACCGGAATAGTGGGGTAAAATGCCGAACCTCGAAAGAAACTCTGTGCCAGAAACTTGAGCGAATCTATATCCAAAGAAGGGTTTGCACTATAAATGTCTGATGCAAACCGCTCCATAATGAGGCGTAGCGTATCATTATTGGCTATCTCTTTTTTTACCCTGGTGTTGAGATACACAAAGTCTTCCGAAAGCGCCACTACCAGATCCTTTCGAAGGAATTCTTCCTTACGATTCTCATTCCAGTTATTGATCTGCAATGCGATCAGGATTCCGATCACCACCAATAAAATCTCCCCCACTGAATACAGCAGGTATTTGGTGAATTTACCTGACTGCCGGCCAGACAGGTTCCCGGACAATAAATTCTGGCGTATTCTTCGGAAGAACTTGATCATGACTCCTCTAGTTGTAAAGTGATCATTGAATTGATTTTTTTAATTCTATCTATAAGAGACATCTGTTCTTGCCTAACCCACCAACATCCCGAATAATAAGTCCCGAGCTCATTCACCAACTGTACCTTCAGTGGATTTGAGCGATCAAGGCTCCAAAATGGCACTTGGGGTAATTGAGGATCGGTCATTCCGATATCCAAATCACCCGCCGAGGCTTTAGTTACTCGGTATGCGTCAAAATGCTTATTGATAAAAGGTAAATAGAAACTTTTCCAGTGGTGTAGAGAACCCATATTTTCGATCTGATTGATGCGATAAATGCGGGCATAAAATGAAGTGATGGCTTCTCGAAGGCTGTCGGTTCGGATCAGATGCAATTTTCCCGAGGATTCCATCTCTGCATAGACATTGGTCGAAAGAATCGTATTGTATAATGTCACCGTCTTTCCCAGTGCATTGTAAATGGAATCTATATTCTGCAGCTCATTGGGCCTGGACAATGCACCAAAAATGTAATTCACTGCACCCATCGATCTTTCTATAGATTCACTCAACCAACTGAGGATCTTTGCATTTTGCTCAAGTTCTTCATGTAGCGAAACGAGGTGTTTCTTTTCCTGGTGTCGTTCCTTTCTGACTTCATTCCAGTTGTTGACCTGCAAAGCAATAAGAATGCCGATCACCACCAGCACAATCTCACCCACAGCATAAAGCAGGTAACGCGAAAATTTACCCGCCTGCCAGTCTGGCAGGTTTTCGACCAACAGCTTGTGCCGGATTTTTCTAAAGAATTTTATCATTGGCAATGGGTTGACAATAATGAAACATAACGACCGGAGCAAACGCCGAGTGCCCGTTAAGAGCCTATGAGCGTTTTGAACTTTGTTAAACTCTCGTTTTTTCAATTAACTTATACGCAATTCTCAATTTTGTAATATCTTGTTTCATCATCCTTCACTTTTAAAACACAAGATTTGACCTTTCCTGCTTCATCTCTTTCAAAACGATATTCAAATGTACCACCTATTGATATTGTAAACTCAAAATTGAGTCCACTCCGAAAAGTTAAAAGAACAAATATGATAAAATTTTGATATATAATGAGTATCTTGGGGAAGATTCAAAAAGCATAAGGTATGTTAAAAAAGTCATCAGAAACAGCACAGTTAGATATCTTTACTTCAC
>JBGTBR010000079.1:0-38112 GCA_041749255.1 Saprospiraceae bacterium
ATTACAGAACAGAAATATGATCTACAGAATATTTTCAATCTATGGATTTAACCATAAATTGATAAAAATTAATCAATTTTATAAACAGGTGCTGAATTTAGGTAAAATAGCAGCTTAATTTTTTACCGAACCATTGATATATTGAACAATAATATAGCATGGTCATCAAAACGTTTAGTTTTTTATTACTTTTGACCTCATTTGGAAAATGATTGTTTTTGAAATAACACCTTATAAATAATATGAAAAATAGACCCATATCTCTGATCAGTTTAGTTTCCGTTTTTATTTTCTCACTATTCTTTTCGCTCATTTCCTGTAAAAATAAAAATGGAGATTCCGGAGATCAAAGCACTATCAATGAGGTTTACATACCCGATGCAAGTACATACCTGACTGGTCAGGATATTGAGGAAGCTTTAAACCTGGGTACAAACTCAGTTTATGAAGTCAGGCCTTCCAGGAGCTCAACATCCAGTTCCGTTTTTTATAAAATAGAGGATCCTGAAAAATCCAATGCGGCTGTTTTGTTCACGGTTCAAATTAATCCTGTACCCGATGAGATCACAGACTTTGCTGCATCGTATATTAACGATATGAAAACCACAGGTGAAGTGACTCTTGGTCAGGAAGGCCGCGACATTTATGAAGCCTTCGAAGTAGGAGGTCAACCTGGTGCATATAGCAAAAAAGCCGGTATGTTTTATTTCAAAGATATCGAGGGGTATTTGTATATGATTGCATTTAATGTAACCCAAAGCGAAGAACAGCAATATGATGCCGCCATTCAACTGGCTGAAAAGATTCTGGGTAGTAATTAGAAATTGCGGTCTCCAGGAGCATCTGGACTAACGATGCCCGCTAATTAAAATCTTTTAGAATGAGTTCTGGCATAGAGCAGACTTAGGGAAAATACACGCAATAGGGGGTTGGGGTATATAATTTTCAGGCCTCATTAAAACGTATCATTATCGTATATTTTCGTATCTTATCGTATATTAACAAGAATTTTTTAACTAACTTCATTATAATGTACGGAACTTTTCGTCAAAATTATGACGCTGTACGGTAAAAAAAGTAAAATAGCATCAAATAAATTATATGAGGCGCACATTGAGCAAAAAAGGTGAAAATACAGTTGTATTCCGTGTAAGTAACGAGGAAAAAGAGTTGTTTGAATATGCAAAACAACTAAGTGGATTTAAATCATTTTCTGAATTCGCCCGATTCGTCATTACAAGAGAAGCCAAAGCATTAGTAAAAGAAGAAAACACAATTCTTGCAACCAAGAGGGATAAAGAAATTTTCTTTAATGCATTGATGGGTGAAGAAAATCAACCAAATGATGCTCTCCTTGCTGCCATTAAATTCCATGATAAATTAATAACAGAATAATTGGAAGTCTATAAATACAGTAGATAATTCAAAAAAGACGTTAATAGTGATTAACATATTTTGATGTAAATTGACCTATGTAGTCACTAACTAAATTTTAAACCCTATGAAAGGCAGAATCTTTATTTATGAACCGGATTCCACGGATCCATACCATGATCCTATTGGTGACAGGTTTAAATCATTTTCAGAAAACGTACTACTCCCGTATTTTAAAGATGACAAAATCTTAAAAAAGAAATATTTGGATCAAGAAGATAATGTATTTCGTTTTCCTATAGGTTATTTTTATTACTCTATAGGACAAAGACGTTTTGGAGTTTCAGAAGAATTCAAAAAAAACCACCCCGAACATGCCAGAATTATTTGGAATATGATAAAGGAGGAGTTTGGGTCTTAGTTTTATCATGTGTCCGTTTCTCTATGCTATTTTAGCAACAATGTAATAGGCATGAATCTGCATTAGGGCTTATTCATTATTGTTCCGAGCTTTTTTCTTTTTTACTTTAAGCGTTCTTATTTCTTTCTCAATTCCGGATAATATTGTAATTGCAATCTTGTCTCCAAAATCACTGCTTGGTTCTTTTAGCATATTGCTTTCTCTCTCGAAAAAAAGTGGAAGCATCTCTGATTTAAAGCTATTAAACGACGAAATTTTTTTTACTCTTACCATTTGTTTTATTTGTTTAAATAGTTAGCAAAGAAATGACTATTCAAGTTTTGTTCAAAATAATGTTTTCGTTTTATCCAAATTAAACCATCTCCTTTAGAAATAACTGCTACATCAATCGGGCCTCCAACAGTTTCATCATCCATCGAGATTTTTTTTCTTAGGCAGGTTAAATTGACCAAAGATTCGGCCATTTCTGCAAGCTCATTCTTAGGCAAGAATGTAACAACTTTTAATATTGGTTCAACATACCTATAGTATTGAATATCTTGTATTTTTTCAATACCTATTTTGAGATTTTGAATTCCAATCCTTTTAATTTCCTTCTCTATTTTTATTCTGTCATTGACTGGAAAATCATCATCCAAAAGAGAGTTTAAAATAATTTGAGGATAATTTTCAATTGTCTCAAATAATAGTTTTGAGTATAAGTCACCAAATAGAGGTGAAATTCCATCTATAAAAGTTTGCACCATTTCCATTTGAGCGAATGGAATGACCATTGCACTATTTTCATAGTCTATCTTTTGGTATGAATCTTCTTTATATTTCAAACAATTATTAGCAATTCCCTCGATAGAATATGAAACAACTGAAGGGAAAATATCACTTTCGCCAAATCCTGTTATCACGATTCCAGAAATACCACCATTAGAAATGCCTTTTGGAAAGCTAATAAACAACTCAGAAGCAATAAAATTAAGTGCGTTTAAAGCTTTTCTGGTAAACGGCAATTTTTCAAAAACGTGAATTTTTGCTTCTTTGATAATGTCATAATATTTATTTTTTATTTCAGCTCTTTTTACTTCTCGATTCTCAATGTTACTTTCTCCCTTTTCCCAAATGATTTTGTGTTCTAAAACAGTCGATTCAACAATTTTTTTAGTTTGTGCTTGATCAATTTCACGATTTTGTTCAATCCATTTTGCAACCTTTTCAATTATATCTTCGCGAATTTCCATAAAGTATCCATAAATACACCCGCTTGCGTATTTTTCTTGTTCACTTGCCGGGAACATTTTTAATTCCGTCGTCAAAAAATTGATAAACTCTTCTCCATATTCTCTTAGAGTATCAAATGTTTTAGTTCCTAAAGACTTTCTAAAAATTTTTATGATAATTTCCCATGGTACACCCATAAAATGAGCATTACCATATATCATAACTCCAACAGGATTATGCTTCGATAACGCAAATATTTTATTTGCTGAAGAAAATATTTTTTGACCTGACTGATCACTAACAGTTGCAGCACTATCTGCTGCAATTGCTACTGCTTCTCTGTTTAAAATTGCTACTTCTGCTGTCATCTCCTATAACTATTTTAATTTGGGCACTACATTAGGTTCTCCATCAAGTTGGTGATAAGTTTATTCAAACTTTATACATTTTATTTTCCCCTCAAAGTAACTAAATTTTTAAATTTTATGGGATTTTGCAAACCATATCAAAAAAATGCTTTTTATGATCTCAAAATTGCATCTGAAGATAGAAATGTATTAAATACTCAAAATAACTTTGGCTTTACAATTCAAGAGTTCTATAACTTTATTTCTAGGATCTCAATATTACGATTGCATTCAACACGGTTAAGAATGTCATTAGGTTATCATCCTTTATATGGATACATCCTTATTATCCACTACGGTATCTTGAATAATTCAACAGGAATAGTTCCGGGAATTCATTTTCATATAAATACATATAAAGACGTGCCATTTCCTTTGACTCTTTCTTAGTTAACTCCCTATCCCTTGTAAAAACATCGATAAAAAACTCTTCAAGAAAGATTTTTATGAATTGATCTGGTAATGTGACCTCTTTACCCTTAATTTCCTGATTTAGATTTGCTTCAAGTTCTTCTTTTATATTATTTAAATCCGATAATTGTCCAGGCCTGAGACGAGCACCGTGAGTCCTTGCATTGGATTTAACAATTTTATCTTTGATGTATTGATATAAATATTTGAATTGAATGTAGTTTAAAGGCAATTTTACTGGCATAGGTATTAGAAAATTTTTTATTTTTTAATAGTTAGGTCATCATGATGTCTGGCAAAATGTGGGATTTTAGTTAAATTTTACATAAATAATTCACTCATTTTTCGGGTGAAAAACAAGCAAAAAAAAGTTACCAAAACCGTGACCCAGTGAATTTTATTTAGTTGATTATCAGTGTATTAACATGGATATGAGTACCGAAGGGGGGAATCGAACCCCCACTCTATTGCTAGAACTGGATTTTGAGTCCAGCGCGTCTACCAATTCCGCCACTTCGGCAATTCCTGTAAAGAATGCAAATGTATCTCTTTTCTTTTAATCTCAATAGGTATAACCTGAATTTTACAAGGAACAATTTTAATAGTGAAGGCATTTCAAACTTCCCATCTATCCAACTGCAAAGCCTGCCTCCTAAAATAATCTTGAAATATCCAGACCCAATGCAAAGATCATCAAAATGATCAGGAGGATAAACCCTGCTATGGTTGCATATTCGACCACCTTATCGCTTGGTTTTTTTCCCGATATCACCTCATACAACAAAAACATGACGTGACCTCCATCCAAACCGGGTATAGGAAGAAGATTTAGAAATGCCAGAAGTATGGAAAGACTTGCTGTCATGGTCCAAAATCGCAACCAATCCCAGGTGGGTCCAAATTGTTGAGCAATGGAAATAACGCTTCCAAGACTTTCTTTTGCTTTAATCTCACCTTTAAACATTTTATTAAATGCTTTGAGTTGTCCGGTCAGAAAATCAACACCCATTTTTGTCCCTTTGGGAATACTGCTCAGTAGCGTATACTTTTGAACTTCAATGGGAAAAAAATGGTCTTCGCCATAAGTAAATAATCCAAGTTTTCCTTCCGGGGATACATCCGTTGTAATCTGCAGAGTATCTCTATCTCTTAATACGGTAAGAGTAGCGGATTGTCCTGCCAGATTTTCTACTACAGGAATAATTTCATTCCTGAAAGTAAGGGGTTGGCCATTAATGCCTATAATAAAATCTCCTTCCATCACTCCCGATTCCCCAGCTGGCGAATCCGGTGCAAGCTGAGCTATTTTATAAGGTATCCTGGCGCTGAATAGTGAATATTCCTTATATTTCTGACTACTCAATACCGAAGCCAATGATGGTTCAACAGGAATTTCAGTTTCCACTCCATTGCGAAGTACATTTATAGAATTTACTTCATTGATGATGATTTCCATTTTAAATTTAGCAGGATTGAACTTTTCAAACTGATGTTCTCCTACTGAAATGATACGATCTCCATCTCTGAGTCCTAACTCGTAACCCAGGCTGTCCACATGAATTCCATCTTTTATGGCTTGATTAGGAAAATAACTTTCCCCCCATGTAAATAAGATCGCTGCAAATATCAATGCTCCAAGAATGAAATTGACGGTAACCCCTCCCAGCATAATAATGAGTCTTTGCCATGCCGGCTTTGACCTGAATTCCCATGGTTCAGGTTCCATTTCCAGGTGCTTTTTATCCATGCTCTCATCTATCATTCCCGCTATCTTCACATAACCGCCCAATGGCAGCCATCCAATCCCATATTCTGTTTCTCCCTTTTTAATTTTAAAAAGAGAAAACCACGGGTCAAAAAATAAATAAAACTTTTCAACTCTAGTATTAAACCATTTTGCAGGAAAAAAATGTCCGCATTCATGCAGAGTTACAAGAATGGAGAGACTTAAAATCAATTGTGCAACTATGATAAATGTATCCATTATTATTTCAAGATAAATATATGTGTGTAATGTAAATGCTTCAAAATAGTAAACATATAGGCTTTAAAGTATATTTTAAAATTAATGTTTATTTTAAAGGACGCAAAGGTAGTATTTATATCTTTAATCTATTGTAAAAATAATATGCCATTCACATGCAGCTATTTTACGCATCGTCTAAAGATGAAAGATTTTTCTATATCAGAAATGATGAATATCGGCATGTTGTAAAAGTCCTCAGAAAGCGAATAGGTGATACCATAATGGTTATTGATGGAAGTGGAAAATACTATTCATGCATAATAACCCAAATCAACAGAGATGAATTAAAGGCGTCAATCGAACACATTACAGAAGCTAAACCTATGCCCTATTTTCTTCGGATTGCGATATCTCCCACTAAAAATTTATCCCGCTTTGAATGGTTTTTAGAAAAAAGTGTAGAAATTGGCATATCTGAAATTATCCCACTACAGACTGGCAGATCTGAAAAGTTACTCATGAAAAGAGAAAGATGGACTCATATCATTCGGTCTGCCATGAAACAATCGGGAAATGTCATGGAACCAAAGCTATGCGATATTTGGCATTTCGAGAAAATTATACATGACTGTAAGAAAGGTCTGAGGATCATCGCGCATGAAACTGATACACATTTACTTTTAAGTAAGGTGAGGCTTGCTTTTGAAGAATGTACAGTACTCATCGGCCCTGAAGGAGGATTCAGTGCAGAAGAAGTAGAAAGGGCACAAAATTGTGGATTTGAGCCCAGAAGCCTGGGCGAAGCACGCCTGAGAACAGAAACAGCCGGAGTAGTATCCTGTCAAATCATTAAAACTGTTTGGGAAATATTTTCCTGAACCCAACCTATACCATAATTTCAATAATTATCAAGCATTCGACTAAAAGAGCTTAAAAGTCATTAAACGCGCGTCTTATTTCATAATTATAGATAAAACAATGGAGTACAAGACTCCGTTAATACACTGATGTAATTTACAGTCATTAATATGGCATCATTTTGCTTTTGTATAGAAAATCATAGCTATTTAGCCATACATTCCGTAATCGAATTCAAGTCAATAAAGAAAATCATTCTATGTCAATCATTTTAAGGTGCATAAAAATTTATGTGTTAATTGGTATCATTACCGTATTAGGTAACAGTTTTACACTTCCGAATCAATCAACTTTACAATTGGCAGTTTTAAAATACGGTGGAGGAGGCGACTGGTATGCTAATCCCACATCATTAAAAAATATGGCCATATTTAGTAATCAAACTCTGGGAACCAATTTTTCTGTAAATTATGCTACAGTGGACGTAGGAAGTGCAGAATTATTCAATTATCCCTGGGTACATATGACAGGTCATGGCAATGTGGTTTTTTCAGACCGGGATGCGGAAAATCTGAGACAATACCTCATTGCGGGAGGATTTTTGCATATCGATGATAATTACGGAATGGATCCTTATGTAAGGCCGGCCATGAAAAAAGTTTTTCCGGAATTGGAATTTGTAGAATTACCTTTTTCTCATGAGATCTATCATCAAAAGTTTACTTTCCCCAATGGACTCCCTAAGATTCACGAACACGATGGATTACCACCTCAGGGTTTTGGATTATTGTGGGAGGGAAGATTGGTTTGCTTCTACACTTATGAATGCGATCTCGGCAATGGATGGGAAGATCAGGAAGTTCATAATGATCCGCAAGAAGTAAGGCTGCAGGCATTAAAGATGGGAGCCAATATTATATCCTATGTCTTCTCTCAAATCTGAAGTTCAATCGAAAATAACCGTTATACCCGCTCTGGTATATTTTTTAATGTTTAACCAAAATGCGAGAAAAAGGTATACGATGATAGGCGACCCCAATGTGACAAAACTGATGTAAATAAAATATAAGCGAACCCTCGAGGTACTGAGACCCATTTTATGCCCAAGGTAGGAACAAACCCCAAAAAAAGACTTCTCAATATGATCCCTGTATAACTGCATGGTTCAACTTATCAGTTTTCTGCTAAACTAAAAAAGTTTTTTCACAAATGCAAGTAGCACCCTTATGGCAAAATTATAGAATGACTAAAAAATGACAAAAAGTGGTTAAAAGCCATTATTTCTGCACGAGAATAGAATTTTTTATAAATGCCTGTTGAATTTCGATAGGCTCAACATTAGATGGTTCTGCATTATTCTGCAATGCATTATTTTTTTCGCTTCCTGAAATCTTTAATGGCTTCTCTTGTAAGTTTATCACAGTCTTAGTTTTTTCGTGTATCCCTACACTAAAACTATCGATGTGCAAAGCTGACCTGGTTATTTCACCATTCATCAAAATATATGATGTACCTAATAAGCCAATAAAAGCAATGAATAATAAAACAAAACGGTCAGATAGATGATAGGTGTAATCGTTTACATTCATACACAATCGGATTTGGGTTAATAATCGGAATCTGGGATGGCCTTTGCCATATTAATCTGTCAAATTTAAGTATTTTTTACATAAGTGTTATCATTTATTTAAATAAAATAACATATATAAATATTTATATATCAAATATTAATGAGAATTTACATTAAGTTATTGATAATAATAAACATATATAATGCAAAAAATATCATGGTTTTTTTACAGTATTTTGCCCTCAGAACATCTTATCTTTTTAAAAATCGTTATGTTTACTATATGGAATTCAAAAAATAGACAAAGAAATCCACACAATCATTAATAAAATTAAAGCATCCATGGCAGAAGACAGTAAAAAAACCAATCAGGTCAATATTGAGCTTTCTGAAGAAATAGCAGAAGGAATTTATTCTAATCTGGCGATTATTTCTCACTCCAATTCTGAATTTGTAATCGATTTTATACGCTTATTACCCAATGTACCAAAAGCAAAAGTAAAATCCCGGATCATACTTACACCCGAACACGCAAAGCGCTTACTAAAGGCATTAAGCGATAATGTCAACAAGTATGAAAAGCAATTTGGTAAAATTACCGACAGCGGTTACAATCCTCCTATACCCCCTATGAGTTTTACACCAACAGCTCAGGCTTGATATTTGTAATATTATAAAACCACTCGACGAGAATATGTGTACTTAAAAAAGTGTGGGTTGATTTCCACCAAATGGTTTTGTAAAACCCAGGTGTTTATACGCTCTTTCAGTTGCCTCCCGACCTCTGGGTGTTCTCTGTATAAATCCTTCCATGATAAGGAATGGTTCGTGTACTTCTTCAATTGTACCTGGATCTTCTCCTACGGCAGTAGCAATGGTCGTAAGGCCAACTGGGCCACCTTTAAATTTTTCAATGATGGTACTCAAAATCCTGTTATCCATTTCGTCAAGGCCATCTTCATCAACGTTGAGTGCTTCCAAACCAAATTGGGCTATACCTAGATCGATTTTTCCATTTCCTTTGATCTGAGCAAAATCGCGTATTCTTCTTAACAGGGCATTGGCAATACGAGGTGTGCCCCGAGATCTTCTTGCTATTTCAAAGGCTCCTTTTTCATCGATGGGAATGTTAAGAATTTCAGAACTTCTATATATAATCCCGTTTAGGGTGTTTACATCGTAATAGCCAAGATGACAGTTGATGCCAAATCGGGCTCTCATGGGTGCCGTAAGTAATCCCATTCTTGTTGTTGCCCCCACTAGTGTAAAAGGATTCAGAGATAACTGTACACTTCTTGCATTCGGCCCAGAATCAATCATGATATCTATTCTGTAATCCTCCATAGCGGAATACAAGTACTCTTCGACTACATTATTCAATCTGTGAATCTCATCGATAAATAATACGTCGCCTTCTTCAAGGCTGGTCAACAATCCTGCCAGATCTCCGGGTTTTTCCAAAACCGGGCCAGAAGACATTTTAAGATTAGTCCCTAATTCATGTGCAATAATATAGGATAAGGTTGTTTTACCTAAACCCGGAGGACCATGGAGCAATACGTGATCCAGCGCCTCATTTCTCAACCTGGCAGCTTGAATAAATATGCTTAGGTTTTCAACAATTTTGTCCTGACCCCTGAAATCATCCAGTTCTTTAGGTCTGAGAGCTCTTTCCATTTGCCTCTCCTCCATATTCATTCGGTCTCCTGTAGGATCTAATATCGGATTGATCATATTTAAGATTTGAGTAATGCAAAGATAGAGATATTTTGCGTTTAGAAAGCGATATATACAGGTATCAAAAAAATAGACCACTTTCAATTAAATCTGATCATAGCTGAGTGTTATATATTTTTAAATTTCAAATAGGGAAATTTCAATGGCTACAAGTAAATCATTTGCCCAATATGTTCTTAACCATTCCGGGGAAGAGGGAAGAATAAGAGCTATGTTTGGAGAATACGCTCTTTATTATTTAGACCAGGTTACCGGGCTTATATGTGACAATACCGTGTATATAAAACAAACCACCAGAACATCTGCATTCCTTGAAGGGAAAACAGAAAAAGGTCCTCCCTATCCAGGCGCAAAAGACCATTACATCATACCGGAATCCATTATAGAAGACCGCAGCCTTTTTCTTGAAATTTTGGAAGGTTGCAGCATAGATGTTTCGATGAAGAAGAAACCCAAAAGAAAAAAAGGATAATAAGGCTGGATTTCTCACCATGTCCTATTATCTGGCTTTTGTCGTTATCTATTGTGTCTATTTGTACCTTTATTGTATAAAAATATTACATGGAATAAATAGATCCATGTTGATTCCAAAAAGCCTGAACGGGGGTGAATAAGCTTTCACTCACAACATAGTAGATACCTTCTGGGTTTTATTTTTAACCTTTGAAATGTTTTAAATACATGGAAAAAATGCCACAGCCCGGAGACTATCATCCATTTTATCAGGATTACATCGATAAAACGGGAAATATCAATGTTACAGAACAACTTTCACAACAAAGAGACCGTATAGCGGAAGCGTGGAAAAAAGGCATGGATCTCAACTACCGATATCATCCTGACAAATGGTCATTACGAGAAGTGTGGATTCATATGATAGATGCGGAAACCATTTTTGCTTATAGGGCTTTGGCCATAAGCAGGGGCGAAACCCAATCACTTCCCTCCTATGATCAGGATTTATACATGAAAAATGATTTCTCACACGTGGATGCTGCTTTGATACAAGACTTATATTTTCAAACCCGTAAAATGACATTGCTTTCCTGGGCTTCAATGTCAGAAGCCATGAAAGAAAGGAGAGGAATGGTGATGAATCATCCGGTCACCGTTATGGCATTGTTACACATCATTGCAGGTCATGAGAGTCATCACATTCAGATACTTAAACATAGATATGGTATTGAGATATGATTCATTTCAAAGATACTATCAATTTTATATCTAAAACTACCCCTCGCAGGCTTGTCAATATCCTTAAACTGCTCACTTCTTACTACATTACAAAGGTGATTCGAAAACCTGTCCAATGGGGCTTGCCAATGACCATTTCAATTGAGCCCACTACTGCCTGCAATTTGAAATGTCCTGAATGTCCAAGTGGACTTAGAGCGTTCACCCGGCCTACTGGCAACCTGAAAACTGATTTTTTCAGAAAAATAATCAATGAGTTGGGTTCACATTTATCCTATTTGATTTTCTATTTTCAGGGCGAGCCCTACATTAATCCTGATTTTCTGGACATGGTTGCCTACGCAAAGAATAAGGGAATATATACGATTACTTCTACCAATGGGCATTTTCTCAATGACGATATAGCAAAAAAAACAATAGAGTCAGGACTCGATCGAATTATAATTTCCATTGATGGTACAACTCAGGAAACCTATGAGAGTTATAGAAAAAATGGCCGGTTGGATAAAGTCTTGGAGGGAGCCGAAAATATTGTAAAATGGAAAAAACTATTGAGATCTTCCACACCCCACACTGTATTTCAATTTTTAGTGGTCAAACCCAATGAACATCAAATTGCAGAAGTGTACCAGTTAGCTAAACAAATAGGTATAGATGAAGTAAAACTTAAAACAGCTCAGGTTTACGATTTTAAAAACGGCAATCCGCTGATTCCCGAAAATGACAAATACTCCCGATATCAGAAACAAAAAAATGGCACTTATGTCATTAAAAATTCACTATCTAATCATTGCTGGAAACTTTGGCACGCCTGTGTCATCACATGGGATGGCATGGTGGTTCCTTGTTGTTTTGACAAGGATGCTCAACACAAACTGGGAAATCTAAAGGAAAATTCATTCAGTTCTATATGGCATAACAATACCTATGATACATTTCGAAATAAAATTCTAAAAGGCAGAGATCATATAGATATTTGTAATAATTGTACAGAAGGATGCAAAGTTTGGGCATAGTCTTTCAAAACATAATTGTAACTATATCTAGTATTTGTATAAAAAATCCGGTGTTATCTCACTTCTTTTTACGAACTTTACACTTCAGCAGTACTACTTACTGAAAATTGGCGAAACTTGACTTCCGATTAAATGACCTCATGGGTTAATTTAAAGACAAAATTGTGGATTGGGATTGGCGAAACTTTGACAAAATGAAAATTTTGAATATTACATGTATTTTAAGTGCATAATACAAGGCAGGTTAGAATTTAATAGCAGAAACAGCTATGACAAGGTCGTAAAGATGTACGAATACAGAATTGAAAATTATTATCGCGATATAGTTATATTCAGCGCAGAAGAAGTTTTTATCGAAGAAGAACTGGCTTTATTCATTCCCAGGCATGTATCGAATGTTTCAGAAAAAAGCTTTAGAAATACAGCAAGCCTACTTGAATATTGCGCTCAATTTGCGGTGGCCGGGTCGATAAAGGCCTGGCAATTAGACGAAGGAACAGTCATGCATTTTGCTGTAATCGAACCCGGTGGTGATAAAGCGGCAGTCCAATCCTTTATCAAAGGACGTGACCTCGTTAGAGAATCCGGTATGGAAACAGAAGCACTGGAAGCACTTACCAAAGCCATCGAAAAATACGACAGACATGCTCAGGCTTATGAAAGACGAGCCAAAGTCAATTTTATTCTCAAGAGATATCACGATGCGAAAAGAGATTATAGTAAATGCATCAATCTGGATCCAACCATACCATCGGCTTATTATGGAAGAGGAAAAGTCTTTATGCTGGAAGAAAACTGGGAAGAAGCCATAGAAGATTTCGAAACAGCAACCAGGTATGCCATTGCGCTCCAATCGGTGTATTGGAAAGCCCGAAGGTTAAAAGCCCAATGCCATATAAAACTTAAACAATGGGAAAAGGCTGAGTTTGACCTTAAATTTTTATCGAAAAGGTCTTTTGAAATAGATGATCCGAACTTTGTATGGAGGCGTTGGGCCTATTATCAATACGGATTTGTACTTTTTGAATTGGGAAAATATTTGGATTCCATAGCTGCATTTGACAAAGCACTTAAGGAAGTAAGCAAATTTGGACAAATTCCCGACTCACAAATATATAAACTGAGGGGTCTTGCCAAACATAAAGCAGGAAAACCGGGTCATTCAAAAGATTTGAAAGAAGCCACAAAACTGGGCGACAAACATGCAGCCGCCCTCTTGAAAGGACTTTCAAAGTCCGTTTAATCCTATAGGCGATTGAAAAGAATCTAGCGAGTTTATAATCAGAGCAAACATCTATGGTGTTGTAGAAAAATATCCATGTACATTAGGATGTGATTATGGATATGGTAAGCCATACACCTAATACCTTCAACTGTTCGTTATATTTTAAGTGTTTTAAATTGATTCCACTACAGAATTCAACTCATATGTTTTCATTTTTAAGAATGAAATTTGAAAGTCCGGTTTTGGACATGTCTGGTTTACATAAGTCATGTTTTCAATGGCTATGTCTTGTAGTTATGTTATTTCAATTTCTCGCATGCAAGAGTCAATCTGTAATCCCCGAATCAGAATTATCTTCAAATGCGTCCAAATGGTTTCAATCAGCCCGTACTGAAGCGTTCAAAGGAAATGACAAAAAAGCACATGATCTTTACGACAAGGTAATAAAGAGTCATCCGGATTATATAGATGCCTATCTCATGAAGGGTGGCCTATACTATGAAAAAGGGCAGTGGCCGGAATCCGTCTCCATGTTTGAAAAAGCCATATCCATCCATCCTGAACACAATAAAGAAGTTTACTTTTCTCTGGGTTTAGTAGCTGAAAAACAAAAGAAATACCGGAAAGCAGTGCTATGGTTGGAAGAATATCAAAAACGCATTCTCCCCGATGATCAAAAATACGATCTCACCACAGAAAAGATCAGGCAAAATAAATTTAGAGCAGTAGCCATTGAAAACCCTGTTCCATTCAATCCGGTTCCACTTCCAGAGATCATTAATACAAAACACTCTGAGTACACGCCGCTATTTACTGCTGATGGAACTCAAATGATATTTGTAAGGAGGGAGAATATGATTGAAAATTTATATGTGGTAGATTTTGATGGGGAAAATTTTTCAGAGCCTCAGTTAATAGAAGAAATTTCTACTCAAGATAATGAAGGCGTGCATACCATATCAGCGGATGGAAGGATACTTATATTTACAGCTTGCAACAGAAGGACTAATTTTGGAAGCTGTGATCTGTGGTATACATATAAAAACACAGATGGAAAATGGGCCATTCCTGTGAATATGGGAAATGTGGTCAATTCAGCAGCATGGGATGCACAGCCTTCCCTGAGTGCAGATGGCCAAACTCTTTTTTTTAGCAGTACACGACAAGGTGGCGTAGGTGGAAGGGATATCTGGGTGACCAAAAGGAATAAGGATGGAAGATGGATCACTCCGTATAACATTGGAGGAGAAATCAATTCTCTAGGTGATGAAGAAACCCCTTTTATCCATGCTGATGGCAGAACCCTGTATTTCAGATCAAACGGTCATCTGGGTATGGGTGGATTTGATGTGTTTATGACCTCCTTTGACAGGCCTTTGCAGAGATGGGAAAAACCTACGAATTTAGGTTATCCCATCAATACGGAGTTTGATGAGGGAGGTTTAAGTGTTTCACTTAATGGCCTAACTGCCTATTTTGCCTCTGACAGGAGAGGGAATCAAGTAGACATATACCAGTTTGATTTGTATGAATCTATCCGTCCTGATTTGGTAACATATCTAAAAATAAAGGTGAAAGATGCTGATTCAGGCTCCCCTCTTATTACGAAAGTTACTCTCGTGAAGGAAAATGACGGTGAGTTATTCATCAATTCTACCGACCAGTCCGGAATGGCTTTATATGCTCTTCCTATCGGCGACAGCTATGGTATCCATATAGAAAAAGAAGGTTACTTATTTTTTACGGAAAGAATACACCTAGATAGTATGGCGTCCGCCATTGAGCCTATAGAGTATGATGTTCGGCTAATACCGGTTAAAAAAACAGAGGTTATTTTCAACCAGCCGATTATTTTAAAAAATATCCAGTTTGAGATCAATTCTTCAGAATTATTGAGTTCATCTTTTTTAGAAATAGAAAAACTAGCACTTTTGCTTTCAGAAAATACAGATTGGAATATCTTACTTACGGGTCATACGGATAGTACCGGAAACGTTGAATTCAACCTGGACTTGTCTAAGCGGAGAGCAGAGGCTGTCCTACAGGCTCTTACTGAAAGGGGTATTCAAAAAGACCGGATATCTACACAAGGATTCGGTGATACCCAACCCATCGCTTCCAATGATACACCAGATGGAAGAAGACTTAACCGAAGAACCGAAATGACCTTGCAAAAGGATGGATTTTAATAAAATAATCTCTCCTGGTCTGATTATGCTTTGTTACTTTTGCCATTCACAAATCCAAGACTCATGGCGAGAAGAAAAAACCGAATTGCTGAAAAAGTAAAAATGACAGGACTTGCCGATAAGGGTAAAGCCGTGGGCAGAAGCGAATCCGGTGAAGTTTTTTTTGTGGCTGGAGCTGTACCCGGTGATGTAGTGGATGTAAAAGTTACGCGAAAGAAAAAATCGTTTTCACAGGGAGTTGTGCAGCAATTCATTCACTTATCGGAACACAGGATTGATGCACCGTGTCCTCATTTTGGTGAATGCGGAGGCTGTAAGTGGCAGAATCTCAGCTACGAAGCACAACTTAAATACAAACAACAATCTGTTCATGATGCTTTAACCAGGTTGGCATCCGTTTCTCCAGACAGGATAGAACCCATCCTGAGATGTGATCAGGAATTCTATTACAGGAATAAACTGGAATTTAGTTTTTCCAACAAGAGGTGGCTTACTATCGATGAAGTACAGTCTGGCAAGGAAATCATAAAAGGATCCGCTGTGGGTTTTCATCCCCCTGGAGCATTTGACAAAGTAGTCGACATTCACACCTGTTTATTGCAGGACTCCTTTAACGATACATTGAGAAACTACATCCGGAAATACGCTTTGAATAAGAAGTTTTCCTTCTATGATTCATTGAGCCAAAAGGGGTTTTTCCGAAATATGATCTTTCGAAATAATATGAAGGGAGAATGGATGGTGACCATTGTATTTGGTGAGGAAAGGAAAAATGATATCCTTGAATTTCTCGAAGACTTACGATCTCAGTTTTCTCAAATTACCTCATTGAATTACATCATCAACCTTAAACAAAATGATAGTATATACGATTTGAAGGTAAATCATTTTTCAGGTGATGAGTACCTGATTGAATCTTTGGGCAATTTGCAATATAAAATAGGGCCAAAATCTTTTTTTCAAACCAATACCATTCAGGCTAAGAAATTGTATGACAAAGTCGCAGAATATGCCGACTTAAGCGGTTCTGAAAATGTATACGATCTATATACAGGGATTGGTAGTATTGCACTGTATATAGCCGCCCTGTGCAAGCATGTTACCGGCATAGAGGAAGTGGAAGAAGCCATCCATGATGCAGAAAAAAATAAAATACTCAATTATATTGAACATGCGCACTTTTATGCAGGAGATGTGAAACAGTTATTGGGAGAAGAATTGATTGGCCTGCATGGGAAACCAGACGTGTTGATTACAGATCCACCCCGCGCGGGGATGCATGCCGATGTCATTTCCACTCTGCTTTCACTGGCTCCTCCACGGTTGGTGTATGTGAGCTGCAACCCATCCACTCAGGCACGTGATATACAATTGCTCTCTGGGAAGTACAATGTTATAAAAGTATGCCCTGTAGACATGTTTCCACATACACACCATGTAGAAAGTGTTGCTTTACTTACACTAAAAGGTTAAGGGTAAGGTTGAGGTTTACGCCTTCGGCAGGTCGAACGGTCTGAAGGTCTGAAAGTCGAAAATTAACTAAAACCAAAACCATTTGATAACAGCTACGAGCTACTTGCATAGTAGGTCGAAAGTCGGAATGAGTTAACTGCTAAAGGCTAATGGCTAAAAGCTATTTGTCTACGAGCTTTCAGCTAATTGAGGTTGAGGTTAAGATTTTCGCCTTCGGCAGGTCTGAAGGTCTGAAAGGTGAACTGTAAACGGTTAAGAGTGAAACGGTGAAAGTGAAATAAAACCAAAACTAAAACTAAAACCATTTACTACCGGTTACGAACTTCGAACTGGGAAAACTGCCTATTGCTCAGTGCCCTCTGCTGTTTATCAATGGACGAGAAAAAAACCAGCACCAACGGTGTGTAATCAATAGATTTGGGTGATTAATGGCGCACCGTTGGTGCTTGGGAAATAGTAATCACATTATTTCACCCAAAGCATTGGGTGCTAATGCTCATCGCACCTTTGGTGCTTTTCCAATAGGTTATATTGAAAGTTTTTTGTGCAGAAGGAACTTTAAAAGATATTATCAAAAAGCACCAACGGTGCGAAATAAACCGCTCACTGCTCACCGCTCACCGTCTACAGCTACGAGCTTATGAGACTGAGGTCTGTTTAAATTGGAATATGGAAAAATGTAAGGGAACTCAAAACTTCATATTAAATTAAGTCTGCATTATCCACAGGTATATTATTTTTGATAAAAAAATATTCATTGTACCAACGAATACTCAAACCGCTTTTGTTTTCTTTTCCCCCTGAAAGGGCACACCATCTCACAGTTGGCATGCTATCCACTTTACTAAAATTACCAGGTGGAAGACATCTTGTTGAGAAACGGTATCAATACGATGATGAGGCATTGAAAACCGAATTTTGTGGACTAACATTCAAAAACCCGGTAGGCCTTGCGGCAGGATTTGATAAAGATGGAAAATACTTCCATCACATGGCTGCTCTCGGCTTTGGACATATAGAAATCGGAACCGTTACCCCACTGCCACAAAAAGGAAATCCGAGTCCACGACTTTTCAGATTACCACTAGATAATGCGCTGATCAATCGCATGGGCTTTAACAATGATGGGGTGGATGCCATGGTAGAAAGACTGAAAAAAGGGAAACCCAAAGGGGTTATTATTGGCGGTAACATTGGAAAAAATAAAAATACCCCCAATGAAAAAGCAATAGACGACTACGTCATTTGTTTTAAAAAATTACACTCTTTGGTTGACTACTTCGTCGTAAATGTCAGTAGCCCAAATACTCCAGGACTGAGAGAACTACAGGAAAAAGAACCTCTTTCCAGGATCTTATCAGAGCTTAAAACCATTGACAGCACATTTCCGGTGAGCAAGCCCATTTTATTGAAAATTGCACCGGATCTCAATGACAGCCAGCTGGATGATATACTTTCCATAATAAAATCAACGGGTACAGATGGCTTGGTAGCGACCAACACCACACTTTCAAGAGAAGCACTGCTCACTCCCCAAAATGACATTCATAGTATAGGCCAGGGCGGACTAAGTGGAAAACCTTTACATTCGAAATCGACCCATATTATACAATATCTGCATTCCAAATCAGGCAGTCAACTTCCCATTATTGGAGTTGGAGGAATAGGAACTCCCTCAGATGCTATGGACAAAATCAAAGCGGGAGCTAGTTTAATACAGATTTATACTGGGATGGTGTATTCGGGTCCTGCTTTGGTGAGAAATATCAATGAACAACTACTCAAATCCCGTATAGAATAAGTTTAACTGAGCACGCCGAAATATTTCAGAAAAATATCGACATCTATTTAGACTAAATTAAAATAGGCTCGTATATTTGTTGAATCAAAAGCGTGAAATGAAAAAAAATATCATCAACGTAGAAGGCTTACCCGTCAAGTTTCCTTGCCCTATCTTTACCATAGAAGGGAAAAAAATGAAAAAAAAGTGCTGTAAAAAATTTAAAAAAGGGAAGCGGTGTGGCAAATGCCCTGGAGGAAGAGAATGCTGATTTCAGACAACTCCTTTTCTTTTTATGTCGAGATACATATTGATGGTATTTACAGAAAGATCTTTGGGAAGGGTAAGCACAGAATATATTCCATAGTTATGTAGCTCCTTGCAAATCAAAAACTTATCCAATACATATTGTCTTGCAATAATCCTGGTGTACACAGACTTTATATCTGATTTATCTTCAGCCAACACATCATTCAATTCGCTGTTATCAAAAAACACCACGACTAACACATGCTTGCGGGCCAGTGAAACCAAATAGGGAATCTGGCGTCTGAAAGAAGCGATACTTTCAAAGTTCGTAAACAAAATAAGCAAACTTCTTTGGTGTATTTTGGTGTGGATATATTTTGAAAGGATCTCAAAATTGGACTCGGGATACCTCGTTTTCTGATTGTACAAAGCCAACATCAATTTCTCCATTTGATTTCTGGCTCTATCGGCAGGCAACACTGTGCTCATCGTATCAGAAAAGGAGATCATTCCGGCTTTATCCTCTTTTTTAATAGCGATGTAGCTTAAAGCCAGACTGGCATTGACAGCATAATCGAGAAGACTCATTCCTTCGAATGGAAACTTCATCAACCTGCCCTTATCAATGATGCAATATATATTTTGAGCTTTTTGATCCTGGAATTGATTTACCATGATTGCATTTCGCCTGGCAGTTGCCTTCCAGTTGATGGTTCGGGTATCATCGCCCACTACATATTCCTTAATCGTATCAAATTCATGGGTATGGCCCGGTTTTCTGATCTTTTTTGCACCTGATAAAGCCAACCGATCGGAAAGAGCTGCAAAGGCATGTTTACGCATCTGTATATAACTGGGATATACTGGCACGACTACTGGCTTGGAAAGTGAAAATCTTTTTTGAACAATACGAAAAAATGTGGAGGCATAAGCTTGTATATTTCCAAATTCGTAATCGCCTCTTTTGACCGGTCTCAAGGAGTAATGAATGGTTTCGGTTTTTCCGGAAGAAATATTGGTTTTCCACTGTGCTTCTCTAAGCTGAAATGGAAACGGAACCTCATCATATACTTCTAAAAATACGCGGAATGGGTAATGATTGGTCAAATGTAGAGTTACAGTATTGTGATCTCCATTAGAAAAGCGATCAGGAGTCATCCGTATACCCACCAATGCATTCCGGTTACCATAAATGGACACCAGTTCAAAAAGCACTAGTGACAGAAACAGAAAGGATAAAAAGTGAGTAAACATCACCAAAAAAGGTATGGCATAGGCTAATATATACCCTACAATTAATAGTGAAAGAAATACAAAAAACCGGGGAGTCAGATATAGTGATTTGATCGGCAATGTCATTATCTGGGAAATTCAATAGATTGCAATAGGTATTCGATGATCTGTGAGGGGGTAACGCCTTCCATTTCCTTTTCTGGAGAAATGGTGATCCGGTGTTCAAGCACGGGTATGGCTAGGTCAATGATATCTTCAGGTATGACAAAATCCCTTCCTCTGATCATACCCAATGTTTTTCCCCCAGTCATAAGTGCTATGGAGGCTCTGGGTGATGCACCTATTACGATATCGCGATGGTGGCGTGTAGCCTGTACTATTTTGGTTATATAGTGCAATATATTATCCTCGAGAATTACGCTTTTAAGTTTTCTTTTAAAAGAAGCCAAACTGGAAGGTGTGAGCACAGGGCTTATGGTAAAAGTATCCCCACTACTCTTCTGCATATGGTGAATTTTCAAAATACCAAATTCTTCATCGAAAGACGGGTAATCGACTTTGATTTTAAAGAAAAAACGATCCATTTGAGCCTCAGGAAGTCTGTATGTTCCTTCCATTTCTATAGGGTTTTGAGTCGCAATGATCATAAATGGATCCTCCAACTGATAAGTATGCCCGTCAACAGTAATTTGTCTTTCTTCCATAACTTCAAATAAAGCAGCCTGTGTTTTTGCAGGTGCACGGTTGATCTCATCTATAAGGATAATATTGGAAAAGATGGGTCCCTTTTTAAATTCAAATGAGGATGTCTGCATGTTGAATATGGCTGTACCGATTACATCAGAAGGCATCAGATCAGGGGTAAACTGAATTCTGCCAAAATGGCAAAAAAGGGATTGAGCCATGAGGCGTGCCGTCAATGTTTTGCCGAGACCAGGATTTCCTTCCAAAAGTACATGTCCATTAGACAGTAAGGCTACAATGAGCAATTCAAGCATAGACTCCTGCCCTACTATGATTTGTCCTATCTGTTCCTTGATTTCCTGTACTTTTGATCTTACATCGTTAAAGTCACTTCTCTCTTCAAACGGTGTTATGGCATCATTCATTTCTTCCATAATAAGGAGTATGAGTTATGTTGTATATGAAAATTCTTGTATTAAATTACCTGCAAATGTATCGAGTTCTTGCAATTCCGCATCGGTAACTGGCAATCCCAATTCATTATTTTGAAATACAGAAAAAGCCTTGCGGATGGTTTTTACATCAATTCCCGACTTATGATGTAAAGTCAACGCTTCATTTTCATCCAACAGAACAAGGCTTACATTAAATTTTTTAAAAGAATATTGTTTTATAATGGTTTTTATTTTTACAGCCATTTTTGCATTATCCGCATTGTTATAATACAAGCTTCCCATTGTAGCGATCAGGTTTTTGGAATCATTGGCGTACGGTTCTATCACCGGAATGATCCTTTGTTTTCTTTTTGACATAAAAACCAGAAATAGGAAAACACCTCCCAATGTAATATACCATGCTATACGCAGCGATCGCTCTTGAAAAATGACAGTAAGTACTCCTTCCCTATTTTGCCTTACAGAAGGTTTATAATATTCATCCCATATGATATCTCTGTCCGGAAGGAAAGAGAAACATTTAGCAATATAATCGGGCCCACTTTCTTGAACCATGGCGTAATTGGTGAAAAGAGTTGGTGTGCTGTGAATTATTAACATGCCTCGACCCAGTTTAGTCAATATCATATTTGGTTTATCAATGGACTTTATCCATGAAAGAGGTATGCTCTTCGAAAGTGAATCCCCGGCCTCAATATAGGAGATCGTCTGTTCCTTTAATAAATGGTAATTGTCAGCTTTTTTTAAATCGGGCTTGTAAAAATTAATAGGGATATTCGAAGTGTCTTCTGTTTCTTCAGAGGTCGAAAAAATGAATTCAAATTCTTTTCTCTCTTTCATTTCAAGTGAATCAAGCAATGTATGTGGTAAAGGGTTTGCCGCTAAAAAGACTACCCCTCCTTTCCGGATGAATGTAAATAATGATGAGAGATCCAATGGATCCATCACCATTCTTTCATCGACAAGAACGAGTATCGTTTGATCAGGTTCAACTTCCTGAAGACCCTCGTACATCGTTTTGTGATTTACGAAAATTTGAGATGATGGAAACAGCTCTTCTAACCCTTCAAAAAACAGCATTGAACCAAATGGAATTTCAGAGCTACTACTGTAATCGGGGTCCCAATTTTCTTCTTTTGGTAAAAGAATGGTCAACAACAGAATAGCTGCCGAGTATAGAATTATGAGTAATATAGGATGATTACGCTTCAATTCGATCGGGTATTCTCTCTTTAAATTGCACAAAAATGTTTTTCACCTTGTTGTACATTTCCTCAGAAGTGATTGAATAAGATCCATACCAGGTGTACTCAAAAAATCGGATTAACTGTTTCAGTGATTCTTTTAAAGAAGGATCTGTTAGTTCCCGTAAAAATCCGGAATTGGATAATTGAGTTTGTCCGGGAAGTTTTCGCTGCTCAATCAATAATTTTATGCAGTGTATATAATGCAATCTTATAGCCTGCCGAAAATCTGCCCTGTTTTCAGCCTGGAGTATAGCATCTTTGATGATCTCATGTTCATCGTCAATGTCAATCCCATTTACCATATTGAGCGTTGGATCCCTGTTGGTTTTGGTTGTAAGTGCAGTTCTATTTGATTTTGAAAAATGGTATATCAAAGTGATTATCGCGATGAGAAAAGCAATAAATGTAATCACTTCAAATGAACCTTTTGCACTGAGTTGTCTGCTTATCCATTCGACCAGGTTTTGCCATCGTTCTTTCAGATGTTGTAATAGAGTCCTGTTGGTTTTACTTATGTCATAATCGTACTTCGTTTGATATTTCTCTATGGTTTCATCCTTAAAATGTCGCTCAACTATAATAATATCATTATAATCTGTTACCGGGTCAGAAGCTATAACCGGAATTTCCTGAATGATAAAGATTGTACAAATAATAGACATCTTCCATTTACACATCATGAAGATGTGACACAAATGTGTTTTAGCTAAAAGAGGATGTATCTTTTCCAAAATATATGAAATGAATGTTTTAGTCATTAAGATGATTGATAAACATGAATTTTAAAAATCTCCTTCGTTATCAAAACGCATAACTTCTTTTTCGCCGATTTGATTTATGGCTTCCAACAGAGAATTCCCTTCTTTTTTCTCTATGAGATCAAAGTATTTTATTACTCTGACACCCGCTAATAAATAGTTGCTTATAAATCCCAAAAGTATCATCAAAACAGACATGGATGACATAATGATCGTAAACGTCTCTTCTAATTGGCCTTGACCCGTACCTGTGATATCACCCATTAAAATCATTATTACAGATAGAATGAATGATACTCTGTAAATGAGAAAGCTTCCCAGCATAGAAGTGAATATTATTATTGCCAGAGTTTCCCACCACCTGTTATTCACAATATATAAGCATCTGGCCACAGCCTGACTTACAGATTTTCCCTCATACATCATGACAATACCTGTAAATTGTAAAATATTAAAAATATAGGCTCCTAAAATCCATGCCAGTATGTAAAACAAAAAAAATAAAGCAGGTGAAACCAAAATGCTAACTGCCACTACAAAAATAATTACCAACCCTACTCCTACCTGTACCAACAAGGCCTTAGCGTATGTATAAAAATACCTAAGCATGTATTCTTTCAAAATTGAAGTATGAACTATTCCGTCATTTTCTTTATAAATCTTAAAAGCGGAATATATAATGAGGTTTGCAATTAAAAATGCAAAAAACATAAGCACAATCCAGAGAAAAACGTACACAATCATCATGGCAGAATCTATAGACTCAATAAAACTATCTATCTGGGAAAAATGAAAAGTCATCCCGGATATAATCAAAAAAAAGAGAGAAAGCAACAATATGGGTAACATATACAATAATGTTAGGGATCCTATGGGTCGAATGCATTTGATAACAATTCTGATCCCGTCACTGATCACCTCAAAAAATGGTCTTTCTTTTTGTAATGTAATGATACTGTCCATCTAAAAAGAACTTATTTCTTCAATGTTTTTCTCGAATTTGCATACACTTTATTGGGAAGATAAAAAAAATACCCATAAATATATAAAACGGAAAGCAACATGACCATTAACCTGTCACCCATTGTCAAATTGAGGTAATGCCTCGTCACATATGATTCTAACAAGGCAGCGATGATAAAGACAGGAACGAGACCTACAATGATTTTTACAGCGTCTTTTGCCTGGGTGAGCAAAGATACAGATCGTGAATAGGTTCCTGGAAATAGCCATGCATTGCCCAGAACAATTCCGGCTGCTCCGGCAACAATAATGGCCCATAATTCAAGGGTACCATGGATCATAATGGTTGTAAAAGACAGGCCAAACAATTTGTATCTTACAAAAAAATATATAAAGGCTCCCACCATGACTCCATTTGTAAATAAAATCATTCCAGTGAATACTGAACCCAATATACCCAAAGTAAATGCGAGAAATGAAACATATATATTGTTCATGCCAATTCCCAGAAACATTTGTCCCTTACCTGAACTGCCATACACTGCCATTGGATCCCCTCTTTCTATATTTTCAATGGTTTGGTTAACATAAAAATCTCCCAGGATAATCCGGGGAAAATCTTCTCTGATATGAGCCGATAGGAGTCCTATACCTACTGAAAGGGCAAAAATGACAAAAGAAACCCAAATTTTCTTCCTTTGCCGGAATATGGCTAAAGGTACCTCTTCCATCCAAAATGTATACAAGCGGTTTTTTTCATCTCTTTTATTACTGTACAAAACCGTATGAAGAGATAGTGCTAAATCATTTAAATAAGGAACCAGCTTGCTATCGGGATAAAATGTCCTTGCATAGGATAAATCGTCGACCGTTGTTATATAAAAATGTGCCAGTGTATCAGCATCTAATTTCTTAAAACCCTTGGTGAAGGCTTCGACTTCCTTCCATCTATTTTCGTTTTGCTTTATAAATACAACCTGTCGCATGGAAAAATTGAATGGTTACATGTTAAGAGTTTGTACCTGCTCAACCAAATACTTTTGCGATGAATATTAAGACCATAGTTTTGTTGCCCAAGGTTCCTGAGTAGTTACAATCATATAAATATACTTCTCCTTTACCATAATCTTATAAATTGTAAAAAATTTATTGTTAGAAGTGATGCACTTCATTATTGAAAATCACATCCATACGTCAACAAAGCTGTAAAGTGTCCACAAGATTATCCCTAATTTATTATATTTATGGAGACTAATTGCCACACATTTATGACCCTGTAGAAAAAATTATGAGTGAAAACGAAATTTCAACAATAATCGTAAACACAGCATACAACATTCATGTAGAACTGGGACCAGGTTTACTGGAGTCCGTTTATGAAGAAATACTGTTCTATGAATTGATTATTCATGGGTTGACAGTTGAAAGACAAAAAGCAATTCCAGTTTTTTGGAAAGGTATGAAAATGGATATAGGTTTTAGAGCTGATCTAATCATAGAAAACAAAGTGATTGTAGAGATAAAATCAGTTGAACACATTGCCCCGGTTCATCCAAAACAATTATTGACCTACTTAAAAATAACCAGTTTAAAACTTGGGCTATTGATAAACTTTAATGAAAAACTTATAAAAGACGGTATAACAAGAATAGTAAATAACTTATAAAACACATGCATTTGGCGAGAGAAGAAACACTTTGCGTCCTTGCGCCTTAGCGAGAAAAAATATTTTTGTGACTTTGCGAGAGAATTATCTTAGCGTCTTAGCGCCTTTGCGAGAAAAAATATCACACAGAGATCAAAAGCAACAAAGTTTTCTGTATATTTAATACATGAATATATGATGGGTGATTTATGTCAGACCGAACCTATATAAAAACAACAAGAAATGTAGAAATAGAATACCAAATTGCCGGGGTTGGTGACAGAGTCATGGCCAGAATTATTGATTCTATCATTGTGTTTGCATTTATGTTTATCGCTTTCATTTTTGGAACTTCTACTCAGAGTTTTATTGTCATTTATTTTTTTGTAGTTCCCGTATTATTTTATTCTTTTATTTTTGAAAAGTTAAACAATGGACAAACTCCGGGAAAATCTGTCATGAAGCTGAGGGTGGTATCTCTTACCGGAGAACCGGTGAGTACCGGTATGTATTTCATACGGTGGATTATGCTGTTGGTAGATTGGAGAATTTTTTCTGCTGCCGTGGGACTCATAGCCATAATTGCCAGTGAAAAAGGCCAGAGAATCGGCGATATGGTTGCTGGTACAACTGTCATATCAACCAAAAGTCGCGGTTCATTGCAAAGCACAGCATTTAAACGATTTAATGAGGATTATAAGCCCGTATATCCACAGACCAGACTTATGAGTGATAGAGATATTCAAACCATTCAATCAGTCCTTAGCTCAACTGCTGACAATAAAAGAGATTTGATCGAAGCTACCCTGCATAAGATAAAGGAAGTCTACTCAATAGATCCCGATTCGCATCCATTGCGCACTCTAAAAATGGTGGTTTGGGACTTTAATTATTACCAGTACACTGAACACCGTCAAGAATGGAAATTATATGATGATAATAGTGAAGCATCCTGAACAAATATTAATCAGTCAATTCCCATTTATAATAAGACTGTATAAGCCGGCGGTAGGTAGTGTTTTGGCCTAGTATTTCTTCATTCCCCGTTATGATGATCCTTTCGCGTGCACGTGTGAGTGCCACGTTTAGCTTCCTGTCAACGCCCTCTTCGGATAATGAAGTCATACTTTCCAGTTGATCCAGTCTATTGGTACATAGGGATATAATGATATTATCCCGGGCTCCACCCTGGTATCTTTCTACTGTATCAACCGTAATATTCCTGTATACATCTTTATCAAAATGCTTTTGCATTTTCTGGATAATCAGAGCAATTTGCGCTCTGTAAGGAGTGATTATTCCTACCGTGTCTTCATTTACTGTCCATTGATTTTTTTGGTACAGCTCCATCAGTTGGCGCAATACATAAATACATATTTCCGCTTCATGTACATTGGTTTTCCACGATAGTTCTTCATCCGTTTTTGAAGGGATAAATAGTATTCTCTTTTGCAAGAGTATATGGTCAGAATCTGATTTGAATCTATCATTCAGTGGCTGGTGAAGTCTTTCAACTCCTTTGATGGTTGACAGTCTGCCTTCATAAAAATGCTCATTGGGAAAATGCATAAGTTCTTCGTGCATCCTACCCTGAGCGGTAAGGACTCCAATGGAGTGATTCCAGTTATTATCGCGACACTGCATGTACAATCTCTCAAAAAAAGAGGTGGACGCATTAGAAATCCCCTTTGACAAAAGCAATGGATCGGTAATATTTGTAGATTCATTGGACTGGACCACCACAGCGGGTAATTGTTTATGATCTCCAATCAAAGTGATTTTTGAAAACCTTGTCAGTAATCCCACAATCATAGGTTCCAGGATTTGAGAGGCTTCATCTACAATGACCTGATTAAAATGGTAAAGGTGAAATAATTCCTGTCTGTTGAGAACGGATGAAATCGTCGATACGACAATTCTTTTTTTACTCAGATATTTCAAAACGCTATGACGGGAATGCAGGTTTTCAAGATTATTATCCAATAAAAATTCCCTGTATATTGGATCACATGCGTGAAAGGAGCCTACTCTAAGAAAACATTCCGGATCCCCTTCAAGGGCTTCCAGCACAGCACTTGAAATTTCGTCCACCGCTTTATTGGTATACGACAATAATAATATGCACTCATCGGTGTGGAGATACAAATATCTTACAAGATGTTTAATCATCAAACTCGTTTTACCTGTACCGGGAGGTCCCCACAATAGGAAATATTGGCGGGCATGAATGATTTTGTTGATCAATTGATTTTGTTCTTCCGTCAATTCTTTTGACACATATTTGGCTGTGTCAATGGAGTCCTCTGATTTCCGCAAACCGAGTAAAAGTTCTCTTACTTCTTTTTTAGCCGAAGCCCATTGATATAGGTTTTTGTACATAGAATTGAAAGAACTGTCCAGCATATCACCTTCAATCGCCCAATATTGATAATCCCTGAATATTCTGTGATTGTATTGTCTGCTCCTCAACTTGAGAGTAAGTGTTAGCTCGTCCATCTCAACGATGCTGCATTTAAAAATTTGATTTTTTAATACAGATCTCGATCCCTGTTCTGGATATAAGACAACAATATCACCTATCCGGAACCGGGATAACGATGGACTTTCATCCGTTTTTTGCAGTGTAAGCAGCGGTATATGCTGATCTGTCGAATTATTAATGATGATCAGTCCATACAAAATCGAAAACCGTTCTGTCTTTTCAACTTTATCTTCTAACCACATGGAGGCCAATCCATTATTTTTCGTTAATCCGTTTTCTCCCGTTTTAGCAAGGCGGTGTTCGCGAGCAATAAATCCCGAAAAAGAGTTAAAATAAGCCTTTTCTGTATCATCAAGCCGCTTTATTACCTGTGCAAAATTCTCCACATTCGAACGCGTAAATCCACGGGCTTTGGGGAAGTGGGAAAGGTTTATTTTATCAATTATGCTAGCGGACTCCTTTTTGCCTGTCTGGCTAAGTAGTTCCTCTAGAAGAATGAGTTCGTTGCGCACCTTCAATGCTTCATATTGTTGAGGCTTAAGGGGAGGAGCAATTCTCAATTGCTTTTCCACTTCTTTTGAATACAGGATGTAATTCGATGTATTCTTTTTTCCTTCAAATGTGGATTTAATGATGAGATCATACAAGAGGGTTTGTGTATAATGCTGCACACTAAGACCGTAATTGTTCACCATAAATGGGCTTCCACTTTTTAATTCCACGATATCAAAATGGCGGTTGTGCCTGTGTTCATGGAGAAGATCAAGCCGTCCCTGAATACCAAAATCTCTTGAAAAAAAGGAAGGTTCCAGATACACATGAGAGGTTTCTATACTCTCTCTTGAAAATTCATTTTCTATACAGGATTTCAGATTGTGATAATGCATTTGGGCATCCTTAAGGATCTCAGTCACCACTTCATCTCTAAGACAGGAAAAAGTAAGAGCAGCACTTTTAAAAATAGGCGGAATCATATCCTCAAACCTGCAAGTGGGATCATTAATCAATTCGTCGAGGATAAAATTGGCAATGTTTCCTACTAGGAGAGGTCTGCTGAACTCCTGCGACAAATACTTATTCAGAATATTCTCTAAAGGTTCTGTCCCATAGAATTTAAATGCCCCCGCTATAGCAGTGACGTCTACCAGATAATCAGGATCAATTACAAATGCTTTTGGGATGAAAAATCCATCCTCCATTGACTCCACATCAATAAGGTTGATATGAACCGGAAAAGCTTTGAATTTTTTAAGCAAAATAAGTTGAGATGTAAAAATTTCATTTTTATCAGACACATCAAATTTTACCTTCCCAATATGAGTTGGATTATTCTCTTCAATAAACTGAAAACTTTTTTGATCCGTATTTAAATGAACAATAATTCCTCTTAAGATCGGGTAGTAGCTCTTTACAGCTTCATTGGCTGGCCTGAAATAATTAAATAATTCTTTTTTAGTCTGTTTGTGCTTTATTGCCGTTCCCAACCCGGAGTTTAGTAATTCAATGGATGCGTATCTGCATAAAATAATATAGTGTTTCCTGTTTTCTGCTGTTATGGTTTCGTTTTCAAACGCCCTTCTCAATGTGTGGAAGAGAAAAAGATCTGCACCGGTAGCTTTGGTTTTAGCTCCTACATAGGCAATCCGTGAAAATAGACTCGTAAAGTGGATATTTTCATCCTCGCTTAATTTTTCGAGTAACAGGATAAAAAGCCGGTAATAACTCCTTAGAGTCAAATCTTCATCCTGATGATCAGAATGATCTATTTTTTCCAAATACTGTATGAATAGTTCAGTGTTCACTTATGGATTCAATTAATCTGTAAATGAAGAGACAAAGTACACCATTTCGATTCTGTCTGTAAAATACAAAAAATTGCCAATATTTAAGTACCAGAATAAAATGATTTCTTTAGTAGACAGCAATGAACAATGTTCGAATTGATATGAAATCATTTATGATGCAGCCTTGCAATTTGGGTACCGACTTTGATTAAAAGAGTTCTGGTTGATTCTGCTGTATATGCTTCCCCACCACTCATGTGGTGAAGTGAAAAGGATCTGTACACTCCTTTTTCCTCTAAAATTCGCTCTTCGACTTCAATTACTCCACAGACTGTATACAGCTCTTTATTGTAATGCTTACACATGTCGGCGATATAAGATATGAGTTTGCCCTTCCAGGTTTGGTGATCCATTCGGCCTTCACCAGTAACCACAACTGAAGCATTTTTGATACTCTCCTCGCATTCGGTGATTTCCAACATAAATGGGGCACCTTTTATCAGGCTTGCACCCAAAAATGCTATGGCTCCGGCAGCCATTCCTCCTGCTGCTCCTGCTCCTTTTATATCTTTCAGATCAATTCCATACGTTTTTAATATAAGGTCTGCCATTTGGATCATTCCCATTTCAAGCCTGTCCAAGTCTCCGGGAGTGGACCCTTTCTGCTTTCCATAACAGTATGTGGCACCGTCCTGGCCATACAGTGGATTTTCAACATCACAGACCACATTTATATTTACAGCTTCAAAGTCTGAAAACCCACCATTTTCAAAACCAATAATCCTTTGAAGATCTTTACCGCCAGCTCCATCCTTTATCAAACCCTCTTTTGAATAAAATTGAAATCCCAAAGCCTGAGCCATTCCCAAACCCATATCATTGGTAGCAGAACCCCCGATTAAAAGATAAATATTCTGATGGCCACGACCGATGGCGTCTTTAAGAAGTTGCCCAGTACCAAAAGATGTGGTTATATATCCGTTTCTTTCCTCCTCGGTGAGTAACTCCAATCCGGAAGCAGAGGCCATTTCAATGTAAGCTGTAACACCATCAGATATATAGGAAGATTGAATTTGTCTCATGAGTGGGTCCAATACTGAAAGTTGGATTGAAACAGAGGAACTTTTGTGTTTAGCAATAGCTGAAAGGCTCCCTTCTCCCCCATCACCTAAAGGTATGACATGTATTGTAGAGTGAGGATCCTCCTGGTAAATTCCCTTTGCTATCGCGTCACCGACCTCTTCAGCATGGAGGCAATCTTTGAAGCTGTCAGGACAAACTACATAATTTGTAAGTTCTTTTATCATTTGTAAGAAAGCAAATTAATAGCCTCAATGTTTCAATGCTTCTTTGGGTTTATGTTTCCTTTTATAAAAGTAATAAAAAGGAAAGCCTAAAGCCAGAATAAAAAGACCCGCCATGGATTCCACTGGAAGATGCAGAGCTGTATTTATGACAAAGGCGACCGTTATTATCAGATAAATAATGGGAATGACAGGATACAATGGAACTTTAAATAGTGCGTCATTTCCGTATTTTTTTCTTATGAAAAATATACTTGCTGTAGCTAAAGCCATAAAGAGTATGTCCATAAAAATAACAAAAGTTATGATCCGGATAAATGAACCCCACAAAAATATAAGGACTATAGCCCACAATGATTGGAAGATCATAGATATGGCAGGAGTCTTATATACGGGATGTATTTTCGCCAGGAAAGGGAAAAAAACTCCATCCCTGGCCATGGAAAAGTATATGCGGGGTGCCGACATAGTGTAAATACCTATGGTTCCGAAAATGGAGATAGCAATAAAGATCGATACCCATTTTCCTCCCTTCGAAAAGATCCTGGACAAAGCATCACCGGCAATTCTTTCTGAAACAACCATTTCAGCCATGGGAACCATGAACATGATGGCTGCAATGACAAGGATATAAGTCAGGGTAACTGTCAAAGTGCCTATAAGTATGGCTCTTGGTACAGTTCTTTGTGGTTCTATAGTTTCAGCAGCTAAATAGGTAGCATGATGCCAACCTCCAAATGACCAAAACACTCCTACAAATGCCATTAATCCCAATGAGAAAATATTATCAGGTACATCGGTAAATGCTACCCATTGTAAGTCAGGGGTTTTGGTATTTAAAAAAATAAAACCCACTACTATAATAAAAAATATTGCCAGGAGTTTTAATGCTGTAAAAAGACTGGCAAAATATTGGCTGCTGCGAATACCTATGACATTTATGAAAGTAAGAATAACAATGACAGATACAGCTACACCGTATCTCAAGGCAGGGGTCATAGTAAAGAAATATTGCAAATAGTCAACTAAAGCCACACACAAGGCAGCTATTGCGCCTGTATTGACGATAAATAAAGTAACCCAACCATAGAGAAAAGCAGGAAGGTGACCAAATCCGTGTTTTATATAAAGATATACACCTCCGGCACCGGGATATCTGGATCCCAGTTCTGCAAATGTGATTGCCCCAAAAAAAGTAATAATACCTCCCAGACCCCACAGGAGTAAAACCCATCCTTGGTTTCTCAGTATGTCTAATGTATTGGCAGGGGTTATAAAAATACCGGAGCCTATACAAGAACCAATGGTTATCAGGGTGAGGCCAGGTAGTGTCAGAGCACGATTCAACTTTGCCATGCCTTATACTGTTTTAAATATAATAAAACCATATTTTAGATAATTGTGAATGTACTGAAAAGACATGTTGTTTGTATACTCATTCTGATTTTTACTTCAGGTGTATCGGGATTTGGACAACTCAAAGGTCTGGATTTACTGGGGCATAAAAAGAAAATACACATTCCTTTCACAATGGATCAGGGTTTTATTCTGGTGAAATTATATGTAGAATATACTTTTCCCATGCGTTTTATATTTGATACCGGGGCTGAACACACCATTATATTCAACAAGATGTATGGCGACATGCTCAATTTTAATTATGAGAGAAAAGTGCCCATTATGGGGTCGGATCTTTCTCAAGAGATGTACGCGCATATCGTGCGCAATATAACTGTTGATCTGGAAGGTGCATATCAGGTAAACCGGGATTTTTTAGTGCTCGATAAAGACTATTTAAAAATATTTGAGTCGACAGGAATTTTGGTTGACGGCATTTTAGGCGGAGAATTTTTTCGTGGAATGGTTTTGGAAATTGATTATAAAAAGAATCGTTTGGTTCTTCATCATCCTGATCACTTTCAAACCCCATCTACCAGGAAATACGAAATGCTGGACCTTAAAATCCATAACAATAAACCTTATTTGCAAGCTGAGGCAGCTTCAATTGGAGATACAGCAGGGCTCAATTTATTGCTGGATACCGGAGCCTCTCTTACTTTCCTGATCCATGCAAATACTCACCCGGCTTTGTATATTCCTGAAATTGTCATACCTGGCCACATTGGTTATGGATTAGGGGGAAGCGTAGTAGGTTATCTGGGTATGATGGATTATATTCAATTTGGAACATTTTCATACGAAACCGTTCTTACCAGTTTTCAGGATATTTCTGGTGCAGTAATGGAAAATGAAGGATATTTCAGAAATGGAATTATCGGAAATCTTGCACTTTCAAGATTTCATTTATATATTGATTACCATAGAAGCAAATTATACATTAATGCCACATCTAAATACAATCAGAAATTCGATTATGATAAAAGTGGGCTGTCTATCATAGCATTTGGGCAGGGATTGAGTAATTTTTATGTCAGGAATGTTTTGGAAAACTCCCCGGCTCATAAGGCCGGACTTCGAGAGGGAGATAAAATTGTGAAGTTTTTAAGGAAGAAAAAAGAAAAGCTCTCCATCAACTACATCAATAAGAAACTCAAGCAAAAAGAAGGCAAAAAAATCAAGATGGTGGTTGAAAGGAATGAACAGGAAATGACTTTTGAATTTTTATTGGAAGATATGCTTAAACCTAAAAATAAGGATTAAAGCTTGGGCAACATCTCATCATGGGTTTTCTAAAAAAATAAAGACAATGTATTATGAATTGAAAGCACATTTTTATATGTAACACACACCTATGTTATAAAAATCAGAGAAGCCTGGCGATAATTGGATTTTTTTTAAACAAAACCAATGTAAACTAAGTAGTAGAAATGATAATCCATTTTCAACTCTTAAACCCTGGAACCACAGTATTGCTTTTACATTTCAAAGTATACTTATAACCGGAATTTTCATTTTTAACTCTTAAATTTTTACTATGAACCTCACGTTGAAACAACTTAAGGATATATATTCTGATTGCTGTGTTACTATCATACTCAATACGCATAGAACCAGACCGGATAATGAAAAAGATCCCATTGTATTAAAAAATCTTGTAAAAGATGCTGAAACCCGGTTACTCAATGACTATGACAAAAAGTTTGCAAAAAACATCATGGACAGGATTAACCAATTGGCTGATTCCATTGATCATAATCAAAATCTGGAAAGCCTTGTACTATTCGTAAGCGAAGATGTATCCGAATTTGCCCGATTACCCGTAGAAGTAGAAAACCGGGTAGTTATAGACGAGACTTTTGCTACCAGAGCATTAGTAAGGGCGCTTAACCAACAGAAGGCGTACTATGTACTTGTTTTAAGCAGAGATGAGGCAAGATTGATCGAAGCTTTCAATGATAAAGTGGTACAGGAAATAGGAAAACCTTTCCCTTATGAAAACAATACCCTTTATTCAACTGATAGATTGGAGCTTTCCATGGCTCAAGGCCAGGATAATCTTATAGAAGAGTTTTTTAACAGAGTGGATAAAGAAGTAAACCAGATTAGGAATGATAAACCACTTCCGATATTGGTGTGTACTGAAGAAAGAAATTTTCATCATTATTTAAAAATAGCTGATCGTAAAGACACCATTTTAGGGCACCTCAATAAAAACAGAATGCACGAAAAGGATCATGCAATTGTAAGAGAAGCATGGCCTGTTATGCAAGAGAAACAGATTGAAAAAAATGATTCAAAGTTAGGAGAACTGAAAATTGCACTTGGTAGCGGTATGTTTCTCAGTGATTTTGGAGACATTTGGAAAGCAATTCTGGAAGGGAGAGGTAAAACTCTTTTTGTACAAGAAGGATTATTTCAGCCTGCCAGGATAAATGGGAATGCAATAGAATTAGTTCCCATAGAAGATAGCGATAAAAAGGGAGTCATAGATGACATAATTGATGAAATGATTGAAAACAACATAAGGCATGGTGGGGATACTGTATTTCTTTCCAAAGATGACCTGAAGGACTTCCAGGGGCTGGCTTTAGTAACAAGGTATTAGAAGTTTATTGTCTGTTTTTAACCGCTGTAAACCATAAAGGAGTTTCATCGCCTGCCTCTCCGTGGTAGTTAATGGTGATTTCTTCCCCCGCCTCTATGGGTGAAATACAAACTATGTCTATCGTCTCATTGTGCAGGTCGATTACAAAATTGGCATTGGGAATGACAGCATGATTATAAAGCGATCCAAACCCGAGGGCAATAGCTGCTTCTCTTAAATCTTTGCCCCAAAGAAAGTAGTAATCATGTAAGATACTTCTGTGGATGATATGTAATTCTGAAGCAGGGATGACAATGATGTGACAAATTTCAATCATTTCCCCCTTTGAAATGGATATGGAAGAAAAAACACCTCTACCCCCCAGTGGAGAATGAGCTATATATAATCCAGGGATCTGATGCATCTTATTCTTTTTTGATCAAATATACACCTGTAAGAATCATCAACAGACTGAATATATGAAGTATACTGATTACCTCACCATCCAGCATGCCCCAGATGAGGGCAATAACCGGCATTAAATAAGCTACAGAGCTGGCAAACACAGCATTGGTTGTTTGTACCAGTTTAAAAAACACAATGCTGGCAGCTACAGTACCTGCCATAGCGAGAATGAAAACAGATCCCAATGAAAATGCGGCTCCTGGATGATTTTGTATTGTGTTAAAAAAATCAGAAAAAATGAGGTATATCAATGCTGGAAATCCCACAAACCCAAAAGAAACAGCACTAATGATAACTGGCCTGATATTTTGTAAATACCGTTTCACAATATTGACACTTGTACCATAACACAAAGTCCCGACCACAACAAATAATCCAAATAAAGGATTCCCTCCAATGACTGCCTCTCTTGTAAACAACATTAAGGATGCTGCTCCGGTAAATCCGATAATCACTCCTGAAAGTTTCGATAATGAAAAAATACCACTGAAAAACACCAACCCCAGTACCAATGTAAATATGGGAGTAAGACTGTTGAGCAGGCCAGCCACTGAAGAAGTAATTTCTGTTTGTGCTATGGCAAACATATAAGATGGAATACCAGTGCCCGTGATTCCTACGGCTGCATAAAGAGGCCATTTAGACCATTCTATTTTATTTCTGTTATATATAAGCACAGGAATAAAAGCCATACTGGAAATGACAATTCTCAAAGATCCCATCACAGCGGGATCAAAAGCGATCAGAGCTTTTTTGATTAGAATAAAGCTGCTACCCCAGATTATACTTAAACCGAAAAGTGTAAACCATGCAATAGAGTCGATTGCACCTTTTGGTTTCATAGGCGTTGTTATAATAGAAGACTTTAACAAATTTAGACAGATAAAGTGGCTTTAAAAATGTAAGGAGCAAATAATCTTATTAAATTCGCATCTACCAGAACCAAAACGCTTTAAACAATGCAGGACGTCAAATTGTTTGCAGGAACAAATTCAGAAAATCTGGCAGAAAAAATTGCCGATTTTTACGGGACTAATCTGGCCAATTGTGAATTAAAAAAATTCAGCGATGGCGAAATGCAGATTGTAATCAAAGAATCTGTAAGAGGAGCTTATGTCTTTTTTGTGCAATCTACCTTTGGATCAGCACAAAATATTATGGAGCTGCTATTGATGATCGACAGTGCAAAACGAGCCTCCGCCGGATATATCACTGCAGTTATACCTTATTTCGGTTATGCCCGACAGGATCGAAAGGATAAACCCAGAGTACCAATATCCGCTAAACTCATGGCCAATATTCTCGAAGCGGCAGGAGCCAACCGAATCATGACTATGGATCTTCATGCGGATCAGATACAGGGATTTTTTGATATACCGGTTGACCACCTGAAAAGCGAATTTATATATATTCCTTATTTGAAGAAATTTCCAATGAAGAATATCATTTTTGCCTCGCCTGATGTCGGTGGAGTCAAAAGAGCCCGAACCTATGCCAAGTATTTTAATACAGAGCTCGTAATTTGCGATAAAGAGAGAATACAGGCAAATGAGGTGAGTTCGATAACAGTTATTGGAGATGTAAAAGGTGGAGATGTAATTTTGGTAGATGACATTGTCGATACAGCTGGCACTTTGTGTAAAGCAGCTCAGGCTTTGATGGATAAAGGAGCCAAAAGCGTAAGAGCCATGTGTACTCATCCCGTTTTATCAGGGAAAGCCTACGAAAATATTGAAAATTCTGTTCTCTCTGAACTCATTACTACTGATACCATTCCGCTGAAACGTACGTCACCAAAAATTCAGGTTCTCTCTTGCGCAAAATTATTTGCAAGAGCCATCAGAAACACCCATGAATATAAATCTATTGCTGCATTATTCGTTGAAAAATCAGCAATTCAGAGTGAGAACGATAATAAATGAATAATTATAACAATTAAATACTATTGTTTAGTTATAGGCATGATATTACCATCACCACTAAGTGATGATAAGTCGGTTTAAGGGATTTTAACGATTAGTTCAC
>JBGTBR010000080.1:0-63479 GCA_041749255.1 Saprospiraceae bacterium
AAATATCCGACATCTTATGTAGACATCGACCTTGTACCCTCGGATCAGGAACAAAGTCGAATATGTCTGTAATGTAGTTTTCCATCCATCAAAAATAACACATTACATTTAAGTGTCATATTTTGGTGCGGTTGCCCTATAAAAATATAATGTTTTCACAAAAAAAATTACATAACAGTTAAAGCTTTGTTTTCCTGAGAATACTTTGGAGGTACACAACTTTGAAGATTTTTTAATATATAGGTTTAGTAAGTCAGGAATAATCTTAAAATTGTAGTTCTGAGGGTTTACTTGTTCGTCTCACTTTATGAATCTTGAGATTATGTGGTTTAAAATTGTCTCCTTTTAGTATTATATGCGGCATCTCAAAAACTGATTACCAGTTGGGGTTTCCATACAAAAAACTAATTTCCTGGCCCGCAATTACAGAACTCCAGTCCGACATGAAAGAAGCCCGCATCGCATGCAAATTCTTTAGAAACAAAATTGTGATTTTCCAGATGCTCCCATTATTTATTTCTCCCTAAGCACCAATACCTTAATTTTTCTTTCTCCATCCACAAGTTCCAGTCCAAAGTTTTTTAATTCTGCATGGATCTGTTCCGGATTTTCGTGATACCAGGGTACTTCCATATTGTATTTTCCTGGCAAGTGGGTTTCGTCTACCAAAGGTTTATTCAATTGCCCTTCCAGAAAATTGCACAAAGTTGAAATGGGTGAATTCTTCATAGAAAGCCCGCGGCCACCGTATGCTGCATAGGGTTCAAGGTCTCCTTCTGCCTTCTCCGGTTTGTGAGTGCTGCCATGTAATCTCTGCAATATTTTAGCAGGCATCACCCGCTCTTCGATAACTGCTTCCAGCCCAAAATACAGCTCCAGATGCATCCGCATAATGTCAAACCTTTTTTCGCCAAGTTCTTCCGGCACGATCAGATCGAAACAAATGGCGTTTTGGCGGTTCCATTCCAACCTGGATTTGTCCTCAACATCCATGATAGTCCTGGTTCCTACCGGAAATTGGCAGGCTATCTCGATTAAGGATTTGGCAGCCAGGTTGGTGGCTATGATTCTTCTTCCTTTATAGGAGCCTTCTCCACCGGTAGGATTCACCATAGATGGATATCCATCGCGGAAAGGAGTTATGGTTATCTGATACGTAAAATTTTCATTGCCGGACAGTGGTTTGGAGGGATCGAAATGGATATCCTCCTTTTTTTCATCCAGGTGTATTTCCTTTCCCGAGATCAATTTTTCTATCAATTCCTTTGTGATTTCGGATGAGGTGGTTATGGCTCTGACCGTCCCTGTTTTATCAATCACAATGGCATGGGGTATGGTCCGGTGTGGAAAAATTTTTGCCAAACTCCTTTTTTCATCGATGACAACAGGCAGACTCATTTGCTGTTTGTTCAAAAACCTTTCGATTCTTCCCGGAGGATCATCGGTGATGGTAATGATTTGCAGGTAGTCCTGAAATGTATGCTGTAATTCCTCAAGTTTTGGGAAGGATTGTATGCAGGGGATGCACCAAGTTGCCCAAAAATCCAGGACGACAATTTTACCATCAAAATCGGAAAGGGTAGCTTCTGACATATGGTAATTGACCATTTGATCAAAAGTCAGATCCGGTGATTTTTTTCCAATTATGGTATCTTCCTGAGTAAAAGAAATGACCGATATAAAGCATAGTAAAAAAGCTGGTACGCATTTCATAGGTTATTAACATTGGGTTATCAGAATGGAACGAAAAGTTGGGTGGGGATTGTTTGGATATGTCTTGAGATTCTGGGTTTTTCATGGTCTTTCACAGATTTAAACTTCTGAGGGACTGTGAAGTATTATAAAACGATTGAATTTTAGATCAAAATGGTTAGATTTGGAAAAGAAATTAAGATAACTCAGTCCTGGACATTCCCAGATATAAGTGAAATACACGCAATATGGGTAGGAAATTGCGAGTATACATTTGTTCTGCATCATAAAAACAAAAATGAATAGACACCTTTTAATTATTTTATCAATTGGGATTATTTCAATGTCTTTTTGTACTAAAACAAAAAATCAACGAATGACTGATCTAGAAGTTTGGCAACTTGGTTGGCGAATGATAGCCAGCTCAATGGATAAAAATTACGAACTCGCAAACTTACAATTTGATACATTAAGAAAAAATACAGTAATAACTGACAGAAAGTATCTAATAACAGGTCTCGAGGTAAAAAACAAGCTTGGAAAATTTAATGAAATTTCTGAAATCATTAATTTACAAAATAAAGAGATGTTGCAAGAGATTTGTGTGAAAAACTTTTTGTCAAATTATGATAAATGTAAAGAATTTTCCATTGAGATAGTTGAAAATAAAGAGCTTCAAATTGAACTGATAAAGATGTATGTAAACGATCAATATGTAAGGTCAAATTTGATGACTGAATTAATGGTTAAATACAATTTAACTAAGACTGAAGTAATTATAGATTCATTTGGTATAAATACCGATGAACAAAACAGAGAAAGATTAAAAGAGATAATAGAACAATACGGTTTTCCAACGAGGAATTTGGTTGGAAGTGATGCGATGGAGGGAATATTCTACATCATTCAGCATAGTGACGGTGATAAAGAGTGGCAGAAATCTCAGCTCGCTAACATAGAAAGAGCAGTAAAAAATGACGACATGAATGTACAAAGCTATGCTTATCTTTATGATAGAATTCAAATTAATAATGGAGAGAAACAATTGTATGGGACTCAATTTACGAAAGTTGACCCAATCAATAAAGTCGTTGAATTTGCCGAGACGGAAGATTTAGAGAATTTGGACAGTCGGAGAATGAAAATAGGAATGATGCCAATACAGATGTATAAAGAAATTATGCTTAAAAAATTATAAAAAGAATACGAGGCAGAACAACGGCTATGACGTCCATGCTCCTAACGTCGCACGGCGCACAGCCTAACCGTTATACACCAGCTTAGAGAACAGACCAGACGAGAAAATGAAAAGAGTAATTAAGCTAATAATAATTCTAACGACATTTTTAATAATTTGTAAGATCTCACTTTTTGCCCAAGAAGACAAAAAACTTAACTTCATCGGCTTAAACCCAAGCGTGACAGTTGAACCATTCTATGACAAGGGAGAATTGGACATAAATATTTTTCCACTTGTTTATCAAAGAACTCTGACAAAGAGACTTGACATCAGATTTTCTTCAATATTAAATCTTGGCATAAGAAACAGTGGAAACGAAATCAGTCACTTTGGGTTTGAGACAGGTTTGCCCATATTTTTTAAACAGAAGGAAACTAAAAACGAAATCTCCAAGGGATTTTTTGTTGCGCCAATTTTGAGTGTGACTAGAAATAGAATTGAAGAACATAATAACCTGGGACTTTGGATAGAACCCGGATACAACTTGCTGTTTGAAAATAATTTTGCTATGACATTTGGACTTCAATTAGGCGGAACTTAATTCGCTTATGACAATGGACATACAAAGTGGGGAAACCATTTTGGCGTTAAAATAATTATCGGAAAATGGCTGTAAAATCATCAATGTACTCAACGACCGCTTCGGTACTGAATTTGAAGAAGCCGACAAACTATTCTTTGACCAGATAGAAGCGGAATTAATGGAAGATGAAACCTTGCAGACCCAAGCGAGAGTAAACAAAATCGACACTTTCAAATTTGCATTCAACGACAAGTTCATTGACAAACTCATTGGACGTATGGATCAAAATAAGGAAATCTTCGAGAAAATAATAGAGGACAAGATGTTTGGCGACCTGGTGAAAGAATTATTGATGAAAAAGATATATAAAAAGTTAAATGAGTAATGGGAATCAAGTACAATAAAGGAATTCATACTAAAAATGGAGAGCATTAAATTGAACGACCTGCTAAGATTTGAAAACTTAGACAATGTGAAAATTCGATTCAATTTGATGTTTAGACAAAACTGGAATCCTATCGAAGTTTTTAAAAATAGAGACTTAACAGTCATGCTCGAAGGTCAATACTGGAATTATGGAAATAAAAAATCTTTCAAAAACGGACAAATAACCGTTGGGTTGGTCCGAATTAAACCCAATGAAGATGCATGGTTACTTTTTCACATAGGTAGAATTACAAAAGACCTGAATAAATTAAATGGTGTCGGCTATGAATACGAAACTTTACCAGAATATGAAAAATTTTGTGGGCGACTTATTGTCAAATATAAGAACAAAGCTCAAACTATGATTCGAAATGCCGGATCGGTTATAAATGACTGTGAAGTATCCCAAATTTTGCCAGATGCATTTGACAATGACATATTTCCAGGTTACGACAAAGTGAATGTTTCCTGGGAAGAATTAAGTCGGGTAATCGAAAAGGACAATTGGAAAACGGCTCTTCAAAATCAAAAGGGAGTCTATTTGTTAACCGACATGTCAAACGGTAAACATTATGTAGGTGCAGCCTATGGAGAAAATATGATTTTAGGTCGATGGAGAGCCTATGTAAAGACTGGAAACGGTGGCAGCATCGGATTAAAAGCATTGACGTTTGACCACATTAAGATATACTTCAGATATTCCATTTTAGACATTTACAAATCGACTACGGACGACCAATTCATAATAGAGAGAGAAAATTGGTGGAAAAAAGTATTGCAAAGCAGAAAGTTTGGCTACAATGAAAATTAACTGTCTAAGCTCCCCCGGATATGGGTCTTACGGATTTTAGTATAATTTTAAAAATTCATTATATTTGGAAAGAATACACCATAAAAAACGATTATGCTTTGGAACAAAGAGGAGAAATATATTCAGGTTCCGTATGATAAGGAATCGGATTTAGAGGATGCCGTGCAGTGAGCAGTTACCATGCTTTTATTTAATAAATAATACAATTGATCAAGGAAGGGATAAAGTCGGGTAATCGGAATGTAAAGGCTATAAAAAAGAAACGCTCCTTTCGGAGCGTCAGACTGGAGATGCTATCTCCAGCGATGTTGTAAGTGTAAAGATACAAAGAAATTGTTATACAAAGAAATTAAATGAACATATGCTATGACACATAACCCATAACTTAATAACTTCGTCTGGTTGAAGTTTTCGCTTATCGCTTTTCGCAGTTAATAACTTATATTTCAATTCAAAATTGAAAATTGAAAATTCATTACTCATGGCCACCAATGAAAGCGATCAAAATAACGCGCGAAGCGCATATCACCACCAATGACCCACGATTCACACTCCATGCTTTGATGATAAATATAAAATGATTAGATTTGGAAAGTGTATTTCGATACTTCAAGACCGATATCCTGCAAAACATAAGTAAAATAGACACAAAAGGAGGGAGGGAGCTTGTGGGTGTGCAATTGTTAAATTTCACAAGAAAAAAAATGAAAAATTTACCAATCATATTTTTGATTTTGACACTGGCTTCCTCTGTATCAATGGAAATGATCAGAGAAAAAGAGAATAAGATATCAAAACTTGTCTTTCGACACTATATGGAGGTAACCGAGGAAGGAAAAAAAAGTAATGAAATGTTTCTAGAATCGATAATTGATGAAATAAGAAATGAAAATTTATATGATTCAGCCCGTTTTGAGATATTGGATCAATACCCAATTCTTGAAGTGTTAAATGTAATACCTGAAACCGAAATTCACATAGAATTGAATCAAGATACCATATGGAGATTCACATTGGAATACGGGAAGATGATTGGAGATTTGTTTAGAATAGATAGAAAAGAAGGAATAAAATATCATCATGGCAGAATTGATAAATCAAAAGTTTATCACCAAGTCAACCTTTTTGAACTTGGAGGGGATTTTTCAATAGAAGAGTATCCGGATGACAGAAAAGAACTATTAGGATACAATTGCTTTAAGATTGTAATCCGTAAGAAAAATCAGGACGAGGAAGATTTTCCGATGGATCTCGGAGATACACTTTATGAAATGTACGTTACAAAGGAAATAGATTTACCCGTCCATGCTTTATTGGATATCACCAAGAATTTTTCTGATTTTTTTCCTTTAGAAGTAAAGATTTGGGAAGAAAATATGAAAGGCAACCATGAGGTGTATGTTATAAAAGAAATTAATTGAACATGAAAGTCGAAGGTCGGAAGGACGGTAGGTTGGAGGTGAAGTCCAGCAATTCGCTTTTCGCAGTTCGCTTTTCGCAGTTAATAGCTCAAATTGCAATTAAAAATTGAAAATTTATAACTACTCATAACCACCAATGACAGCGAAGCAAAATAACGCGCGAAGTGCAAATGACCACCAATGACCCATGATAGTTACACCAAAAATCATGTACTCTGATTTAAATGGATAAACCAACCATCACGAAAATGCGATGAAAAAATATCAAAACAAATACCGCATCGCCTCTGCCCGTGCCCAATGGTGGGATTACGGATGGAATGGTGCATATTACATCACCATTTGTACACAAAACCGGGAACATTTTTTCGGGAAAATAATGAATGGTAAAATGACATTATCTACAACAGGGGTGATTGCCGATGTTTTTTGGCACGAAATTCCCAATCATTCGCCGTTTGTGGAATTGGGCGATTTTGTGGTCATGCCCAATCATATCCACGGTATATTGATTTTGGATAAACCGGACGGTGCAAATGATAACGATCATGCCGTAGAGACAGGGCATGCGGTAGAGACGTTGCATGCAACGTCTCTACCGCAACAACAACCCAAATCAAAAAATGAAAAAATGGCCGCCATTTCCCCAAAATCAAATACGGTTTCATCCATCATTCGTTCCTACAAATCTGCCGTAACCAAACACGCCAATCGTTTAGGATTACCAAATGGATGGCAAACCCGTTTTCATGACAGAATCATTCGTAATAATGAGGATTATCAACGCATTTCCGATTATATCAAAAACAATCCTGATAATTGGCAGGACGATACATTTAATTCCCCTTGAATTTAACCGCAGAAAATTTATGTAATACCACAATTGTGTAATCACTGTTATTGAAACAAGAAGCATCAGTATATCTGGAAAATTAATTCATAATTACACAACCCATAGTCCAGTAAGAAATAACCCATATTTCCTTATGACCATACAATGACAACCAATGACAGCGAAGCAAATAGATTGCAACCAACCATTTCTGTACCCGTGTATTCTCTGATGAGTATATTCATTTCCTAAACTTATTGATTTTCTGTAACTTTTCCACATCGGCTATGTCCTGTGGTCTTCCGGTATTCATTTTTGAGAGTACGAGATGATTTAAATGTATAAATGGAATTTTCAATTCATCCACATCGGCAATCACCTTCATGCTGTTCGCCTCATCAAAATTAACGAGGCTGATATACGTAAGAAAATCCACCCTTTCCGGTTCTTCCCAGATGCTGAAAGCCAGATGTTTGGTAAAATCCAGTTTTGAAATTTCTTCCAGATCGTTCTCATCAAAGTCGAACACACGCAAAGCTGACACAAGTTTTTCTTTGTTGCTATTATCCGGTTTTATCCATAGATCTACGTCACCGGTAGTTCTGCGGTAGCCATGAAAGATAACGGAATACCCGCCTATCACGATGAAATTTACCTCCTTCTCCAATAATAGCGCCAGCAGTTCTTTATGTTTTTCGATGAAGAGGTTCATTTGTAATAGAGTATTCTGATCCTGTTATTACCTTTTCGCTGATTTAAGCCCTCTCTTGTCACACCATACACCCTTAATATCAATTCTACCGTTTCCTGCAATCCGTATACCGGATCTTTTTCCGCAGCTTTTCTATGCGCTGCTTCCTCCATTTGCTCAATGGAGTTATATACGTGGAGTTGATTATTCACTTTTTTCATAGACAAAGATGAATTTTTATAGGGTCATTTCATATAACTACTATGTCAAACATTGAGAAATTGCAGCTGGTTCAAACTGGAAATTTCATTAGGCAATTTGCGCATTTCGCTTTTCGCAGTTAAGACTCATATTTCAATAAAAATTGAAAATTCAAAACTACTCAAAGCCACCATTGACAGTGAAGAAAAATGACGCGCGAAGCGCAATTGACAGCGTAGTGAATGACGCGTTTGCTATTGGCATTTTGGAAATTCGCCCAAATTTATTTGGTAATTTTAACGGTTAATAATAGGGTTTTACGGTTTGACTTATTATTTTTACTTGTCTTAATAATCTTTGTATCAATTCATATAACAAACTCCTGAGAGATGAAAACACATTACATTGCATTAATTACCGGTCTTTTTTTATTGATTCATTTTGATGTGGAAGCTCAGTTCTGTGAATGCCCCACAGATACCATTTTTGTCAATCTAAATGGAGATGTTCTAAATCCTCCTACAGACATTCTCACAAAGGTAAATGTGGTTGAATGTGAAGAAGGACAAGTAAACTTATTAGACCTGGCTTGTTTTATACTAAAATCTGAAGAAAATAAAAATACAAATCAAAATAGTACGTCTTCAAGCTGCTTTACTGATGGAAATATAATATTCTCTGGTAATGGAGTGGATGGATATTGCTTCGATCCCGTGGTAGCTGGTGTAGGTACTCACGATATTTGTGTTTGTTCAACTGTTGATGATTGTCTTGTGAAACAACGCACCATGGGTACACGAAATCTTGAAGATTGTGGGGATGGAATATGCTGTCAGTTCCAGATTACAGTGGTAGACATTGAGTTTAATATTTCAGATCCCTGTTCCTGCAATGATCCACTCAACATCCAAATGCAGGGTAATTTAATTTCCCTCTTCCATGATGTACTCAGGATTGAAACTGATGGAATGGGATCCGATATTCTATCTGTTACCACTTCAGGCCCTCATATGAATTTTCTGGATATGAATGGGATGGAAATTCCCGGAGGTACGCCTTTTGTTTACAATGGTATTGATGCCTGGGAATTGGATTTTTGGAGGCCTCCCGGAACCAGTTTTGGTATGGGATTGGTGATAGAACTCGACATGGATGACGGAATGGGAGGCAATCAAATTTTATTGGCTCATTATATGTCTGACGAATGTCTGGCGGCTGAAAGTTGTCCAATATCCATACCAACACTTGGTTTTTGGATTCTGATTATTTTGGGTATGCTCATGACTATATTTTCTATAGCATATATTAGAAAACTCAGGGTGTTGGAAATATAATAAGGCCTTTATCCAAAGGTGGCAATAGGGAAGTCGAAGGATAAGGTTAAGGATAAGGCTTAGGTTGAGGTTGAGGTTGAGGTTTTTTCCCTTCGGCAATTAGCTTTTAGCTTTTGGCCTTTAGCAGTTTTTGGCAGGCGAAGCAAATGACAGAGTAGCAAATAACGCGCGAAGCGCAAATGACCCATAACTCATAACCCACTTTACCACTCCCAGTTGTCGTAGATCGCTGCCAACAACCGAAGCTGGCCTGAAGTAGGGTCAAAAACAAAGGTAGCATTCCACCCCTGGAGACAGCTTTCCACCTCGGCCGGCTCCAGGAGAACTCCAACGTGAGGTGCCCGGCCAAACCCCGGAACGCGTGCGGATAGGGAGCCCAGGAGACAGTTGAAGTGCTGGTTTGGCGCAATCCTCATCTCAATAAAGTTCTCTGCAGGCACAAATGAGTACTCCTGGCCGTTGGTCTGAACCACCCAGGTATGCCGATCACGCAGTGCTTCACGAGACAAGCGATGACGCGCGCCCCCACCCTCCTCCGGATGAGCAATTCCACGGTGTCAGCCAGACTCAATGTTTCATAGGCCGCATCACCGTGGAGGAATGCAATTATTCTTTCGGCAGCGGAAAATAACGCAGAGTCTTGCACTCCCGGTTCTACAATGCTGTCTGCTCTGTCCCTATCCGCCGTATTTAATCCTCTTTCAGGGCTACCATCCCCGGACCTGCAACTAACGCAATATAGCAGGAGGCCACAGATTACAAACAAGTGTGATTTTCGAGTCATATCTTTCCAGTTTAACAGGCCCGTCATAAAATGGGCGTGGAGATTTTGAGTTAATAAATGGCTAAAAGTTTAAAGCAAGCACACCGATTCTGCTTGTAACTTGACAGTCATATTCAAGTGTACTAATTATTTTTGACCTATCCAAGCTTGGATTCAGAAATTAAAGCGATTGCAACGGATCCGACGTTGTAAAATGCTAAATCGAAGCTTGACGAGAAGCAATTGACGCGATGCAATTGACAGCGAAGCATATGACAGCAAAGTAATTGACCTTTGAAAGTAGTTTATATCGATATTAATGATGGATACGTATAATATTGTGCATTAACAATAGGGGGTTTGGCGCTATTTAGAAACTTAAAGACGTTAATAAAAGATCAGTGCTATCAACAACATCGGGAGAGTAAATCCGCAACTCATATACAAGGCCGTTGACACCTTGTACCGACACGGCAATACACGCCAAAACATATAATATGAACAACACAATAATACTAGACCACGAACTGAAAAGCCATTTTCTAAATCTTTACGCAATGGCTTTGACAGATACGCAAATAGACACAACCGAACTTGAAATGCTTTTCAGGATGGGTGAAGAACGGGGAATCGCTAAAGAAGAAATACAAAAGTTAATTTTGTTTCCGGACCAGGTGAAATTCACCATTCCAACTGACACGCTTGTGAAAATGGAATATCTCTATGACTTTGCAAGAATGGCCTGGGCAAACAAAGAAATTGACGAATATGAAGAAATTACTTTAAGGAAATTCTGCATTAAATTTGGTTTTGAAGCCGCAAATGCCCAACAAATTACTGAATTTCTTATTGAAGAAGCGAAAAAGGGTACGGACAAGCGATCACTTTTAGAAATAGTCAAACAAAATCTGTAACAATGGTAAAACTATTTAAAGGTATATTCTCCAACAGCAACAATAATGCTGAAACCGTTACAAAAAATGACTTGCCCTCATTTCATCAATTTGTTCTTGTTGATCGGTATGAAGATGGTAAAAAGCGTGCTGAAGCATTAAAAGGCTCTGAAACAGGACTGATAGTAAGTGTTAGAAGTATCTATGAAAATCATAAGGAGATTTTACGAAGAGACGAGATCGAACAAGAAAAAGCAAAACAACCATATAGAGTAAAATTACAGGAATACCTGACAAGAAATGAACATTATCAGGCAAAGGTTGATAAAATAAAGGTTGAAGACATTCCTAAAATAAAATCAAAAATTGAAGTTTTACAGGAAGATATTAGAGAGATTAAAAGAAATCCTGAAGACCACCTGGGAGACAAAGTGAGTAAGGCAGGTTTTACCATTGGCGCAATAATTCTTACTTTTCTCACAGTATACTTGTTCGTCTTTTACAGCTCTGCTTCTTATTCCGCTTTTTTCAAAGAATTTAGCTTAAACTCAATTGGAGTGGCAAATTCAATTTTTGATGCTCAGGCACTTTCTAAAGCCCTTAAAGATGGAGTAACTGAACTTGTTCTCATTCTTACCATTCCATTTGTCTTTTTAGGTTTAGGATATTTGATTCATAAGTTTCAGGAGGACAAAAATTGGATAAGATTTCCAAAAATCGCGATGCTCATTTTCGTGACATTCATATTTGATGCCATACTCGCCTATGAAATAACTCAAAAAATATATAACATCAAAGCTGAAAATAGTTTTGATGATGAGCCGGCGTACACAGTCGCAATGGCGTTTCAGTCTGTCAATTTTTGGCTGATTATCTTTGCGGGATTTATAGTTTATCTCATATGGGGGCTAGTGTTCGATTTTGTAATGGAGGCTTATGCACGACTTGATAAAATTGGAAATTTTATCAGAGCTAAACACGAAGAAATAAAACTCAAGGAAGCTGATATTCATAAACTTGAAGACGAGATTAATAAACTTAATCATTTGATTGGAGATAATGAAACAGAAGCAGAAAAACTGAAAACTATTTTAGCCCATACAGATGTAATCAAACCAAAAGAATTAGAACATTCAATCCTGCGATTCCTGGATGGTTGGCTTGAATATTTGAGTTACACAAACAGAGTGGAGAATGAAAGAGAAAAAGCTCATAAAGTAGTTTCCGAGTTCATAAATGTAAACATTAAAAGTTTAGGTATAACAACAAATGAAGATCAGGGACAATGAAAAAGATCATAATAATATTGACTGTATTCGCACTATGTGCAGGATGTGGTTCAGAAAATAGTAGTACTAGTAGTAGAACAGAACAGAATGTAAAACAAGAACCTGTGCAACTGAACATAAGCGTATTACTTGACCTTTCGGACAGAGTAATCCAACCAATGCAACCATCTCAGGCTGACAGAGATATAGAAATTGTAAGTGTGCTAATAGATATTTTTAAAAACAGTATGACGACAAAAGGAGCGTTTCAATCCAAAGACAAAATGCAAATTTTATTTAAACCCGCTCCTACTGATCCTAATGTCAATAATATCGCAAAACGATTAAGCGTGGATCTGTCAAAACTGGACAATAAAAGAAAAAAAGAGGTTTATGATAACATAGAGAAAGATTTTGAGGAAGGACTACAAGAAATCTATAATTTAACCTTGCAAACTAAAAAGTGGGTAGGTTCAGACATTTGGCGTTTCTTTAAGTATGATGCAAAAGAACTTTGTATTGAGACAGATAAGAATTATCGGAATATCCTCATCATTGCCACTGATGGTTACTTGTATCACGATCAATCTAAAGACAGGCAAAAGAACAGAACGGCCTTTTTAACAGGGACATACTTTCAGAACGAAGGATTTAGAAATAATCAATCATGGAGAGAGAAATTTGACAATCAGGATTATGGGTTGATTTTTTCAGGTGAGACATTTGAGAATTTAGAAGTCATGGTATTAGAAGTGAATCCTTCACCCAATCACAAAAATGATGAAGACATTATCAGGGCATTTCTCGGAAAGTGGTTTGAAGAAATGAATATTCAAAATACGGTTATATACAACACAGACTTACCCGAAAGCACAAAAAGGAGAATTGAGAACTTTTTCAAAAATTAATGACAGGAATGGATGTGGCAATAGGGAAGTCGAAGGATAAGGTTGAGGTTAAGGTTGAGGCTAAGGTTGAGGTTGAGATATTGCGGTAATTAGCTTTTAGCTTTTAGCTTTTGGCCTTTAGCATTTAGCATTTTTTGGCTGGCAAAGCAAATAACGCGCGAAGCGCCACTGACCTGAAGCAGATGACGCGCGATGTGCAAATGACGCGAAGCAAATGACCACCAATGACCAGAAAACCCCTAACTTTAGCATAATAACCCTACAGAATATTGGGATATAAAATAATGCTGGTAAATTTGGAGGTGCTTCCGGATTTTCATTAAATTTATCAAAAACCATGTTCAATGAAAAATCTGCTCATTTTTATCCTCACCAGTATCTATGCCTTACACCAGTCACCTTTACTGGCCCAAAACCATCATCTTACTCCCATTATAAAACCCACAAACTGTGATCCTCAAGCCGCCTTGTTATCTCATGCATTGATGGATGGCCACAAGGAATACATGCTAAAAGACAAATTTGGATTGATAAATTATGAAGGGAACCTGGTAGTTCCGGCATTGATAAAAATCTCAGAAAAATTCGATGATTCAAATTTTGAAAAATTCCAGGTTCGGGTAAATACTGTTGCCGGCACCATCTACTCCGTCCACATTCCGGCTAACCAATATCAAAATTTCATTAAAATCCCAGAAATAGAATATATAGAGTTAACTAAAAAAGTATATCCACGGTTAGACAAAGCACTGATTGCCTCTAAAGTAAATCTGGTACATCAGGGGCAGAATCTGTCTCAGTCCTATAGTGGAAAAGACGTTGTTGTAGGTATTATTGATTTTGGTTTTGACTATACCCATCCTACTTTCTACAATGCTGAAACAGGTGAATACAGGATAAAGAGAGCCTGGGAACAAAACTACCTCGGTGGCTCTCCTCCTCAGGGATATTCCTATGGACATGAATTGATCGGAGAACAAATGATCAAAAATGAGCAAACAGATATTCCGCTCACCGGGCATGGTACTCATGTGGCAAGCATCGCTGCCGGAAGTGGTGGAACTCTTTCAAATTTATATCGGGGTGTGGCCTTTGACAGCGACATAGTTCTGGTTTCTCTAAATGCAAGAGAAGGAGTGAGTGGCAACAATACAGGAGTCATAGATGGCATCAATTATATATTCGAATATGCCGCTTCAATCGGAAAGCCCGCCGTGGTCAATCTCAGTCAAGGACATCATACCGGCCCACACGATGGCACCTCCCTCGCAGATCAGGCCATAGATGAAATGTCGGGAGCAGATAAAATAATTGTAGGTGCCGTGGGAAATGAAGGAGATGCTTCCGGATTCTATCTACACTTTGATCATGATTTTACCAATGAAAACCAAGTTCTGAGTTATTTGGTGTGGCCGGATGACATTAGTTCCGGTATAACCCTTGTGGATATATGGGGAGAAGCAGGAACTGATTTTGAGGTTGGTATCCAGGTCTTCAATCCCCACACCAAAACCAAAGAAGGAACCGGAGAAACATTTACATCACTCAGTCCTGTTTCTTTCTTAAGTGGTATGCTCATCGATCTGGAAGGAGATACCATATATTATGAAGGAGGCATAGAAATAAACCCCTTGAATAATCGACCCCATGCCCAACTATACATAGATAACACCGCACAAAAAAGAGGCAATGATGTTAACCTGACGGACTTACTTGATAATGATTTTATACAGATAAAATTTATGGGAAACATGGGAACTGTCCATGCTTATGCTGCAAATAATTCGGGAGAAGCATTTTTTACAGACCTGTCAGGTATCGGTGCCGACGCAAGCATCAATGGGATCAGGGTAAAAGGAGGCAATGAAAAATCCACCATGGGAGAATTGGGAGGAACCGGAAAATCTATAATTTCTGTTGGCGGGTATACCACTAAAAACGAATTTATAAATACCAATGGCCAATTGGTTTCCATTGATAACGTGGTGGGAGATCAATATTTCAGAAGCAGTCAGGGACCGACCTTAGATGGAAGAATCAAGCCAGACATTAGTGCTCCAGCCAATCTGATCGCAGCAGCAGAAAATTCATTTTATTCAGAATTTGATGCATTAACGGAAGTGGATAAGGTGGATAAAGGAAATGGAAACCATTGGAGTTACAGCATCAGACGAGGTACATCTTCTGCAGCCCCGCTTGTAGCCGGTATATTGGCCCTAATGCTTGAAGTAAATCCAGATTTAACACCCGAAGAAGCAAAGAATTTTTTAACAGGTTATGCTGATCAGGATAATTTTACCGGCATGGTACCCAACAATATATGGGGTTATGGAAAAGTAAATGCCTTCCAAAGCATTTCAAAAATGGAAAACTCTACAAGTATAGATCATGTGTATAAACATAGAAATATCAGGATCTACCCAAACCCAAGTTTTGGCCAAATATCGATAGAATCTGAAATAGATGGGCCAGGAAGAATGAGGTTAATAAATGCTGCAGGAATGGTTGCATATGAAGAAATCATTCATTTTACCGATGGGTTATCTTTGATTCATTTACCATCACATTTGAATGGCCTATTCATTGTTCAATTATTGGGAAGTAAGACGATATCCTCTGAGAAAATCATTGTTCTGAATTGAAAAAACCGATACATATAATTTGATAACTTCGACTGGTTTTACCATCGGCAGGATGAAGGTCGAAGGTCGGAAAGTCGGAGGTTTTGCTTTAATCAGTTTGCTTTTCGTTTTTCGCAGTTCGCTTTTCGCAGTTAATAACTCATTTTTCAATTTTCAATTAAAAAATGAAATTAAAAATTCATAACTACCCATTACCACCAACGACAGCGAAGCAAAATGACAGCGAAGCAAATGGTAGCATAGCAAATGGTAGCAAATGATTTTGAAATTTCGTCTTAAAATCCCCCTAAATATTCCCGAAAATACCCGAAAATTCAAAAATATGGCTATTTTTAGTTTGAGAAATGAAAAAAAGTGAGGTTTCCTGCTACGGAGGGACTGACATAGTAGGCAAATCCCCAAATTCCACAGAATTAAATTTCTTTGGCAAACAAGGGAAATACTTGAATTGCGGCAAGAGCTGGACTATAAACTTTCAACTTTAATTCTTCTTAAAAATATATAATATTATTTCCCAATAGCAGAGGCTGTAGGCGGACATATTACTAATTCCACACTTGCACCCAGGCATCGCTGGAAGGCTCAATAAAAAGCACCCATACAGACACCCAATTAATGTAACTATAAATTAATCAAATCATGGCCGAAAAGGATTCAAAAAAGGAGATTTACGATTATGGATACATTGATTTTAGACATTCTAAAAAACATGAAATCGAAAGTTTTATTCAGGAACAAACCAAAAGGTTCCAGGTCATATGCAGTTCTAAAAATGATGCAATCATCACCTCTGATGAAAGTAAACGGATTGTATTCTGGAATAAAGGAGCAGAATATATCTTTGGTTATTCTTCTGCTGAGGCAATTGGTCAACCATTGACGTTGATCATTCCCAATGAATTGCGCCAGAGACATGATGAAGGCATGGAAAGGATGAATCAAAGAAAGGATCCGCGTGTAATTGGAAAAGTTCTTGAATTGCAAGCTGTAAAAAAAAGTGGTGAAGAGTTCCCTATTGAACTTACTCTCGGAAGCTGGGATAACGACGGTAAAAGATACTACAGCGGCATTATCAGAGATATTTCAGAAAAGAAAAAGGCAGAAGAGATCATTTTGAATGAAAAGAAAAAATCAGAAGAATTATTGCTGAACATTTTGCCTAAACAGGTAGCGGACGAACTCAAAACAATTGGAAAGGCTACAACCAAAATATTTGAGAATGTCACCATTCTATTCACGGATTTTGAGGATTTCACATCCATGGCTTCTTCCGTTTCCCCCATTAAACTTGTGGAAGAATTGAATGAAATTTTCAGTCACTTTGACGATATCGTTGAAGCATTCCAAATCGAAAAAATAGAAACGATTGGCGAAGCGTATTTTGCAGCATGCGGCGTACCAGAAAATAATAAAGATCATGCTTTTCAATGCGTAGAAGCGGCTAAGCATATGTTCATGTATTTGGAAGAGCGAAATAAAAATAACGATATCCAATGGAAAATGCGGGCGGGAATTCATTCAGGTTCCGTAGTGGCGGGTGTGGTCGGTAAAAAGAAATACGCCTATGATCTTTTTGGAGATACGGTAAATACTGCCAGTGCTATGGAAATCAATGGAGAAGTTGGAAGGATTAATATCTCAGAGACCACTTATGCATTAATCAAAGGAAAATATAACTGCCTATCAAGAGGTCATATAAATGTAAAAGGTAAAGGGGATTTGCACATGTATTTTGTAGAATAAATATTCGGGGCTGACAAATCAAGCCCAACATTTTGTTCTAACTGTTTAACAAAAAATTGACAGTGAATCAAGGCGGACTGATTTCTAATATCCTGTCATAGGCAAAAATTGCTTATTGAATGTCATGTGTAACTATCCTCCAAAAAAATAAGAAAAAGACAGACATGAAAATATTTGACAGTCCATTGTATGGTAAATTAAATGAGCCAGAGTCGTTTGACGAACTGATTTCAATACTTACCGAAGAACAAAGTCAAGGTTATATTCCGATAAGATATTGGAGAGGACAAAGCGATATTGAGTGGACCATTGACAGTTCTGGATATCGGCGAATCATGCAAATCGAAACCAAATCTTTTGGAAGTGACTATGATAAACATCTAACCCAATATGAACAGCAACTCATTGAACATGCAACGCATAAAGGGTATAGGTATCAAGATGGTCGTGAGCTTTATGACTTCGAACTTTTAGGGAGACTCCAACATCATGGAGCTGCAACAAGACTGGTTGACTTTTCAAAAAATGTATTTATTGCTTTATATTTTTGTGTCATTGCCAATATGGAAAAAACAGGACTTCTGTTTGGCCTGCATACTTCATACATTTACGGGCACGAAAATCAACTAAGAAAAGAACCTTATCTAGAAATCATTAAAGAGTGTGAAGAAAAGGATGCCCCTACTACCTGGGAACCTCCAATAGTGTCTTCAAGAATGGCATCACAGCATGCACAATTTCTCTACAGTAAAATATCTACTGAGAAAACCGGAAGCCTTTTACTTCCCAAAGAAAAGGAGTCAAAATTATTCATAGCAATAAATCCAAAACTGAAGCCTACGTTTAAGTTAATTCTTGAAGGGCTCCTGGATTTCAGAACCATTACGTTATTTCCAGATATTGATGGATTTGGGTCTGCCAATAATCATAACGTGAGTAGATGGGATATGAATAGATGGTAGTCCATTAGTAAATAAAGGCTATGAATAAAATAGGGCAATAATCTACATCTGGCACTAAAATCTTTCTGCATTAAAGGAGTGATGTGTTAAGCTATGAATTTTTATCTTCGCTGAACACAAACTTTGAGACAGATAATAAGAAAGTAAACAAAGAAATTATGACAAAAAAATCTCTGGTCACAGCACTGTTTCTATTTTCGGCTCTTTCTCTTTTCTCTCAGACTTATATTACCAATGTGACCATCACTGATGTAGAGAACCACCAACTCATTCCGGGTCAAACGGTCATCATCACAGATCATTTAATCAGCCATATTCAGTCCAGCTCACAAGTAAAAGTCCCTGAAAATGCTATAGTCATTGATGGCACAGGAAAATATCTAATCCCCGGATTAACCGATGCCCATATTCACTTTTTTCAAAATGGTGGATTATATACACGTCCGGATGTCATTGATTTGCGAAAATATAAACCCTATCACGAAGAAATCCAACTTGCTAAAGATGATATGGAACTCAAACTTTTGAGGTACTTAAAAAATGGCATAACCAACGTGATCGATGTCGGAGCCAATATACATTATCTAAAGCAGCGCAACGACTTTGCAAATAATGATACTTTACCTTCCATTTACATAACAGGCCCATTGCTCACTACTTACCAGCCAAAAGTCTATGAGGATTTAGTGGAGGATGGACCTTTTATATTGACACAAACTGTAGATGCCGGGATAAAAGCTGTACAATCGCAACTACCTTTCAAACCCGATTTTATCAAGATTTGGTACATAGCAGGTGCTGATGGTTTGGGTATTGAAGCCAGCGCAAGAAAAAATCTGCCAATAATCAAAGCCATTTTTGATGAAGCCCATAAAAATAATCTAAAAGTTGCCGTTCACGCTACAGAGCGTATCACTGCACAAATAGCTGTGGAAAACGGTGCCGACTTTTTGGTGCATTTCATAGATGACGAAATCTTACAAGACGATTTTGTACAATTGATGAAAAAGAATAAAACCATCCTTATACCTACCTTGATTGTACATTCCAATTACAACAAAACCTTTGGTCAGGATTTAAATTTTAGTAACTATGAGCTGGCCAATGCAGACCCATATCAGTTGGGGTCATTATTAGACCTTAGGCACCTGTCCGACACCAGGCTTGTGGCCAGTTACAAAAATCGAACTCTGGCGCGACAGGCCATAAGCATGAAATCTGATTCGATTGCCAAAGTAAACATTAAAATATTATCGGACGCGGGTGTACTTTTAGCAACCGGAACCGATGCCGGAAACATTGGCACTTTGCACGCTTCTTCTTACCTGGCGGAATTGCAGGCCATGCAGGAAAGTGGTATGAACAATTGGCAAATATTAACGGCATCCACCATAAACGGTGCAAAAGTTTTAGATAAAGAAAATGAATTTGGAAGCGTGACCATAAACAAAAAAGCCAACCTCGTTCTGTTAGACGCCAACCCCATTGAAAATCTTGAAAACCTTACCAAAATTAACCGAGTCATCAATAACGGCATCGTTTTCAATCCAGAAGAAATTCTCAAAGACACCCCTGAAGATTTGGCACAACGGCAATTAAATGCTTATAATGTAAGAAATATCGATGCCTTTTTAGAGCCTTATGCCGATGATGTAGAGGTATATCAATATCCCAATACATTACAATACAAAGGAAAAGAAACAATGCGAAAAAACTATTCTATGATGTTCGAAAATACACCCAATTTACATTGTGAGTTGGTGAGCAGGATTGCTCAGGGTAATATTGTCATAGACAAAGAGCGTGTTCGGTTTGGAGAAAGAATCATTGAAGCCGTTGCCATTTACCATATCGAAAATAACAAAATTAAAAAGGTGTTTTTTATTCAGTAATAACTTAAGCAGGTTTTCAACTTCGATGGTCGAAAGTTGGAAAGCTTACTTCAATTGAAAATTGAAAATTGAAAATTGAAAACTTCGTATATACACCAATGACACTGAAGCAAAATCACGCGCGTAGCGCAAATGACAATAAATGACGCTTAGCAAATGACGCACGAAGTGCAAATGACAACAAATAACAAAAACTCAGTCAAACTCATTGCCATAATTCATAATAAACCCTACCCTTGCTATGAATACCAAAGATTGGTATTTTTCTGCCTAACGCCAGGGGTCGAATGCTATTTTCGACGATGTTGTTATCAATTTCCAATTCTCCGTCATCCAGATATTTTGTCAGTTTATCCCATCTGATATGGGTATAGACAATAGCTTTACCAATTGGGCTAGATGGCAATACCTTTATCAGCTGGTCTTCCATCCATGATTTAAATACCTGTGTTATTGGCGCAGCCTTTTTTCTTTCTTCTTTTTGATACGCATAATATGCATATGGATCCTCCAGAGATGGATCATTTTTCCTGTGCTTTGTGATCGGACCTTCTATGAGATACAATTTCTGATATAGTGACATAGCATAGCTTACCTTTTCCTTGCCGCTGGATAAGGCTTTTTCAAAATATCTTCTGGCATGTGCATGACAGTTCTACAAATCTATGTTTGTCCTGACTTTATCTATGCTTTCATATACCGGATATCCATCTGATTGAAGTTTCCCCTAATATATATCGAGTATTTCAATGGTGGCGAAAAACATTATGTCTTCCCCAAGATACTCATTATATATCAAAATTGTAGCATATTTGTTCTTTTTACTTTTCTGAGTGGACTCATTCCCATCATCATAAAATCCATAATTGTGATAGTTGCTTTGAAATCTCCTCAAACAATAATACTATTCCGGCTTTGTTATAGCATGTGCAGATCATTTTTTTATACAAAAAAGTCTATTTTTCAATACCATTTTTTCCGCACATTTTGATGAAGGTCAGGAAATCTGTTTTGCCTTTTATGTGATTCTAACCAACCGTTAAAATAGAATTATTGATGATAAAGAGAGACTGGTTTTTAATAAGCATGATGCTATCTGCTTCACAATTTGACTCTATTATAATATCTCCAATAAAACATCGATTAGGCACACTTAACCTATTCCAATTGTTGGGATTCTCCCACTCTAATCCTGGACCTACAAAGCGATATTTAGCATTTTCCAATGTAAATGGAATAGATAACTCAGCAGTATATATCCCAGGCCCTGAAACAATCACTTCGTTGTATATCGACCTGATCTCATAACTGGCATTTGGAAAATCTTGTGGCGCATCCCAACTATCATAAAATATTAGGGTGTATGCACCATCAGGAACGTCTAATACGTAAGTCTTTGATGTAAATGCTAAAGGCGATGGTGTACCTGTATCATAATCCCCAGGAGGGAAATTACCATCGGAAGCAATAATATTATTTAAATCATCCCTGATTTCCCAGGAAATATCTTCCGGGAACTCCTTGAAGTTTAACGTAAAGTAAATTTCATTTTGAGCAGGCGCCTGACAACCTTTCGATGATAATATGCTTACCCGCGACCCATTTGTATCAAAAGCCTTCCGCATCAAATTCACTTGTCCTTGTGTAAACAAATACATACATGCGTCATCTGAATAGTCCATGTAGTTTTGTACCATATTCAGACTATCTCCATAACAAGCTAAAGAACCAATTGCACAACCATAATTTGCCCCAGATGCTGTTGGTGTATCACTTATCCCATCATCGATATCGCAACCTCCATCACCCCATATATGAGTAAGTCTCAGCCAGTGCCCTACTTCATGCGTTCCGGTTCTTCCTAAATTGAAACGAGTAGGATCTGAATAATTGAATTCGGCTCCCCTACCAAAACTAAGGTAATCTAAAACTATACCATCTATAGAATCCTCTGCATCTGGAAATGTGGCATAACCACGGATTCCACCAGCGATATCACAAACAAAAATATTGAGATAACTAGTTGCCGGCCAACCTGAAATTCCACCGGTGGATTCGTCTTTGACACTGGTTTGGATTCGGAACTCCGTAGAATCCGTATATGTGCGGGTTATTCCACAAGTTGCATTTCCATAAATATCTCGGGTTGCCAGGCAAAATTCCATTCCGGGATTTCCGGCAACGTCATACCACATAGCATTTGGATCTGAAATTTTATTTCCAAAATCCTCATTAAGTACTTCTAGTTGGGAATAAATCTGTTCGTCACTTACATTTTCGGCTTCATTGTTATACACCACATGCACAACAACAGGAATGGTAATTAAATCTTGATTTTGAGACCTGAAGGACGAAAGATTTCGCTTGCTTAATTGCTGCTTCATCCTAAAAACAGGATCATTTTTCATCATTTCTTGATACAGTTCATGTGATCCACAAAATTGTTGTGCAGAGATTGTTATAGTAAAAGAGAAGAGTAAGAAGAGAATAATGATAGCTTTCATTCTTTTAACTTTTTTGAAGTAATAAATGTAGATAAATAAGTGCAATGCTCTGATATGTTTTTAAAAAAAATATAATCTTATAAACGTATTGAATAAAATGCCTATATTTTTGGGGTATATTAGTTAATTAGTTAAAGCTTCAAAAGAAAGTAGATTTTTCGATGAACCTTATTTAAAAATATTGACCATTTGCTTTAAAAAGAGAAAATTATCCTCTGTTCCAAGGGCTTTATAAGAGGAGTATTTACCAAAGATAGAAATCTTACTATCAGGCGATTAATATTTTTTATAACGTCTTTTAAATCACCTTTCTAATAAGAACTCGATTAATTTTACAAATCTTTGTCCAATAGGGTGTTTAATATTCGTGAAGTTAGAAGAGGTACTTTAACTCAGATGAGAGCCAAGTTGATGCAATGGGCTTTTCAATGCCTAAATAAAGTGGTAGTAAATACCTTTTATGAGGATGAACCATATTTCACCTGGGATATTATAAGGTAATTAAAAATGGATGTTAGCAGCCTCTTGTTACCAATTCATCCCAGTATTAAGTATAAACAAGGAATTTGAAGTGCATCATTTTAAACCTAAAAGCAAAGGTAAAAGATCTATGGCTATGTGTTCGATGTGATACGATGCGGCCAATCACCGGATAATTAATTCTCAATTTGCCCCAAAAGCTTCCAATGAATATGATCTATTGCTATACCTTGAAAAAGTAAAAGCTGGAATACAAATATTGATCCCTATCATTTTAATTGTTGCACAGTTAAAGACAAATCAAAAACATAAAGAAGTTAATGATATTTCAATATAGTAAAGTAAGCGCCTAAAAATTCAAATTTCAACCTCAGATGACGCTGGTAAGACTGGCATATAATATTTAAGTATTTATTTTAAATGCTTATAAACCAAATTACTATACAATAAAGCATAGATGATATTATCTATGTAATGATGGATGCAACAACAAAGTAACTCATAGGTGATTGTTTACATATTGTTAAGATTAGCTGCATGAATATACTTTTTGTCATATACACCCTGTTGTTAAAACACATTTATTTAATTGGAATTTTACTAACTTGCGTCCCGCTAACGCAAACCATTTCACGATGGTATAGCATTGGGTAATTACTATATATTCCCGGAAAGGTTGTAAACTAAATATAGAATAGGATATTTGTTCTTTTACTAAGAGGTCGAAATCAGGTTAATAATTTTTTTATGACAAACCTATTTCTATAGAACCAGGTTTAAACTGCCACAATTTCATTTTTTAAAATAAATCTATGCGTTTTTCAAAATCCGGCCTGAATAACCTTGAATTTCTGATAGACTCGGTGGACTCTGTTGAAGATAACCGGTCTATGTTCGGATATCTGAGAAAGGATATTCCTGCCAGTATTGTAGTATTTCTGGTGGCATTGCCTCTTTGCCTGGGTATCGCATTGGCTAGTGGTGCTCCTTTGGCCTCTGGTTTGATTGCGGGTATTATTGGCGGTCTTGTAATCGGTTATATTAGTAAATCAGGTACCAGTGTCAGTGGTCCGGCGGCCAGCGTATCTGCTGTAGCTTTTGCTGCTATCGCTTCCCTGGGTAATTACGAACTATTTTTGGTAGCCGTTGTCATTAGTGGAATTTTCCAAATAATCCTGGGAGTACTCAAAGCGGGTTTAATCGCCGATTATATGCCGACCAGCATCATTAAAGGCCTCCTGGCCGGAATAGGAATCATTCTGATTATTTCACAGTTGCCTTATGCCTTTGGTTTGAATTTACCCAAAGATGGTCTTATAGATTACAGCACAGGGTATTTGCGTCAGGCAAAGGAAATGTTGCCGCAACTTTGGAATGCTTTTTCTCCAGGCGCATTGATCATTTCCTTAATCTCCCTCGCTACCATTTTGTTTTGGGAAAGAACCCCACTTAAAAACTTGAATTGGTTTCCCGCTTCCCTTTTTGTGGTCTTCCTGGGAGTTTTAATCAACTCTATTTTTAAATTTTTGCTGCCGGGTTTGTATCTTAGCGGACCCACGCTGGTGACCATTCCAAGCATTGACAACATTGCACATTTTTTTATTTTTCCTGAAATTAAAGGATTTTTAAATCTGGAAGTCTGGACGACGGCGATCACCATTACCATTGTTGCATCCATCGCTACTTTGTTAAATATTGAAGCAACAGATAATCTCGATCCCTATAAAAGAAAAACACCTCCCAACCGGGAACTTATCGCCCAGGGTATTGGTAACACCCTTTCCGGTCTGGTGGGCGGACTGCCCATCACTTCGGTAATAGTGCGTAGTTCAGTTAATATAGATGCAGGTGCACAGACAAAATTGTCCACTATATTGCATGGCCTCTTATTGTTGGTCAGCGTCCTGTTTTTAGGCAATATTATAAACCTTATACCACTGTCTTCTTTAGCAGTAGTATTGATCGTGATCGGGTATAAACTCGCCTCTGTAGAAATTTTTAAAAAATTATTTAAAAAAGGATGGGATCAGTTTGTTCCCTTTGTGGTAACCATTGTAGGTATAGTGTTTATCGATTTATTGGTGGGTATTTTGATAGGTAGCACAGTCGCAGTCTATTATCTTTTAAAAAGTAATTATCACAATCCATTTTTTATTGCAAACTATAAAAGTGTGGAGGGCGAACTAATCAGCCTTGAATTATCCAATGAAGTTTCATTCCTCAATAAAGCCTCTATCAAAAATACTTTATGGAGAATACCACGCAATTCCAACCTAATCATCGATGCAACCTTCTCAAGTTTTATAGATAAGGATGTCCTCGAAATTATGGAAGACTTTAGGAATACCTTTGCCGTGGAACACAATATCAACGTGAGCATTGTAGGCTTAAAAGATGAATACAAATCAGGGATAGAATTTGATTTTGAACAGGCGCATCAAAATCTGCAAACCGGCCAGGTGACCACACCTGAAATAGCGCTTAGTTTACTGGTAGAGGGTAATCGAAGGTATGTTCAGGGTAATTTTATATACAAACGCCTGAGGAATAGCAAAAATGTTTATGAAACCGTCAATTCCGCATATGTCCTGGTGCTGGGTTGTCTGGATCTGCGAGAACCATTTCATGCTATCATGGATACCGATATAGGAGAAGTAGTAACGATACGAACTCCCCTCAATCTTTTGGATAATGAATCTTTAAAAAATATAGAGATCGTGTGTAACACCCAGGACATAAAACTCATTCTGTTCATGGGTCATACCGATAATAAACTTATGGCCAGGTCTTTGGATGAACATGCCAGGGGTCAATCTACAGAACTATCTGTTATGCTTAAAAATACTTTGCTTCCGGATGATCCCTCCATTGATACGATGGATGAAGGAGAAAAAAATGAATATATCAACACATTGGTAAAAAGAAATGTCAATAACTCTCTGAACTATGTCCTCGCACATTCTCCACTTATTAAAAAACAAGTTGAAGAGGGCAATCTGGGCGTCGTTACCGGAAATTTGGAGCGGATATCCGGTTTGGTTACTTTTTCGGATATGCATATTCCAGAAAATCTTCCATTTAAAATTATAAAATAAATAAACAACCCATAACTGCTCATGACCACCAATTGCAACCCATAACCACCAATGGCGCGAAGCACAAATGACAACGAAGCAAATGAGCTGCGAAACAAATGACAGCGAAGCAAATTAACTCGCGAACCGCAATATGACTACCAGTAATCCAAACCCAAATTTCATGGTTAGTGATAATTACTAACGAAATATCAAAAGCCACTTTGGTTACAGGGGCAATCCTCGGTTTGAGTATTGCCTTTCTTATTGTACATCACATTTTTTTCTTTTATGGCTATTTTGGATATGATGACATGCACTATGCAAGATTATCGTATGATCTATTGCAGGGGGAAATGGATTATTCTGATCATTATAGTTATCGATGGTCAATTTTGGCATTTACATCAATAAGTTACTACTTTTTCGGTATTTCTGATCATTCAAGTGCATTGCCTGCTTTGATCTTATCATGCAGTATTCTTGTGTTGATCTACTGGAAATTCAGGAAGAATGCATACATCTTTACCATATCAATTCTTCTTTTCTTTTCAATTAAATGGAACGTATTCTACACGGATAAGCTCATGCCGGATATATATGTTAGTGCTTTTTTGTTTTATGGCTGGCTGACTTATATCCATTTGAATGAAAAAAAACTTTTTGCAAAAAGTGTTCTTTTGACCATTTTCCTATTCTTAGCCTTTTTGTCAAAAGGCACCGTAGTTCTGATCATTCCTTTGTTTTTTTATTATTTTCTCCTTGATGTTAGAAATAAGAGGCTTTACAAATGGAAGTATACGATTCCCTTAGGAACATTGCTATTCATCCTTTATCTCATTCTTTGTTATGAATTGACAGGTAATGCATTTTCCAGATTTGCAGCCATTGAAGCCAATAGCTATTTTAATTCATGTTCTTATGATCAAATGCCGTTTTCAGAAACATTAAAAAGAATTACCACTGGCTTTATGATGTTGATGTATAATGAATTATTAATCATCTTCTTAATTATTCCCATTGTAGCATTAGTATATACCAGGATTTATAAAATGAATAAAAACTCAATGGAAGAAATATTTTTCTATAGCATGACTATAATTATACTATTCCTATCAATGAATTTTATGACGATTTCACTAAAAAGCTACAATCCGGGATGCTTAGACATACGACATTATTTGTTTTCGATCCCTATTATGGTAGTAAGTTCTGGATGTATAATCAAAACTTTAGAATGGTCTAAATACAGCAAGACGGCAATCTTAATTCTGTTATTGGCTTGTTCACTGTCTACATTTAAACATATGGCCTATTCCAAATCCTTAAAGTATTCGGAAACAAAATGGGATATTTTAAATCTAATAGATTCAATCAGGAAAAAAGATATGATCATAGTATCAAATCAGGTCATGGTCAATTTAATCAATTACTATAGCAAATTTCTAATACAAGATCGGCTTTACCATCCGAAAGATCTCAATATTGATAACTGCAATGGCAATTGTTTTATCATAACCAATTGGTATTCAGAATTTCACTCCAATAGTGATGTAATTCAAATACAAAAGGAGATCGGTTTGCAAAATAAATTGGAAATACAGGATGCTGCTTTTTCGAACAAGTTGAAAAATATTACTGTATATCACATAGTCAAGCAAAATGATACCGAATAAAATTGCATGTAACTATAACTTCGTTGCGTACACCTCAATAACAATGTTACAGCGAAGCCAAAATTACGCGCGAAGCGCAAATGACTGCGAAGCAAAATGACCCGAAGCAAATAACGCGCGCAGCGCAAATAACTACAATGACATCAAAATTATGATCAAAATTTTACTCTATTCACTTTTAATCATCATAATCATTATTCTGATACTTGTCCTTATAACTTATCCTTCATATCATAAGCAGATGAATGAGGCGAATGAGAGAATTAAAAATGAAAGCACGTTATTAGAAACTAAATTCGGAACCTTGGAGTATGCATTGCGTGGGGAAGGAAAAGCTGTACTTTTAATTCATGGTGCAGGTGGTGGTTTTGACCAGGGTTTATGGCTGGGGCGAATGTGCCTTGGTGAAAATTACTTTTTTATAGCTCCTTCTAAGTTTGGTTATCTTAATTCAGACACCCCAAAAAATTACTCAGCAGAACTTCAGGCAGAACAATATAAAATCCTTTTAGACCATCTAAATATTAATAAGACTATAGTGATAGGTGTCTCAGCGGGAGGTCCTTCATCCATGCAGTTTGCTAATAATTATCCTGAAAGAGTAGAAAAACTGATCCTTTTAAGTGCAGTCAGTACTCCACCAAATCCAAATGATAAAGACCCAATTCTAATTAAGATGATTCAAATTATCCAAAAATCAGATTATGCATATTGGGTATTCACTAAAGCTTTTGAGACACAATTGTTAAACCTATTTGGAATTCCTTCAGAAAATTATAAACAATTTACTCCTGAACAAAAAGAACTTGCAAAAGAGATGTTAGACGGGATGCACCCCATGTCTTTGAGATATTCTGGTACTATAACCGATGGGCTAATTATTAAGGATTTTACCATCCCAAAAAACATTACTGTACCTACCCTGATCATACACTCAAAAAACGATGGTTTGGTAAGCTATGATCATGCAGAATATTCAAATGCACATATCAAAGCTTCAAGACTTATCCTATTTGAGAAAGGAGGTCATGGAGCACTATCCGAAATAGTGGAAGCCAGAAAACAGATAAATGCATTCCTCAATAATTAATTTATTATTCGTTTTTTAACTTTGAATTTTTTATCAAGGTTAAGGTTTGCGCCTTCGGCAGGTCGAAAGTCTTAAGATTTCAAAGTCTTAAAGTCTTAAGGTCTTAAGGTCGAAGGTCGAAGGTCAGTAAGCAAATGACAGCGAAGCAAAATGGCAACGAAGCAAATGACAACGAAGTAAATGACAGCGATGTAAATGACAACAAAGTAAATGACAGCGAAGCGCAAATGACTTGTTTGACACTATTAAAAGTGGTATGTTTATGGTAAGATGGTGCTATTTGTAGCCTGTTGGATCGCATTTTTACAAATGAAGAAAAATTGGGGATGTAAAAATATAAACTTTGAAACGCAGAGAATTTATCTACAAAACATCAGGAGTGCTTGCCACCACGATATCGTACTCACAATTGTATGCTAATATTCAAAAAAATATTGCGAATAGTCCTGCACAAAAAGAATTTGATATTATCGTGCTAGGGGTAGGCAGTATGGGGTCTTCTGCATGTTATCATTTAGCAAAAAGAGGTTACCGTGTTTTGGGATTGGAGCAGTACGACATTCCGCATGAACAAGGCTCTCATGCCGGTCAGAGTCGCATCATCCGTAAAGCATATGGCGAAGGTACAGACTATGTACCGTTGTTGAATAGAGCGTATGAAAACTGGAACACATTGGAATCAGAAACGGGTTCACAGGTTTATTACAAAACAGGACTTATGTATTTTGGTGCTCAGGATGATCCCTTTCTGAAAACGGTTAAAAGTTCATCTGCAAAATATAGAATCCCTGTTGATCATCTCAATGCAGAAGAATGCGATCTGAAATACCCACAGTTTAAACTTCCACAAAATTTTCAGCGATTGGAGGAGCTTGATGCAGGGTTCATAACTCCTGAACGAAGTATACTTTTATTCGTACAGCAGGCGATTATAAATGGGGCAGTTGTACGTACAAAAGAGAAGGTGCTTGAATGGAAGCGTGATAACGGCAAAGTTACAATAGTCACTAGTCAAGGTACGTACATGGCAAGTAAATTAGTGATTACTGCCGGACCATGGGCCAGTAAAATGGTTCCCGCCCTGGCTTCTAAATTAACCATAACAAGACAAGCGGTTGCATGGGTGAAACCCAAAAAGTGGGAGAATTTTACACTTGGAAAATTCCCGTGTTGGATTTTGGAAAATAGTGGATATGATTTCTATGGATTCCCGATTTTGCCAGTCGGAACTTTTGGCGGCCCCCTGGGATTGAAGCTTGCTTTGCATTATCCCGGAGGAGAAACAACTGACCCCGATAAAGTCAACAGAAACACACAGTATTCAGACGAAAAAATTTTGATAGAATTTTTGAACCAGTTTATTCCCGATGGTTATGAAAATACGTTGGCGATGAAAACCTGCCTGTACACCAATTCACCAGATAATGATTTTATTATAGATTATCTGCCAGAGTTTGATAAGGACGTTGTTTTTGCCACCGGATTTAGCGGTCATGGGTTCAAGTTTGTGAGTGTTGTGGGTGAAATTTTGGCTGACCTGGCTATAGATGGATCAACATCGCTGCCGACCGGATTTCTGAATGCAAAACGATTTGGTTAAATGTTTCCCATTTCAAATCACGTGTCGATAGGAATAAAGCAACAATTTTAAATTGATCGACAAATAACTTAAACCGTTAGCCTGCGTTAATGGGAAACACGCAATGATAGGAATGATTTTTTCGTTTTATTTGCACATCAAACCGGACAAAATGCTAACAAGAGAAAAAATTATAGACACAATCAAAAAACTTCCTGAGCAATTTTCACTGGATGAAGTGCTAGATAGAATAATCCTACTTGACAAAATGGAAACAGGACTTCAGCAAAGTGAAAAAGGACAAATCACACCAGAAGATAAACTTGACGGTAAACTTCCGGAATGGTTAAAATAAATTGGACGGATCAGGCTATATCCGATTTGACTAACATTGCAGAATTTATCGGAAAAGACTCCATTAAATATGCTCGTCTGACTATAAATAATATTAGAGAACGTGTACGCCAACTAAAACACTTTCCGGAAAGTGGAGAAATAGTCCCTGAAATTGAAATAGTAGAAATTAGAGAATTAATCTTTGGAAATTACAGAATTATATATAAGATAATTTCCCCAACACGAATTGACATTATTACCATTCACCATTCAGCAAAACAATTAAAACTTTAAATAAGCTGGATATTGAATTAAATGATTCCATTAGAAAAACATAGTTTTTAGACAGCTATTGAATTGCCACGGTTGTATACCAATCGAAACTTTAACTGTTACTCTAGGCTGAATTATTAAAGGAGACATTTACATTGAGATAAGGCATTCTCTTAATATACATAAATTAAAATGGTTGAAAAATATCATCCGGAACAGTACTGGACAGAAGTTGCGAAAAGGATAAGACAGCGTGAAAATGGCAAGAATGTAATTGCGGGTGATGATGAGCCGTACTATCGATTCAAAAGAAAACGGTTTTTGGATTTGCTCCATTTTATAGATTTCTCAAATAAATCAGTTCTTGAAATAGGTTGCGGACCAGGAGGGAATTTGATTGAAGTGCTGGCAATGCAACCTGCAAAGTTAGTGGGAGTTGATATTTCAGAAGAAATGGTTTCTTTGGCAAAAAACAAACTACCTCAAGAAGTCAATATTATTAAAATCAATGGGACGAAATTACCATTTGATGACCATTTTTTTGACATTGTATTTACAGCTACTGTGCTGCAACATAACACAGATGAAGCGATGCTCAAAAAGCTAATGAAGGAGATTAGTAGAGTCAGTTCAGACAAAGTGTATATTTTTGAAAGAATAGAGCAAAAAATAAAGGGAGATGATTTGTGTTTAGGTCGACCCATTTTGTATTATTCTTCAATAATGGAAGAAAATGGATTTTTGCTCACGTCACAAGAGCACATAAATATAAGGGTTAGCTACTATGTCTCAGGAATAATCAGAAAGGTGTTAAATCCTGGAACAAGACAAGAGGGAGAACCATTGAATCGTTTATCAAATATGCTCCAAAAATTAACGCTTCCGATAACAAAATTGATGGATACTGTATTTCAGTCTGGCAACGATATAGCCCGGTTGGAATTTCAAAGAAGAAAAACCAATGCCAGCAACCGATAAAACCCAATTCTTGCAAATTGTCCAGGGATTGAATAATTTTACCCAATAAAGCAACTACAATGATTTCAGATCCAACCGCCCCTCACGTGCCTGTGATCGATATTCAACCACTTATCGAAAACAGCAACGAAAAACATACCGTGTCGGAAGCCATACGTAATGCATGTACCGATCATGGATTTTTTTATATTTCAGGTCATGGAGTTGATGAAGCATTGCAACAAGATCTGGAAAAAGTTAGCCATGCATTTTTTTCACTTCCGCTTGAAGAAAAATGGAAGATCAGGATGGAATTAGGAGGTAGAGCATGGCGGGGTTTTTTTCCGGTGGGAGACGAGTTGACTTCTGGCAAACCGGATCTTAAAGAGGGAATTTATTTTGGGGAAGAATTGGGACCTGATGATGTTCGGGTACAACAAAAACTCATTCTTCATGGGTCCAATTTATTTCCGGAACAAATCGGGGAAATGAAAAAAGTAGTGCTGGAATATATGAGCCAACTCAAAAGACTCGGGCATCATATCATGCGGGGAATTTCTTTAAGCCTGGGCCTGGAAGAAAACCATTTACACAATCATTATACCTCCGACCCATTAATACTATTCCGGATTTTTCACTATCCCGTCCAGAATGCCTATGCCGAATTAGACGCACCCTGGGGAGTGGGCGAACATACCGATTACGGGGTATTGACCATTTTGAAGCAAGATGAGGTAGGAGGTCTCCAGGTCAAATCCAAATCGGGATGGATAGATGCACCCTATATTCCAGGAACTTTTATCTGCAATATTGGAGATATGCTGGAAAAAATGACCAAAGGTTTTTACAAATCGACTCCGCACCGGGTGATCAATACTTCGGGAAGAGACCGGTACTCATATCCACTGTTTTTTGATCCGGGATTTGATGTACGGGTCGGCCCCCTTCCCATTAACCATGATGATATGACAAAGGCCGAAGACAGTGAGCGCTGGGATCATGCCAATGTTCATGCATTTGAAGGAACATATGGCGATTACATCTTGGGTAAGGTTGCTAAAGTATTTCCACAATTGAATGTTTAAGTTATTGGGTTATGGCCTCAGCCTAAACCTGCCGAAGGCGAAAACCTCAACCTCATATTAGCTCGTAGTTCGTAGCTCATAGCTTTTAGCAGTTGCCTTTTCGCAGTTAGCATTGTTGAACCGTTCACAGTTGACCGTTCACAGTTCAGACTTTCATACTTTCCGACTTTCGACCTATTATGCTCGTAGCTGGTATCAAATGGTTTTGGTTTTAGTTTTAGTTTTGGTTAATTTACGACTTTCAGACCTTCAGACCTTCAGACTTTCAACCTGCCGAAGTCGCAAACCTAAACTTTATCCTTAACCTGCTGAAGGCAATAACCTCAACCTTAATCTGCCGAAGGTGAAAACCTTAACCTCGACTTTCCGACCTTCCGACCTTCAGACCTTCAGACCTAATAAGCTAGTAGCTGGTAGCCAATGGTTTTAGTTTTAGTTTTAGTTTTGGTTTTAGTTTTAGTTTTAGTTTTGGTTTTAGTTATTTTTATCTCCTCTTTTTTTACCTTTAGTCCATGACTTTAGGACAATTTCTGGATGTGTTGGCTCAAGAACCTGGAGTAATAGCCTTTTATTACGTTACGTTGCCGCTCACCGCTTTTATTGCCGGAATGCTTGGTAAGGGATCCGGGCATGAATCTCCATGGAAATTTCTCTATACAGTGCTGGTGTATATGGCCTGCATACCAGGCATTTTTTCAGCCACACTTACCATATACCTCATCGTTGTAGAAAAACAGAGTGTGCTGGATATCCACTTATTTACCCAGATATTGCCCATAGTCGGAATGGTTTTTACACTATGGGTCATAAGAAAAAATGTAGCGTTTGATGATATACCCGGATTCGATAAACTCCATGGCCTTATACTTTTTTTAGGCGTGCTCATCTCATTTCTGTGGATTTTAGAAAAATTGAGGATTCTTGTCATTACCTATATTCCCATCGGTTATTTTTTATTGGTTTTTATAATTATGCTTATTGTAATGAGGTATGGGTGGAAGAAAATGGCTGGCAGGTAACAGGATATACCACTTTCTTATTCAATGAAACATAAACCCTTTATTCCTAAGTCTCTTGATGTTTTTTAATTTCTCACCTTAGCATAACCAGCATTATTCATGAAGGCTTCTATTACAGACTGCCCTTACTTAAATGTATATTTGACAAGTATTTTTTGAATTACATAGATTATTGAGTATATTTAAATTTTAAAAATCACAACTCATTAACAACATTTACATGTTTAAAACATCCATAAGTAACTACTTTACTTTAATGGACAAAATAACCTATAGATTAATGAAGAAGGTGATAAATTTATAAATACTTAATTATACATTGAAAATTATTAAATATGAAAGTATTATTTTGTAAATTAATGAGATTGTCGGTTTTCCTGACAGCATCATATACCTTATCCGGACAAATAACAATAGACAGGGATAACTATCCTGCAAGAGCAACCTTTATAGATACTGCGGTAATGGCGATTACTGGCAATATTATGATACCCACTGAAGGAGCAGATCAAATTTGGGACTATTCGACTTTGATGAATGAGCGGACAGTCACTACTTTTTATCTTTCGGCATCCAATGATGAGAATTTTCCGGGAGCTCTTAATTCTTACAATAGTTTTTTAATATTTCAAACCTTCACCATTCCTTCAGCCGTGTATGAAACCATAGATGATGATGGGCTTTATGCGGTAGGAAGAGTTAATCAGGAAGTTTCTTATTCCATTACTGCTCTCACTGGAGGCCCCAATGATGTATTGAAATTTCCCGGAGGACCAGTACCTTTTGACGGACGCTTTGATGTTTTGAAATTTCCCATGACATTCCAGGATGAATGGACACAAACAAGAAATGAATTTATACCTTTTGAAATAACAGTAGAAGGATTTGGACTGGACAAAGTACCGGGAAACAGAAAAAGGATCCATACTCAAATAAGAGAAATTGTAGGGTATGGACAGTTGACCATACCAGATTACGACAATACTACCGGACAGGAGATGGATGTTTTACTTATGAAGGTAAAACGAAGTGGCGTTGACAGTTTTTTTCTCGATGGAGCACCCGCACCTATGGCGCTGTTAAATGCTTTTGGAGTGGTTCAGGGTAGTACTATAGCAGACAGTTTTTATCTTTTTTATAGAGAAGATTTTGATATAAATGTAGTTAGAGTAAATTTTAATGAAAACGGTGATGTTTCTTCACTATTTTATCGTCCCGCTGCTCTTCGTTTTACCACATCTATAAGGAATCAGAGAGCTGAAGAAGTGAGAATGTTTCCTAATCCAGCAAAGGCAGGTCAGGTATTGCACATATCTACAGTATCGCCCTTGGGCAAAGGTGTGATTCAATTTACTGATATGACTGGCAAACTTATACACAGCCATAGAATAGATTATAATGATAGCCAACTAATGCAAATCGACATACCACCTGGTCTGCATTCTGGAGTATATCTTTATCAAATTGTTGATGAAAAACGTAAAACCCTGGTTTCGGGCAGGATCATATTACATTAAATCCGGACTAAAGTGAAATGAAAGGAATAAATATTGATAAAATAAACTCCTTCACACTAAAGTATCACAAACCCTTAAAAAACTCAATCCAAAGATTTAGACCCTAAGTGAAGGTAGGGGAATAAATCCCCTCTCTCCAGGAATCTTGTCAAAAAGCTGGTTTCGCCATTTATCTTTTGCTTTCGCAATGAGGTCTGGATTGGTAGATACAAAATTCCAATCGATGAAACGCTCTTCAGGGAAAGGTTCTCCTCCGAAAATATAAATCGTGCTATCCGCCATGATGGTAAAGGAACAGAGCGTTGGATTTTCAGATACAAGGATTTGCCTGGGTTCAAATACATTGCCCTCGTTTTCAATACTGCCCTCCAAAATGTAAAGTCCAGATTCACCAAATAGTTCTTTTCCAATATTGAGGAATTGTTTTTCGGTGCTTTTAATCTCCAACAAAAAGAGTTTACTGTGGACAGGGACAGGTGATGTGTGGCCAAAAGCTTCACCGGCAATCAGTTTGTATTGTACATTCCCATCCGTCCAGGTAGGTAGTTTCTCCATGGGGATGTGGGAAAATTCCGGATTCATTTGCTCAAGATGCTTGGGCAAGGCCATCCATATCTGCAGCCCATGCATCGTTTTATCTTTATTCCTAAGTCGCTCCGGAGTTCTCTCAGAATGCACTATACCCTTGCCAGCTGTCATCAGGTTAACAGCTCCAGGTTTGATCTCTATCGCATTGCCCAGAGTGTCCCTGTGCATAATACTACCTTCAAATAAATAGGTAAGCGTCGATAATCCGATATGTGGATGAGAAGGTATATCAAAATTGTTATAGGGACCTAAAGAAACAGGCCCCATATGATCAATATATATAAATGGACCTACCATCCTTTTTTGGCGAAAGGGCAAGAGTCTTCCAACCATGAACCCGCCTATGTTTACAGCTCTTTCTTCTATGATAAGATCTATGTTTGACATGTATTTGTTATTTTATTTGTTAATGTATTATAAGGTGTAATGATGAGTATTAGTTTTAAATGGAAAGGCAAATGTAGATAATCCCCAAAAGAAAAAATGCCCCCGATTTAAACATCTAATAAATACCAATAAAGTTTTTTTGTATTTATTTTTTACAAGATCGATATATAAAATATACGTTACTCCTCAGCTATAACCCCCAAAACTTTAGGAATTATGTGATGAATCAGCAATTGTTTTGTCATGATACTATAAAAGAATTAAACCACTATCCCCATATACAAAGTATCTGTTAATGGAATTAATAAGGAAAATTTATTTGTAAATAACTCCTTTAGCTTTTTAGATTAAAATTCAGACTGTTTTAAGTTATGAATGAAAATATATTAATTGTATTATTATTCAAATATCCATGAAAGGATGAAAGAAAATATATTTAAGCCGGAATGTGCATTTAACTTTTATATTTTATTCAAATGCATAATTGTAAAGTAATTTACTCAGTAAGCATTTGACCGCTATTATAGAATTCGGGTTCATTTCCTTTCCCTATTTTTTGGTAAAACAACCTGGAATCTGGATAAATTTTTTTATTATTAGAAATAATTCCTTTTTAATACCATTTGGGAAATAAATCCAGTAACTTTGTGTTTCATTATAGTTCAATGTCGTCCTCCAATGGAATCTTTTGTCGTTAATCCGACATAGTATTGCGAAATAATCCATAGGTTAATATTATCCCAAACCGTACACATATGTGTAATAAAACATATGTGTCTTAAAACAAGGACGTCCCATGTTTATACCGTTATTGATTTCTATTTTCAATTGTAGTCTCTCTTTAATTTTCCTGATCTATTCTTCTCCTGTTTTTGGAGCGTTAGCTGACCCGGATCAATTTAATGTCAATGAAAAAATAAAAATAGCCGGAGAATGGAAATTCCTTCCGCTTAATGCTCAGACTCAAAATATAGAAGACAGAGATGCGTTAAACCGAATTCCCGGATTCCTATCGCATGAAAACCAACGACAAAATCTATTTACACCAGTGGAAGGCTCCCATTCCAGATCTTCGAATGCTGGTTATGAACTGTTTCAAGTCAACAATGCCCTTCAATCCGAAATTTTACAAGATAAACCCGCCAACTTATCTCTATCCTTTGTCTTTGAAGGAAAGGTTATGGATGTTGAGCTGGAGAGACATAATGTATTTTCAGAAAATGCCCGCTTTTATCATGGCACCCATGATAATAAAATTCCTTTTGACTATATTCCGGGAGTGCATTACCGCAGTGCTAAATCCATCGATCAAACTATATTAATGGCCATCAGTTTTTTCGATGACGATATTATAGGTATATTGGATGATGGTCTTGGGCCTGTAGACCTGGGCTATATGGAGAACAATTATCGGGCAAGGAATTCTTCATTTGCTATGCGAAGGGCAGAGGAAGTGTTTAGAAACCTTCCGTTTGAATGCGAAGTTAAAGAACCACCCAATTACATTCAGGATCAGGAGTCCGACCGCCATCAGCCTGATGTTCGCTCTTCAAGCCTTTGCTTTGAACAATATGTGGAAGCAGATCACCACCTATACAAGGAGAAGGGAAATAGCGTCCAGCAAAGCATAAATTTTATTTCCGGTTTGTACAATCAGGTTATGGGTTTGTATAGCAATGAAGGCATAACTCTCGTTCTATCTGAGGTCATGGTATGGAGCTCTCCAGATCCATATAATTCCAATTCATTCAATGCATTTTCCAGTGCCATGTCAAACGGATTTAATGGAGATTTGGCTCATTTAGTCTCTCGCAATCCCAATCAAAGTGGAGGGGTAGCCTGGCTAAGCACAGTGTGTCATTCCAATTCAAATTATAAAACCGCATTTTCAAAAGTTAATAGTACGTTTAGCAATATTCCCACTTACAGTTGGAGTGTATCGGTAATTACCCATGAATTAGGTCACAACTTAGGCTCTAAACACACACATGCATGCGCCTGGAATGGCAATAATACTGCCATTGATGGATGTTACGATACGGAAGGTTCATGTTCCAAACCTGGTGTACCTTCTGTTGGAGGCACCATAATGAGCTACTGTCATCTGTTGTCGGGAGTGGGAATCAATTTCAACAATGGTTTTGGCACCCAGCCCGGAAACCGAATCAGGAGTGTTCTGGGGAATTGCTCCGATTGTACGGCTTCATCAACCTGTACAGAGGAATTTATTTACATTTCCAGCAAACCGGCTAATAATCCTGTCTCAGCAATATCTGAGATCATCAGCGATTGGGACATCAATCCCAATCAAAATCCTCAAACGATTATTTTCAAGGCAGGAGAAAGTATTACCCTCATGGATGGATTTCATGCCCGTGCAGGTTCCAGTTTTCGAGCATATATAGAAGCCTGTGGCTCCTTTTTACCTCTAAATCAGGACAATACCCAAGTTGTTTTACCGGAAGAAATTACAGAGTCGGTGTCAGTTTCCAACAAACCCAGACTATCTATAATGCCCAATATTTCTAGTACAGAGACGACAATAGAGATGACGACATATGACGATCAGGAATTTCAGTTGTTTGTCATTAACCAAAACGGGCAAATGGTTCGTACATTACTCAATGGGGTCAATTTGTCGGCGGGCATTCATAATTTCAGTCTGAGACTTGACCAGTTTAATGCAGGCATGTATTATATTACTATGATCAGCAGGAGTGGTATACAAACAGAGCGATTGGTTGTAGTTAAATATTAAAACGTGTATTCATTAATAAATGGGTAAAGTGGAAACTTCACCAGAATAAAAAATGATATTCAAGAGTAACCAGGATAATATATAGTAACCTACCTAACTTGTATATGTAAATTCTTGGTGAGTGATAAATAGTGGCAATACTTGAATGCCGTCATTATCATGGAGTTTACCATATTACCAGACTAAAAATTCCTACTTTTCATATCCACTAACGATTTGCTTATTCCATTTCCCTAAAGATGGGGATACCTCTGGATGCTCAATTTCATCATCTTACAATATGGATAAATTTTCTTCGTAAAAAAATAATTCCTTTTTATTACTTCATTTCTGATATGATTCCATTAACTTTATGCCTCTATATAGTCAATTTTATAGTCAATGTCGTCCTACCATGAAATCTTGTGTCGTTGTCCGGCATAGGATTGGATATATCCTTTGATTTTGATTGAATAATATCCCAAAACGCACTCTTATGTTTAATAAAATAAGGACGTTCTTGTTTATGCCTTTATTGATATCTGCTTTTAATAGCAGTTTTATTTTGATTCTACTTGCTTTTTCCTCTCCACTCTCCGGGATGAGTACTGACACGGATCGATTTAATGTCAACGAAATAGCAAATTTAGCCGGAGAATGGAAATTCCTGACCTCCATTGCACAAACTAATAATAAAAAAGACGGCGAAGTAGTATACCTAATACCCGGGTTCACATCCAATGATCGTCAGAGAAATATTCTGTTTACTCCAGTGGAGGACTCCCATGCCAGATCTTCTAACTCTGGTTATGAACTGTTTCATGTCAATGATGCCCTTACCACCGAAATTTTAAAAGATAAACCCGCCAGATTATCCATATCCTTTGTTTTTGAAGGAAAAGTCATGGATATTGAGCTGGAGAGACATAATGTTTTTTCTGAAAATGCCCGATTTTATCACGGTAACCATGACAATAAAATACCCTTTGACTATATTCCTGGCGTATACTACCGCAATTCTAAAAAAAGCGATCAAACATTAGTCATGGCCATTGGTTTTTTTGAAGGCGATATCATAGGCATAATGGATGATGGTCATGGGCTGGTAGATCTGGGGTATATGGAGGACAATAATGGAAAAAGGACTTCAATTTTTGCAATGCGAAGGGCTGAAGACGTCTTTAGAAACCTTCCTTTTAATTGCGAAGTAAAAGTACCTCCGAACTATATACAGGATCAAGACACCGATCGTTATCAGCCGGATGTACGCTCCTCAAGCCTTTGCTTTGATCAATATGTGGAAGCAGATTACCACCTTTTCCAGGAAAAGGGCAGTGACGTGCAACAAAGCATCAATTTTGTTTCCGGATTGTACAATCAGGTTATGGGTTTGTATAGCAATGAAGGCATAACCCTCGTCTTATCCGAGGTTATGGTCTGGACATCTCCAGATCCTTATAATACCAATCCATTCACCACATTTTCCAATGCAATGTCGAGCGGGTTTAATGGAGATTTAGCCCATTTAGTCTCTCGCAACAACAATCATAGTGGAGGAGTTGCCTGGCTCAATACAGTTTGTCAATCCAATTCATATTATAAAACCGCATTTTCGAGAATTAACAGTTCGTATAACAATATTCCTACTTACAGTTGGAGTGTATCCGTAATTACCCATGAAGTAGGGCACAACTTAGGGTCACAACATACGCATGCCTGTGTATGGAATAACAATAATACTCCCATTGATTGTTGCGGTCAGAATGCCGGATATGGAGAAAACTCTTGTACGAATAACCAAAATAACAATTGCAATATACCTAATCCTTCCAATGGAGGAACCATCATGAGTTACTGCCATCTGATTTCGGGAGTGGGAATCAATTTCAACCATGGATTTGGCACCCAGCCCGGAAACCAAATCAGGAGTGTTCTTGGCACTTGCTCAGATTGTACAGCAGTGGAATGCGGTTTATCGATCACAGGTACGAGCAGTACACCAGAAGGCTGTTCCGGTGATAATGATGGTACTCTCAGCATCACTGCAACTTGCACAGGATGTTCAAGTTTAGAATATTCTATTAATCACACCCAATACCAGTCAAGTGGTATTTTTACCGGTCTGAGCTCTGGCATCTATACAGTCACCGTTCGGAATACAGAAAATACAGATTGCTTTAAAACCGTTCAGGTCTCCGTGGGTACGGGTACTTGCATATGTACACAAAATCTAGTGACTCTCACCATCCGAACAGACAACTATGGTAGCGAAACCAGCTGGATCATTGTAAATAGCCAAAACAATGTAATAGCATCCGGACCGACAGGTACTGTCTACCCCAGTAATACTACCATAACTGAGAATTTTTGCCTTCCGTCAGAATGTTATGAATTCCGAATATTTGACAGTTATGGAGATGGAATTTGCTGTAGTTATGGGTCAGGATTCTACCGGCTCGAGGATGCTGGTGGTAATATCCTGGCTTCCGGCGGCCAATTCGGTTCGTCTGAGTTCACTCCTTTTTGCCTGACATCAGGAGCTTGTACAGAGGAATTTATATACGTTTCCAATACTCCGGCTTATAATCCCGTTTCTGCTATATCTGAGATCACCAGCGATTGGGTGATCGATCCAAATCAAAATCCACAAACGATTATTTTCCAGGCAGGAGAAAACATTTCTCTCTTACCTGGATTTCATGCCAGACCGGGTTCTAGTTTTCAAGCATACATCGAAGCCTGTAGTCCTTCGCTACCGGAAAATCATGACTCGACCCAGGCGGTGTTACCGGAAGAATTTCCGGAAATAAAATCTGTTTCAGGCAAACCGCATCTTTCCATTATACCCAATATTTCCAATACAGTGACGACTATAGAAATGACAACATATGACGATCAGGAATATCAGTTGCTTGCCTTTAATCAAAACGGGCAATTGGTTCGTACATTACTCAATGGAGTCCATCTGCCGGCAGGTATTCATCAATTCAGCTTAAGACTTGACCGGTTAAATGCAGGTATGTATTATATTACTATGATCAGCAGGAGTGGTATACAGACAGAGAGACTGGTTGTAATCAAATACTAATATTGCATTCAATATTTATTGTGCTGATATAAAACAAAAAAAGAAAATGTAAATAAACACACATATTGATTATCCACTAAGTATTCGACTTTTTACTTAATATGAGTTTATTTTTTATCGTAAAAATCAATAATTCAGGGTAAATACGGATGTATAGCTGACCATGTGCTTTTACATTTACAACATAAAGGCGGTATTACCATTCCACCATTTAAATATTCCCACTGATTCGTATCCGAATGCATTCAATGTACTTGATTGTATTCAATGATAAACCTTTTTTTTTTGCATGAAAAGGTGAGCTAAAATATTTTAAATGATGATTAAAAAAGATACCCGTTATATTGCCATTTGGATATGTGCCATATTATCCTCTTTTTGCAGTAATGATTTGTGGTCACAGATTTATCACGAAGATCGCCACAATACCAGCGTAGATGCCTCATGGATCTCTTGCCAACCCACGGCGAGTCCAAATCCGGCAAGAGGTGTATCGCACTGGATCATGTATGATTTGGGCAATCTTTACCAGCTTGGTCCTTCCCATTTCTGGAATTTGAATGCCCCGGATTTTTTGACAAGTGGTATCAGCGAATTGAATATTGACCTCTCAGAAGACGGTGTTAATTGGGTTCATGCTGCTAATTATAATCTTATTCAAGCACTGGGTTCTGGTTTTTATATCGGCGAAAGCGGACCTAATCTCAGTGGAAGAAATGCTCGATACATCCTGATTACGGTAACAGATAATCACGGCGGACCCTGTTCAGGATTCTCTGAATGGAAGGTGGCTGTTTCTGAGGCTGCAGATCCCTCACTGTGCGAAACTGAGTTCATGGATATTTCTACCAATCCGGGAGTGGATTCAGTCATTGTCCAATCATTTATTACGTCCAACTGGATTATCGATCCCATCCAATCACCTGGTCATATTGTTTTTCAGGCAGGAGATAGCATTACACTTACTCCGGGTTTTCATGCCCGGCCTGGGGTAAGCTTCCACGCATATATATTACCATGCGAGCCAGTACAGGACACTCAAAATTTGGCAGAAAATGACACTATTAATCTCGCTGCTTCTATGCACTTTAAAACAGAAAGTGGCGATATAGGTCTTATGGTAATGCCTAATGTCTCCAGTACTTCCACCACTATCGAAGTGGTGAATAGCGAACAACAATCGATAAAACTTTTGGTCTTTAACCATAGTGGTCAACTTGTCCAGAATTTTCTCAACAGTCCATCTTTACTTCCGGGAACCCACCATTTTAACCTTCCGCTTGAGACCTTTGCACCCGGCTTATATTATATTCAACTTATCACACCTGCAGATATGCGCACTCAGAGATTGGTTGTGGTGAAACATTAGAATTTGGGTATATGCGCTTGGTTAATTTGTGAATACAACTTATACAATTTAATACAGAATTCTATTATATTTGTTTGCTTGATATCTTCAAACCAGAAGGTGTGTCTATAATTCTTTGGGATATTTGTATAAAAATAACAGATACGTATTCATTGGTAAAATACACTATACCTTTTAAAGCGATGTATAACTGCAAAGCCATGTTAGCGAACACATGGATTATTTGTGCATTTTGGGCATTTTTACTTTTGATGCCACTGTCTATTTATGCTCAAAGAAATTGCATTACCATGGACATGCTGGAACAACAACTTTTGGAAGATCCCCAACGACGTCTTCGAATGGAGGATTACGAAAACCAACTCCGCCATCGATTGGGAACCCTGAGATCTTCTCAGGTGGTAAACATTCCGGTAGTCTTTCATATCGTGCATAACGGACAGCCTGAAGGTATTGAAGAAAATATTAACTACTCACTCATTTTGGCACAATTGCAACAACTAAATGATGATTTTGCCGATATGAATTCAGACAGGAACCTGGTGCCCGATCTATTTAAACCATTGCGCACCAACACCATGATACAATTTTGTCTGGCTCAAAGAGATCCTGATGGAAATCCTACCACTGGCATTCACAGAATAAATGGTGGTAAATCAGGCTGGACACCTAGTGAAATAGAACAAATCCTTAAACCCGCCACTATTTGGAACAGAGATCACTATCTTAATTTTTGGGTCGTAAAATTTACCTCCACTTCATTATTGGGCTATGCTCAATTTCCCGGAGGCCCTGCTCAAACTGACGGAATTGTATGCGCCTATTTTACAGTTGGATCTTTGGATACTCCCAACCCTTATGAGGATACTTTTGGGTATGGCAGAACAGCTACCCATGAGATTGGACATTGGTTCAATTTGCGCCATATATGGGGTGATGCGAACTGCGGGAGTGATTTCGTAATCGATACTCCTATTCACCGTTCGTCCAATTCGGGATGTCCAACCCATCCTAAGACCAATCAATGCTCAGGCGGTCCTCATATAGAAATGTTCATGAATTATATGGACTACGTGTTTGATGAATGCATGCACATGTTTTCAATAGGGCAGGGCCAACGAATGTATGCAGAGCTGGAGTCTGGAGGTCGACGAACGAGTCTGCTCACATCCCCTGGTTGTTTGCCTGAATGCGTTGAAGACCCATTGATCATTGATAATGTACCCATTGCACCAGGTTTGTACCAGACTTTAGAAGATATTTTTGCCTTTGGTTTGATTGAAAGCTCATCCGAAGTCACATTCCGGGCTGGGTCTACCATCCATCTCCTTCCCGGTTTTAGCACAGAGCCTGGTTGTCAATTCGTGGCTCTCATAGAGGACTGCACAATTTCCCCGGATTCACATATGGCAGTCGAAGCAGATATAGCTGAATTCAACTTTAAGGATGCAAGCCTGGAGAGAAATAATAAATATGACAACATCTCTTTAGCAGCGTATCCTAACCCATTTATGCATGAGACTATTATAGAATTTACAATATCCGAAGAAGCGGAAGTGGAAATGCATCTTTTCAATATAACCGGAACTTTGTCAACGGAGGTGCTTCCACTGAGTCAAATGTCTGAAGGAGCTCACCGTATTCGTATTCCAGGTACTCATATTGAAGTTGGAATGTGGTTTTTACGAATGCGTACCGGGCAGGCGGTTAAAATAATAAAAATAGTTAAGGTGAGGTGAAAACACAATGATCAGTGCCAGTACATACAAAAATGCAATTTTTTTTTTGGATACTTGGATAAAAAGTTTTATTTTCGTACACGTCTAAAAAATAAAACGCAGGAAAAAAAGTAAAACACTTTTACATTTTACTTGAAATTTAGGAATTTAACACATTAACACTTTCTTTCAAGTTGACTATAACTGAATTTTCAATAAGATTTATTAAATTTACGGACAAAATTTTCTTCTCATGTTAAGACTCAGTTCAGTTTTTTTCCTGCTTACATACTTAAATCCATTTAATGTATCTTCACAACTTATCAATGACGGTGCTATGTTGTTCATAGAATCCGGAGCTACATTAACAGTGAAAGGAAATGCCAGTAATTTGAACTCGGGCATTTTAGATTTATACGGCACTTTGGATATATCTGGAAATCTTACCAATTCAGCAACCCTTACGACTCAGTCAAACTCCTTAGTTAAATTTAGTGATTCAGGACAATCGCAATTTCTTTCTGGTGGTGCGCAGATATACCATTTAGAGATAAATAAAGATAATTCCAGCGTGCAATTGAGTGATGATCTGGCTATTTCCGATATGCTTACTTTCAATTCGGGACATGTACAACTAGGCAATCATAACCTGATCATGCAAACATCTGCCTCTATAATTAATGCCAATGCAAGCCGGTTTGTTGTTACCAACGGGGAGGGTTATCTAGAAAAAATGTCACTTTCAGCTACACCCTTTCTTTTTCCAGCAGGAAACTCGACAGCAAATTATAATCCCTTGATTTTAACCAATTCCGGAACAACGGATCATTTTGGTGTACGCGTTCTGGACGGAGTTTATGAAGATGGTGAGGAAGCCACTTTACCTATCACAGGAGGTGTGGTTAATGCAAGTTGGGAGGTTATTGAAAATACACTGGGAGGATCTGTTGACCTATTAACCGTAACACCACAATGGGCACAGGATGACGAATTGCCTGGATTCAATAGAAATGAAGCGGTGGTCTCATGGTACAATGGATCAAACTGGGAATTGAACCCAAATGAGGTCGGATCAGCTTCTGGAGGAAACCCTTATACTTTTACACGAAATAACGGAAGCCCGGGAGTATATGGAGTCAGTTCTGCATTTGCCAATCCTGAGAGCTGTGCATGTCCTCCGGGTAGTTCTGCCATGATCATGTATATTTCTAATAGTCCCTCAGCCGATACAGTTATATCTGATTTCCAGATTGTATCCGACTTGACCATCGAATATGGTATATCACCTGATACCACCGTTTTTCAAGCCGGTTGTAATATAATACTTACTCCGGGCTTTCACGCTCAGGCCGGAGTATACTTCCACGCATATTTGGACTGCTCAGAAGAACAAAATCTAATAGAATGGATTCCTCCAATTTTAGTGAGTGAAGAAAATTCTACACTTGATGAAAATTCTGGAGGGCTTGATTTTTCCATTCTGCCCAATGTTTCGAGCACAGGTGCTATTATTTATATTACTTCACATGAAGAGCAGCGACTTCAGTTGTTATTGTATGACCAAAATGGACGTCTGGTAAAAACCATCATACCAGGTGATAATTTTATACCGGGTACATATACTTTTAATCTACAACTAGATACATATGTATCAGGAATGTATTATGTTCAATTGATCAGCCCAATGGATATACAAACCCGCCGTATGGTGGTTGTAAAAAATTAGTTGCAATTCCATTATTTCATATACTCCATAACTAATTCCATTTCAATCCATTGCAAACCCCAATTTGGATAACCCTCTGCAAAATGTTAATATGGGAAGTACTATGGTACAATGATTGTAGTTAATTCAATAAATTTATGGGCTCCAGGAACTAAAAGACTTGATAATGTCTTTAAAAGTAGTTAGTTTTCTGGTTTATTTCGATGATACATAGCATCGTAGGCCAGATTGGAGGTAAAATTAGGTGACAAGTGGAGCATATGAATGAACGTTCGAATTATGAGTTGCTGATCTATAAACTCGATCAATTCATCCGAAAATATTATATCAACGGGTTAATACGAGGCGCACTATATACTGTAGCTGCCGTTCTAGCCATGTTTTTGATATTCAGTATTTTGGAACATTATTTCTATTTCAGTCAAAATGTCAGGAAGATTTTCTTCTTTGGTTTCATAGCTACAGCTTTGATTGTATTGTCGGTTTGGGTCATCGATCCACTCATCCGGTACTTCCGGCTAGGTAAAACGATATCTCACGAACAGGCCGCTGTTATCATTGGGCAACATTTTCACGATGTGAAAGATAAATTGCTCAATGTCCTTCAATTGAAAAAACAAGCCGGTAGTCTTGACGATCGCTCTTTAATTGAAGCCAGTATTCAGCAAAAATCCTCTGAAATTAAACTGGTACCTTTTTCCAATGCTATTGACCTTCGCAATAATAAAAGGTATTTGCGATATGCCCTGCCTCCCGCTATGGTACTCATTGTGATCATATTCGCCGCTCCAAGTATTATCACAGATAGTACATACCGTATCGTAAACAATAATAAAGATTTTGAAAAAGAAGCTCCGTTCTCATTTCATATAGAAAACGCTGATTTAAAGGCAGTTCAATTTTCAGATTATACTTTGCAGGTTTCCGCTGATGGAAGTGTAATTCCCGAAAATGTCTACATCGATGTGAATAACTTTCAATACAGATTGCAAAAAACAGCTCATGGACAATTTTCCTACACCTTCAAAAATGTGCAAAAAGAAACTCCTTTCCGCTTGATGTCAGGGAAAGTTACCTCAAAACCGTACACTTTATCCATACTCCCTAAACCCAGTCTTAGTAGTCTTGCTATTGACCTGAAGTATCCTTCATATACCGGTCGTAAAAATGAAAGTCTCGCCAGTACCGGGGATCTGGTCATTCCTGAAGGAACCCGAATTACATGGCATCTCGATGCAGTGCATACTGATGATATTCAATTTTTATTTTACGGAGAAGATAAATTGCCAGCAAAAAGACAGGGAACCGGAAATTATCATTTTGAAAGAATCATGCGACAGAATGCTTCTTATAAAATCTATTACGGAAACAGTCAATTGGAAAGTCCTGATTCGGTTGGATATTCTGTAAGTGTTATTAAGGATCAATACCCTACCATTTCCGTTGATGCCATTGCCGACAGCCTGGAAAGTAGCCTGGTATATTTTGTAGGAATGGCTTCAGATGATTATGGATTGAAAGAAGTACTTTTCCATATCAACTTGGTCGGAGCAGATGGCACAGAAAAGATGAAAGATAAACAAGTCATCAGAAAAGTGTCCGACCGAAGTACTCAGTTTAATCATATCCTCGATATAGACGAGCTAGGACTAAATGCAGGTGATAAACTTTCTTATTATTTTGAAGTCTGGGACAATGATGCGGTAAATGGAAGTAAGTCTGCCAGATCTTCTGTCATGACTTTTGCCAAACCTACTTTCGAAGAATTTCGCGATCTGGAACAAATGAACGAGGAACAGATTAAGGAAGAGCTCAATAAGTCAATGGAAGAGACAAGGAAACTCAGAGAAGAATTGCAGAAACTGAGAGATAAACTGTTACAACAGCAGGATGTCAACTGGCAGGATAAAAAAGAACTCGAGAAACTATTGGAAAGACAAAAAGAAATCCAGGACAAGCTTAAAAGCGCTAAAGAGAAATTTGATGAAAATCAAAAAAATCAACAAGAGTTTAATCCACAAAATGAAGACCTCCTTCAAAAGCAGGAGAAAATCAATGAGTTGTTCGACAAAGTAATGGATAACGAAATGCAGGACCTTATGGACAAGATCCAGGAACTCATGCAGGAACTGAAAAAAGACGACCTTCTCAAATCTATTGAAGATATGCAACAGTCTGAACAATTGCAACAAATGGATATGGATCGGCTTTTGAATTTATATAAGCAACTGGAGATGGAAAAAGAGATCACAGAACAAGCCAAAGCATTGGAAAAGCTGGCTGATAAACAAGATGATCTCAGCGAAAAAACCCAGGATGCAGAAGGCAAAAATGACGAACTCATAGAGGAGCAGGAAAAACTCAATGATGAGTTTGAAAAACTGAGCCAGAAGATGGAGGAGTTGATGGAAAAAAATCAGGAATTAAGTCCACCTAAGGGTATGGATCCGGAAATGAATGATCAGATGGATGATATCGGGAGCGAGATGGAAGAGAGCAAGCAGCAAATGGAAAAACAAAACAACAAAGATGCCTCCAAATCTCAACAAAAAGCCGCTCAGAAAATGAGAAATGCCGCTTCCAATATGATGGAACAGATGGAAAGTGGAGAAATGGAGCAAATAGCTGAAGACATAAAAGCTTTGAGGCAATTACTTGAAAACCTCGTGAATTTATCGTTTGACCAGGAAGACCTCCATATGCAATTGCGCAATATGGTTGCGAATACTCCACTATATGTGAAGTTAATTCAGGATCAATTTAAACTTAAAGGTGATTTTAAATTAATTGAAGATAGCTTATACGCTCTCAGCCTCCGCAGACCGGAGATTGAAACTTTTGTAACAGAGAAGACGTTGGAAATCAAGCGTTTTGTTGATAGAAGTATAGGAGAATTGGAAGAAAGGTACATACCTGAAGCAATGGAAAGTCAAAGAAACAGCATGACCAATGTAAATGATCTCGCTCTGATGCTCAGTGAATCCCTTCAAAACATGCAGTCTCAAATGGCTGGTATGATGGCCGGTAACCAAATGTGTACCAATCCCAATGGAAGTGGAGATAGCGGCAGCGTGCCCCTTGATAAGATCACCGAAGGACAGCAGGGTATGGAAGGAGAGTTACAGAAAATGGGTGAAAAAATGCAAAATGGTGAAGGCAATAGTGCAGAGGATTTTGCCCGAGCCGCTGCCAGACAAGCTGCTCTTCGAAAAGCTCTTGAAGAAATTCAGCGACAAAGTCAGGAAGAGGGGAAAGGTGCACAAGGCCTACAAGACATCATAGATCAAATGGACAAAATGGAAATCGATCTGGTCAATAAGAGACTGGACAATGAAACCATTTTGCGACAACAAGATATTATTACCCGTTTGCTTGAAGCAGAAAAAGCCGACCGCACAAGAGAGCTCGATGATAAGAGAAAAGCCGAACAGGCGAAAGAAAAAAGGAGGGAATTTCCTCCATCATTGCAAGAGTACTTGAAACAAAGAGAAGCAGAAATAGAAATGTATAAAACCATTTCACCAGACCTAAAACCCTATTATAAAATATTGGTAAACGAATATTATAAGGCACTGAAAGGTGAAAAATAAAAAACATTTCTCATTAATAATTAAGTAATGATTACTATGACTAATCAAAGATTAACTATTCCATCTGTACCCAATTCTATCTCACAACTTGAGGACTTTATAAAAATAACATTCCATAAATACAACATCAATCCGGATAGATATCCCGACATCCTGATATCGCTTACTGAGGCTGTGAATAACGCAATCATACACGGCAATAAAAGTGATAAAAAGAAAAAAGTGAAAATCAGACTTAAGCAAAAAAACAGTTCGATCACTTTTGTGGTCTCAGATGAGGGGTGTGGATTTGATGTAAATGAACTTCCAGACCCCACAACGTCTGATAATATTGAGTGCTGCGGTGGAAGAGGAGTTTTTATAATGACTAAACTTTGTGATCAAATCTATTTTCAAAACAATGGCAGCACAGTAGAAATGTGCTTTCATGTATAAGTACATCGCTACTTGGATACCTCCATTTCTTTTTTTTACGAAGATATTGACTTTGATTTAGCTGGAAAGGTAGAAATATCATCGTGGCTCATCAATGTTGCTCTTTCCGAAAACTGCATTCTTGAAGATATTAGCTTCATTTTTTGCAATGACTCTTACCTGCACAAGCTCAATGTGGACTATTTGAAACACGATACATTGACAGATATTATAACATTTCCATATCATAACAATGGTTCCGTTTCAGGTGATGTTTTTATCAGTGTCGAGCGGGTAAAGGAAAATGCCCAAATCTTTGATGTTGACTTCATTACAGAACTGCACCGGGTCATGGTACATGGAATTCTTCATCTCTGTGGGTATGGAGATAAGAATAAAAAAGAAACAGAAGTGATGAGGTCTAAAGAAAATTTCTATTTATCAATAAGAAATGGAGATCCGACTTAACCAAAGCCTGTCATCAAGGCAATTATGATGCAACATAACAAAACAGCGAGACCCTGAACCAAGGTGATCAGGGTATAACTCCTCAATGCCTGACGATCACCCATCCCACTTACCTGATTTACTATCCAGAAATAGCTGTCATTATAGTGTGAGACAACCATAGCTCCCCCTCCAATGGACAATACAGCCAAAGCGTACAAAATGGGATTTTCCCAGCCGAAGCCGACTACAAGAGGAGCAAGGATTGATGAGGCAATGACCATGGCATTTGTAGATGAACCCTGAGCTGTTTTAAGCACTGCAGCAATAATAAAAATGGCAATAAGCACGGGTATGGTTCCGGCATTTCCTCCGGGCATCCATTGTGATACTATATCAGCCAAAGGTGTATTTCGCAGAATTCCACCAAAAGCACCACCGGCACCGGTAATTATGAGAATAGGGCCAGCTAAAAGTATAGCATCAGAAGTCCATTGTGGTAATGAACCCCAATCAGGAGGTTTGAGAAGGATCATGGCCGTTAAAGCACCTATAAACAATGCAACTGAAGGACTGCTGATAAATTGAATGAAATCATTTTGATTTCCAGTCAGAGTAAAAATGGTGCCACTGCTGATAAGAAAAATAGGAAGGACGACAGGGAGAAAAGAATAAACCAGGGAAGGGGTGACCTTCTCCTCCCGTTTTTTTGGTTCAATTTGAATTTCCAGATCCGGAATCACCAGATTTTTACCCCACCTTTTACTCAGCCATTGAGTCAATACAAGCACTGGTATAGTTACTACCATACCCAGCAGGATGATGGTTCCAATGTAGTCTCCAGCCCCGATATTTCCAGCTGCAGCAATGGGTCCTGGAGTAGGAGGAATAAGGGTGTGTGTAGTATATAGTCCTGTAGCTAGCGCCAGACTTGTTGACCCCTTTGGAACTTGAGCCAAATCAGCCATTTTTTTGCTCAGTCCAGATAAAAGTATAAATCCACTATCACAAAATACCGGAATACTTATCACCGCTCCCATCCACGATACACCAGAAACGGCACGACCCTTTCCAGCCAGCGACATAATGTATTCCGCAACTACATATGCGCCTCCTGATCTTTCAAGGTGAATGCCGATGATACATCCAAATACTACTATGAGTCCAATATGCCTTAGAATTCCTCCAAATCCATCTTCAATGCTCCTGATGATTTGCATGGTCTCCATACCACTGGAAATTCCCAGAAAAAAACACCCGGTCATAATGGCTATAAACGGATGTACCTTCCATTTAGAAGATAACAATACGATAATGATCACAGAAATGGCAATGAGAAATATTAAACCTGATCCTCCTCCCATTAAATTAGATTTGAAAATTTCATTAAATGAAGAATATGCTTAATCCGGGTTTAAATATGCGTATAATGTCTGGCTGTTTCATAAATCCCCACTTCAACTCGTGAGTGGATTAAATATGAAAACTGCCAGCAAAATGTAAAGTAATTATATCAAAAATGAAACTTTTAAAAGAAATCTTATAATTTAATGTAAAATTTGTAATACAACTGCACATAGAATATCCGCTTTCTTACTTTATAGTGGAAATGATTACTTTGAGAGAAATATTCATTTGGGCAAACTTTGAGTAAAAAAATTACGTTTGTACAAAAATCATTCATTACTTTCACAATACTTCCTTATCTCAAAATATGAGGTGATAATTAATATTAAATGTTGATTCCATGGGGTTTATAAAATTTAACAAGGTTCCTAAACACAAAAGATTTGATTATATTCCAAGGTATTATGATCCAAAAAAGGAAGAATTAGAGAAATTGGTAGATTCTTACAAAAAACAGGATGATGTAGAAGCGACACGGGAACGTATCAGATCGGGATTGAAAAATAAATACAGAGGAGATCAGAATTACAGAAGAAGCCAGCAACGTTCATCCAATATACGTTTGATAAGTATTATTCTCATTTTATTTTTGGTCAGTTATCTCATTTTGCGTTCTGATACCATATTGCGAATGATGGATACCTTTCTCGGCCAATAAAAAAGCTGAATCCACTGTTAATTTGTATTTTTGTATTCAATAAATCAAATGTAATAGCATGGCTGATATCATTCAGCTTCTTCCTGATAGTATTGCCAATCAAATCGCCGCCGGCGAAGTAATCCAGCGACCCGCTTCTGTAGTAAAGGAATTGCTGGAAAATGCAGTGGATGCGCAGGCTACTGAAATAAAACTCATTGTAAAAGATTCTGGTAAAACCTTGATACAGGTGGTTGATGATGGTAAGGGAATGTCAGAAAGCGACGCGCGAATGGCATTTGAGCGGCATGCTACTTCAAAAATAAGAAAGAGTGAAGACCTGTTCAAAATAACCACAAAGGGGTTTCGCGGCGAGGCTCTTGCCTCTATAGCTGCAATTGCTATGGTAGAGTTGGTCACAAAAAAGGCAGAGATGGAATTGGGTACTCGCCTCAACATTGAAGCTTCAACGGTCAAAAAACAAGAGATGGTTCAAGCCTTGAATGGAAGTACATTTTCTGTAAAAAACCTCTTCTACAACGTACCAGCCAGAAGAAAATTTCTAAAATCCGATCCCGTCGAATTTAAACATATCATGGATGAATTTCTCAGGGTTGCACTGGCGCATCCAGAAATCTTTTTCGTTTTTCTTCATAACGAAAATGAAGTGTATCATCTTCCAAAAGGAAATCTGAGGCAACGGATCATTAACATTTTTGGAAAAAATTACAATGAAAGAGTAGTCCCTGTTCAGGAGAATACCGAAATCATGAAAATCTCCGGATATACCGGTAAGCCTGAAGCATCTAAAAAAACCAAGGGAGAGCAATTTCTTTTTGTCAATAACCGATACATTAAAAGCCACTATCTCCATCATGCCATACGATCGTGTTACGATGGGCTAACCCATGATAATACGCATCCTTTTTATGTGCTTTTTATTGATTTGGATCCTGCTCAAATTGATATCAATGTGCACCCTACAAAAACGGAGATTAAATTCGAAGATGAAAGACTGGTATACAACTACGTAAAAGTAAGCGTGCGCCATGCTTTGGGTCAATACAATGTTACACCAGCTCTTAATTTCGAAGCGGATTATAATTTTGCGCAACCATCAGACTCGCAAAAACATCATAGTGAAGGCGGGTCTTTTATTGCTGTCAATTTGCAAAGAGATCGTTTCGACCCTTCGCGCAAAAACAAGGATCAATGGCAACTTTTATATGAAGGTCTTGAATTGGACGAATCCAGTCCCGTCACAGTAGAAAGCAAGCTATCCAATGCAATGCAGGATGATGAAACCTGGACTGATCATCGCGGAAAAGATCCATACCAGCTCCATCAAAAATACATTGTCAACCAAATTAAATCCGGATTTTTACTGATCGACCAACATGCTGCCCATGAAAGAATTCTGTATGAAAAATTCCTCGCTGCTCTAGAAAATAATGGCATACCTACACAAAAGCAGTTGTTTCCTCAGACCATTGAACTAACTACTTCAAGAGCTACTACATTAACGTCTGTTGTAGACCAGGTCAACAAATTGGGTTTTGAAATCCTGCCCTTCGGAAAAAACACATTTGTAATTCACGGCATACCTTCGGGTTTAGATGGTCAGGAAAATGCGAAAGAACTGGTAGAACAGCTATTGGAACATTTTGAAAGAAATATCGAATTTCATTTAGGGGTTAAAGAAAATCTGGCGAGATCTCTTGCCGTTGCCACTTCGATCAAAAGGGGAGAATCACTTGATCAAATCGAAATGCGTTCTTTAATTGATCAATTATTCGCTTGTGGTGTTCCCTATAAAAGTCCTTCCGGAAAAAAGTGTTTTATCAGTATAGAATTGGAAGAAATTGCAAAAAGATTTATGTCTTAAATTATGATGAGAATAACTGATGTAGTAAAGCATTTATTGATAGTTAATTTTATAGTTTTCTTTGGCATTCAGGTATTATTCCAGGCCAACATTGACGTAAGACCCTGGTTTGTGTTGCACACTCCTGATACAGGACTTTTCAAACCCATCCAACTGGTGACAAATATGTTTACCCATTTTGAGATGTACCATATTTTTTTTAATATGCTTGTACTCTTTTTTCTTGGGCCGTTGGTAGAGTCTGCTCTGGGTCCTAAAAGATTTTTTATTCTTTACATCTTAGCTGGTATTGCCGGAGGAGTAGGTCAAATGCTTTTGACTTCTGAAGCGAGGATCATCGGTGCTTCAGGAGCCACCATGGGAGTGCTTGCCGCTTTTGCCGGTATGTTTCCCAACTTAAGACTGATGCTATTGTTTCCTCCTATTCCAATTAAGGCGAAATATCTTGCTTTGATCCTGGTAGCTATAGATCTATTCTCAGGCATTTCTGGAGCAGGTACAGGAATTGGTCATTTTGCCCATTTGTTTGGATTCTTTTTAGGGTTTGTTCTCGTTGTATATTGGGGAAAGCTAAACTTGCGCTAAATTATGTTTAGATCTATCATAGAAGACATTAGGAAATCCTTTCAATCTGGAAACATGATCACGCGTCTGATCATTATCAATCTTTCCGTATATCTTCTGTTTGCATTGATGGAAGCTTTCACTCCTGCCGGAAGTTTATTTTTTGAACGGTTTAGAAGTTTCTTCATTTTACCAGGAGATCCCCTTAAACTCCTGTTTAAACCTTGGACATTGGTAACGCATTTATTTGTGCATAGTGGCATTTTTCATGTAGGTTGGAATATGTTATTCCTTTTTTGGTTTGGAAGGATTACCGGAGATCTGCTGGGTGATAGAAGGATATTACCCCTGTATTTTGCAGGTGGCTTTGCTGGTGCATTTGCATACATGCTATCATACCAGTTGATCCCGTCCATGGGTAGCCAGGCGATGGGAGCTTCCGCAGCAGTTATGGCTATAGTTGCGGCTGCAGGAGCAATAGCTCCGGATTACATCATCCGACTTCTCCTTATCGGTGATGTGAAATTGAAATTTGTAGTGCTCTTTGTTATTATGATCGATATTATTGGTGCCGCCGGCCAAACTAATTCCGGAGGACATATCGCACATTTAGGTGGAGCCGTACTTGGATTTTTCTTTATTAGGCAATTGCAACAAGGTCTTGATTTTTTACACCCTTTGGAAAAGCTGATCAATAAAACAAGTGATTTCCTATTAGGGCGAACTCCGCAGCGAACTTCAAGGTCTCCTCTTAAAGTTGAATATAAAGCTTCAGTAGGTCAGAATAGAGCATCAGGCCAAAGTAAAACAGATTTGTCCTTCCAAGAGAAACTGGATACCATTCTCGATAAAATAAAATCTGATGGATACGAAAGTCTTACCGATGAGGAAAAGGAGTTTTTATTTCAAGCGAGTAAAAAATAGTCATTGGCAATAATAAAGAAGTTATTTATAGCAACTAACATTATCTTGTTCATCGCTACTATAGGCGTGTATATTAATTATTTCGTTCCTCCTGATAAGAATTGGATCTTCCCTGTTTTGGGTCTTTTTTTTCCTATTTTCTTTTTCCTTCATTGTTTCTTTGTTGTACTTTGGTTGTTTCAGGATGTAAAATGGATGTGGTTGAGTACATTTTGCATTTTATTGGGCTGGAATCACACTACAGGGTTTATTGGTCTGACTGGAAGCAGAGCGGAAATTCATAAAACTGATATAGGATTGCTAACTCTGAATACACATTTTTTTAAAGAAGCAGAAAAAAAGTATGGCAAAAATACAGGGAATGAAATTTTATCATTTTTAGAGAGCATAAATACCATTGACATTATAAATTTACAAGAATTCCCTTTTAAATATGAAGCCCAATTTTTGGAAAGGCTGCAGGGTTATGAAATCATTAAAACCGAAAACAAAAGAGCAGTGATCTTTTCAAAATATCCCGTTCTGGCAAAAGGAGAAATAAATTTCGGTACCCAAACCAATTCTTGTGTTTGGGCTGACTTGCAGGTTGAAGGCCAAACCATACGTGTGTATTCTATACATCTACAATCCAATAGTATTGCTGAACGGACAGATAATATTTTGGACAATTTGCAATTCAGGAAAAAGCAAACCTGGGGCAAATCCATTGAAATACTAAGAAAATACAGGAGAAATGCCATTGTACGGCACAAGCAAGCCAAATTGATTTTAGACCATGCAAAAAAAACAGATTTTCCGATCTTAATGGCCGGTGATTTGAATGAGCCTCCCAATTCGAATCTCATTCGCATGGTTTCTAAAGATCTTAATGATGCATTTAAAGCCAAGGCAAAGGGAATCGGCAGTACCTATGGTGGAAGAATTCCATTCTTAAGGATCGATTATATTTTTGCTTCCGACCATTTTGAAATTAAAGATTATAAAACTTACTCTATTTCTCTGTCCGATCACTTACCTATATCGGCGAGGTTTAAACTTAAAAGAGAAAAGAATATATAATAAATGACATACTTTCATCAATAATACCCATTCAATAACTATAATTATATTTTTGCGGAATGGATGATAAATTATACCTCTACAATAGTCTTTCCCGGCAAAAGGAAGTTTTCGAACCACTTTCTGAAAAATATATCGGGATGTATGTTTGCGGGCCTACAGTCTATAATGATGTACACCTGGGCAATTGCCGTACTTTTGTCAATTTTGATGTTATATACAGATACCTGCTTTATAAAGGATACAAAGTTAGGTATGTGAGAAATATTACCGATGTGGGCCACCTGTTGGACGATGGGGAAGACAGGATCTTAAAAGGTGCGAGACTCGAACGCCTGGAACCCATGGAAGTAGTGCAGAAATACACCAATGGGTTTCACGATATGATGAGGATCTTTAATACACTTCCACCAAGTATAGAGCCCAGAGCTACCGGACATATTATAGAGCAAATAGAAATGGTCTCCAGGATTTTAGAAAACGGATTTGCTTACGAAATGAATGGTTCTGTTTATTTTGATACTTTAAAATTTGCCCGGGAAACTGGTGAATACGGTAAATTATCCGGACGGGTAATAGAGGAGTTGATTTCCGAATCCAGAGAAAATCTTAAAAACCAGGATGAAAAAAAACATCCATCAGATTTTGCCATATGGATGAAGGCAACAGACGACCACATCATGAGATGGAATAGTCCATGGTCTGAAGGTTTTCCCGGATGGCACCTTGAGTGTAGTGCCATGAGTACAAAGTATCTCGGAAAACATTTTGATATACATGGAGGAGGCAACGATCTGAAATTTCCCCATCATGAAAATGAAATTGCCCAAAATATAGGTGCTTGCCAATGTCATCCGGCTAAATATTGGTTGCATGCCAATATGTTGTTGCTCAATGGTAAAAAAATGTCAAAAAGCGATGGAAACACCATTTCTCCGGAACAACTCTTTACCGGCAACAGCGAACACCTTTCTAAAGGATATAGCCCCATGGTAATCCGGTTTTTTATGCTTCAAAGTCATTATAGATCTACACTGGATTTAACCGATGATGCACTACAAGCCTCTGAAAAAGGGTACAAAAGGCTTTTGGAAGGGGCAAAGACTCTGTCATCGCTTGAAACTTCAGGAAGTAAATTGTCATCTTTAGATCAAGACATAAAAAACTTGCTGGACGGTGTAATTCAGGACATGAATGATGACTTTAATGCCCCAAAAGCACTGGCAGGACTTTTTGAACTGGTTTCAAAAGCCAACTCATTCAAAGACCGCAAACTAGACATCGCTGAAATCAGCAAGGATACCCTGAAACGAGCCAAAGTGCTTATGCATGATTTTGTTGAAGATATTTTAGGCCTGAAAGATGAAACTTCAACCGGTGATGCCAGTAAAACCATGGAGGGTCTAATGCAACTCATCATAGAATTAAGGCAGGGAGCCAGAGAAAAAAAAGAATGGTCGACAGCCGATAAAATCAGGGATAGTCTGCAGGATCTCAATATTCAAATCAAAGACGGTAAAGAAGGTACAACATGGACTATCAATTAAGCAAGAAATTATATCGCACACATAGTGTATTCTGTATTGCCATTTTAATCATCATTGTTTATTTATTTTCAGGATGTAAGGATTCGTCTTCTCCCTCCCCTGCTACTGTGACAACAGAAAGAGTAAAGGTACCAGGCTTTGATGCGGATACCGCTTATTTTTTTATCGAAAAACAGTTATCTTTTGGGTACAGGATACCCGGGTCGGAAGCTTCGGCTAACATGAGGGAATGGATGGTTGAGCTTCTCAAATCCTATGGAGCAGAAATAGTCGAACAGCGATTTAAAGCCAGTTTTTTGGATAGAAAGGATGTAGATGCTGTGAATGTGATCGCTTCCTTCAATCCTTTACACAAAAGAAGAATAATACTATGCGCTCACTACGACTCGCGGCTGGTGGCTGAAAAGGATCCGGATCACGAACTTCGCGACCAGCCCATCATGGGTGCGGATGATGGAGCTTCTGCTACTGCCGCCCTTCTTGAAATTGGCCGCTTAATGAGTGAGAATTCAATTAATTTAGGTGTAGACCTCATCTTTTTCGATGCAGAAGACCAGGGAGATAACACAGGGCCGATGAATACCTGGTGTCTGGGTTCTCAGTATTGGAGTAAAAACCCACATAGAAATGGCTACACAGCCGAATTTGGAATATTGCTTGATATGGTAGGCGCTGAAGGTGCCCGTTTTGGAAAGGAAGGATGGTCAAGACGATATGCAGGTGAGCTGGTAGACAAAGTATGGAGTCTTGCTCAGAATATGGGGTATGGAGATTATTTTCAGAATATCAACCTGGGAGAAATAACCGATGACCATTATTATATCAATGTAAACATGGGAATACCCACCATCGACATCATCAATATGCCCGCTGCCGGTGGAGGATTTGGATCTTACCATCACACCCATAAAGACGATATTGGCATTATTAGCAAAAGGACATTAAAAGTTGTGGGTCAGGTGACTACAGCCGTAGTATACAAAACTTCAGATTATTCTTTTTAACACCATCGACTTATGATTGTAATAGATATTGACTAAAAGATAGTAAACATTTTAACTTAAGAAATACACATGAAAATATTAATAGTAGACGATGAGAAAGATGTAGAGTTATTATTCCGTCAAAAATTGCGCAAAGAAGTCCGAAATGGCATCCTTGAATTGGAATTTGCTTTTTCAGGAAAAGAGGCACTGGAGTTACTGAGAAGCCAAAAACCTCCTGAAGTCATGTATATTTTTTCTGATATCAATATGCCAGGGATGACTGGACTTGAGCTATTGGATCAGATCAAATTGGAATTCCCGGAAATTAAGGTAACCATGATATCAGCCTATGGTGACAGTGAAAATTACGATAGAGCCATCAATTCTGGAGCAAAAGGTTTCTTTGTAAAGCCCATTGACTTTGATTCTTTAAAGAAGGAATTGAATCAAATAGCTGGTGAACATACATAACGAAACAGTAAAGACGCAATAAATTGCGTCTCAATATATTGCGCCTCAACAGACTCCGATCATACAACAGGATATATAGGCAAGGTAATATGAACCCACCAAAAACTTTGACTGAGTAATTCAAAGGGCCAATGAACTTTTTCATTAGATTTGTAAAAGTCCGCATCGAGTGGTTTGATTGAAGAACAACGTATTGGTCAAAAGTAATATTAAGGATTAAAGAGGTCTGACTGCCAAAAATGCAAGGATTGAATTTATCAAAGTGATACCAAATTCTCAAAATCCTGGAATATGAAAATCTACATGGTTTTTCTAATACTTATTATTTTTTGTGGTTCCGCATTCGGTCAGGAAGAAACATTCAAGGACGCAGAAAGATTAATTCAGGAACTTTCACAAACCAGAACTGATACAGCCAGGATTATCTTAAAAAGCAGGTTAAGTGAGGCATACAGAAGTAATAATCCTGACACCTCATTAATTCTTGCCAATCAGGCATTGTCAAAATCCAGGGAGTTAGGATTTAAAAAGGGCGAAATAATGGCATTGAATGTTCTGTGTGTGCTGCACCGGGAAAAAGGAGACTTGCCATATGCATTGCAACTAGGGCTTCAGGCTTGGAAAATTGCTGAAAAAGAACAGCTTATTTATGTGGGAGTTTACAGCCTGATCCGGGTAGCCAATGTATATCTCAATGTCGGGGATGCTTCAAAGGCATTACCTTATTTACACAAGGCAGATGAACTTTTAGAGATAAACTATGATGATTTTCAATGGTCGGTCACGCAGTATTTTTTAGCTGACATTTATGAGAAATTAGACGATTTGGATTCTGCCGAAAAGCGAGTGGAATTGCTTGAGAAAAAGTATGAATCTGTTCCATTATGGATTATTATAAATAACAGGTTGCGTGGAAATATAGCAGTAAAAAAAGGCAATGAACAAAAAGCCATAGAATACTATCACAAAAGTATGAAAGAGGCGATAGCAGAAAATTCGCTAAGAGAAGCAGCTACTGCAAGCAACTCCATTGCCGAAGTTTTCAAGAAACTTAATCAACCGGACTCTGCCATTTATTATGCAAAGCAGGGATTGGAATTCGGTGAAATACTTTCATACACCAACAGGATTCTAGCAGCCAGCAGTTTATTGGCTGGACTCTATGCAGAAGAAAACCCCAAAGAAGCGATTAGGTATTATCAGATGGCTTCAGCGGCAAAAGACAGTTTGCATGGCGTTCAAAAATTCCAGCAGCTTCAGTCTGCCACAATGGAAGAACAGGAAAGACAAACCGAAATTGAAGCAGCCGCAATTGCCTACCGAAATAACCTACGACAATGGGGCTTGATTGGAGTAGTAGCTTTATTTCTAATTGTTGCTGTAGTGCTTTACCGAAACAACCACCAAAAACAAAAGACAAACAAAATATTGGAAACCACCCTATCCAATCTCAAATCCACCCAGGCCCAACTCATCCAATCTGAAAAAATGGCTTCACTCGGTGAACTCACAGCAGGCATCGCCCACGAGATTCAGAATCCGCTGAATTTTGTTAACAACTTTAGTGAGGTGAATATCGAACTGGTCGAAGAGCTTAAAAAAGAGTTGGGCCAGGTAAAGACGCAATATATTGCGTTTCAACAGATCGATCTTTCTCATATCGAAGAAGCAGAAGATTTAATGAATGATATCGAAAGTAACCAACAAAAAATCACCCGCCACGGTAAGCGTGCCGATGCCATCGTTAAAGGTATGCTCGAGCACAGCAGAACTGGTTCAGGTAAGAAAGAACTGACAGACATCAATACTATGACAGGTGAATATTTGAACCTTGCTTACCAAAGTTTCAAATCCAAAAACGAAGATATTGATATCGAATTGATCACTGACTTTGATTCATCACTCCCCAAGATAGAATTGATTCGTCCGGAAATCGGAAAGGTATTATTAAATATACTCAACAATGCTTTTTATGCAACCTCTTCACCATTCGAAATTCAAAAATCCCCAAAAGTCATCCTCACCACTAAGCTGCGGGCAGACTCCCCTTTAGGGCAGGGCTAAACAGTTCGATTTTGATATATTTATAAGATGTTATATATT
>JBGTBR010000081.1:0-134850 GCA_041749255.1 Saprospiraceae bacterium
ATAATAGAAAGAGAGGTGAAAGCCTGGCAGAATCACAGAAACAACAAAAATGCAAAGATAAATTGGCAGTTTACAACAAAGGATGCCAGGATAAAACTACACAGACTTTATCCGTCAATTTATACTTGACATGACACTAGCCAAAGCCTTTAATGTAAGTGTAGACTACCAAAGATCGTATTTTTCATTTTATCGACCTTATTATTCGTGACTTTAATACTCAGAGAGCTTATGCCTCTTGATTAAATCTTGATTTTACCTTTCTTGTCAATTTGAAACTGACAGCACAAATATTCATCTTTCTTTAATGTGGTAAGATTTCCATTTAAACTCGAAAAATCATATAAAACAAAATATTCACCATCTCGATTCAACATTAAATTGGTAAAATAATCTGGTTTAAGATTGGAAAAGCTGCCTACTTTTATTATAGATGTAATTTTTTCTTCAAAATTGATTAACATAAATATTTCTTTCTCATAGAAATCAGGCTCATTGCTTATAGAATTCAGGCAAACTAATTCTAAAACGCTCTGATTGTTTTCAGATTTGAAACTCCCCAAATATGACACCTCATATTTAGATATAAAATCAAAAATATATTCATCCCATAAAATTCCATCCTTTTTGTCATAGCCTGTAATTAAATCCAAATACTTTAAGTTTTCCAATAAGAGAGTACAATAAGGACTTATATTAATGGTACCAATTAAGTTACTTTTCTGATTTAATAATACCGATGTATACTCAAACTTAGCTTTGCAAGGAATAATTTTATCTCTAAGAATATCCTTGTCAAGATTTGAATAATATGCAATAGCTTTTACTTGGTCCAGACACTTTTGTTGACTATTACAAGAACATAAAGTCAAACAAAATAATAATACAAATATGTTAATTTTTACCATGGTCGAGATTTTAAGATAAGGAACCAATATCCATCTGTTTGCCGTGTTCCGGTCATAGTACTCAGCCTCTGTCAAGCGGTTGTATTCATCATACGTGTAAGCGTACTTCTGCTTCCTTCCTACTCCGTAGGCTTAAAGAGATAAATTCCCTGCCCACAAAAGACAAGGAATGTTTCTTTTATAATCTTGATGCTGTGCTTAGAGATGTCAAAACAAGAATGACGTATCAGTAATTATATCACTACAGACGAAGCCAATTCAGAGTAATTTAGTTTGAGTTTATTCAAAAAATCCGCATATCCTCTATCTAATGGGCTATTATAATTAGAAGTTGCTATTGACTCAAAATAATTGAGCAAGTCATCTAAAGGATAATGATACTTCATTAATATTTCATCATTTTTCAGTTCTTGCTCGAACGAATGTACGTGAGTATTCGATAATCCAAACAACATTACTTCACCTTTAAAATCATAATACAACTCCCAATTATTTCCCATTAGGAAGCCATAATCATACTCCCATAAAAGCTCTTCATTTTCTTGTATATATCTTTTTTCTAAATGTACATTTTCTTTTATGTGATAACAATTTGAACTTGGTAACTCATCCCAAAGTAACCCAGTATATTTTACATCGTCTGCCTGAAAACAGTGAATTAGGTCAAGTATTTTTTTAAAAGGCATTGGCATTTCAAAAAAGTATACCTTTTTTATTTTTGAACCAAAAACCATGTTTGGCAAAGCCTTAGATATTCTTATCTCCAAAATCTCATTTTCCATACTATATCCTAATTTGAGTTAAAATGAATAAGTGTTAGACCTTTTTTCCAATTCATTGCATTGCTAAATAATGTCATACTACTTCCCTGTTGTTCGAAGTTTGATCAAGAATATTGCAGCTCTGTAAAACTTAAAAGCTCCGAACCGAAATTCGAGGTTTGGTTCAAAATATTTCAGCTAAACAAGATTAAGGCAATTTAATAAATTCATTATTTCGGAACAATTTTCAAAGTCTCGTGATCATATTTATAATTATAGTGCTTCTTATTATCCATTGAGACAAAGTAAATATCCTTTGCAGGCCTAAAGTCGCCATTTTCAACTAAAGTATCTCCCAATGCCAAATGCTCTAAATTCGGCATTTTTTCAACCCACTTTAACCCATCAAAGTTGAACTTACTTCTAAAGATTATCTTTTTCAGGTTCGGTAAGTTTTTAAGCTCATCATTCCATACGATGTTTTTACATGATAGAACTTCTAAGTATTCTAAGCTATCTGATAAATATGACAAACCTGAGACATCTTCTAACTTATACAAATAAGACAAAGTAAGCTCATTTAGCTTTGGCATGTCATCCAAAAATGCTAAATCTGTAATATTGCCTTCTGATATATCGAGGACTTTTAAGTCAGATAATGTCGTCAAGTCATCTTTTACTTTGTCCACTTTGGTAATAATTAATTCTTCAAGCATTGTACACGAATTTAGATTAATACGTTTCTTGTTATTCAGTCGAGCATATTTTAATTTTTCAAAATTTGAAAGGTCAACTGTAAAATCAATCCACGAACTAACATAAATGCCTTCTGCATTCTTATTTCTCTCAATATCTTCAATGCTGTAAATTTCTATTTCCTCTGTCACCGTAGTAGTTTTTTTATGATTTTCAATCCAGGTGAATTTCGACGATTATAATTCCTTGCAGATCTTACACCTCCGTTCATATCTAATCTGATTTGCTCTAAACCAAGAGCCTGTGATCTTGTTGGAAGGGTTGTTGTCTTGGTTGATACAAGAGGGCCTGAATAATCTTGTGCTATTTTTCTAGCTGATTGTGAAGCCTTTTTTCCATTTACATCCTGCTCAAGGAATAGTTAGATGTAAAAAAGTGATTATTACAAAGAACTTTATCATTGAAAAATTTAAACCTTTCTCACCTACAAAACTAGCAATTATCTTCATACAATGAATCATGGACAGACTGCAAATCAATCTCAATTCAGGGATAATCTATTGTCCTATTCAATGTGATCAAATTTTATACCGTGTAAGCACGTTTCTCTATAACGCGTTGTTCCGATAGGTGTATTCCGTCTTTTGAAGCCATTGCTGTCTGAGAATTTAGCGTGATACCAATTTTTTTTCTAAAACACTATTAAAAACAATACGCTTGAAGTGGATAGTTGAGTGGTCGCGGAAATCTATCATTTCAAAAGATTAGGTAATGCCTGGATATTTTTTTCCACAATCATTTTAAATCTTGATGGGTACAATGATGATAATCTTTCTGCCAAATATTCTTGTTCATATTGCCCGGGAGTCGGGATGAGAATGGCATTTGAGCCCAATTTCATTAAATCCATGATGCTGGAATATCCCGATCTGCAAATGACCAGTTCGGACGAGCAAATTTCATTATTGATTTCACAACTTGTCAACATATCTACTTCTCTGTTATTCGGGTTACATTGTCCCTTACTGGTTGTGCCGCGAATAAGCATATAATCCTGTCCAAGAAGTACCGATTTTATTTTGGTTTCCAGTTTTGACCTTGCCGGTTCAGGGCCGGAAAGGATCACCAGGATTTTCCTTTTTACCGTAAGTTTTCTGAATTCCATCCGGCTCAAATGCCCAATATAATATGCATTTTTTAAATGATTAGACTTGCTCATATCTCCACTGAGATTGTCAGGAGGAGGCAGATCAGGGATCCAACATTTGTCAAACCGGCGTATATAACTCGCATGCAAAGCTGAAACTATACTTCTGAACCAAAGCCAGGGGTGTAAAATATGTATTTGATGGGAAATAATTATGTTGCGTGTATTGTGATGCCTGGCTCCGTATCTGTTGTCGGATATGATGGTATCGATCTGGTGGTGGTGGGCTAGTTTTTTGATAACCTTTTTTTCCAGTATAATCGCTCTTCCAATTCGAAAACTTTGAAGTACCATGTTCAGACCCATCGATTTCCATGTATACCGGATGCGGTATGAAGGAAGAGTTTCAAATGCAAGTCCGGTAAACTCTTTTTGGAGTAAATGAAGTGCTTCACCATCAGTGGCTATAACGACATGCTTTTTTTTCTCCAATAAATAACGTATGATGGGAATGCACCTGGTAGCGTGGCCTAAACCCCAATTTAAAGATGCTATAAGTATCCGCTGTGAAGGTGCCAATTCTCTGTCGATGTAATCTCGATAGTCCATACACGAATATATGAGAAATCGGTAACACGAACCTTGCGTGTCAAACTAAATTGGTTCAAAGCCGGATTTCATCGTGATTTTTATCAAAAAACTTATACTCGTGGATGGCAAAATTGTTATCCTGTTTGATCGAAATCCATTTATTGTACTTAAAAAGCCACTTCATTTGACGGCTGGGAAAACCTTTTTTCAGGAAGGTGAAAACATATGGATGCACATGCAATATCAATTTTGAGCCTGGCCTCGATCTTATGATGTATTCAAGATCACGCTGTAAATCATCCGTGATCAAAATGGTAGGGCGGGCTTTACCAGTGCCCCCACAATTAGAGCACACTTCTGAGGTGTCAATAATGATTTCAGGCCGAACACGTTGGCGTGTGATTTGCATCAAACCAAACTTACTTAAGGGCAGAATGGTGTGCTGAGCTCTGTCATTTCTCATAAAGTGCTTCATGGATTTTAGCAACATGCCTTTGTTTTCAGAACGGCGCATATCGATAAAATCAATGATGATCAGACCTCCAATATCTCTGAGTCTGAGTTGGCGAGCTATTTCTTCTGCAGCTTCAAGATTGACCGCCAGGGCTGCATCTTCCTGTGTTTTCTTTTGCATTTTAGGTCCGCTGTTCACGTCGATGACATGCATGGCCTCCGTACTTTCCATGACCAGGTAGGCACCACTGGGTAAAGTATACGTTTTGCCAAAAGAAGCTTTGATTTGTTTGGTAACACCGATTACATCAAAAATAGGTCTGTTATTTTTAAATTCTTTTACAATTCCCACTTTATCCGGAGCTATATCAGATATGTAGGTTTTTAACCCTTTGTACAGTACCGGATCATCTACAATGACCCTATTAAAGGTATCGTTAAGGATGTCTCTCAGTATGCTGGAAGTCTTATCCAGTTCTGAAAGGAGTTTAATAGGTTCTTTGGTGATTCGGAGCTCCTTATAAATTTCAATCCATTTATTCTCTAGCTCTCTCATTTCGCTGTGCAGATCAGCCACTTTCTTGCCGGTTGCTGCTGTCCTGACTATAACCCCAAATTTTTTGGGTTTGATACTTTCTATAAGCACCTTGAGCCTTTTTCTCTCTTCGGGACTTGCTATTTTTTTTGATACAGCTATAAAATTATTGAAAGGTGTGATGACGATATACCTACCGGGAATGGTGATTTCACAAGTCAATCTTGGACCTTTTGTGGAAATGGGTTCTTTTAACACCTGTACAAGCACCGGTGTATTTTTATCAAAAACCTGGTCGATTTTTCCGTTTTTAGGATTATCGGGTTCCTGTTCAAAATGATCCAGGGAAGCTGAGGTCACCCTCTTACTCATAACTAGCTGGGTGTACTTTTTCAGCGAGTTAATTTGGGGGCCGATATCAGTAAAATGTAAAAATGCATCCTTTCGTTGACCGACGTCTACAAAAGCTGCATTCAAACCTGGCATTAATCTCTTGATCCTTCCCAGAAAAATATCACCTACAGCGAAGTTGTTATCCGTCTTTTGACGATGTATTTCTACAAGCTTATGGTCTTCCAGTAATGCAATTTCAACTTCTGTGGGAGATGAACTAATGATTAATTCTTTGTCCACAGTTCATTTTTTATTTCAAATGCATGGCTAATTTCACTTGTACGTGTAAGAAAGATCAGAAGTTGAAAAGAAAGTTTTTCATGGTCTTTGGGGCGATCAAAACCTATTTTTCGATTTTATGGGTATAGGATTTTAATATACTTCTGAATACCATTTCTACAGATACACTGAACTTTTGGGATTGGTAAACAAGGATTCATTTTTTTAATACTTGTTTACCAATCCCTCCATTCATTCAAACATGAATAATAGGTTATCTATTCTTTTTCTTATGTCTGTTTTTTCTTAGTCTCTTTTTTCGCTTATGCGTAGAGATTTTATGTCTTTTTCTTTTTTTACCACAAGGCATAATTCATTTATTTTATTTAATTAACACATTTTCTATTATAATTTTCTGCCAGCTCGCGATCTCCCGTCTTTTCGTAAGTTAAGGCCAGCAGACAAATAACATTTTTATTTTCCGGATCGAGCTCTTCCGCTCTTTTCAATCTCTTGAGAGCATTATCCAATTGATTGGTCGAAATCGATAATCTTCCCAGTTGCGAAAGTATTTTTACATTATCAGGATTAGACTCATCCAACTGTCGGAGCATTAAAATACCCTTCATCGGGTTATCAGAAGGAGGCATCTCAACATATGCAAGCGCCAGGTTTATCTGATGACTGATATTTTGAGGTTCCATAGAAATAGCTGATTCGAATGCTTTCACTGACCTTTGCAATGACCATGTTCGGACTTTGTCTTCCTCACTTTGCTGAATGGCGAGAAGGTAGGAAGTTCCGGCTATTGACCACGAATCGGCATCTTCTTTTATTCTGGCAATCTCTTCTGCATAATAACCAGCAATAGCAGCGAAGCCAAATTCATACCATTTACCTGATAACTGTTTCAGCTTCTCTACTTTAAGAGAATCATTTTTTGATTCATTTAGTTCCAGATGCAGAGCTTCAATTAAACCATATTTACCGCCAAGCTTTATCCTGGCTTCATTGATCAGATTATCGATGCTGGTAGCCTCAATATTTACGGCACGGGTTTTCTCGAGTTGTTTTTGACTTTTAGGTTTGATGTCAAATCCAAAATACAGTACCAAAAATACCAATGTTGAAAGTCCAACAGCGATCCATTGATCACGAGTCATAGGCATTCTCATTCTTCATTGTCAAGAGCCAGGGACTCTGAGGTTACATTGTCCTTTACCTGATCAACAAAAATTTTTGCCGGTTTAAATGCAGGAATATAGTGTTCAGGAATTTCTATTGCTTTATTTTTCTTTATGTGTCTTCCAATCTTCTTAGCTCTTTTCTTAATAATAAAAGATCCAAAACCTCTCACAAATACAGGCTCCCCGCTTGCCAGGGAGTCTTTCACTTCATTAAAAAACATTTCTAATGTTACCAGTACATCTACTTTAGGGACTCCCGTCTTTTCTGAAATCGTGGATACTAAATCGGCTTTCCTCATTCTTATTGTTTGATTTATAAATAGTTATATAATTAATTGCTTTTTTTCAAAGTGGGACAAATTTCGCAATATTTATTTAATATGAAAATTTAATTCGACTTTTTTTTAACTTTTATGGCATTTTAATGTATTCATTACCAATATTTTAATTTTTTCGCTTTTTATTCAAATAATATAATAATAGGTTTATAGGAAAAGTCAATTGACAAGTACTTCCCTTATATTTGCTGAAATTTATTTTTTTATGATACTATCAATGACTGGTTTTGGGAAGGCATCTTCAGAATATAATGGAAAAGTCATTACGGCTGACTTGAAGTCACTCAACAGCAAAACTACAGATTTAAGAATAAAAGTACCCAATTCATACAAAGACAAGGAAATTGCATTGAGGAATATGGTCATCGAAGGATCTGTACGAGGTAAGCTTGAACTTTCCATTACTGTCAGTTCTGAAGGAATAGATGATGAAATGGGTCTTAATATCCCCCTATTTAAGAAATATTACCTTGAATTACAAAATCTTAAAAGCGAGCTGAGACACGAAAACGATGATGATTTATTTACAGCGATACTCCGAATACCGAATGTAGTGACCAATACCGAAAGCGATATCGATGAAAAAGAATGGGACAAGGTCGTTCAAACTGTTCATCATGCCATCAGAGATCTCCAACATTACCGCCAGATAGAGGGTCAGGCGATGAAAGAAGATTTAAAAATGAATGTAAGCGGGATTGAGGAAAAATTGAAAACCATTATTCCTTTTGAAGAAAACAGAGTGGAAAAGCTCAGATCTAAATTCCGTAAAAACCTGGAAGAGTTTCTCGGTCGCGACAACGTAGATCTTAACCGGTATGAACAGGAAATCATCCACTATTTGGAAAAACTCGATATCAATGAAGAAAAGGTACGTCTCGCACAACACTGCCAGTATTTTATCTCAGAACTCGAAAATGAAGACCTGGTAGTAGGAAAAAAACTGGCCTTTATAAGTCAGGAAATAGGAAGAGAGATAAACACATTGGGATCAAAAGCCCAGGATTTTGATATTCAACAAACGGTCGTTTCAATGAAAGATATGTTGGAACAAATAAAGGAGCAACTGGCTAATGTAGTATGATGAACATGCAGACTTCAGGCAGAGAAAAAATAAAACATACAGGCAGAGTATTGATATTTACCGCTCCTTCCGGGTCAGGGAAAACCACTATTGTCAGACACCTTTTAAACAAATATGAAGAACTTGCATTTTCAGTTTCAGCAACGACAAGAAAACAAAGAGATTACGAGAAAGAAGGAAGAGATTATTACTTTATGGATAATGAAAATTTCCTGGAAAAGGTAGAAAACGAAGAATTTATAGAGTGGGAAGAAGTGTATGAAAATCAATACTATGGTACTCTCAAATCAGAGGTAGAGCGATTGTGGAAGATGGGAAAAGTTGTGGTATTTGATATAGAAGTTAATGGAGCAACCCATTTGAAAAACAAATTTGGAGATAATGCATTGGCCATTTTTGTTAAAGTTCCAACATTGGAAAAGTTATATGCAAGACTAAAAGCCCGCAAAACTGAAGATGAAGAAAGCTTCAAACGGAGGGTAAAAAGGATCAAAAGGGAGTTGACCTATGAAACGAATTTCGATATGGTATTGTATAATGATGAGTTAAATGATACTCTGGAGAATGCAGAAAGAATTGTAGAAAACTTTTTACAAATACATGAAAATAATACGTCATGGTTACGTTGACGACACACGGTATTAAAATTTCAGTAATCAGTCGTTTTGAAGCGGGGGCGTCCAATCCTGTTTTAAAAAGATATATACATTCATATATCGTTAAAATAGAAAATCAAAGTCAGCGAACTGTTAAATTAATTTCAAGATACTGGCTCATAACGGAAGGGGATGGTTCCAAAAGAGAAGTGAGCGGGGAAGGGGTGGTCGGAGAACAACCCATTCTTTCACCTGGCGAAGTTCACACTTATTCTTCCTGGAGTCCGCTATCCTTACCCAACGGAAAAATGGAAGGGCATTACAATATGAGAGATTTAGACGCCGGTAAATCTTTTCAGGTATCTATTCCCGCTTTTGTGCTAACCGCTGATTACAAGCAAAACTGAGAAATCATACCTTTTTATCTGCAATTACTCATACCCTCTCTAAAGGGAAGACTGAACTTCATGGAGATATTTTGTAAAATAGACGTGATAGAACTTCGTAAAGGTCAGGATAGTTTTCCATCATGTTTTTTGGGTTGGTAAAAAAACATGTGATCAGGGCAGCCCGGTTGTCAATTTTGTTGTAGCCGGATGTAGCTAAGATAGTTGAATAAGGGATTCCCATACAGGTTTCAATAATTTGATCGTTGATTTCTTCTTCAGAGGGCAGTATCTCTGGCTCAAAAACCTCCAGGTAAGCCATGGCGAAAACATGAACTCCCACATTGTAATACTCTTTATTGACCATTCCGGCGAGTAGATGTTCAAGTGATAATATAATCATGCCATCCTCCCGATTAAGTTCGAACGTATGCAGAAATTGAAACACAGGCGAAGGAAAAGCATGTTTATAAATATATATCCTGTCATAATCCCCCATCAGGTAATCATCCCTGTTTAATGTAAGCATGATCGGAATACTGGCAATGATTCCCTGAATGTCATCGGGTACATCCCTGACTTCGCTTCCCACCGATTTGAATTCTCTTCCGAAGAGGTAAATATTCAACCTGTCTCTGAATATTTTTTTATCCAGGTCATTCAGTTGATTGTAAAATAAGTGATAGCGCTCCAGCCACCGGACAACGGCTTTATCGAGTAGCCCCGGATTCCTCTTTCTGTACCAGAAATCAATCTGCGGACTCAGCACCATCAAGGCAGCGAATAAAATACCAGGAACCAATACCCATATAGAAAAATCCCTGTTCCCAGCAGTCTCGGCATAGTATACAATGGCTATGGCTGCCAGGACAAGAGGCATTATAAGAATTTTTGACAGGGAATGAATTTGCATATCAGGTATGTTTACAAAATACATGTAAAGATACGATATCGCCTGCAGTATTACCTGAGTCCAATATGTTAGGACTATTTTTTTCTCTTTGCTTCTATGGTATTACCTCCCTGATGTAAGATCAGGCTCATCGTTTTTCCCAACTCATTCTTTACGAATTCGATAGTGGCCTCGAATTCTTTAGGATAAAATTTCACTTCGCTTTCAGCAAATAGAGGTAATTTAATCTGTCCGGTTGCCTGGCTCATCAATTGTCCATTCTCCAGTGTAACCGAAAGTATGAAAGAGGGATTGATTTCATAGTCCCCCACGTATTGTTTAAGAACTTCTTCAGGTATCACCACCTCAATTCGCTCTGGTAAAGGGCGGGTGGTTTTTATCCCTGTGGTGGTAGAAGTTCTCGTAAATAATGTAGCTCGTAGGGTATCGTCCTGACTTGAAAATCGAAGGTATGTTAATCCCTGATCAAATAAAAAAACCAAATCTGAAGCAGCAGTTAATTTTAATTTAGAGCTCCCTTCTCGCTGGCTGTACAATTGACCGTTATCCACTGTAATCATTCTCACTGTCCCGTCTTCAAATTCGTAAACTCCGGAGAGTGAATTGAGGTGTGTGGGTTGGAGCACTACAGATGGATCGGGTTCCGGATAGGGTTTTCCTATGGCATAAGCTGCTATTCTGGTGCTTATCTCGAACGGGGTGACAGCATCGGTATTGGTTAATATAGCCACGTAAACGTCCTCTTCCGGTATGTAAATGACATTGGAAATAAACCCAAAAATACCACCGCTATGTTCGTAGGTTTTACTGCCTGATATTTGGCTAAGACTCCACCCATACCCGTAATCTATCTTTGAACCATCCCTCAATACTGTAGGTGTTATGGCTTTTGTAAAACTTTCGCTTGAGATCAGTTTATTGCTTTTTATAGCCTGATTCCAAATATACAGATCCTCTACGCTGCTCATGATAGAACCTGCAGCATGTGGGTGTGTCATGCTCAGATATTCAGCATTCTTTAAACCCATTCCAAATTGATATCCGGAGACCCGTTTGGGTATAATTTTAGCAGCATTGCCATAATGAGTATTCTTAAGTCCCAAAGGGTTGATGATCTTTTCAATGAGGACATCTTCATAGGATTTTCCTGTTACTTGTTCAATGATATGACCGAGTAAGACATAACCAGAGTTATTGTAGGCATATTTTTCCCCAGGTAAAAAATCCATAGGTTGGTCTTTGAATACTTCTATGAGTTCGGAAGTTGACAGATCATTTCGCCATAATTTACGCCATTCCATCATGCTGGTATAACTCTTAATTCCTGATGTGTGGTTGAGGAGGTGATGAATTGTAATGGTATGTCCGTGGGTTGGATACGAGGGAATATATTTGGTAATATCGTCGTCGAGTTTCATTTTGCCCTCTTCGATCAACATCAGTATTAACGTGGAGGTAAATTGTTTGGTAACGGATCCTATTTGAAACACCATATCTTCATCTATGGGAATGTTGTGCTCTAAATTGGCCAGACCATATCCTTTCTTTAATAGAATTTCGTCACCCCTGGCTACTAAAATGGCAGCTCCCGGTCCTGATGAAGAGTATTGTGAAGTAATCCATTCATCGGTTTTTTCTTCGAGTGATTGACCTTGAAGAAGTATAGGTAAAAATAAAAGAAGAAAGAAATATTTTGACATGGTATTGATATGCATTTGTTTACTATTTTTTATGAAGAAATTTCAGATTCAAAATCATAACATTATCAGCAGAAATTCTTCGTTTATCAAGATTTTTCTGCTTTCATAATTTTCAATCCATTTTGTCCATTGATGTGCAATATTGATTCGTATAAAGCTTTCATAATGATACAATAATAATGATATACATGGGTGTCAAATCATATTCTAGACGAAAGGATAAAATAAATCGAGATAATTACTTTAAATATAAAACCCGGAATATGCCTTAAAAAACCTTCTTTAATGCTTCTCTCAGAAATTCACGTAATGTATTTGTTGCCGGTAACCAGGTTCACATGTATACTCTCACTTTAAAGTTCTCAATAAGGATTTAATGAAATTGCATCAGAATGGGAAGAAATAAATAATCCAACAATGTTTGGTAAAAGCAAAAAAGGACGTAAATTTGCCATCTCTTAAAAAAAAGAGCCCTGTCCCGCCATGGAAATGGGTTTTTTGCAAGGGTACCTTAGCTCAGTTGGTAGAGCACAGGACTGAAAATCCTGGTGTCCCTGGTTCGATTCCTGGAGGTACCACGCTTTCTGAAAGCCTTCTAAGTTTCTTAGGGGGCTTTTTTTATGCAGTTCGAAATTTTTCTTCGACTTTCCGACCTTCCGACTTTCAGACCTTCAACCTGCCGAAGGCGAAAACCTTAACCTCATTTCAGCTCGTAGTAAGCAATGGGTTCACCGTTTTCCGTTCACCGTTTTCCGTTCACTTTTCATTGCTAAACCTTCTGACTTTCAGACCTTCCGACCTTCGACTTTCCGACTGTCCGACCATCTGACCGTTTACAGTTCACTGCTCACCGTTTACCGTTTTTTCGACCTGCCAAAGGCGAAAACCTCAACCTTAACCTTATCCTTAACCTCCCTTACTTTACAACACTATCATATATCCTGATACTATCTACCATACCTGAAAATCCATCCCTGAATTCGTTGTGCAAAGAATCCACCTGATAGTAGTCATGTCCCTCACTATCGGCAAATGAAGTAAGTATGGCAACGTCATAAGTGTTGTCCACGACTTCTCTGGGAGTCATAGCGGGTACAACTATATGGTAGTCTATCAGACTTTCGATTTGTGCCATGGCTTCGAGACCGCCTATAAATTCCTTTCTTTGATCTTCTGTTAACTCTTTATCCAGGTAGAAATAAACATTGTGGAAGAAAGTTGGAGGTTCAACTTGAATTTCTTCGACACTTTTGCCAGCGGGCTGACATGATATCGCAATGCAAATGAGCAAGATGGCTACCGGGAATTTAAAATAAGTTTTTTTCATAGTGTGATTTTAAATTTTGGTACTAATCAGCCTCTAGTATAAATGAGTTGTTTTGTCATGATTTTTAACCCCAAAGCTTTGGGGGCTATTCATATTTAACTCCTTCGGAGTTATAGCTGGGTAGTTGCAAATATTGATCCTGGTTAATAAGACCATCTAATCCAAGCCCTTTAAATCCTTTCTCAGAATTTTACCCACATTTGTTTTAGGCATCTCTTCGATGAATTTGACAATTTTTGGGACCTTGTATCCTGTCAGATATTGTCTGGCGTATTCGATAATCTCTTTTTCGGACAATGACTTATCTTTTTTAACAATGAAAACTTTAACCACTTCTCCGGATTTTTCGTCAGGTGCTCCCACGACTCCTACTTCCAGCACTTTGGGATGCATGGCCAAAACATCTTCAATTTCATTGGGGTAAACATTAAATCCCGAAACCAGGATCATATCTTTTTTCCTGTCTACGATACTAAAATAACCGTCATCATCCATGGTTGCCATATCGCCTGTACAAAGCCAATCTTTAATGATCGTTTTAGCTGTTTCTTCCGGTTTATTATAATAACCCTTCATCACTTGAGGTCCTTTTGCCTGGAGTTCGCCAATTTGCCCGATTCCCAGAACATTCCCATCCTCATCTACGATCCTCACATCTGTAGAAGGCACTGGAAGACCTATACTGCCAATTCTGGCATTTTCGTCAAATGGATTGATGGTAATAACCGGTGAGGATTCTGTCATACCATAGCCTTCGCTGAGTCTGCATCCGGTGACCTGATACCATTTTTCTGCTACAGCTTTTTGTATAGCCATTCCACCTCCTACTGTTACTTTGAGTGATGATGTGTCTACTTTTTTGAATTCATCGTTGTGAATCAAGGCATTGAAGAGGGTATTCACTCCGGTCATAAGTGAAACCTTGTGTTTTTTAAACTCTTTATTGATGGAAGACAAATCTCGCGGATTCACCACCAGAATGGTCATTGCGCCCAACTTCATCATAGCCAGACAATTTACTGAAAAAGCAAATATGTGGTACATAGGCAGAGGTGAAAGAGCGATTTCTTTACCGTTTTCAAGGTATTTTGACATCCAGGCTTCCATTTGCAACATATTTGCAAGCATATTGCGGTTGGTAAGCATAGCACCTTTGGATACTCCGGTAGTGCCACCAGTATATTGGTGAAGAATGACATCATCCGGTCCACTATCAAATGGATTAATCTTAAACTTTGACCCCACTTTTAAAGCATCAGACATTTTTACTGTATTGTTCAGTTCATATGCCGGAACCATTTTTTTAATGCGCTTGATGACGAAATTTACCAAAGCTCCTTTCACAAAACCCAGCATCTCTCCTATGCTGGTGGTTATCACAACTTCGATAGACGTATCTCCGATGATCTTTTCAAGGTTAGAGCAAAAATTTTCAGCGATCACAATCGCCTTTACACCGCTATCATTAAACTGGTGTTTCATTTCTCTGGGTGTGTAGAGTGGGTTGGTATTGACGGCAATAAGACCTGCTCTTAAAACTCCAAATATGGCTATGGGATATTGCAATAGGTTGGGCATCATAATAGCGACACGGTCTCCTCTTTTCAAACCACGTGATTGAAGATAAGAAGCAAATTCTGAAGAATATTTGTCTAACTCTTTGAAAGAAATGGTTCTGCCCATACAGTGAAAAGCCGGCTTCGCACCCCATTTTTTAAAACAGTCTTCTAAAAATTCTACCAAAGTATTGTATTGTGTGGAATCGATATTGGCCGGAATTCCGGTAGGATAACTCTTCATCCATGGTCTGTTTTCCATATTGCTTTATTTATAATTTACTGTAAGAAGTGTTAAAAATGGAGACAATGGGTAAAAATAAAGATTTAATGCATTAATTTCAAAGAAGGCAATAAAAACTCATTCTCAACAATCGAAATACCAGGCAATTTTAGATATTTCTCTTCCATGCTGATTCCATCCATAATACATCTTGTTTGTCTATGTGGATTTTCGCATTCCATTCGTATGTGCTTGGCCAGTTCCGGAATATTTTTACTGCTCTATACATAAACCGAAGCGATAATTTTGTTGGACGAGGCTTCCACCCACCAGAAGGAGTCAGTGAAATAATAATTTTTTCATCTTGTTTTACGATGGAATACCGACCAGGAATTTTACCGGTCGAAGGGTCACCTTCAATAATAAAACTCCCTGAGCAATCAACATCTTGAAGATGTGAATGAATGGCTGGGAAAGGAGGAGAAAATGCTACTTGGATGGGATGTAAATTGTTATTTCTCGTTATATCCGAAATGCAGGGTTTTTTATTGTCCCATTGCAGATTCATGGTGTAATCTTCAAACTGAACTTCCTTGATACCTTCTTCTACAGTTATTCCTTCTAACACGCCATTAAAAGCCGGATTAAATGTAGCAATTAGTGGTCTGGGACTGTACCGGGTGAAATACATCTGCGTCCAGTCCATCGGTAATGGAAGTTTGTCTGGTTTGTGATGTTTTCCCTGAATGGAAATCTCTATGACTGTGTGCTTTTTTCTTACAAAATAAAAGTCATGTAGATAAATGAGGGGCAATGAAGAGGGCTTTTCAGCCGCAAAACCCATTGGAGCGAGTAGACCAAATGGTTTTCTTTTTTTTGTGTTTCTTTCTTTGACCCGGAGAATCACATCCCTGCCGTATAAGTCATGAAAACTATAAAAGGCTTGTACACCGTAATCGTCAATTTCGAAAAATGCTTCTGACATTTCTCTCATGGCTATTTGATGAAGACCTTTGCCGGCAATATTGTATTTTTCAGGATCGGGACTTAATCCCGGCTGGTGATACACATCTACTTTTCCATCTACCCTCCATCCAATGACCAGGTGAGCTTCATTATTATTCTTATCGATAAATACCTGAGGTTCAAATCCTACGTAAACAGAGTCCGGATCTTTTTCAAAATTCATTAATAATAATTTGTCCATTGGATCAATGTCAATACGGAATGGTATATAGAGAACCGTTTCTTTGATTTGCTCCATCATAGTTTTTATCATTGTTTTTTATGGCTTATGGACTTCATTTAAAATCCCTAAAAAATTTACGCATTTCAATAATAATCAATGCTATTGACTTTTATTTTTGCCCAGGTCCAATCTCCTTCATCCAATATCCATGTAGCACGGCAAAGAGTGGGAATTCTGATTCCATTCATTTCTTCGGTTTTTTCCACTTCAATGATCCATTCTTTCAAGTCTGCATTTTCATCACTACCCATAAACCTGAGGGTGGAGAATTTTTTAATATCGCCATTTTCATGAAAATGAAAAGTACCCGTACCGCTTGTGCCTTGCCAGAACATGGTGGCTTTTGCAGATTGATGGTCTATTTCTTCCCAAACTATATAAGGACTTACCGCAGCAGTGGGAAACCAAACGATTTCTCCAAGATATCTCTGTAGGGAAGCTTGATTGATTTTATCATTATCCATTTCATTGACTACAGGAAAAGAAGAAGCTATTTTGATCAGCATTTCACCTTTACCATCTTTAAAAAGATCTCTTCCTTTAATGGGAATAAAATTCATCATTTTCATGCGAATAGTCCACAGGAAGGATGGATCGTGAGTATTATAGTATTGTTCGGCTTCTCCCTGGTACCATGTCTTTTGTCCAGGTTTAAATAAGAGTGAAAATTCCTGTTTGAGATGCACGTAATTGATCATGGGATTTCCGATGACACCACTTTGTTCAAGCCAATTTTTTACAGGTCGGGGTAAATCGCGAATGTCCTGTTCTTTTAAGAGTTTTTGATTTTCCTGTGAGGGTTTAAAGATTGAAGAGATTTCATGTTGAATTTGACGATCAAACTGGAATGCAAACCAACCTAATATACAAACCATCAGGATGATGGTATTTGGAATGGTACCAAATTTAGCATCTTGCCAGGAGAGTAGAATGACTATTTGAGATATAAAAACTGCAATTATTCCTATTACCCAATAATATTTTTGTTCTTTCCAAAATGCAATGCCAAAGACCAGGAACAAAATACATGTGGTTAACCAGAACAGTCCCAATGGTTTGGAATAAGATAAAGTGAGCTCTTTTATTTCTATGAAAGAAAACGCCTTTAAAAATCCGGCTAAATGAATGATTCCGTGCAGGAAGGTCAGTATCAAAAATGCTATTCTCATACGTATTCTGGATTTAATTCAAAAATTTAAAATGACGATTTGCCAACCAGCTACTAACCGCTACACCATAAATTATAATGGTGATAGAACTGATGGGCATAAGTATTGCCGCTACCACAGGAGTCAATAAGCCTGAAACGGCAAATCCCAAACCCACTATGTTATAAATAAATGAAAAGGCAAAGCCTCCATACAGGGCAACTTTAGATTTATCGGCATACTGGAATAAGTTGTTGAGTTGTTCGAAGCGTTCTGCGGCAACGATTACATCGCAGGAAGGGGTAAAATTATTATTGCTGTCAGAGATGACTACTCCTACATCACTTTGCTTCAAAGCTCCTGCATCGTTTAAACCATCGCCTATCATCATAACCTTTCTCCCTTGCTGTTGTAAGTCTTTTATATATTGCAGCTTATCTGCCGGTTTTTGATCAAACAGGCATTCAGCTCTATTGCCGAAAAGCTCTTGCATTCTATGTTTCTCCGATGTATTGTCACCCGAAAGAAGGCCCAGATTATAGTGTGGAGCAAGGTTGGCGATGATGTTGTGTATTCCCTCTCTCAGGTGATTTTTAAATACAAAACTACCCGGCACATGGCCATTGATTTCTACCAGAACTTCCTGGGTTTTTGCCATATTATCCAATCCGAAAATAAAGGATGAAGAACCTAGTCTAATGGTGTTTTTTCCTATTCTGCCTTGTATTCCTTTGCCTGGAATTTCTTCAAAGGCGTCCAAATCGGTTGGCTCACAAGACAAAAACTCTGTGATGGCAACACTCAGTGGATGAGAAGAATGCATCGCAAGTGATACTATGAGTGTTGATTCTTCTGGTGAAAGTGGATTGCCTTCCCACACCACTTCTCTGAGAGCATTGTCGGTAATGGTACCCGTCTTATCAAAGATAATGGTATCAATATCTTGTATATTTTCAAGTGTTTTGACATTTTTAATGAAGATATTTTTCAAGGCCATCATTCGCACAGCGTTACCATAAATAAAGGGAACAGCCAGAGCCAATACACACGGGCAGGCTATAATCAACACTGCCGTAAATGCATTGAATGCTGTTCTTCCATCAATCGGATACCAGTATATAAGTGTGGCGACAGCAATGAATAAAATGGCAATGATGAAATGACGGCTGACCTTGTCTATCACTCTTGAAGCGATGCTTTCTTCCTTCTTGCTAAAAATCTCGTTATTCCACAGATCGGTCAAATAACTCTGGTTGATGTTTCTGCGCACTTTGACCTTTATTGCGCCACCTTTTTGCTTTCCTCCGGCAAAAATTTCTTCATTATTTAAAACAGTAACAGGGTTTGATTCACCGGTCACGAAACTGTAGTCAATTCTCCCTCTTTCGCTGAGCAATATACTGTCACAGGGTATGATCTCCTCATTTTTGATGAGTAATTCATCATGAATATCGATCTCATGCAGTGGTTTGGGAATCCACTTTTCGCCCACAAGTACATTGGCGGATATTGGAAAATAGGATTTATAATTGCGGTCAAAAGAAATCGAATAATGCGTATAATCCTGAAACCATTTACCTATCAGAAGAAAAAAGATAAACCCCACAAGACTATCAAGATATCCATCACCGCTTTGGGTTAGTATTTCAAATACGCTTCGAAAATACAGTGTCAACATTCCCAATGCAATAGGTATATCGATACCTGGATTTAGAGTTTTCAGGCTATGATAAGCTGACCTGAGATAGTGGTTTCCAGAATAAAGTAAAATTGGTGTTGCCAATGCAATCATCAGGTATCCTATAAAAATGCCTATTTCATTTTCTACCAGACCCAGATAGTCGGGAAAACTTAGTAACATAATATTTCCAAATCCAAATCCAGCCAATCCCAACTTGTACAAAAGAGACTTGTCCTTGTTTCGAAATTTTACATTTTGATCCAAATTGGCAAAACTTAACTCGGGGTCGTAGCCTATTTTATCCAGAAGTTCAGCCAGCTGACTGAGTGAAATTTGCTCTTCATCATATAATATGCTCGCTTCTTTTTTGAGAAAATGCACCCTTACGTTTTGGACGCCCGAATGCAGTTTATGCAGGTTTTCCAATAACCAGATACACGATGCGCAGTCGATGGCCGGAAGTTTCCATCTGATGCGATGATGATGTGGAATTTTGCTTTCAAGTAAAAGATCGGCGATTTCAGATTGTTCAAGATAGTCGTAATTCTTATTCTTCCGCGATCGGAAACTGCTACCCGGTCTTTGTTCTATAGTATAATAATCGGCCAACCCATTTTGGTGAAGTATAGTGAAAACAGTCAAACAACCCTGGCAGCAAAATGACAGGGCTTCCTGTAAAGGGTGATTTTCAGGACATGTATCCCCACAGTGATGACAAAGGGTTTTATTTGCAATGATGCCGGATCTTTCCATACCTTACAAGGAGTGATTTTGACTTTCACGATAAAAATACAAAGATTGACCGGCTTTTCTGGCTTAGGCATGACTACAATCATCAACACTGTTGATATGAGTCAATTTTAACTGAGTCGCTCGACCATAGTTTTGTGGGATGATATCGAGACACTTAATCGAAAAATACAATTGGAATATACCCAGGTATACTTCCTATCCGTCTTTGCCCCACTGGGAATACGGTATGTTGTCGAAATCCATGTGGTTTGATTCATTGGGTAGATGGTTAAAGGACGATAATAGAATGAGTCTCTATATTCATTTGCCTTTTTGTGAAAATCTTTGTACGTATTGTGGGTGTAATAAACGAATTACGAAAAACCATTCAGTGGAATTACCTTATATTGAAGACATTATTAATGAATGGCATCAAACTGTAAGACATCTGCCTCGATTGCCCATTATAGAAGAAATACACTTAGGTGGAGGTACTCCTACTTTCTTTTCGGCCAGACACCTGGAACGGTTAATCAATGGAATAAAAAACAACGCCCAACTATCTGAGAGGATTACCATGAGTTTTGAAGCTCATCCGTCATCTACTTCATTTGATCACCTCATAACACTTCGGGATTTGGGTTTTGACCGTATCAGCATAGGAGTTCAGGATGTATCTCCTAAAGTTCTGCATGCTATACGCCGTTTCCAAACGGAAGAAGAAGTAGAGAAAGTGACTTTTCAGGCAAAAGCTTTAGGCTATAAATCAGTAAATTATGATCTCATTTACGGTCTTCCTTTTCAAGATCAAAATGATGTTACTTCTACCATGGATTTTTTAGCTAAAATGAAACCCGATCGGATAGCGTATTATAGTTATGCCCATGTACCGTGGAAGAGCAAGGGGCAAAGAGCATTTACCGAAGAGGATTTACCTTTGGGTTATGAGAAGTATTTGCTCAGACAAAATGGTGTTGAAAGATTGAGTGCTATGGGATATGTACATATTGGGATGGATCACTTTTCTTTACCTGGGGAAGAGTTGGTATTGGCCAAAGAACATGGTACACTTCACCGTAATTTTATGGGATATACGGTTGCCCGAAACCGCATCACCATTGGGCTGGGTACCTCTGCCATCAGCGAAACGCCTGATATGTATGTTCAAAACGAAAAAACAGTAGAAGATTATCAATCATGTATACATGAAGGATCATGGCCTGTTATCAAAGGTCATAACTTGACTTCGAAAGACCAGGAAGTAAAAAGGATCCTGTTAGATCTTATTTGTAAAGGTTTTACTACCTGGCAAAAGAATGACTTAATGGATCACTTGGCCAAAGACCAGATTGAAGTTCTTCAGGAAATGTCTGATGACGGGCTTTGTGAGTTGGTGCCCGATAAACTTTCCATCACAAAAAAGGGAGAGTTTTTTATTAGAAATATTTGCTCTTTATTGGATCCTTATTTGAATGTGAATACAAAAACCGAATCCCGCTTTAGTCAGGTAGTTTGATATTTGGCCTAAATTCTATTTAAAAATAATAAGGTAAATTCTTTGGGTTTTGTACCTTTCATATTTTGTAGCTATTTAGCATCTGGTTTAAATGAGTTGTTTTGTCATGATTTTTGCTATAGTTCAGACAAACTTGTTCCTATTTCCGGATATATGATCTTTATCTTCGCAAAAATCTCGCCAAAATAAGTGCTGATTCATCATATAACACCGGGTTGAAACCCGGCGCTATTCATATTTAACTCCTCCGGAGTTATAGTTGAGTAGTTACCATATTTTATTAATAAAAGTGAAGAATATGAAAAAAATAGATACACTGATATTGTGGACAGTATTGTTAACATTTTTTATGATATCATGTAATCAAAATACAAAAACCTGGCCTTCAGGAGAATGGATCGATTTAAGTTACTCTTATGATAAAATGACCCCATTCTGGCCAACAGCTGAGGGGTTTAGATTGGATACGGTATTTGAAGGGATGACTGAAGGTGATTACTATTATTCAGCTTTTTCATTTCAAATGGCGGAACACGGCGGCACACATATAGACGCCCCTGTCCATTTTGCAGAAGGCAAAAACACAGTAGATCAGATTACATTAGACCAGCTTACAGGCCCTGGAGTGTTGATTGATGTTCGGGATAAAGTATCTGATTATATTGATTATCAGATCGGCGTAGAAGATATTGAAAATTGGGAAAGAGATAATGGCATCATACCCAAAGGAAGTATCCTTTTACTACGTACGGGCTGGGGTCAATTCTGGCCTGATAAATCCCGGTATTTAGGAACCGATAGAACGGGTCCATCAGCTGTCGCCTTGTTGCATTTTCCAGGTGTAAGCTCTGAAGCTGCACAATGGTTGGTTGAAAACAGAGATATAAAGGCTGTAGGTATCGATACACCGAGCATCGATTACGGGCGTTCTGGCGATTTTATGGCACACAGGATACTTATGGAGCAAAACATCCCCGCATTCGAAAACCTTGCACAGCTGGAAAAACTACCTCTCAAGGATTTTTACATTTTTGCTTTCCCGATGAAAATAAAAGGAGGCAGTGGAGGACCGTTGAGAATTGCTGCTTTTTTAACGAAATAGTCGGAAGGTCTGAAGGTCGAAGGTCTCAAGGTTCAACTGCCCACTGCAAACTGCCAAATGCTCCTATGAGCGACCAAGTATCAAATGACAAGAGAAACCAGCACCAACGGTGTGTGATCAATAGACTTGGGTGATTTATTGCGCACCTTTGGTGCTTGGGAATAAGTAATCGCATTATTTCACCCAAAGCATTGGGTGCTAATGCTCATCGCACCTTTGGTGCTATTCCAATAGGTTTAAATGAATGCTTATAGTGCACAAATCACCTTAAAAGATATTGTCAAAAAGCACCAACAGTGCGGAATCAATAGACTTGGGTGATTAATTGCGCACCTTTGGTGCTATTCCAATGGGTTAATTGAATGCTTATGGTGCATAAAGCACCTTAAAAGATATTGTCAAAAAGCACCAACGGTGTGTGATCAATAGACTTGGGTGATTTATTGCGCACCTTTGGTGCTTGGCAATTAGAAATCGCATTATTTCACCCAAAGCATTGGGTGCTAATGCTCATCGCACCTTTGGTGCTAACCCAATAGGTTAAAATGAATGCTTATGGTGCACAAAGCACCTTAAAAGATATTGTCAAAAAACACCAACGGTGTGGAATCAATAGCCTTGGGTGAAGCCCAAGGCATAAAGGTAAATCAAATTAAAGCACCAACGGTGCGCAATAAATTGCAATAATGTCTATGAGTTACGAATTTCGAGCTATATAGGTCTGAAGGTCTTAAAGAGTAGCAGTGAACGGAGAACGGAGAACAGTGAACAGTGAACGGAAAACAGTTTAAAGTTTAAAGTGAATAGCAAACTGCAAAAAGCTATGAATTACGAGCTACGAACTACGAGCTATTTTAGGTCTGAAGGTCTGAAGGTCTCAAGGTCGAAGGTCTGAAGGTAAACAGTAGAAAGTGGAAAGTTTAAAGTGGAAAGTCAATTACGAATTACGAGCTTTATTATGAAACTCCTTACTACGAGCTACTAGCTAATATGAGGCTAAGGTTAAGGTCAAGGTTAAGGTAGAGTAAGTGAGGAAGTCCAGGGGTTAGTCATTTGCTGAGAGTCACTCGCTGGGTGTAATTAACTGTACGTCATTGTTGAACTTCAGTTTTCACTTTCTACTTTTAACTTTTTAACTCACCCATTTAACACTTAACACTTAACATTTAACGATTAACGATTAACTTTCCTTAATTCCTTGATTCCAAATTTCCTTCAGAACTACGAACTACGAGCTACGAGCTACAATCAATACTTCGCCGCTTTACCCTGAGTCATGGTATTTTGTATAAAATCACGGATATCGTCATTGGCATTTTTAAGGTCTTCTTTTCGAAGGTACATCATATGCCCGCTTCTATAACCTTTAAAACTAAAACGATCCTTTAATTTTCCACTGGGATCAGTCTGCCACATGGTATATTTTGCATTAAAGTATGTGGTAGCACCATCGAAATATCCAGACTGAAACATGACATGTAAATACGGATTTTGTGCCATGGCCTGTCTTAGATTATCTCTGGTATTATCGTTTTCATTGTTCCAGGGATGTACAGGGCCAAACATGTTGTATTTAATGTCGGTTTTAAATTTTAATTCTTCCTGCAGGTAATAATTGATGGCTGGAGTAAAAGAATGTAACCATGAAGTGAGTTCTGCACTATAATCTGGTGTTACTCCTGCTTCCTGCCTGTCAATACCGAGGTATCTCGAATCCAACCTGCCTACATTAAAACCACTATGATCTCTCAACAACGCTTTCCAAAAGTACCGGGTGGGTACTACAAGATTATGTTGGAGAATTTCTTTCTCAGTAAGACCTGAATAAAAAGACATTTTTTTGGCAATTGCTGCTTTTTCTCCTTCTGGAAGATTACTGCCACGTGTCAGTGCCGGAATTAATTCATTGATGGTAAACTCTTCAGCTTCTGGCAATATTTCAAGCAGATCTTTAGACTGGAGCTCATCTGGCAACACTTTATGAAACCAGGCAGTAGCTGTAAAATAAGGAAAATGCAGAGCAGAAGCTACCGGCCCATCATTGCGTATGACTTTGTAATCGGCTGGGGAAACCATAATCACGCCATTGATGTACATCCACTGCTGGTTTTGCAATGCCAGTGCCAGTCCTGCAACACGGGTACCCCCATAGCTTTCGCCAATAAGATATTTGGGAGAACTCCACCTGTTATTCCTGGTAACAAAAGTATTGATCCACTCTGCTAAATAAGCTATATCAGCATTAATTCCAAAAAATTTGCTGCGATCCACTTCTTTACCGCTTTCTGGAATGGTACGTGAATAACCGGTATTGACCGGATTTACATATAAAATATCAGAAATATCAAGAATGGAGTAGGGGTTTTCTTTCACACCATAGGGCTGAACCGGATAGCCTTCATCATCAATTTTTAATATTCGTGGGCCAGTGTAAGCCAGATGCATCCATACCGATCCTGAACCGGGACCACCATTAAATGAAATAAGGAGAGGTCTGCTTTCACGGTCTTTCACTTCATTGCGCATATAATAGGTGTAATGAAGCGAAGCAATTGGGTTACCCAATTCATCCCAAACCGGTTGGGTTCCGGTCTGAACAGTATAACTTATATTCACACCATTGATGGTTACCCTATGCTCCGTTGTTACTATCGTATCAAGGGGCAAAGAGCGTTTTTGAGCTGTAATGGATGAAGTTAAAAAGAGGCAGGCAAGCAGTAAGCAGAAAAATCTATACATGATCATATTAAAAAGTACTTTTATCTCAGATTAAAAATGCAACTGAGCAGATGTGTTAAAAATGTAAAGCCGGTATATTAAAGTACCGGACAGGGCTCAAAATACATTTTTTTAAAAGATTGTTTATCTTTTGAAGAAAGATTTACAACAGAGGGGTTGAGGTTGAGGTTGAGGTTAAGGTTTAGGTTAAGGTTGAGGTTAAGGTTGAGGTTAAGGTTTTCGCCTTTGGCAGGTCGAAAGAACGGTGAACGGTCTGAAGGTCGAAAGGTCTGAAAGTCGAAGGTCGAAATGTTGAAGGTCTGAAGGTTAAGATTGAGGTTAAGGTTTTCGCTTTTGGCAGGTCGAAAGAACGGTGAACAGTGAGCTGTGAACGGTAAACGGTCTGAAGGTCGGAAGGTCTGAAAGTCGAAGGTCTGAAAGTCTGAAAGTCGAAGGTCTGAAAGTCTGTAGGTCGGAAGGTCTGAAAGTATGAAGGTCGGAAGGTCTGAAAGTATGAAAGTATGAAAGTCGAAGGTCGAAGGTCGAAAATTACCAAAACTAAAACTAAAACTAAAACTAAAACTAAAACAAAAACCATTTACTACGAAGCTACGAGCTACGAGCTACGAGCTATGAGCTATTCTTGGTCTGAAGGTCTTAAAGTCTGAAGGTTGCGGCTAAGGTTAAGGAGGTGAGAGGTCATTGGCCTCGCGTCATTTGGCTTCGCCGTCAGTTGCGATGCGCGCAGTATTTTGTTATGAAGGGATCGTTTACCAACTGCTTACTGCCAACTGCCTACTGCATACTGCATACTGCTAACTGCCTACAGCCTACTGCCTTCTTGGAATGATTTACTGGGTAAAAAGATGTTGCTTATTTACAATGAATCGATAAACTCATTTACTTCTTCCTTGGTTTTACCTATTTTCTTTTGGATTCTGCCTATTAATTCATCTTCTTTTCCTTCTACGTATTTCAGATCATCGTCTGTCAACTCAGAATACTCTTGCTTCACTTTTCCTTTCAAAACTTTCCAATTGGCCTTGATTTTATAGGTGGCATCTTTCATTATATAATTGTTTTGGTTAATAATGGTATTTAATAATAGAATTACCGGTTTTATTCAATTATTGTTTGGAAAAAACGATATTTTTTATAGAAAGTGAAAATAAAATAATATGAGCTTATAGCTGTAAATTTACCAGTCAATCGTCCCCAACCTGGGAAGGTGTTATTATTATATTGAAAAAAAATAATATAATTTTTTTGATCTTTATTTACCAAATAATTATTTTACACGTCAATCTGAATTCTTATAGAGTTCTTTTTTACAAAATCTAAAAATAACCTTAAAAATGGCTGCAAAAAAATTGGTAGATTATTCAAAAGAAGAGCTGGTAAAACAAAAGAAATCTTTAATAAACATACTTGTGATCATAGGTATACTGGAGATTCTGTTTATTTTGTATTTAGTATATACTTTGATGGCCGGAATTTGGAAATCTGTTAACCTTGGAGGTGTAATTGCCATAATTATGTTAGGGTCAGTTATGGTAACTTATTTCATCAAAATCTCGAGGATTAATACTGAATTAATGCGTCGAAAAGGATGATATATAATTACAGATTAAAGTCGCACAGAAACATTACCCATGTTTCGGGATTCATGAAATGTAAAATTAATGAGTTGAACCATTAAATACCCGGAGAAAAGGTTGGGATACCTTCACAATGTGGGTATGTATATCAAATAAAAACAAAGCTTACCATTCTGTTGAGAGCTTTTACTTTTATTCTCACCATTTTAAAAATGAATTCTCATTTTCTATTACACCTGATATTAATTGGTTGTTGTTTAATAAAATGAAGTGTAATGGTATTTATTTCCATCTTATTTTCAATGATCCGGATGAAAACATACCTCGATTATTTATTTTTTATATTTTTATTTTTTTAATGAATTGTTATTATTTGGCACTTATTTTGCATTTGGAAGAGATGCAGGTGTACTTATAACTTTTAAGGTATATCCTTAACCAATTAGAAAACAACAAAAAGCAGTATAAAACATGTCTTCCATAAAAACAGTAATCCTGGATAAGCACATTTTATTTGCCGAAGGTGTTGTGGAAATACTGAGATCACATCCCCATCTCGATTTATCGTTTTCAGGTATATACAGTAGTGCCTTAAAATTAAAAATATTCTTAAAAAACACCAGTATTGATTTGTTGATCATGGAATTGGCATTATCAGATGCTGACGGACTTCAATTAATACCTGAGATAAAAAACTCCTTCGAAGATGTAAAAATTTTAGTGTTGTCTTCCTATACGGATACCCGATTTGTCAAAAAAGCGATGCAATCAGGAGCTGATGGTTTTATTTCAAAAGCCAACTCTTCAGTAGAGTTGATCAATGCGATAGAACAAGTCATTTCTGATCGCACTTTTGTTGCCAATGGATTGCACATCACACCTCCATCAGGCAGTACTCCAAGAAATGAATTTGGAGGCGATTTCAACAATGGAACGTATAAGGATAAATTTTTGATCAGGAAAAGACTTACCCGCAGAGAGCAGGAAATTCTCAATCTAATTATTCAGGCAAAGAATAATAAAGAGATTGCTTCTGAGCTTTATATCAGCGACCAAACTGTGGGGGTACACAGAAAAAACATCATGAGAAAACTAGGTGTAAAAAATACCATTAACCTGATCAAGTTTGCCATTGAACACGAATTGGTATGATTGTTGTCTATAATATGTAGAAGGAATTAAAAATGCCGTTTTCCCAACTATACGGCCTGTTTCTTTAAACTTGCTCACCATTTCATCTCCGGTTATCTGAATGTGAATTTAGATAAAATTTAATGATTTACTAAAAACCGATATTATCGCATGAAACTGGAGAAATTTACAACGAGTTTTGGTAAATGTTGTGCTAAGATAGCTATGACATTTTTATTGCTGATGGCAGGATATACTGTTCAATTACAGGGACAGGCTTCTTGTCCTCTTTCCTGCATTGGGAAAGTTAATGTATCTGTAGACGATCAGTGTATGGTTACCATCACACCAGATATGATCCTGAGTGAACCCATCAGTATGGCTTGTGCTACCAGCTACAGGGTAACTCTTCTTGGTAAAGATGATAAACCCGTAAACGGAACTGCTAACCTTGATGGTTCCTATTCAGTAGGGTCTGATGTCTATTTCGCTTACAAAGGGAAAGACATCAAGGTAAAAGTGGAGCTGATAGGTACTAATAACTCCTGCTGGGGTCTTATTCGTATTGAAGACAAGCAACCACCCATTATCGAGTGTCCGGAAGTGCCGGATACAGTAGATTGTGATTTTATGGGTGTATTTTTACCACCACCAGCATTTGACAATTGTGATGGAGTTATCCAGCCAATAGTATTGTCTGATGTGTTGGAGGATCTCTCATGCAGTAATGATTATGCTGCGCGTAGAACCATACGATACCAGGCAGTAGACAGTTGGGGGAATAAATCAGAAATCTGTGAAAGGATCATACTGTATAGAAGATTTGACCTTCATGATATTATCTTTCCGAGACATTATGATGGATTGACGGATACCACAGATCTGCTTACCTGTAACGGAGCTTTTGACAATGAAGAACTAGAAATACCAGGTTGGGATCTGAATGGTAATTATTATCCGGATTTTGAAGAAACCGGTGTACCGATGACTCCCAATGGTAAACCGCTGTATCCAACCAATGAAACCCTGTGTGAAATAAATGTCCATGTAAGTGATCACGTACTGGAAATTTGTCCTGGAAGTTTTAAAGTATTGCGGACATGGAAAGTTCTTGATTGGTGCGAAGCTAAAATAAAGGAACATATCCAGATTATAAAAGTGTTAGACGAAGATGGGCCCATTATTGCCTGTCCTCCTATTCAATCCATCTATGTAGATCCGTGGACTTGTTTGGCAGACTTTAAGGTACCCCATCCAACTATCATATTCGAATGTACTGACTCTACCACTTATACAGTTCAGTACAAATTTGGTAATGAAATTGGCGAAGAACCCGGTGAGGATGTGCCTTGGGAAGATGAGAACGTGGTGGCTGTAAAAGACAATCTGGGCAATTTCTTATGTTATATAATAGAGGATTTGCCCAAAGGCAGAACTTGGGTCAGGTACATTGTTAAAGACCCATGTGGTAATACGACTGAATGTGTTACAGAAGTAGACGTATATGACAATACACCTCCTACAGCAGTATGTATAGAAAATACGGTTGTATCACTCAATAGTACAGGAATAGCTAAGGTATTTGCCCACAGTTTTGATAATGGAAGTCACGATGCCTGCTCCGATGTTGGATATAAGGTAAGAAGAAAAGGAGCACCATTTACTCCTCCACTATGTGATGGTAAGGATCCCAACGATTGGGCCGACTATCTTGTATTTTGTTGTGAAGACCTGGGGAAAACCATCAGGGTAGAACTCATGGTATCAGACGATGCCAATATGAATGGAATTTTTGGTGATGCTGCGGTTTTCAGGCGTGTAGAAGGTGTTCCTTCAAGCGATACAACTATAGTTGACAACTTTAGTATATGTTGGGTCGATATTACAGTGCAAAATAAAATTATTCCTAAAATTATTTGCCCTCCGGATACCACACTCCATTGTATTGAAGATTATACCGATCTGGATATTACAGGCAGAGCTGTAGGTATTGGTATATGTGATACTCTTGAAGCAACTTATGTAGATGTTGGATCACTGGATGAATGTCTGGAAGGTGTTATTACAAGAATATGGACCGTTACAGATGGAGAACTCGTCAATAGTTGTCAACAGATTATCACAGTTAAGAATCTGTACCCATTAACTAAAGATTCCATCATATGGCCGTTGGATGTCACAAGAAATACATGTGGAACCAATGACCTCTTACCAGAGAATTTACCTGTAGCTTTTGGTTTCCCAAGATATCCTCATAACGATTGTGGATTGATAGGAATAACGTATGAAGATCAGGTGTTTAATGTAGTGGACGATGTGTGTTTTAAAATTCTCAGAACCTGGACTCTCATCGATTGGTGTCTGTATGATAAATCCGAACGTACAAAGGGTAAGTATACCCATGTTCAAATCATAAAAGTAAATGATATAGAAGCACCTGTTATTAATAACACTACAGATATAACAGTGTGTACTTTCAGAAGTACGTGCGATGGTTATATTGAATTGTTTAATACGGCCACTGACTGTACACCGGCAAAGGATCTTAAATGGACGTATCATATAGATCTTTTCAATGATGGTGAAGGTCCATACATCACAGGCAATACGAATGATGCATCAAATATTTATCCGGTAGGAACACATAAAATCACCTGGAATGTGTATGATAAATGTGGAAATCACAGTTCAGCCATGTATTTATTTACCATTGAAGACTGTAAGCAACCCACTCCTTATTGTATAACTGAACTCACCACTGTCATTATGCCATCCACTGGAAGTGTAGAGATATGGGCGATAGATTTTGACAGGGAATCTTTTGACAACTGTACAGATACTTTGATTTATACCTTTAATGGTATGTTTCCGGTACCGTCTATGATCCATCAGGAGCACTTTTTCAAAGGAAATGGAGTGTTGGCTACAGAAGCTGAATATCAGATTGGTCTGGCGCAAAAGTGGAAACCCTCTTCAAGTTCATCAGCTGTATTCCTTACGTGCGAACTTGTAGGACAGGCTGAACTACAAATGTGGGTGAGAGATGAAGCCGGAAATGCTGACTTTTGTAATGTAAGACTTAACATTCAGGCTAATGAAGGCTGTGATGATGAAGCATCTGCAAGAGTATCGGGACAGTTGAGAAATGCTTTTGGACAAAGTATTGAGAAAGCTATGGTTTCCCTTGAGGCAATGAATAGTGGTAAGATGTCTTTCTACGAAACACAAAAAGATGGAAATTATCTGTTTAAAGAAATGCAGTCAAGACAGGATTATGAGATCAGAGCTGATAAGAATGATGATGCTACCAATGGTGTATCAACGCTGGATATCGTAATGATCCAACGACACATACTTGGCATACAACCTTTCGATGATGCTTATAAAGTGATTGCAGCCGATGTCAACAATAGTCAGTCTGTATCTTCTACAGATATAGCACAGCTTAGAAAGATCATTCTGGGCATTTACCAAAAATTCCCTGAAAACAGTTCATGGAAGTTTATCGATGCATCACATGTAATATATGATGTTGAAAGACCATGGGACTATGTAGAATCGATCATTGTCAATGATGTAGAAGGTCACTTTTCCCACAATAACTTCCTGGGCATAAAAATAGGAGATGTGAGCGGTGATGCCGTTGCGCAATCACAAGCCAGAAATGTACAAACCAGGTCACTGGCTTCAGTATCATTTTCTACCAGAAACAGGTCATTTAGAACAGGAGATGTATTAGAAATTCCATTCACTATGGAGGCCATTCAGGATATGATTGGATTTCAAATAACGATGGGTTTCAATGCCAATGACCTTGTTTTCGAAAGTATCCGTGGGGAAGCCCTGGATGTAAATGATGAGTATCTGGGTATGACCAGAATAGAAGAAGGACTGATCTCCATGAGTTGGAATGACGTGAGAGCACTTTCGGTTAATCCTTCTGATGTACTGTTCTCATTAACTTTCAGAGCAGTCAATGATGGCAAATTAGCTCAAAGTTTCAACATCAATTCCACTGTAACACAGGCAGAAGCATACAATGCCAATCTGGATGTTTTCCATGTAGAACTCGTGTTTGAAGGTGAAACGTTTAGCCATGCAGAATTGATGCAAAACAGACCTAACCCATTCTCAGATCACACAGTGATAAGCTTTGTGTTGCCTGAGGCTGCAAACGCAACGTTATCCATTTTTGATGTGACCGGCAGGATGTTGTACAAATTGACCGGTGCATATAACGAAGGACTTAATAATGTTGAGATCAGATCATCAGAAATTCCGGTAGAGGGTATACTTTACTATCAACTGGAAAGCAATGGTTTCAAAGAAGCCAGGAAGATGATCAAGGTCAATAAATAATCCCAAGCCCCTTTTTTGAACATATGAAGGTTCCCGTATCGCTCGATGCGGGGCCTTTTTTTTTGGTGAACGGTTGAACAGTAAAAGGGTGACGGCGAAAGCCCACTGAACGGTGGGGGATCAATAGCCTTGGGTGATTAATTGCGCACCTTTGGTGCTTGGGAATTAGAAATCGTATTATTCATAGCCCTGGCGGGCTATGCTAATGCTCATCGCACCTTTGGTGCTATTCTAATGGGTTAAATTGAATTCTTTTGGTACATAAAGCATTAAATGATATTGTCAAAAAGCACCAACGGTGCGGCATCAATAGCCTTGGGTGAAGCCCAAGGCGAAAGGAAAATCAAATTAAAGCACCAACGGTGCGCAATAAATTGTGAATCCTAATGCTTATCGCACCATTGTTTTCCACAACTCGACACAAGCAGGATTATGCCTTCGTCAGGTCGGAAAGTCGGAAAGTCATAAGGTCAGAACGGTGAGCAGTGAACGGAGAACAGTGGAAAGTGGAAAGTGATTGTCAGTTGATAATTGCCTACTGCCTACTGCATACAGCCCCACTGCCCACTGCATATACTGCCTGCTGTCAACTGCATACTGCTTACTGTGCCTACTGTGCCTACTGTGCCTGCTGTCAACTGCATACTGCATAGTGCATGCTGCCCTGCTTCCATGGGCGACTAATTATCAAATAACAAGGCAAAAACCAGTACCAACTGTGTGTAATTCAATAGGTTTGGGTGATTAATTGCGCACCTTTGGTGCTTGGGGAATAGTATTCGTATTATTCATAGCCCTTGCGGGCTATGCTAATGCTCATCGCACCTTTGGTGCTATTCCAATAGGTTAAATTGAATCCATTTGGTACATAAAACATTAAAAAATATTGTCATAAAGCACCAATGGTGCGGTATCAATAGCCTTGGGTGAAGCCCAAGGCGAAAGGAAAATCAAATTAAAGCACCAACGGTGCGCAATAAATTGTGAATCCTAATGCTTATCGCACCTATGGTGCTATTCCAGTGGGTTAAATTGAATGCTTTTGATACACAAAGCACCTTTACAATATTGTCAAAAAGTACCAATGGTGCGGGATCAACGGTAAATGGTTCATAAATCCCACTGCAAACTGCCCACTGTCAACTGCCTACTGCCCACTGTCAACTGCCTACTGTGCCTGCTGTCAACTGCATACTGCCTGCTGTCAACTACATACTGCCTCTGCAACCAGCTAAATCTCCCAATTCCCTAATTCCTCAATCCCTTAATCCCAAATTCTACTACGATCTACCAGCTACCTGCTAATTTTGAACAAAAATTCCACTTTCACACTATTCCACATACCAACTATTTTCATTACCTTTGAAATTCTTTCCCTAAAGGTGTTGATTCTTTTTTTTATAATTGGCGCGTTATTTGTATCTCAATATATGAAATGAGTGCGTTTATAACAGAATTGTATAAAATTCAGAGTTACCGTGTATATCATTATAATATTTTGTACTTTTATCTCCGATATACAGTTGATCTGAAAATCATGCTCAAAATTTGTATGCCTTAATGAATAGAAATTTTGTACAAAAAGGATTTACAAGGGAAATATGTAAGAAGGTATCGACGGGTTTCATCATCGTTGCCTTTTATGCATTTCAGTCCATGCAGGCTGAATGTAGTATCGCCCATTTCAGAAGACTAAAAATGATCACATGAAAAGCTACCTACTTAGTTTAAAAGTATTTGTACTCATCATTTTTTTGCAAAATGATACCATTTCTCAGTTTACATTAAACCTGTCGCAGGCTACCGTTGCTCCCAATGGAACAGCACAAATACATGTTACGGTTTCAGGATTTAATAATATTGTTTTAAAACAATATACCATCATCTGGGATCCAAATATTGCCCAATTCAATTCTGTTACCAACTTATCAACCATTCTGCCCGATTTTAGCATAGCAGGAAATTTTGCACTTCCGGGAACCGGTCCAGAAACATTATCCGATGGTCAAATGGCTGTCTCCTGGAATGAATCAGGTACCAATCCGATATCTATACCAGACGGTACACGTTTGTTTACCATCGTTTTGAATGCTGTAGGTAATAATTGCACTGAAACATTGGTTTCTATTGGTGATAGGCCTATGCTTCCAAGTCTTCAGGTGGTCGATCAAAATTTAGAAAATGTAAATGTTGTAACCATTCCGGGTAAAATGTCAATAGATAATGGTGAATGTGATGGTGAACCAGGTTTAATCGGGGTAGTTGCACCCAATGTAACTGTTGAGCCCGCTGCCAGTTTTTGTATACCCATTACAGTCCGGAATTTTACCGATGTGCAGAGCACTCAGTTTGGCATTACCTGGAACCCAACCATAATCTCTTTCCAAAGCTTTAATGATTTTGGATTATTACCAGCACCGGCTACCAATACAGAAAGAACTGACAATGGAGAATTCAGGTATTTGTGGTTTGACAATACCGGAGAGAATCCAAGAACCCTTTCAGATGGTTCAGCTATTTTTGAGCTATGTTTTAATGCCATAGGTGGTGTTGGTTCTTCAAGCAATATTGATTTTGCAAATATTGGCGACTTCATTATCACATTTACAGATTCCAACGACGAAGACATACCGTTTCAAAATACAAATGGCAGGGTGTCCATTTCATCTGATGGCCAACCCACAGACTTTACACTTGAAGTAGACAGGGTACAAGCTTCTGAGGGCACAGAAACTTGTCTTAACATCGTAGCCAGAAATTTTACAGACATATCGTCCATGCAATATACTTTGCAATGGAGTCCGGCAGTGATCAACTTTACCAGGACGACGGGTTTTAACCTGGAAGGCATAAACATGTCAAGTTTTAACCCCATTGAAAATAACAGATTGAGATTGACCTGGAACTCCTTTGATGGATCCGGTGTAACTCTGGCCAATGGTACCAGCCTGTATCAGGTTTGCTACAATGTAGTTGGGGATTGCAATACACAACCCTCCAGTACTGTCAATTTTATAAATGATGGAAATACATTAATTGAGATCGTTAGGTCTCCAGAAACAAAGATCACCGAACTCAATCTTGTTTCGGGACAGGTGAGCGTAGCTCCCTGCGGAATTAATTATCAACTCGTATCCATTTCTGAACCCGATTGTGCCGACGATGCGGGTGGCAATATAATAGTATCGCTTTCAGGAGGATCCAACGATTGTGGATGCACCTGGGAAAATGCTCAAGGTACCGTTATTTCATCGGGTACACTGGGTGGCAATAATTGCAATCTCCTCGGTGTGAGGGCAGGAACGTATACGCTCCGGGTTTCATGTCCGGATCAGGGTCAGATATTTACCAGGATGGAAACCATTACAGAACCCGCTCCCATTAACGTCACAGGACAAGTGGTCAATGCTGGATGTGCATCCACTGGCCGGATAACTCTAAATGTAACGGGAGGTGAAGGCACTTTATCTTACTCCTGGGATCCCGATCAGGGCAATATACCCAATCCAATGGGGCTCGAACCTGGTAATTACAGCGTTACCGTTACAGATGGAAATGGATGTACCGGTACCAATAGCTTTGAAATAACAGAACAGATAGGAGATCTTACGATCACCAGCGCCAATATAACAGATGTGAGTTGTGCCGGTGAGCAAGATGGCTCTATAACCCTTGCCACTGCCGGAGGTTGTCCGGATATGGAAGGAAACTTTTCTATAAGTTGGGAAGACTCAGAAGGTAATAGTCTGGAAGGAGGTGCTTCCCTTACAGGATTGTCAGGTGGGTCCTATTCTGTGACCATTACAGATTTTTCTGACCCCATGCAGGAAGTTACTATGACATATGTAGTAGAGGAGGCTGAACCACTGATGATTTCAGTAGTCTCCGTAGAGCCTGCCGTTGAAGATATGGGATCCATAGAGATCAGCGTTTCAGGTGGAGTAGAGCCCTATATGTATACTTGGAGTCCCAATGTGGGCACTACCCCTGTATTGACAAATCTTACAGATGGAACCTATTCAGTGACCGTCACCGATGCGGATGGTTGTACTTCTTTTGAAGATGTTGATGTACCTCCGGGAGGAGTTTCGTTTGCCAATGTAAGAGCACTGGCTGCCCTGTGCGCAGGTGAATGCAATGGAAGTATAGCTGGCAATATAACCGCAGGAGTAACTCCTATTACAGCAACCGTTGCTGGCCCTACAAGCTTGATGGTTACCATCAATCAAACTGGTGAATTTACCATCGGTGATTTGTGCCCGGGAACCTATACTCTCACACTCTCTGATGCGAATGGTATGGCTACCAATGTTCCTAATCTCATTATTGGAGAACCTCAACCACTCGTCATTGTGGCGGGTGCTGACCAGATAACCTGTGTAGAGCAGGGAAGCGACGGAGCCATCCAGCCCATTGTCTCTGGTGGTGTAACACCATATATATATACCTGGAGTAATGGATCCAGTACACCGTCCATAAGTGGACTGGATCCAGGAGTATTTACCCTTATAGTAAGAGATGCCAATGGTTGTGAAGCTATGGCTATGAATATAAGATTGAGAAGATGCCGGGAAATCCAAGGCGTTTGCTATGAATCATTGAGAGTAATTACCCCCAATAATGATGGCTCTAATGATGAGTTCATTATTTTATGTGCGGAAGACTTTCCATCGAGATTTATGGTGTACGACAGATCGGGAGTTTCTGTATTTTCTACCAATAATTATCAAAACAACTGGACCGGTACCAATAACCAGGGCATACCTTTACCTGAAGGCCCCTACATGTGGGTACTGGAAGTAGACTTTGGTCAGGGAGTACGGGAGGTACATAAAGGTACTGTAACCGTTTTGAGAGATTTCTAAAATCAATTATTGACCCTTAACAACACATGTAATTATGCATATATCGAAGATCCTAACTACCATCATCATCGCAGGGAGTATGGCCATGGGCACACTCTCAGCACAGCAAAGATATTTTGATGAAAGGTCTGTATACCGTCAGCATTTTATGTATCCGGTATTGGTAAATCCAGGCGCTACAGGCATCAATGACTACCAGGAATTGATAGTCAATTACAGAAGTTCCTGGGCGGGTTTTCAGGATGCCCCTAAAACCATTACACTTAATTTTAACGGTCCTGTGGGTAATCGGCTTGGTTTCGGCGCTCAGTTATTCAGAGACAACTTTGGAGTAGTAGAAACCTCAAAAGGAATGCTGTCCGTATCCTATACCATAGATTCTCCGACAAATAAAATAGGCTTCGGTCTTACAACTGAATACATCCAACACGTGGTGACCGGCGGTGCGATTGGCGGAACTATCATTGATCCCAATGATGTTTTATTGTTGCAACGATTAGACGGTAACCGCTTTTTCGATGCTTCTTTTGGTATATATGGTGTGTACGACAATTCATTAAAATATGGAGTAGCGTTACCATCTTTAATCAGTGCCAAGCTCAATTCAGAAGATGGGGGTGCCGGTATGAAAGACCTGGGATACATCGTACACCTGGGCTACGAAGCTACCATGGCTGACGGCGAGATCACAGTAGAGCCTTCGGTTTTTATAAAGAGTCTTAATAACATTCCTACGCATGCAGACTTCAATCTAAGAATGTCTTTTCTTGAAAACCGATTTACAGGAGCTGTAGGGTATACCATGGGAGCCAGTCAGGGTCTCGGATTTCTCATCGGCGCAAGAGTGGATAACTTTCACCTCAACTACTCCTATAATATAAGCACACGTCAGTTTCAGGACTTTAACAATGGAGGCCACGAAATTACACTCTCTTATACTTTTAACAGGAATTACAGTAATAAGTAAGGGGCTTTTCAGGGTTTTGGCCTTTAGCAGTTCGCATTTAGCTCGTATGTTCGTAGCTGGTAGCCAAATAGCTTTTAGCAGTTGGCTTTTAGCAGTTAGCTGCATTGTTTTTCGCATTTCGTTTTTCGCAGTTGTGAGTTGATTTTTAGCTTTTAGAATTTCGCATTCCACTTTCCATTTCCCCCTTTCACTGCTTTCCGTTCACAGTTCACCGTTCAGACTTTCAGACTTTCAGACCTTCGACTTTCAGACCATGAATGGCTCGTATTTCGTAGCTGGTAGCCAAATAGCATTTAGTAGTTGGCAGTTGGCTTTTGGCATTTCGTTTTTGTCATTTCGATTTTCGCAGTTGAGAGTTGATTTTTAGCTTTTAGAATTTCGCATTCCACTTTCCATTTTCCCCTTTCACTTTCCTCTTTCTACTTTCTACAGGTTGATCTCACATTCAAAATATTGGGCTAAAGCCCATATCATGATGATCACACTGCAACCCCGGGCTAAAGCCCGAGGCTATTGATATAGACCCCTAAACGATTCAACACTCTAAACTTTCACTTTCACTTTTTACTTTAAACTTTAAACTTTTCACTGTTCACCGTTCTTTCGACCTGCCGGAGGCGAAAACCTTAATCTAGACTGGTTATCATCTTAAAAATGAACAGAAAGATAGAGATGCATAAAGAACTGAATATTTAAAAATTCCAGGTATTTCAGAAAAAAGATTTACCAATTCACAAGTATTAAATGAGTTTGAAAACACTCTAAGCACCATTAAAATTGCTCTCTCACGCCCATATCCCTAAAGGGAAGCCCGCCCACAAATTGGTTGTAATAAAACTTGAATAAGATTCATTATAATTCACACCAAATAACCTACCTCTACACAAACAAAAAATATCAAATCATTGATCTCCCTATCTCCGCGCGAAAGCAACCCCCTTTAGGGGGCCAGGGGGCGCGCGTGGGCAAAAACTACTACGCCCTCACTTATTCTGCCTAAACCACGACCTTAACCTCAACCTCAACCTTAATCTAGACTGGTTATCATCTTAAAAATGAACAGAAAGATAGAGATGCACAAAGAACAGAATATTTAAAAATTCCAGGTATTTCAGAAAAAAGGTTTACCAATTCACAAGTATTAAATGAGTTTGAAAACACTCTAAGCACCATTAAAATTGCTCTCGCACGCCCATATCCCTAAAGGGAAGCCCGCCCACAAATAGGTTGTAATAAAACTTGAATAAGATTCATTATAATTCACACCAAATAACCTACCTCTACACAAACAAAAAATATCAAATCATTGATCTCTCTATCTCCGCGCGAAAGCAACCCCCTTTAGGGGGCCAGGGGGCGCGCGTGGGCAAAAACTACTACGCCCCCACTTATTCTGCCTTAACCACGACCTCAACCTTAACCTCAACCTCAACCTCAACCTCAACCTTAACCTCAACCTCAACCTCAACCTCAACCTCAACCTTAACCTCAACCTTAACCCTAACCTTAACTTCCCGACCCTTTGGTTTTTATTAAAATATTTTTCCCTCTTAAAGGACAATTGTCTAATTTTGTAACCAACAAAACAGAATGTCAATATACATTAAAATAAAACATAATATTAAAAATACCATATATGAGTTATAAAATAGGTCAATCTAAAATGTATCTTTGTGTATAATGTGTATCAGAGAATGCTTTATTAAAGAATAAAGAACCATTTCTGTGACGCATTAAAGAAAACTACACATTGGATTTTACTTGATTTGATAACCAAAACTATATAAGACGAACACAATCACTTCCAGTAAATTTCCACTTTTCTTTTTAATTTATTCGATTAAGGTCACATAGACTATATAGAGAGGTATGCCTTTGGGTGTATTGACCTGTATATGGTCTGTAATGGCTTTGGCTATTTTATTATTAACCAGAAATAAATTTTTTTTTAACCAAAACTCAATCTCATGAAAATTTATGATTACAAAAAAACTATGCCATTTTTATGGTCTCTAGTTGTGTGCATGAGTTTTATGGTATGGTCCGTTAACCTTTCTGCCCAGCAAGTTGCTTGTGTAGGTAAGGTCAACGTAGAAGTCAGATTTGACGAAGACTGTACTGTAGAAGTCGATGCATCCACAATGGTAACTACCGGTACGGTCAGTTCCTATACTTTTCCGGCTGGAGTGCTAAAATCTGTTGGTGCAAACGGAGGGGAACTATCCCCAGTTGACCAGGATGTACCCACAGTTCTTATCTTTAACGGAAATACTTCTTACACGCTGATGTTCAATGAATGCGGCATGTTTAAAGTCTCTGTTAACGAAGGTACCCAGGGCGGTTGCTGGGGTTACCTGAACGTTGAAGACAAAACTCCCCCAGTTTACGACAACCCTTGTCCGGAAGGATGGTGGGATGACACAGCAGGCATAGGGTCGGGTGAATATGACTTCTGTATGACAGACTGTTATTCTTTGCCTTCACTTGTTGACTGGTTTGTAAAAGATGTATTGGATGATGCAGATGACTGCAGTGGTCCTGTAATTTTGGGCAATATAACCGTAAGAGTAAGAGAGTCGTATCGATGTTTAATGGATACTGTTCTTTACATAATGCGTTTCGATGACCAGAAGGGTAATTCCTCATTGGATACGGTATACTTCCTCGTTCGTCCTTTGACTGAAAACGATTTCACACTTCCAGATCCTATATTTGAAGGTGATTGTAGCGATCTGGTATGGGATGCCGCACAGGGTCTTTACACAGTTCCTGTTTCTGTATCCGGTTATGCAGCCGTATACAATTCGCATTTGATGGAATATATTGAGATTCCTTTCTCAGGTCCGAACAATACAGCTGCGGTGTGTAACTTTATCGGAAAGATTTCTGATCACGTACTTCCGGCGCACGGTGCTAACTGTAAGAGTTTCAAGATCGTTCGAACTTTGAAGTACATCGACTGGTGTACCGGAGCAATCATTGAATTACAGCAATTAATAGCTGCTAAAGATACGACACCTCCTACAGGTGAACTTAAGCAAACCAAAGCAGACGGTATCTACGGTACTGATCCATGGACTTGTGAAGCAGAGGTTAAGTTGCACGTAGATGCAGACGATGATTGTAATCCTACAACTGTCAGAATTCTCAGTTTAAATTTGATGGATGACGGCGGTGTTAGCATTAATCCTAATCTGTATGGAACTTCCATTTCTGGAAGTGGCCGTGACATAACCATTTCCGGTTTACCGATTGGCGTATACTGGGTGACAGCACAGATCATTGATTGTGCCGATAATGTAGGTCAGACTGATACTATACACTTCGATGTTATCGACAAAACTCCTCCTGTAGCGATAGCTAAAGAGTTTACTGTGGTAGCGTTGGTAAAAGATCCACACGATCACGAAAACTTAGTGGCTAAGGTGTATTACAACAGCATCGACAATGGTTCATACGACCACTGTGGTGATGTACACCTTCAGGTAAGAAGAAAAGACTGGGCTACTCATGATTGTCCTAAAGATCCTAGCTGGACAGCTAATAAAGCCAACAGAGTTGGTGTATGGGCTGATTTTGTAGGTTTCTGCTGTACAGACGTCGGACAAAGCATCGGTGTTGAGTTATTGGTAACCGATGAATCAGGCAATACAAGCATTACCTGGGGATGGGTAAAAGTAGAAGACAATACTCCTCCACAAATCCATCTGGAAGATATCGTTGCATATTGCCACGATGATTTTGAAGGTTTGGATGAAGAAGACTGGAGAGATTTGGGTGGTGTATTTGCTAAAGCGGGTTGTGATGCAGTAGCGGTTCCCGATGCCATTCATTGGTTCGGAACAGGACCTACAGCTTTAGAAATCGAAGCCAGAAATGCTTTTATAGCTAGATATGATTTTAATCCAGGTTTATTTAACTATGAGTGTAATTATGGATTTGCATACCTGTTATGGACATCTGAAACCACAAAGGGTCAAAAAGCCAGGAAATTCCAGTTCCTGGAAGTTCGATACATTGACAATTTTGCTTGCGCCAGTGTAGATTGGCCACAAGAACTCGTGGAAGTTCATCTTTCAGGTGAAGGTGATGATTGCGAGATCGATGTAGACGAGCTTACATGGATAGAAGGACCTTGTGAAATTATTGGATGGAATGTTGAAACTCAGGAGTTTAATCTTCAGGGGAATGCCAATGACGCGTGCAGAAAATTGATTAATGAGTATACCGTAATTAACTGGTGTGTATATAACTGGTTTATTACAAGTGTAACTCATGTTAATCCAGACTTGTTACTTGGCTTTACATTGATTGAAAATTTAGGTCAAAACTTTGGTACATTAAATCAAGCCTTAAAGACCTATCGCTTCCTGAATTTGTGGTATAGAGAGAAAGGTGATGCTAACCCATATATAGTGGAATTGTTTACTGGTGGTGGTGGTAATGGTCTATTAAATTTACCATTCAGAGTCAGTTGTAATGGTATCTATTTAACTACTCCTCCACATAACGCTTACTTTAATCCTAATCCTTTGGGAATATACAAGTATTCTCAGGTTATTAAAGTATTTGATGAGCAAGGACCTGTAGTAGAACCTCAGGATGACGGTAGAAACTATTCAACCATTAATTGTATCGTCAATGCGGATGTATCGGTAACAGCAGATGATGGATTGTGCGGATCTGATGTACTGAGATACGAACTGATATGGTGGAATCATGTAACCCACAAGATTGATTTGACAAGGGGTAATAATGGATCAGTAACTATATTAAGTGGTGCTAACCCAAGAAACTCTTCTACAGGTACAGTATCCATGGTGATACGTGATCTGGAGTCTGGTTGTTACTGGTTAGCATGGAAAGTTTCTGATGGATGTGGTAATGTAACTATTGAGCCATTTGAAATTTGTGTCCTTGACATTAAAGCACCCACACCTTATTGTGTGAGTCTAAGTTCTGCTCTGATGATTGACGGTTCCGTACAACTTTGGGCTGTAGACTTTGACCTGGGTAGCTTTGACTTCTGTCCGGTAGAGGGTCCTTTATACTTCACTTTCCGTGAAGGTGGAGAAAACAATCCTCCTCACCTGGCTGACCTTAACTGGATCCATTGGTATGAAAGAGGCGGAAGTGCTTCTATCGTAGATGGAGAAGTGGTTGGTACTGGTGGTGATCTGGTAGCTACTTTCAGACCTATAGCTGGTCAAACTTCAGCACAGGCTATTGCTGCCAGATTAGCTGCTTATGACCGTTACCTTGCCGGTGAGATTTACATGTGGATACCATTTGGAAGAACATTACAGGTTTCTATAAATGCAGCCGGTGACATTACAGCACTTACTCAATTGGGTACTGCTGATGGTACAGGTGGTAGTGCAGGTGTAGTATTCACTTGTGTGAATGATGATGCAATCTTTGCAGCGATGGTTCCTGGCAGAGTAGAAATACAAATGGCAGTTTGGGATGCTTTCTACAATGTAGACTGGTGTAATGTTACACTTGATCTTGCAGACAATATGGGAGCATGTGACGATGGTGGTGCTGGTCCAAGAGCCAGAATCAGCGGTACAGTAGCTACAGAAGCAGGTAAGACCGTTGCAGAAGTAAAAGTTAACCTTGATAACCTCAGCAATCCTGAGTACAAGTTGACTTTCACAACCAGCAATGATGGTATCTATGCTTTCAACAGCAATCCAATGTACAATAACTACGACATCTCTGCTTCTAAATTGGATGCAGCTGACAATGGAGTAAGTACATTAGACCTGGTTATGATTCAGAGACACATCTTAGGTATCACTCCTTTTGATAGCCCGTACAAATTGATTGCTGCGGACATCAATAGCGACAGAGCGTTGTCATCTACTGACATCATCGTGTTGAGAAAAGTGATTCTTGGATTGTATGACAACTTCCCATCTAACAGCAGCTGGAGATTTGTAGATGCCGGCCAGAATTTAGATATGGAAAATGCTTTGGCAGACTTCCAGGAAGTAATCAATATTCAGGAATTGGAGTTCAACACTGACAACCAAAACTTCGTAGCAGTGAAGATAGGTGATGTAAGTGGTGCAGCTTCAGTAAATGCTCGTGACATTGCAACCAATGTCAGAAGTGCCAACACCATAGGTCTTCAGTTACTTGACAGAAATGTTAAGGCTGGCGAACTGGTACAGTTGACCTTCTCAAGCAATGACTTCAACCAGGTATACGGTTACCAGTTCACATTCGAATTGAATGGATTGGCTTACCAGTCAGTATCAGGTGGAGTAGCCGCTATGACAGAGGATAATCTTGGATTATTGAGCGAAAACACTATTACAGTATCTTACTCTGATGTGAATGCGATCAATGCATCTGACAACATGTTTACCATGGCTGTAAGAGCAACAAAAGACGGTTCATTGAAGAATATGATTAATATAACAAGCAGTGCATTGAACAGTGAAGCTTATGTAGGTGAGTCTTTAGACATAGCCAACGTTGAGTTGTCATTGATCGGTGATGAGCTTGGATTGTTCGAACTGAAGCAGAACGAGCCTAACCCATTCAAAGAAACAACCGTTATCGGTTTCACTTTGGCTGACGAAGGTTTCGCAACGCTTACAGTATACGATGTAGCAGGAAGAGTTGTAACTCAACTTAGAGAGCAGTACGCTAAAGGTTACAATACCGTACAGTTGTCTAAGAGCCAGTTAGGATCTACCGGTGTATTGTACTACACGCTTGAAAGCGGACAGTACACAGCTACTAAGAAGATGATCATTATTGAGTAGTCATAGTTGATCGATAGAAAACTCATGACTGATTGAGTTAGAACAAAATCGGTTTTTGGGATGGCCTCTTCTCGCTTCGTGCGGGAGGGGGCTTTTTTCATTTATGGCGCTGTAAATTTCCCCCTGGCGCTGGAAATCACCAAATGGCGCTGGAAAATTTTTTCCAGCACGATAAGCAATGTGCGAAGCACGCCATTGATTCAATGTTGTTGAGCGTATTGTTTGTTTTTATTACTTCATGAAGATTGGTAACACAAAATGGCGTTTTACATTTTCTTTATGTTACACCTATTTCCAATCGATAACATCCCGTTACACGAAACTGAAAAACATGACTTTTTTTGGCTGGAACCTGTCCGCCTGTGGCTGGAAAAAATTTTCCAGCGCCTCTTGGGCGAAGCACGCCATTAATTCAAGTTGTTGAGCGTATTGTTTGTTTTTATTACTTCATGAAGATTGGTAACACAAAATGGCGTTTTTCATTTTCTTTATGTTACACCTATTTCCAATCGATAACATCCCGTTACACGAAAATGAAAAACATTGCTTTTTTTGCTGGAACCTGTCCGCCTCTGGCTGAAAAATTTTCCAGCGCCACTTGGGCGAATCACACCATATTTTAAAGTTACTAGACTATCTGTAGGAACTATTACCCATTGAAAACCAACGATTGATGATTAACCATAAACATGGATCACCATTACAGATAAATCCATCAAAAAAAACAACTTATAAAACTCTACAAAATCAATGAATAACATATGTTAAAAAAAATATATAAAAAAAATGCTAACAAATATGACATTACATATTATATATTTTCTATATTTGTTTTGTATTCATAAATCCACCCAGGTGGAAAGAAGATAATAGAGAACTACAACCTACCATTTTCGGCTCGCATCTGATCCGGAGTTTTAAGAGATGATAATAGATAAACTTTGATTATATCTCTCCTGAGGGAGCAGTATAATATATGATTGCATTTCGGCTAAGGCACTACTTGTGTCTGAGTCATTTTAGGTTTATTCAAAATAATTTATCACTAAAAACTTGGATCTCATGAAGAAAACGAATTTTACTATGATTTCAGTAAAGAAGGCGAGATGGGCAGTATGGCTATCTTCTTTCCTTTTTGTACTGTTCTGGCAATCCAATCTGGATGCCCAATGTACTCTGGTGTGTGTAGGAACTTACCACATCGGATTTGACAGCAACACAGAAATGTGTGAAATTGTGTTGTCTGCCTCAGATTTGGTATCGAATGTGACCAACACATGTGCGACAGACATAGATGATCTGGAAGTACATATACTCGACAAGCATAATAATCTGTTGAATACAGATGGTATAATCTCTTATGACCAGATAGGAGATGCGTTAAAGTATAAAATATATGATCCTTTTAGTGGCAACTCCTGTTGGGGATGGCTGGTATTGGAAGATAAGCATCCTCCCATACTCATTTGTCCGGAAGAGGATATGCAGATATTTTGTTATGAGGAGATTGATATAGAAGATCTGATTTTAGATATGTATCTCGCAGAAGACTGTGATGAAAATATCCAACTTCAACTTATTAATCAAACAATATTAACCAATAACTGTAATAGGGGATGGGGTCCTGATACCCTCTCGTGTATCACCCGTGTGTACAGGGCTGTTGACAGTTTTGGAAATGTTTCAGAACCTTGTACCATTAAGATATGGGTAGTTACCATCGAGGATCTCGCCGACATATTCATGCCTGACCACCTTCTTAAAATTGAAGGAGATGCTCTTAAATGCGACGAAAATTTTCCATTGGATATGTATGGTCACCCATCGCCTATGGGAAATGATGATTTTCCCGGCACTGGAGTTCCTATTTTGATTATAAATGGAGATACTATTTACCTGTATCCCACCGATGGAACTTTCTGTAATCTGATTGTTGATTACAGTGATGATGTCATAGAGACAGATTGTGTGCAAAAGATCATGAGGACATGGACCATTGTAGAATGGTCTTGTATGAGCCCACAAAGAACACGAACTCAACTGCAAATGATAGAAATAGTGGATGATAATCCACCTACAGTCCAAACACCTGATGATTTTACAGCCTCAACGGGTCCCCACGACTGTTATGCCAATGTATTTTTTCCTAATCCTGTTGTCAGTGATCCGTGTGATAATCCGGTTACTGTCACTCTAACGGTAGAAGGAGATAATCCTTCCTTCACCAACCCTTTTAACGGAGGATTTGTAAAACTGGGAGTTGGAGAAAATTTACTGATCATAACAGCACAGGATAAATGTGGAAATGCCACCATGGATACTACCATTGTGACTGTGGAAGATAAAACGCCTCCTGTAGCTATTTGCAAAACTTATACTACAGTAGCTCTTTCGACAGATGGATTGGCAAAAGTTCCTGCCCATGTATTTGACAATGGTAGCCATGATGAGTGCAAGCTCAATGGTATGAAGGTAAGACGCATGGATGGAACAGAACTATGCGGTGTCAAAGAGGGGATGGAATTTGATGAAGATGGATTTAGCAGCCATGTAGTATTTTGTTGCGAAGATGTAGGTACTGAAGTTATGGTCATCTTCAGAGTGTGGGATAAAGAAGGTAATTACAATGATTGTATGGTAAGAGTGGAAGTTCAGGATAAATTACCTCCTTCTATAGTATGCCCACCAAATCTCGAAGTTTCGTGCGATTTCGAATATATTGATCTCAATGTTTTTGGAACTGTAAGAGGATCCCAGGCCGAAGTAGAAGGAATAATGGCTCCAATGGGACCAGGTGGTGTCATCAGTGTTGGCGGAAATATTGGGGCCTATACCGATGGTTTCGCAGAGGACAATTGCGACGTAGTTATTGAAGAACGAGTGAGCAGTTCCTTGGATCAATGTGGAATTGGTACTATAAGCAGATGGTTCATCGCAACAGACCCTGGAGGTTTGAAAGATAGCTGTTTGCAAACAATAGTTATAGTAAACAACAATCCTGTAACCAAAGCTGATATTATTTTCCCTGCCGACACTAATATGGTGGGATGTTTTGATCCTGAGGCTCCAATGTTCAGCCCTGATGAATTAGGATACCCTATTCTTCCTGATCATTCATGTGCTCTATTGGGAATTTCCTATAAAGATGAGGTATACCCATTCAACAATACCAATGGGGATGCTTGCTTTAAGATCATCAGGAACTGGAAAGTCATTGACTGGTGTCAGATGACATCCACCAATGGGTCTTCCGGTTTTGTAACTTTCGGAATGCCACAGGTGATTAAAGTCAGCAATACTGAAGCTCCCGAGATACTTGGCGATTTTGACAGAGTAGAAGTATGCGTCATTTCTCCCGTATGTGCAGAGGGAATGATCGATTTGTCTGCCACTGCAACCGATGATTGTACGGAGACTTTAAAAGCAAGCTATATCATAGACTTAGATAATGATGGCACAATCGATTTCCAACATTCAGTAAAAAGCAATACCATTTCTGTAGAACAATCGTTACCGGCTGGTTCGCATCGCATTATATTTACATTTGAAGATTTTTGTGGTAACAAAACTTCTCAAGAGCAGCTATTTGATATCGTAAATTGTAAGCCTCCGACACCATTGTGCTATGATGGTTTGGCCGTAGATCTTATGGAATTTGAAGGTGGCGGAATGGTAGAACTGTGGGCATCTGATTTTGATGCCAAGAGTTACCACGTTTGTGAAGACTACCGGGTGATCATGTCATTCAGCCCGGACACTACTGAGAAGAGTAAAATCTTTACATGTGATGATCTGGGTTTAAATGATGTGCATGTTTATGCTTCCATTGTAACACCTGGAGGACAATTATTCCAGGATTTCTGTATAGCCCGATTGGATGTACAGGATAATATGATGGTTTGCCCTGAAGGACCACAAGCTCCAAGAGTAGTTGTCAGAGGTATGATTGCCACAGAGGATGAAAGGAGAGTGGAAGATGTAAAAGTTACCTTGATGGGAAGTGAGCTACCTGATAATATGACATCAGATATGGGAACCTATGCATTTCCTGACATGCCATCAGGCGGAAATTATACAGTCATGCCTCAGAAAAAGGAAGAACATCTAAATGGTGTGTCCACTCTTGATCTTGTTTTGATACAAAGGCACATTTTGGGTATTACCCGACTGGATTCTCCATATAAGTGGATTGCGGCAGACATCAATAATGACAAATCTATATCTTCTACGGATATCATCGAATTGAGGAAGACCATCCTCGGTATTTACTCCGAGTTTAAAACCAACTCTTCCTGGAGATTTATCGATAAGGAACATCACTTTGAAACGGTAGAAGATGCTTTACAAGGAGCATTTCCTGAGGCCTACTCCATTGTAGATTTGCAATCTAACATGGATGTCGACTTTATAGGAGTAAAGATAGGAGATGTGAGTGGTGATGCCTTTGCCAATAGAAGAGATAGAGATAATACAAGAAGCAGATCTACAGTTGATTTAATGGTAGCTGGAATTCCATACCAATCCGGCGATCGACTTTCCCTGCCTTTACAATTAAAGGATGTAGGGGAAATATCGGGATTACAATTGGCTATTCACATCCATCCTTCCATTGAATTTATAAACGTTGATGGTATCGGACTTGCTATTACACAGGATCATTATCATTTTGATAGTGAAACCAGAAATCTGACCATCAGCTGGAATGAAAATCAGGGAGGAACAGCCAGTACAGGTAACGGGCTGCTTAAACTCAACTTTATTGCAAAGAGCAGTGGTCACACAAAATCTGCGATATCAATAAATAACAACGTACTGAATGCAGAGGTATATGATGCTGGCAATCAAACAATGAATCTTTCACTTATAGCTGAAGAAGAAGTTGGTGGGGTGTTCCAATTGCATCAGAATACTCCGAATCCATTCAACTATGAAACGGAGATCAGGTTTGTACTTCCTGAAGATATGCATGTTGTATTCACGGTGTTTGATGTTACCGGACGAAATATTCACCAAAGAAGAGGAGACTATACAGCCGGATTAAACATGATCAGGATAAGTAAGGCCGATATTCAGGCCAGCGGTATATTGTATTACCAGATAGAAGCCGGAGGTTTTATTGCTTCCAGGAAAATGGTAGTTATTCAGTAAAAGTAATGTGAAATGTAACAAAAGAAGAGTGCTACAGGCATTTCTGCGGCGCTCTTCTTTTTCAAAGAAAAGTAAGGCTAATGGAAAATGTATTAAACAATCCGTAATTCCATTCCTTTATAAAGATATGTTACTGTTTTTGGGATGGACCCTGCTCTGTGCAAGTAGAGGGGGTCTTTTTTTTTGGCTACGCCGTCTGAAGGTCTCAAGGTCGAAGGTCTGAAGGTCTCAAGGTCGAAATTCAGTAGAAAGTAGAAAGTTCAGGCTACGCTGTCAATTGCTTCGCGTCATTTGGCTGTGCCGTCAATTGCTTCGCGTCATTGGTCACCTGTTTTCATTTAACATTTAACGGTTAACTTTTAACATTTAACGATTAACATTTAACTTTTCTCAATCCCCAACTATGAACTACCGGCATATATTAATGAGATGAAGCTCCATTGAAAATCTTCATTGCATTTGCCGTGGTAATCCGTGTAACTTCTTCCGGTTGTACTTCTTTAATAGAAGCTATTTTTTCTGCAATATAAATAAGGTAGGAGGATTCATTTCTTTTTCCTCTGAACGGTACGGGAGATAAGTAAGGAGAGTCTGTTTCTAAAACCAGACTTTCCAAAGGTAATTGAGCAACTACTTTATCGACTCCTGCATTTTTATAGGTTACTACACCTCCGATTCCCAGATAAAACCCAAGATCCATTATACGTTTAGCCTGGTTCAGGCTCCCATTAAAACAATGGAATATGCCACTTAATTTTCCATTTTGCATTTCCTGCACTACACCAATGGTTTGGTCGAGACTTTCTCTTGAATGAATAACAATAGGAATATTTAATTCAATTGCCCAATTTATCTGGGTTCTGTAAACCGATTCCTGTTCTTTTGCAAAGGTTTTATCCCAATAAAGGTCAATGCCAATTTCTCCAACACCAACATAGGATTTATTTTTTAACTCTGTATAAATGGTTTTGAGTTGATTTTTCCAGTCTTCACCAACGGAACAAGGATGCAAACCCATCATTGGGAAAAATACATTTTGGTCTAATTTGACCAAATGATTTAGGGCAACAATGGTAGACGCATCGACATTGGGAAGATAAACTCGATCGATCCCATTTATTCTGATTCGGTAGATGACCTCATCGAGATCATCGTTAAAGTGTTCCAGGTAAAGATGCGCATGGGTATCTATCATATCGAAATGAAATTTTATATCGGTAAGGCAAAGATAGGATTCCTACTACTCGATTGCAAAAACGGGAATGCTTTTTAGTTATTTACTCATAGCTATGATACAATTCCGCCAAAACAATTACTGATTCATCATATAACCCCCAAAGCTTTGGGGGTTATAGCTGATTAGTTACGATTTTGTATTCATTTATTATAGCAAGTATTGACGGTTTTATCTGCAAGACATTATCTTTACTCCAACCAACAATACACCCGGGTTAAGTACTAAGCCATTTTTCATACATATAATCAAATCATACGTTGTCAAAAAGTAAACAAAAATATTATGTGGTGTGGGAGGGTCATCATCCGGGTATTTACACTTCATGGGATGAAACATTGAAGCAGGTGAAAAATTATCCGAATGCCAGGTATAAATCATTTATGAATGAAAAGGAGGCGAAAGCTGCCTTTAATGATGCACCTGAATCTCACATGAACCGTTTTGGTTCAAAAAGCCGTAAGACAATTTTGCCTATTTCAAACAACCCTGAAATAATTCAAAACAGTATATGTGTAGATGCTGCATGCAGCGGAAATCCGGGTCTCATGGAATACCGGGGAGTGGAGACATTCACCGGGAAAGAACTTTTCCATTTGGGCCCATTGGAGGAAGGCACCAACAATGTAGGGGAGTTTTTGGCGATCGTTCATGCTTTGGCTCTTTTTGAAAAATCCAATAATGTGGAAACTACCATTTACACGGATAGTAAAACCGCAATGTCCTGGGTGAAAAAGAAACATGCTAAAACCAAGCTTACGCGGACACTGCGAAATGAAAAGATCTTTCAATTGTTGGAAAGAGCTGTAATGTGGCTCCATAACCACAGTCACAGAAACCCAATAAAGAAATGGGAAACGGATAAATGGGGGGAGATTCCGGCTGATTTTGGCAGGAAATAAATAAAAGTTTTTAGCTGGCCGATATTATTCATGACCTTAACCTTAGCCTTAATCTCTTCTACAATCCCTCAATTGCATTGAGTAAAGTTTGATTTTTCCCGCAGATCTTACAGATTTTCGCTGATTATCACTTTATTATTTGAATTGTACCGATATTCCATGTGCAATGTATAAGCTATCCATATATGGTGACCGATCTTAACCTCATATTAGCTCGTAGCTCGTAGTTGGTAGCTCGTAGCATGAAATTTGGGAATAAGGGAATAAGGAATCAAGGAATTTAGGGATTAAAGAAAGTTAATTTTTAAGCGTTAAGCGTTAAGTGTTAAATGTTAATCGTTAAACGTTAAATTTTAAGCGTTTACATGGATAAAATCGAAATGGCTTGACAAGTGATCAGACGGTGCTTTCCATTTTCTACTTTAAACTTTTCACTTTAAGCTTTTGATTTCTCACCTCCTCATTTCCTCACATTCTCACCTTAACTCTTGACTTTCCGACTTTTGGCTTTCGACCTGCCGAAGGCTCTCAACCTTAACCTCAACCTTTTATACAAATTTCATACGATAATCCACATCGACATTACCTGTCCGGATGGCTTCTAATTTTCGTTTAATCAACCTTTTTTTCAAAGGCTTAAGTTTTTCAGTAAATAACTTGCCTTCAATGTGGTCGTATTCATGCTGAATAACCCGGGCATGGATATCGGTAAAGGTTGTAATGTGCTCCTGAAAGTTTTCATCAAAGTACCTAAGTTTAATAGTATCCGGTCGGTTTACATCACCCCTGATGTGAGGAATGGAGAGGCACCCTTCTTCATACGTCCATATTTCACCGCTTTCTTCCACTAGGCTCGCATTGATAAATACCAGTTTTAAACCATGCTCTTCCTGACCTTCTTCCATGAGCTGAGTAGTATCTATGATGAACAATCTGATTGGAAGTCCAATTTGTGGAGCTGCCAGTCCAACACCATGTGCCTGATACATGGTTTCCCACATATTATTTATCAATTCTTCCAATCCTTCATAATTTTGATCTATGAAATCGGCTTGTTTTTTTAATACGGGTTGGCCGTATGCGTAAATGGGTAAAATCATGTTAGGTATACTTATATGTGTCCCAGATATTTTTGCAAAATTAATACAGCACTGAGTTTATCAATATTCTTTTTGTCTTTTCTTGCTTTCTTTTTAACATTTGATGCCACCATTAGCATTTTTGCATCATAAGAAGTAAAGCTTTCATCTGCAAAATCTATATTAATGGAAGGATATGATTTTTCTAACCAACTCACCCATTTTTGAATGTCTTTCCATAAAATGGTGGGTTCTCCATCTTTGTGGACGGGCTTGCCAAATACGATTTTCACAACGGGTTCATTTTTTAGATATTCTGCCAAAAATGACTGTAGTGATTCATTTTCTACAGTATTCAAGCCGCTTACAATAATCTGCATTGGATCAGTTACAGCTATGCCCACCCGTTTACTCCCGTAGTCGATACCCATTATTCGGCCTTTGATCATGAATTTGTACTTTTAATATCAATAGTAAGAATAAATGTCAATTGAAAGTTCGGAAGGTTTCAAAGTCTGAAGGTCTGAACGGTGAACTGTGAACGGTGAACTGTGAACGGAAAACAGTGAAAAATGGAAAGTGAAAAGTGGAAAGTAGAAAGTAGAAAGTTGATATTGAAAAATCAACTCTCAACTGCGAAAAACGAACTGCGAAAAACGAAAATACATAACAGCTATAAGCTAATTCCTACGAGCTACGAGCTAAGTACTACGAGCTATTTTGCCTAAAGTGCGGAGAGTGAGGGATTCGAACCCTCGGTACGCTTTTGGCGTACACACACTTTCCAGGCGTGCGCCTTCGACCACTCGGCCAACTCTCCGTTAAATAAAGTGCAAAATTCAATAAAATTATCATCAATTCATAAAGAAATGGATAATAAGATAAATTTAACTCTATGCACCAAATTTTAGTCTTCATGCATCTGTTTACGTAGTCAGAATAACAAGGTTATGGCCATTAACAAATAAGCATAATATTTAATATGAATAAGTATTTAATAGGCGAAATGAAATTTGGAGAAAAAAAATTTCCGACTTTTACACAACTTTGATTATTATTTATAATTTTAGACCATGATTCATTTATTCACTAACATTAAATACGAAAAATCATTGAAATTATGCGAAAGTTAATATTACTACTGGGAGTATTCTTATTTGCAGCATCATTTGGTGCAATTGAGATTTTAGCACAAGACGGTGGGGATTCTACCGGTCAATTTCAGGTATTAAAAGAGTATTTTATCGAAGGAGACTGGAAGTTTATGAGTCTCGTACTTATTTGTTTAATTTTGGGATTGTCTTTTTGTATAGAGAGAATTGTTACCCTCAATATAGCCACTGCGAATACGGATAAATTACTAAGCCGGATAGATGAGAAATTAGCTGAAGGTGATCTGGAAGGAGCAAAAGATGTATGTCGTGCAACTCCAGGTCCTACAGCCAGCGTGCTTCATGAAGGATTAAAAAATGCTTCTGCAGGTCCTGAAGCTGTAGAAAAAGCCATTGTTTCCTATGGTTCAGTACAAATGGGACTCCTGGAAAAAGGCCTGGTGTGGATTTCACTGTTTATAGCTATTGCGCCGATGCTTGGGTTTATGGGTACGGTAATAGGTATGATATATGCGTTTGACAGGATAGAAGCAGTGGGTGACCTTTCACCTGCAGTTGTTGCCGGTGGTATTAAAGTAGCCCTTTTGACTACGGTATTCGGTCTGATAGTCGCTATTATTCTACAAATATTTTACAACTATATCGTATCGAAAATCGATGGTATAGTGAATAAAATGGAGGATGCTTCCATCGGGTTGGTGGATATCATGGCAAAGAATAAAGTATTTAGTTAATAGAAAAACACTCAATATATCATGTATAATTTTCTAACGAAAAACGGGCAGATGGTGGCGATAGGCCTTGGTCTTACGGTGATTGCCATATTCCTGATCAGTGTGATAGTGGGATTTAATGCTAATCCAGCCATTGATATGTCCACTGACTTGAATGCGTATGAAGGAAAATCAGAAATAAACTTATTTGATCCTGGGATAGGGGCTACTCTTTTTCTGGTCTTTATTGCAGCATTTTTGGCATTCATAGTTTTTGGTGTAATAAATTTGTTGAAATTCCCTAAGGGAGCTATTAAGTTTGGGTTAGGACTGATTGTATTGGCGGCAATATTTGTATTATTGTACGCTACTTCCACAGTTGAAACTTCTGGCAAGTTGGGAATGTTACATCAAAGAGAAGGAATTGAAGACGGAGTCAGCAAACTCATTTCCGGAGGAATTAAGACCACAATAATTCTGGCAGTAGGCGCTTTCGGAATAATGGTGGTTTCAGAATTGCGAAATATTTTTAAATAAAAATATGTAACACCATGGGAAAAACAAGCAGCAGGGATCGGCTTAGTAATGAGATCAATGCAGGTTCAATGGCAGATATTGCTTTCCTGTTATTGATTTTCTTTTTGGTCACCACTACCATTGCCGAAGATAAAGGTGTGTTGGTAAGACTTCCAATTTGGTCAGATCAACCTCCTGAAACACAGAAATTAAATACCAGAAACGTATATTCAGTTTTGGTAAATGCTGATAATCAACTTCTGGTTCGAGGGCAACAAATGAATATTCGGGATTTAAGAGAAAATACAAAAATTTTCATTTTGAATCCTCAGAGACGGGAAGATATGGCCGAATCTCCTACCAAAGCCTTAATTTCATTAAGGAATGACAGAGGTACTAAGTATGAAACATATTTAGAGGTCTATAATGAATTAAAGGCAGCCTATAACGAATTGAGAGAAGATGAAGCTATGAAGAAACACGGAAAGGGATTTGAGTTTATCACGCGTGAACAGCAAGCTGATATTAGAAATTCAATTCCATTGGTGATTTCAGAAGCAGAACCAACAGCATTTGGAGAAGAAGATTATTAATGTAATTAAATAAAACTATTGAGAAATGGGTAAATTTCAAAAGAAAAGAGGAAAAGCTAAACCAGCTATTTCCACAGCATCGTTACCAGATATCATTTTTATGCTTTTATTCTTTTTTATGGTGGTAACCGTACTGAGAGATGCTGAATTAAAAGTGTCAGTTGTAACTCCACAGGCTACCGAGTTAACCAAATTAGAAAAGAAATCTTTGGTTAATTTTATGTATATAGGTAAACCTATGCCACAATATCAGGCTACTTACGGAACAAAACCAAGACTTCAATTAGCTGATAAATTTGCGGATAATTCTGAAATACCACTTTTTCTTGAAAGACATAAAAGTAAGTTAAGAGAAAATGAGCGAGATCTAATCACTACGTCATTAAAAGTTGATGGTGACGTAACAATGGGAATAGTTACAGATGTAAAAACAGCATTGCGAAGAGCAGGGCAATTAAAAGTCAACTATTCAGCAAAAACCAAGGAACAAGAGAGGCGCAGGTAGTATGCATTTTTAGAAAATTAAAATGTTTCAAAATAAAGGAGTAAAAAAGCACAAGTGAATTTTTTACTCCTTTTTTCGTAGAATCATATAAGTTATTTATTCTCTGCTAAGTGACAGAAATACGCCATTTGTCCAGCCAAACCCATCCTGTACCGGATACTCGCCACCTCCTGTTTCCAGATCAGAGTCTACTACATTATACTTTTCCAGCATTTTCCCGGTTTTATGGTAGATTTTCTCATTAATGGCAAGCCAATTATTTTTAATAATATCTGCGAGTGCATTAAAGGAATAATTTCTCAAACCTTTTATTGTGATCCATTGTAATGGAGCCCAACCATTGGGGGCATCCCATTGCTGCCCGGAATTGATCAGAGAGGTCTGAACACCCCCGTCAACCAAAAATTCATTTTTTATAATCTTCATCATTTTTTGGGCTTGATCCGCATTAGCGAGAGAAAAGAATAAGGGATACATCGCTGCTAATGTCATGGAATCGGTTTGAAGACCAGTTGACTGTTCAACATCCTTAAAAACCCCATCCCTTTCACTCCAAAACACTTCCAGAATGGCTGCTTTTCTTTTATTGGCTTTTGCAGAAAACACTCTGGCCATATCGAGATCTCCAATGCTGTGACACGCCTGAGTTATAGTGTATTCCAGATGCCATAGTAAGCAATTAAGATCTATAGGTAATATATCAGTAGTACGGATAGTAAGTATATTATCAAGGTCTTTAAACCATCTTGTACTAAAGTCCCACCCTGATTCACAGGCGGCCCTCACGTTAGTAAAAAACTCTTTTGATTCCTGATCTGATAATGATTCTGCATGTTTAGAATCCGTTGCCCACATTTCAGGACGGGGGCCTGCATGGTCATCCCAATACCTGTTGAGTGTATGGCCATGATGATTAACCACTCTTTTGTGAGCTTGGCCGCCCAATAACAAATGTTGTCCTTCCATCCAAAATTTATACTCTTTTACCAAATGATTCAGGTACGTTCCCAGGATTTTCTTACCTTTAATATCAGCCAGCAACGTTACCATCAATGAAAAAAAAGGTGGTTGCGATCTTCCCAAAAAATAGGTTCTGTTTCCATTGGGTATAAATCCCAGATTTTCGATGAGCCAGGCAAAATTATTTACCATATTTTCAATCAATGAAAATTTTCCACTGGTGTTTAATCCCAGCATGGTAAAATAGCTGTCCCAATAATATATCTCATTAAACCTGCCACCGGGTACTATGTAAGGGTAAGGTAGCGGTATAAGGGAACTGCCTTTTATATGTATATCTGCATCTCTTTCTAAGACTTTCCATAAATCTTCAATATGTTGATCTATAGATTTAGAAAGGTCACTTTGAAAACTAAGATCATTTTCAATTTGGTAAATAAAGTGTTTTTGAACAAATTCCTGTAAATCAAAATTTTCCTGAGATCTTAAAGTGTTAAATTCTTTTATGATGACTTCGGGCTCTGTGATGGGAATGAGATCGGCAACCACCTTATCATCTTTCCATATTCCACTTTTTAACAAGGTGTAAAATACATCTCCAAAAACAAGATTGGGAGGAAGTCTATCAGCCATAAGATGCAGAAGGTTTAGCAGTGAGTTTTCGTAAAATAAGCAATAATGCCAGTAAAGCAGCCATTGGGATTAAGGTATAATAAAAAGCTGTTTCTGCTCCCACGTGTTTAAACAGGTATCCAATAATCCTTGAGCCTAGTGTACCACCTAATGCTGAAAAAATAATAATCAAGCCGGCCATGGGACTATGCAATCTCTTGGGTAAAGCACTCAGCCCTACAGAATTTAAAAGCGGATAAATCGGAGCTATAAATAACCCGACTACGGGAAAAGCAAAACCTATGAATGGAATATCTGTCAGTGAATTGATTTCGCCAGGTGAAATATGGACAGTTAGCGGAAGTACGAAAGTGACCAATGCCATAGCTGCCAGAATACAGACAGCGAGAACAATGACCCATGACACTCGCTTTGTCAATATACCCGCCAATAATCTTCCAATACCCAGAGAAATTGCTAATATGCTCGCCATCATAATGCTTATGTTTTCAGGTAGCTGAAGAACTCTATCATTGAATGTTGGGAGCCAGGTCATGATCCCTTGCTCAATCATAACAAATAAAAATGCACTGAATACAAAAACTATGACAAGTAACCTGCTGAGCAATAAAAACATCTGACTGAAATCTTCTTTGAGATTCGATCCCGGGATTTCATGTCCTTCATCAAATTTTGAAACATACAGAAATATAAACGATAGTATGGACATAAAAGCCAATAGCCAATACACATTCAACCAACTATTTTCAACCTGGGGATTATTAAAAGCGGGAAATAAAAAATATGCAAGGGCAATACCAAACATGAATACTCCTTCAATATTGCTCATAAGACTATTGTGCTGCCTTTCGTTTTCAGTGATTAACCCTATGATCGAATAGACAGAGACCTTTATTAGGGCAAAAGCTACCCCAACAGAAGCAAATAACAATTTTGCAGCCCAAAAAGAATTGCCAAAATACATTCCAACACAAGCAAAAGCAACAATTCCCAGCCCTGCAAGCATGGAGTTTTTATATCCAATTCTCGGGAGAAATGAAGCCATCAAAAAGGAAACGATGGCAATAGGTAAATCTTTAAATAATTCAAGCATACTGGCCTGTACCTCGTCTACTCCATAAATCTTTTGCGATTTTAGTATGACAATTCCTACGCTGTTGAGTAAGATGGCAAATACAAAGTAATTTAAATATAATGAGATTTTGATGGGAGTTATTTTTGCCATATAAAGCCACTTTTAGTTCGGAAAATCAATAATAATAAATAATTGTCTTAGCGAGAAATGAAAATGCGATAATATGGGTTAAACTCAATGATCTCAAAAGCAAAACCAAAACCAAAACGAAAACCAAAACCTCATTTTAACAGTTGGCAGTTTACAGTATTTCGTAGGGATTAGCTGGTAGCTCGTAGCTGGTAACAGTATGCAGTGGGCAGTTGACAGTAAGCAGTAGCAGTTTGACAGTGGGCAGTGGGACCTTCAGACCTTAAGACTTTCAACCTGCCGAAGGCGAAAACCTTAACCTCATCCTCAACTCTCATCCTCATTTTAGAAGTTAGCTCGTAGCAGGTAGTTCGCTGATAGCTGCATAAAATAGGCAATTGACAATTAGCAATCACTTTAAACTTTTTACTTTAAACTTTTTACATTTCACTCTTGACCGTTCACTGCTCACAGTTCACCTTCACCGTTTAACCTTCAGACCTCCCGACTTTGAGACCTTCGACTTTGAGACCTTCTGACTTTCCGACATTCGACATTCCGACCTTAAGACCCTTCGACCTATTAAGCTCGTAGTTCGTATCTGGTATCAAATGGTTTTGGTTTTGGTTTTAGTTTTGGTTAATTTCCGACTTTCTGACTTAAGACCTATATAGCTCGTAGCTGGGGGTAGGCTATTAGCAGTAGGAAGTGGACTTTGAGACCTTCCGACTTTCCGACCTTCCGACTTTCGACCTTCAGACCGTTCACCGCTCACTGCTCACCGTTCACCGTTTTTTCTACCTTCCGACTTTCAAACTTTCCGACCTTCCGACCGCTCACCGTTCACAGCTCACTGTTCACCGTTTTTTCGACCTGCCCAAGGCAAAAACCTCAACCTCAACCTCAACCTTACCATTTCTTTAAAACTTCAAAAAGTGAAAAATGACATTTCCATGAGAGGTGATTTCGATTGCAGGGGCTGGAATTTTTTGGATATTCAGAGCTGTCAGTAGTGTTTTAAGAAAATGATTTTTAACCTGAATTTTTGATAAATCGATATCGAGGCTAAGAAAGTACTGCCTGTATCTGGGAAACTCTATTTCATTTAAAACAAAAACACTTCCATTTTCTTGCCACGAATTGGTAAATCCCCCAAACATATTTTCAGCACTATATCCGAAGGCAACATTTATCCAGGATGGTATCTTTTCATTTTGAAAAAATGAATGAATATTAAAAGACAACCAATAAGTATGACCATTATAATCTTTGAGTATTCTTTCAGCCCAATGATTACCGAATAATGATACCGATCTGTTTTGCAGTGAAGAGATCGATGTGCCATCTGATGAAAAAATGGGTTCAGTTGAATAATTTCTGGGTGCCAGGGAAAATTTAAACCTGAATTTCTGTTCATTCCAGTAGTGTTGTTGAAGGGCAAAAACTCCTGCACCCGTAAAATTAGCTCCCATATCTGCTATGGAAAAACCCCAGTCTGATGAAAATCCGTCCATAATCTCAATGGTTGTTTGAAAAAGGGTGCCGGCAATAATACCAGCCCAAATCGAAGAACTCTTTTTCATCCCCGCCCATCTGCCAATTCCATATCCGTATTCACTTTGAAAGTAGGTTGAAAAAATATGTCCGGCTTTGTCCATACCATTCCATTCTTCCAGGTCATTGAATAAGTGAAAACCACTTCTGGGAAATTGTTTATACCATGCATGGTACAATCCTATGGAAGCAGAGGCATAACCTAAAGTGGCAGTTCCTGCAGCCCAGTATAACCTTGATGTATGTAAGGTGTCTGAGGGTTCAAAAAATTTTAACCTTGCTTCTTGCCCTGAAAGACCAGGAAGGAATGCTATATAAATTACAAAATACAAGTTTTTTTGCATAATCGGGCGAATAGAAACCATTATAGAAGCAAAATACAGTTAATATACGTTTATTCTGTTAAATGATGTCTAGTGTTAAGTTAAGCATACTTTAGCTGGTTCAAGTCTAGATCTTTTCCAGACTGTTTTCGAAAAAAAATCCTTACATTGTCTGTATTATGCACGGATTTTTTTCTTCAACATTCAGAAAAATAACTGCGACTTAACCGACACAGCACACTTAACATAACACTGGAGTATAAAGGATAGATCCGATAGTAAAATTTTCAATAGAATAAAGATAAGATTGATATTTGAATGTTGGTGATCAATTTTTAAGTCTACATTAGGTATTCTATCTCATTTATGATTTAGATTATACCAATGCAACAGCAATGGTTTCATAATATATTTGTTTTTATTACATTTTTTATGTAGTACGATAAATAAAATTTATGTTGTATTCCTATGGAAAGGTTATACTTTTACATTAGCTTTGGGTTTTTAGTAGAGACGGGAAAAGAAAATAAAATTTGGACAATATGGGATTAAAAAATACCATTTTTACTTTGATCATGCTTCCGTTTTTTGGTACTGTTTTATCTCAGGATCTCCATTTCACACAGTACCAGTTTGCGCCACTTACCGTTAATCCGGCTCTAGCCGGAGCATATCATGGTTCATTCAGGATTGGGGGTATTTTCAGAGATCAATACAGAACAGTTGGGGGAAATGGATTTCAAACATTGGACTTTAATATAGATGCACCCATAATAAGAGGTATCAGAAAGCAAGACTGGATAGGTATTGGAATTGGAATCGATGCCCTGGATCAGGCAGGAGGTCTTAGGTATAATAGTACTTTTTTCAGGTTGAACGGAGCGTATCATTTTTCATTCAATAAAGAGCAGACCAGGATACTTACTTTAGGTGTACAATACAATACAGTAGGTGTATCTATCCGGCAGCTATCTACACAGGATACCCGGGGGGGCAATATGATATCAGATCCCGATGTGGAAGCATTTAATGCCAGGGGAATGGAAGGAATGATCAATGAAAATTACAGTGATTATGTAGTGGGTTTCATGTACAATGGCAAGGGTAATGATTCAGACTTTAAATTGGGTATTGCCGGAGCCAGAATATTGCGACCACAATTGAGATTGGGCAATTCTTTAGAGCGGCTGGATTTAAGGTTAACGGCTTTTGGAAATTACACTATGGCACTGGGAGACAGAACATCTTTTAGTCCTGGCTTTTTATACCAACGTATAAGTTCAGCCCAAGAGCTGGTCGTGCAATCGCAATTGGGATATTTGATCAATCCTGAAAAACAAATTAAACTGAATGGTGGGCTGGGTTACAGAGTCGGTGATGCGTTGCAATTATTAATGGGTATAGATATTAAAGATATTAGAGTTGGCGTTGCATATGATATGAATATTTCAAGCCTTTCTCCCGCGAGTAGAACAGTGGGAGGTTTTGAACTAGCCATTGCCTACTATGGTAAAATTTATAAAAAGCCTAAGGTAAAACCCATTATCGTTTGCCCGAGGTTATAATAAAAATGCAAATATGTGTATAAGTATGTCAAAGATCAAGGTGGGGATGTTGTTCATATTATCAGGAATTTGGACATCAGGTATATTGTATTCCCAACCAATTACATCCAATACGTATGAAGCCATGTTGGAAACTGCCGATATGGCTGTTGCGGATTACAACTATTTTAATGCAATAGAGTGGTATGAAAAGGCATACAATGAACAAAGGGATCCAAGTACTGCCCTCGCTATCGCTGATCTTTACACAATAGTCAGAGACTATAGGAGAGGAGAAAGTTGGTATAATCGAATTTTGAGAAGAGACAGGGAAAACACTTTAGTTGATCTGAGATACGATTATGGAAAAGTATTAAAAGCCCAGGGAAAATATACGGAAGCCATGGATGAATTTAACATGGTTATATCCCTTACGGAAGATGAAGAGTTGAGAGAAGAGGCAAAATTGGAGTTGGAAGGGATATCGATCATGGATGAATATGCTGACAATGTGGATGCCGTTATTGTTTATGGTGGAAATGATATCAATTCTGCAAGTGGTGAATATTCGCCTGCACTATATAATGACGGCACTTTATATTTTGCATCACTCAATACAAGAAGGGAAATAGTTTTGGATGGCAGCGAAGATGACTACCATGTGAAAATATTCAGATCAAGTATGGATCCAAAAGGTATATATCAGAAACCACAAGAATTGGGACAGAATATAAACAGGAAAGGTTTTCATACATCAAATGTAGCTTTTTCTCCGGATGGAAGAATCATGTACTTCACCCGGATGAAACTCAAAGGCAATGAGATTGAAGAATCAAAAATTTTCAGAGCTTATATGAGCGATGGAGATTGGGGGGCTGCTGAGGTCGTCCCCAACGTCAATGGTAACTGGAATGCCAGGCAACCTGTTGTCGGAGAGTTATTTGGTAACCAGGTGTTGTTTTTTGTATCCGATATGGAAGGAGGATATGGAGGTGACGACATTTATTACAGCACCATTCGTGGCGATGAATACTCTGCTCCTGTAAATCTTGGACCTGTAATCAATACTCGAAGAGATGAAGTCACACCTTTTTACAAAGAAGGTATTTTGTATTTTTCATCTACTGGTTTTCCTGGTATAGGAGGATTTGACATCTTTTACAGTTCCTGGGATGGAAGTACCTGGAGCTTACCTACCAATATGGGCCATAATTATAACAGCAGTTACGACGATTTATATTTTAAAATGAATGAAAGCGGTGTGCAGGGTTTTTTAGTTTCTAACCGCCCGGATCGTGAAAAAAGAAACCTAAAAGGTCCTACATGCTGTGATGATATATATATAATCACAATCAGAGATCTTGTTGTAGATTTGCTGGCATTAGTTGAAGATACCAACGGGCCACTTTCAGGTGCATCTATGGAATTAGTGGATTTAAGTGTCGATGGCGGCAACCCCAATGCAAAGTCAAATTCTACTGGCAATAAATTTAATTTTTTACTGGATCCTGATCATAATTATATTGTTTACACATCGAAAGAAGGATATTATCCCGATACATTTGCATTCAATACAGTGGGTATACTCGATGATTATACGGTTAAAAAAACAGTAGTTCTCAATCAAAAACCGGTAGAAGAGGAGGAAACTGAATTAGCTTATATAAATCAACCCATACGACTGAGTAATATATATTACGAATTTGATGACGACAAGATCATTCCCGAAGCAGAACCCAGTTTGGAATATTTGGCTTCACTGATGAAGGAATATCCGGATATGATTATAGAATTATCTTCCCATACCGATAGCAGGGGATTATCTAATTATAACCAACAACTATCTCAGCGTAGAGCTGAATCAGCCCGGATTTGGCTTCTCGATGCGGGCATAGAAGAAAACCGTATCAATGCTGTAGGATATGGAGAATCTATGATTCTTAACAGATGTAAAGACGGAATCCGATGTTCTGAAGATGAGCACAGATATAACAGAAGAACGGAATTTAAAATTTTAGAAGGACCCCAAACCATTAGGATAAAGAAATCTCTTACAGGCGACAGGAGTAATGAGCCTCCTGGAGATGGCAGCTAGTGTCGTGTCACACATATTCTTGCTGATCCAAGGCTTTCTCTTTTCCAGCCTGTTTTTGGAAAAAAATCCTTATGTCCGCCTCTGACGGATGCGCGGATTTTTTTACTCAACAGCCAGAAAAATACCTGCGACTTAACCGTCAGAATATATGTGACACGACACTAGCCATTTAACTTTTATATTGTCCATAAATTAGAACTTTGACCATAAATAAATACAATGGCTTTCATTGATATCGTCATTGCCGTATTCAGCATAGTGTATATACTTCTTGCTGTCAGGAATAATCCATTATGCTTTCTTTTTGGGTGTATTGGAAGTGGGATTTGGGCCTACCATTCTTATGTGAATTTAAATCTTGCATTTGATTCTTTTCTGCAATTATTTTATGTATTGATGAGTTTCTTGGGTATATACAATTGGATCAAAGGTGGAAGCACAGGCTCAGGTCTTCCGGTCACCCGGCTTAGCTTGTCATTGCATGCAATTCTCATTTTCACTGGAGTCGTACTCGCTATAGTATTAGCAAGGTTAGCTTCATTGATTATGGAACTTACCTTACCCTATTTGGATGCATTAACTACATCATTCTCAATCATTGCTACTTTTCTTCTGGTTTATAGGAAAATTGACAATTGGCTATATTTTATTGTAGTTAATATTCTTTATTTGTACATCTATGCACATTCCCATTCTTACTTGTTAATGGGTATCATGTCCATGTATACTATTTTGGCCGTAGTTGGATATAAGCAATGGAAGATTGTAGAGAAAAATGAGAGGAAATTAAATGATGCATAATTCATGCTTCTTGTTTTTAGGATAGATTTATCTGACCGGAATCAACTCCCCTAATTTTTGATTCATATAATATGATGGCTTATTATTAACTAAATTAAAGCAGACCATCATGAATCAGCCAGTAAGATAAAATTAACAAATGAGAGAAAAGTCAGACGAATGTAAAGAAATGATTGACCAAATACATTTTATTAGGAACAAAGCAGCGTTTTTTATCTTCAAAGAGTTAATATTGTGTTAACTTTTTTTTGGATATACTATTTAATAATTAACCTTAAATCACATGAAGAGAGTTTTAATGTTTTTAGTGTTTTCTGTGGTTTTTTGCAGCTATTCCATAGCTCAGCGAACCATTACAGGAAACGTCACGGATGAAGAAGGGATTCCTCTCATCGGTGCAAATATATTGGTTAAGGGAACGGCCATCGGAACCATAGCTGATATAGATGGAAATTATACAATCAATGTACCTTCAGATGCTAATGTACTTGTAGTGAGTTATACAGGGTATAGCACACAAGAAGTGACATTGGGAGCATCAAATGAAGTAGATATAGTCCTGACTATTGGGGTTTTATTAACAGAAATCGTAAAATCAGGCTATGTATCAGAAAGAAGACAGGATATGATTAGTTCTGTCAGTAGTGTTAAGGCTGAAGATTTTGAACTTTTACCTGTTCAATCTTTTGACAGGGCTTTACAGGGAAGAGCTTCAGGAGTTCAGATTTTCCAATCGAGTGGAGCTCCAGGAGGAGCGGTAAACATTAATATCCGTGGTATAGGATCGATTAATGCTACTACTGGGCCACTCATTGTAATCGATGGTGTTCAATTAGGTACACTTGGACAAACCGCTCAGGGTTCGTCTAATCCTTTGAATGCGATTAACCCCAATGACATCGAGTCCATAGAGATTTTAAAGGATGCAGCTGCAACAGCCATCTATGGAGCTCAGGGAGCTAACGGAATTGTTTTGGTAACTACTAAATCAGGAAAGAAAGGAAGAAAACCTCAAATTTCAATGTCTGTTCAGGAAGGTCGAGTAGAGCCCTTAAACCTGTATGAAGTAATGAATGCCAATCAGTATGCTGATATCAGGCAAGCGGCATATGTCAATGCAGGGCTAGGAGCCGATGAGGCCATCAGAAGATATGGTGATCCTAATGATCCTAATCTCACCAATTATGATTGGGTAGATGTCATGTTCAGAACGGGTAAATTACGACAATACAATTTATCTGCAACTGGGGGAAGTGACAATATATCCTATTTCGCGGGATTTTCGTACGATTTCCAGGAAGGACAAATAATCCAAAATGATTTTGAAAGGTTTACTGGTAGATTTAATTTGGACGCTGATCTTAGCAGTAAATTATCTATGACATTGAGAATGTCTTTGGCGAGAACAGATCAATTCGGAGCTATTGCCAATGGTAATTTTGTAAATGGTCCTTTTATGGCAACTTTTACTTCTATGCCGGTTTCACCTGCGATCGATGCAGAAACCGGAGATTACAATCCTTATCCGGTCAATGGTGAAACACATCTTTTCAGCTACAATATACTCGAGGGGGTGAATGAAGAGGTTAGAAAAGGATTTGCACTGCAATCCATCGCCAGTATGGGATTAAACTATAAAATTACCGATGATCTTTCTTTTACCACAAGTGTTGGATTAGACTATGTAAATAATAAAGACAGAAATGACAGACCGGTAACCATACCAGCATTTGCTGCTACAAATGGACAGGTAGCACTGACAAACAGAGTTGCTATTACTTTTAATACCACCAACTTACTCGAATTTAAAAAGGAAATTTTTAATGGTCAACTTTCTGCATTAGTCGGTCATGAATATTATCAAAATGATTTTGAATTATTTAGTGCTACTGGTAGAGGATTTGCTGATCCTTATTTTCGCAATTTAAATCAGGCAGCGGTACCTTTTGCCGTAGCGGGAACATCGACCACCAGTAGGAGGGAAGGATTATTTGGTTCACTAAAATATAGTTACGACAATAAGTACTATGTAGGTGGAACTCTCCGACGTGAAGGTAGTTCCAGATTTGGATCTGCAAACCGTTTTGGTTTGTTTTACTCTGTCAGTGGTGGATACCGGATCAGTGAAGACTTATTTCCTGAATCCAGATTCATTGATGATATAAAAATTCGAGCATCCTACGGAACTTCAGGAAACTCTGATATTGGGGATTTTGTTGCAGCGGCTACCTATGGAGCAGGAGGTCAATACCTTGGAGGAGCAGCATTAAGACCTTCCCGATTGGCCAATGATTTATTGGGATGGGAAACGGCAGTTCAAGCTAATATTGGTTTGGATTTCTCTTTTAGAGATAGCAGATTTAATGGAGCAATTGATTTCTGGCAAAAAAATAATAAAGATTTGTTATTGGCCACACAATTGCCAGCATCTGCAGGAATTGCCAATCTAAATATAATAGAAAATGTAGGAGAAGTTGAAAATCGCGGAATAGATTTTGAATTTAGCTCAGTAAATATAATAAGAGGTAAATTCAAATGGGAGACTTCAATCAATATGAGTGTTCAGAGAAACCAGATAAAATCTTTGAACAATGATATGGATACTATTTTTGCGGGAGATTTTCCTTCCCTGGTAGTTGGGCAGCCTGTTAACTTCTTTTATTTATTGGAGTTTGCAGGGGTAAACCCAGCGAATGGTAGAGCTATGGCCTATAATGCAGAAGGAGTTCCAGTGTATAGCCCAACTGTATCAGATGGTAATATAGTAGGAAGTCCGATACCTACCTATTTTGGAGGTTTAACCAATACCTTTTCATATGGAAATTTATCCATTTCAGGATTTTTGCAGTGGCAGGGTGGACATCAGGGATTTAACGGTGATCTATATAACTTAGCAGCGTCTGGATCTTCTCCAAATAATCAGTTAGCCAGGGAAATTGACTACTGGAGACAACCTGGAGATCTAACCAATACGCATAAACCTGTACAAGGTGGCGTTATTGATGGAGTTGGGCAGACTTTTGGATTTATAGGTTCTACCCGTTATATGTCAGATGCATCTTATCTCCGTCTCAAAGAAGTCAGGGTATCATACAATCTGAGAAATGCATTTTTGCGTGATAATGGTGTAAGTAATATCAATCTATTTGTTCAGGGATTAAATATATTAACCTGGACTAAGTTTGACGGAATCGATCCGGAGGTGATCAGTGCCAATAACAATACGGGACTTTCATCCTTTGGTGTATTTCCTTTAGGTAGACAATATTCCGCAGGAATTAGGGTAGATTTTTAACTGAAATTTAAAAACGAAGAAATGAAAAAATTTATATCAAAAATAATTGTTATAACAGGTTTGTTGGTTGTCACTTCGTGTGGAGACAAACTGGTTATACTTGACCCAAATACACTTCCACCAGAGGTAGCTCTAGAAGGTATTTCGGGATTTGAAGCTTTAATGAGATCTGCCTACAATCGTGTACATAGTTTTGCCTGGTATGGACAGCAAGCTATGATTCACCCGGAAGTCATGGCAGATAACATTGATTTTGCCAATAGGACCGGCAGATATGAAGCAGAATATGTTAATCAGGTAAGATCCCATATGGGAAGATGGTCTTGGGGAGGTATTAACGACGCCAATGTTATCATTAACAGAGTAGATGAGGTGGAAGGACCTCAGGCACAAAAAGACCGGTTGATAGGTCAGGCATTGTTTATAAGAGCTCTTAATTACCACGAATTAGCGAAAGTATATAGTTATGAACCGGGTCAGGAAGTGAATGGATTTAATTTAAGTGTTCCTTTAAAAATTACTCCAACTGAAGGTGTTTCCGATGCTTTCCAACCTCAGACCCGAGTTCCTAATACGGAAGTTTATGCACAAATGGTAGCTGATCTGCAGCAATCGGTTACACTTTTGGCCGCTAATAACCCTGGAAACTTTCCTTTCAGAGCAAATGTGGATGCTGCGGAAGCTTTATTGTCCAGAGTTTTACTGTACAGAGGAGATTTTGCGGCAGCAGCGCAAGCAGCACAAAATGTTATCAACAGAGGAAGAGTATCTTTGTTAACTGGTGATGCCTATTTGGATTCCTGGGGTGAAGTTATTCATCCTGAATCACTATTTGAATCAGAAGTAAGAGCTCCGGATTGGACAACTGTTGATGGCGTAAACAATAGTCTTCACAGTTTGACGATGAATATATCACCTTCTGCACAGTTTATCCTTGTGGCCAGTCCAGAACTTATAGATGCAATAGATTCAGAGCCAACCGACATCAGAAGACAATTGTATGTGGATGCAGCCAATATCCCTCCTGGAACACAGATGAATACTAAATGGAGGGGAGAATTAGGGGATTTCAGAGAGAATATTCCTGTCATACGAATTAGTGAAGTCTATTTGATAGCAGCAGAAGGTTACCTGAGAAGTGGCAATGGTCCGGCAGGAATGACTGCCTATAACCAATTCAGAGCTGCCAGGGATCTTCCACCTATAACCAGTACCGCTGGTATGTTTGAAAGTATAATGAAAGATAGAAGAGTGGAATTTGCCTTTGAAGGTCATCGTTGGTTTGACTTGAAAAGAAATGGTCTGGATATACCCAAAACTGCGGCCTCTCAGCAACCAACACTTTCTTATAGCGATTTTAGAATTTTGAGCTTCATACCAGAGAGGGAATTAAACCTTGATGATGATTTGGTTCAAAATCCAGGATATAATTAAAAAAGTAATAAAATGATGAAAAATATATTTTATATAATAATAATAGGTATTACCGTAGCCTTCACAGCTTGTGAAGAGCCAGGCACTGCCATTCTCTTTGATGAAAATTTTATTGAGTTGGATGCGGCTACTACGGTTACAAAACAGAGAACTTATTCTTATCTCCGTCTGAATGACGGGGTGCCCAAGTCCAGCGGGTTTAAGGTAAATCTGGGTGCGAGGCAAAGAAGTACTCCTATCAATTTTACTTTTGAAATCTTACCGTCCAGTACAGCTATTGAAAATTTGCACTACACGGTAGGTTCATTTACCCATACTATACCAGCGAATACCAGCGTGGTTGATTTACCCATTAATATATTGGTAGACAATATAGATGCAGGTGAGGTGTGGACCATAGTTGTAAGAATTTCAAGTCAGGATGTGCCTGTACATGAGTTGTACAATGAAGGCACCCACATAATCCAGGTAACCTGCCCTCCTAATCCGGCAGATTGGGTTGGCACATACAACACCCTGGCAAGCGGTGATGTGGGTAATGGTTCTGGAGGGTCTGGCGGGCAGTATGCCGATCTTGCTGGCACTGTGACCATTACTGAAACTTCATTACCCAGTGTTTATCAATTCAATGATATGAGTTTCAATCTTTATCCCGGAGGTTATGGAGACATTGCTCCAGTAGGAAGGTTCAGAGAAAACTGTGGAACTTCTTTATCCGATATGGGTGATACTGATCGTTATGGAGATCCATTTACTATTGAAGGTACCCGGGATCCAAGCACGGGAACCATTACATTAACGTGGAGCAATACCTGGGGAGACAGGGGGAATGTAGTACTTACCAGACAGTAAACTTTTTTTACCGTCATCGTAAATAATTTACAGGCGATCATCATACTTGATGATCGCCTGTAGTTTTTTATTTAAACGACTTTTTTTAAATTTCACGTTATATATTTAATTTTGAACCAGATTATATAAATCTTCATTAATACATAATAAGGGCGGATCTCTACAACAGATAAGTCATCATTTTAACCGTCCTTTTTATTGATAATACCAGGCCAATTCAAATTTTTTTTCATGAAAAAATTATTTTGTTGTCTTTTATTGATGGGTTTATCACAACTTTTGCCAGCACAATTTCCACATAAGAACACAGAAGGACTCCGTCTTTTGCTTGAAGAATTAGAAGTGGAAAAAATGGAGAGAAATGTTAGAATATCCCAATTTTTGGAAAAAAATCCAACTTTTGAACAGGTTGAAAAAGATGAATTTCGTACCTATTATTTAACAGATGTAATTAATAATCAGCCTATCTATACCACTACGCACAATGAAGAGGCAGCTAAATCAATGGACGTTGATGCATTAAGAGCCGGGGGTAGATTGGGGTTGAATTTAACGGGTAAAGGGATGAAAATTGGCGTCTGGGATGGTGGAGTTGCCCTGGATTCTCATGTTGAATATGAACGCAGATTGATCAATAATAATCCTGGAGAGATTAGCAATCATGCCACACATGTACAAGGTACTATAATGGCTGCTGGTATTAATCCGAATGCAAGAGGAATGGCTTATGAAGCCTCTTCAACCAATTACGATTTTATCGATGATACTCAGGAAATGACTTTTGAAGCGTTACATAACGACTTACTGGTGTCCAATCATTCCTATGGAACCCCAGCAGGATGGCAATTGGTAAACGGGTCCTGGGTATGGAGAGGTGATGCCAATATCAGTAGTGAGGCAGACTGGAAATTTGGTTTTTACGATAGTCAAGCTCGACAATGGGATAATTTGGCGTATAATCACCCTTATTATACCATCGTAAAGTCAGCAGGCAATGATCGAAATGATACCGGTAATGGAAGTTTTCCTCCGGATGGGCCTTTTGATATTATTTCCACTTACGGCACAGCTAAAAATATTATTACAGTAGGTGCCGTCCAAAAGGTATCTGTTGATAATCCCAAACCCTCTGATATAGTCATGAGTGCATTCAGCAGCTGGGGCCCTACTGATGATGGAAGAATAAAACCAGATATTATGGCTCCCGGTGTCAACCTTTTCTCTTCTACATCCGGAAGTGATAATGCATATGGCAATTCGAGTGGAACATCTATGGCTGCACCCAGTGTATCCGGAAGTTTATTACTAATTCAACAAGCTTATCACAGTTTTACCGGGAAGTATATGTTGAGTTCATCCCTGAAAGGATTGGTCATTCACACTGCCTTCGCTACAGGGACAGGATCTGAACCAGATTACCAGTATGGATGGGGCATGATGAATACGGGAGGAGCTGTTGAATTTCTTGTCAATAATGACGGCATAAACAATATTTTATTAGAAGATGAGATTGTAAATGGCGGGGTAAAGGAGTATTTTATCACCCCTATAGCTGGAAAAAAAATTACGGCTACTCTGGTCTGGACAGATCTTCCAGGTACAACACCCCAGGTTAGTTTAAATCCAACAAATCTGATGCTTGTCAATGATCTGGATATGAGAATTGTGGATGATTCAGGAATGGAAATCATGCCCTATATACTCAATCCGTCCAGTCCTGGAATAGCAGCCAGAAGGGGTGATAATTTTCGTGATAATGTTGAGAAAATAGTTTTTGATAATCCCGAGCAAAGACCTTATACCATACGAATCAGTCACAAAAATCAGCTTGAGACCGGAAGACAAAGATTTAGTTTGATTGTATCGTATACTTCTGAAAATTCAGGGTTGTCAAATGTATATTGGATCGGCAATTCGGGAATTTGGAGTGATGGCCAGAATTGGTCTCTCACTTCCGGAGGGAGTCCGGCGAATTTAGTTCCAGGCGTTGATCATCGTGCCATTTTTGATGAAAATTCTTTTCCTTCCGGAGGAAATCAAATGGTAATCTTTGACAGAAATGAAGAGGTAGGAAGTGTTATTTGGCTTTCTAATAAAAATGTAACCATCGATTTTAATGGCCATAGTCTTACCACTGATGCTACCACATTGCTCTCTCATGAAAATCTCACTATAGTAGAGGGTAATATCAGGCTTCGATTTAATGAAAACATGCAGGAAAAAACATTGAATATCCATTCCAGTCAGGCTGATCAATTTAACATTGTTGTGGAAAACACAAGCATTTCAACATGGCGTATCAATCCGGGAACACAGAATTCTATTGATCTGGAAATTAAAGCAGGTATGGTCATCTTACCCGAAGGACAAACGTATGATCTAAACAGCATTATTGTAGCAGGTAGTGGTTCAACTTTAGTTGCTCAAGACGTTACAGTTAATGGGTTGATGTACTTCGAAGTAAAAGATGGTGCTACCATTGATGATTCTGGGTCACAGTGGATATTTGATTCGGGTGGGATAGCTGCTTTATCCATTGATAATCATGTATTCCAATCCGACATACTTGTTTTGGGCACTCATCTGGACTTATTTGGGGTAAATAATGAGATGGAAATCTTACAAATAAAGGAAGGCTCTGTCACTATATATGAAAGTGTAGCTATTCAAGATTTCGAGATAGAAGATGGGGCACTACTAATAGCTGATGGAGTAATTGTAAAAATAAATAATACTCTACATTTATCCTCAACAGGTTCAATATTAACGTCTATTATTTCAGATGGTAAAGGCACCATTGAAATTGTTCCTCATCAAAGATTTTGTTTTGATGATTTGTACATTGAAAATGTTGATTTAACCGGATTTGGAGCTGTATCAGTAGGAGAGAATAGTACTGTTATAAATGCTGAAAATTGGTTCCAGGGATTGTGTGAAAACCTGATTTTTTCAGATTTTGAAATACTTTACCCTTGTGTTGAAGGTCTCACCTATTTTATTGATAAAAGTCAGGGTTCTTATTCAGAAAGAAGATGGATGATAGAAGGGGTTGAATTCGGTAATGAAAGCACTTCATTTTTTGAGTTTGACCAAACAGGCGAAGTTGAGGTAACCTTAATAATTGGTGATGGAGATATCGAATCCACGTATACTGTGACCCTGGATATATTAGAAAATTCTCTCCAGGAAAATCGAGTGATTGTCAACCCAACCCAGCTAGCCAGTTTCAGGTCAGCCACGTCATATCAATGGTTTAGAGATGGTATGCTATTAGAAGGTGAAGTAAACAGAGTATATATCCATAATGATATACCTGGAATTTATTTTGTTTTGACTTTTGATCAACTTTGTAACAGGAAGAGTATGGAGGAACCTTTTGGAACCACATCTACGCGGGATGAAGAGAATGATAGTGATGGGTTTGGGGTTTTTCCCAATCCTATAAGCCAGGGTTCGTCTTTATTTATAAGACAAAGCAATGATGATATTCAATCACTTAATCTCACCTTGTTTAATTTGACAGGTAAAACAATTATAAGTTTAAACAATCAAAATAGTGGATTGATTGAAATGGATACACAACATTTACAACCTGGCATGTATTTTCTCCAAATTGAAAAGGGAAATAATACAGCTACGTATAAAGTGGTCAAATTGTAAGAGAATATGTATTGCTATAACATCGTTATAAGTACCTGATACACTTATTGCGGAGTTATTCATTTTTTTAACACTAAAATTAATTTCATAGAACCATTAATATGGTTTTCATGTATATTATAGTGTATTTTCTACTTTTTACGTTACCAAAAAATTTACATATTATGTTGAGAATCAGCTCTTTGATTATGATTTTGACCTCATCCTTTACATTGATAGCACAGGATTTTGTGTCCTCTTCTTCCGGCCAGTTGATCATGGAAATGAAGTATAACCCTAAATCGAAGGGTGTGACTTTATTTTCTGATTTTCAGAATGGAGCTTTAGTCGACGCCAGAGGAAATACAAAAGAAGAGGTAGAAGTTAACTATAACAGAATTTTGGGATTATTCATCTCAAGGTATCAGGGCAAAGAAATCATTCTAAATGAAAGATTGTATACAGAGGTAAACATTATTCCAACTGAAACGGCATTCAGTGAATATAATAATATGGCCTTTAAAAATAAGATAAATCCTGAAGATCCATGGAGATATTATCAGGTTTTATACGAGTCTGAAGAAATCATTTTTGCCAAAGGTTATGATTCAAAAGTTTTTTCCGAAGGTGGAATAAATTACGGAAAAGGCTCAGATACAGATGTCATTAAAACTTCTGAGGGCTATTATATTCTGGATAATACAGGTTTTGAAAAAATAAAATTGAAAACCAAAGATTTAACCAATAAATTCAGAAAACTTAAAAATCAAATAGAAAAGCTAGAAAAACAGCAAGGATTGAATCTCAAAAAGGAGAAAGATGTAATTAAACTTTTTTCAATGCTTGAAGAAATTTAAAAGAATGATTACTATTGCATACTTCAAGATTTAACATATTTTAAATAGAATTCAACTTTAATTTTTTTATATGAGAAGGTATGTTACAGTAGGATTTTTCTTTTTATTCAGCATTGTATTCCTGCAACAAGTTACCAGTCAGGTTGTAGATGATTATCCCATCAGACAGGTTGCAGTGGATAGTGAAATACACTTCAGGCCATCCACGAATGAAATAGATAATACTTATATACCTTATAAAAACCGGGGGAACATTCAGGTCAGAAGCATGGAGCAGTTTAAAGTAACGTATAATGCCGCTGTCCCGGAAGCTGCCAGAAATGCCTTTGAAAATGGAGTTTTAGCCATTGCCGGGGATTTATTTAAATCTACCGTGCCCGTTAATATAACCCTTGAATATAAGCCAATAGATGGAAATGCTTTAGCCGGGGCATCTACCGGAGGCTTTTTTGTAAATCCCACAAATGCACCAAAAATTAATGGAATATATCCAGTAGCTCTGGCGGAAAAATTTATTGGCCAGGAGCTTAATGAATCAAATGAAGCGGATGTAAGAATTGAAGTTAATTCCAATATCGATTGGTTTTATAAAGTAGAAGATGCTGTAGGAATTGGAGCGAGGTATGATTTTATATCGATTCTGTTGCATGAGGTTCTTCATGGTCTGGGCTTTACAGCAGCGGTAGCGGTTCAAAATGGTGTTGGCTTCATTGGACTTTTTTCAAATGACAGATTCAGTGCATTTGTTGATTTTCTCATCAATGATGCAGGGCGCAAACTTACCACTTTTGATGATGGTACGGCCAATATGGCATCGAGATTGAGTAGGAATGATCTTTTTTGGGAATCTGTTAGTCAAAATACCCGATATAAATTATACACACCTACTCCGTATGAACCCGGATCCAGTGTAAGCCATTTAGACTTGACAACATACAATGGAACTGAAAATGGATTGATGACCCCCTCAGCCTCGCGTGGACAAGCTATTAGAGATCCGGGAATATCTGCTGAGATTCTTTATGATTTGGGCTGGAAACATACATTTTTGTATCACAATCCTCCTGACGGAAGTGTAGAGCGAGCACCTGATTCAGATGTTACGGTGGTTGTCGACGTCGAATCTGATGCTGGATTGGATACCAGCACATTATTTATGACTTATATTGTACCCACCATGGATACAGCAGCCAATGAGTTTAAGGTACCTTTAACACATATAAGTGGTACTCGTTTTGAAGCTGTCATTCCAGGTCCAGGGGAGGAAGTCCCTGTATTTTATTACTTTGAAGCTTCTGATATCGATAACCGGTTTGTTACACAACCCGGTTATGATGTATTTAATGACGTTCAAGTTGTATTTAGTATCAATTATGGATTTGATACCACACCGCCTGTTATCATGCATGACAACATTAACTTAATTAATGAAAAAGACAGAACCATAGACCTCGAAGCAACAGTGACCGATGAGTTCACAGGTATTGAAAGCGTCATAGTTGAATGGAGATTAAATGGAGTAGAAATGTCACCGGTGATGATGGAAATCGATTCTACTGACCAGTTTGGTGATAATTCCTATATCGCTTCTCTTCCCATACCGGATGGGGTCATAATAGAAGGTGATTCTATAGAATATAGAATCGTAGCGACGGATAGGGCTATTGCTGCGAATACCACAATTATCCCTGAAGATAGAGCGTATTTTAAGGTCAATGTTACATCTGTACCATTACCTGTAGTCCATTATTTTAATGACTTTAACACGGAGAGTGATGATTTTGAAGGCAATGGTTTTACCATCACCCAACCTTCCCAATTTCAGAATCCTGCTATTCACTCGCGGCATCCTTACCTAAGTGCCGGAGATGGTAATACCTTTAACCTCATTTTTAATCTGAAAGTACCCATCATTGTAGATGATAGAAATCCAGTGGTAGAATTTGATGAAATCGTATTGGTGGAACCCGGAGAACCAGGATTTGCTTTTGGAACCCTTGAATTCTGGGACTATGTGATCGTTGAAGCCAGAAAAGTAGGCACCAATAATTGGTTTAATATCATAGACGGGTACGACAGCAGAGTCCACCCTATTTGGGTAAACACCTATAATAGTAGTTTTGTAGCCGGAAATTCGACAGCTACAGGAAATCCGTCATTATTTAGGAATAGAAGTATCAATATAACTTCTAAAGGCCATTTCGCTGCGGGGGATACCATTTTCCTTCGATTCAGGTTGTTTTCAGACCCCTTTGCTTACGGCTGGGGTTGGGCGATTGACAATTTAAACATCCAGGATCAGACTTCTTCTGTGCTAGACGTCGGCTTAAAGGATGATCTTCAAATATTCCCCAATCCCGTAACCGGTGATTTTGTTCACGTACGGAGGCCACACACCGGTGAACGAGAGGCAACGGTTCTATTGTATACTATGGAAGGCCAGTTGGTCAGCCGCCATAAGGTAATTGATTACGAATTTTCTATACCCTTACCTGAGAGTAGCAGTATGTATATACTCACCTTAATATCCGGAATCAATACAGTAAGCAGGATGATAGTGCGAACGAGGCGGTGATTTATACTTTGGATTAAATGTATTTTTTAAGAATTTAAAAGAAATAGAATTATGGAAATCAGAATACATTCAGTAGGATTTTCAGCGGATGACAAGTTGGAAATGTATATTACAGAAAAGCTGGAAAAAGTAAACCGATATAATAATACTTTGATTGGGGTAGATGTTTACCTCAAATTAGAAAATGCAGGACAGGTAAAAGATAAAGTTGTTGAATTGAAAGCGAGAGTTCCAGGGCCCTACCAGTTTGTAAGAAATGAAGACAAAACTTTTGAGGCATCATTCGATAAAGCATTGGAATCATTTAAGCGTCAATTAAAAAAACACAACGAAAAGATAAAATCGACAAAATAAAAGAGATTAATTAAAGTTTGAGGGAGAGTAAAAGCCTTAATAAACTGAGCTACAGAAATAATCTTTTATAAAAGTGAACCAATAATTTCTATATTATTGAAAAAACACTATTTTTGCAACGCTTTTGGAAAAAGTTCTATAAAGACGAGCAAAACTGACTGCCAGTGTAGCTCAGTTGGCCAGAGCAGCTGATTTGTAATCAGCGGGTCGGGGGTTCGAATCCCTCCACTGGCTCGTAAAGTGCATGGGGGTGCGCCGGAGTTGGAGAGCCGGGCCAGACTGTAAATCTGGTGTCTCTGACTGAGTAGGTTCGAATCCTACTACCCCCACATTTCGCAGTGTTGTTTTTTAATTGAAATAACCGAGTAAAAAGCGGGAGTAGCTCAGTTGGTAGAGCATCAGCCTTCCAAGCTGAGGGTCGCGGGTTCGAGTCTCGTCTCCCGCTCATATTCATCACTGCACGCCGCAAGATATATAATACTGTAAGTTTGAATTGTACATAGCGTAGAATGAATTTGCAGATAGTAGTAATACGATTTTATATCTTCAGCAGGGAAATACCTTGAGCGAATAAAAGTGTAAAAGCCAATGTAGCTCAGGGGTAGAGCACTTCCATGGTAAGGAAGGGGTCGGGGGTTCAATTCCCTTCATTGGCTCAAAAAAAAATATTGTGTTTTGTTAAATAATATTATAAAATAGATAAAAAGATTACTGATGGCTAAAGAAACTTTTAAAAGGACCAAACCACACGTTAACATTGGTACCATAGGTCACGTAGACCACGGTAAAACCACCTTAACTGCTGCTATAACCTACGTGCTGGCTGAAGAAGGTACAACAAAAAGGATGGATTATGATTCAATCGATGCTGCTCCTGAAGAAAAAGAAAGAGGTATTACCATTAATACTGCACACGTGGAATATGAAACAGCTAACAGACACTACGCTCACGTAGATTGTCCTGGTCACGCTGACTATGTAAAAAATATGGTGACTGGTGCGGCTCAAATGGACGGTGCAATTCTTGTGGTGGCTGCTACTGACGGACCCATGCCCCAAACCAGAGAACATATACTACTCGCCAGACAGGTAGGTGTACCTAAAATTGTAGTTTTTATGAATAAGGTAGATCTCGTTGATGATGAGGAAATGCTGGAATTGGTAGAAATGGAGGTAAGAGAATTATTGGATCAATACGAGTTTGATGGAGATAATTCTTCTGTAATTAAAGGCTCTGCATTGAAAGCCCTCGAAGGAGATGTTGAAGCAAGAAAAGGCATAAAAGAATTAATGGCAGCTGTGGATTCTGAAATTCCTGAGCCATTAAGAGAAGTAGACAAACCTTTTCTTATGCCAGTGGAGGACGTGTTTTCAATTACAGGAAGAGGTACTGTGGCAACAGGTAGAATTGAAAGAGGAGTTGTCAACACAGGAGAACAGGTAGAGATCATAGGTATGATGGCACCAAATACAAAGCCATTGACTTCAGTGGTTACCGGAGTGGAGATGTTCAGAAAGATATTGGAAAGAGGTGAAGCAGGAGATAATGCAGGATTACTTCTAAGAGGTATTGATAAAGACAGTATTAAGAGAGGTATGGTTATTTGTAAACCTGGAAGCGTTAAGCCTCATATGCACTTTAAGTGTGAAGTATATGTGCTCAGTAAAGAAGAAGGAGGAAGGCATACACCATTTTTTAATGGCTACAGACCTCAGTTTTACTTCCGAACTACTGATGTAACGGGAGATGTTAACCTTCCGGCTGGCGTTGAAATGGTTATGCCTGGTGATAATGTTTCTCTTGAAGTGAAATTGATCAATCCTATCGCAATGGAGAAAGGATTACGGTTTGCGATAAGAGAAGGTGGAAGAACAGTGGGAGCGGGTCAGGTCACTGAAATTCTTGACTAGTTGTAGATAGAAGGCTATTTGCATACATTGAAATATAAATTAAGCATCCCGTAATGAGGGTGCTTAATTTTTCAGTTTTTTTTAATTGGGAACTATAATTTATGTGCAGAGATTATATGATTCATGAGCCACATAAAAGTTTTTATAGTTTCAGTTATAAAAGTAAGATGATTGAAGTGTCAAAATGATGGCACTCGAATTTAATGTTGGGAGTATGACATACAGGGGAGTAGCTCAATTGGTAGAGCGACGGTCTCCAAAACCGTAGGCTGCGGGTTCGATTCCTGTCTCCCCTGCATTTATAATGAATTAGAAAGTAGGATAATTTACACAATAAGAAGGAAGCATGGATAATCTGATACTGTACGCTAAAGAAAGTTACAACGAACTCGTCCATAAAGTGACATGGCCAACATGGCCTGAATTACTAAATAGTACGGTAGTGGTATTGGTAGCTTCTGTAATCATTGCACTGATCATTTTCATAATGGACCTGATCTCCAAGAATATCCTTACTGCGATATACAGTATTTAATTGAATAACGATTCACTGATGTCTGACGATAAAAGATGGTATTCTCTGCGCGTAATAAGCGGTAAAGAGAAAAAAATAAAAGAAAGAATTGAGTTGGAAGTCCAGAGAAATGGATGGGAAGACGTAGTGACGCAGGTGTTGGTACCTTCGGAAAAGGTATATAAGATAAGGAGTGGAAAAAAGGTGATCATGGAAAGGAATATATTACCTGGATATATTCTGATTGAAGCCATACCGGAAAGGTTTTCAGGAGAAATTATCCAAACCATTTCCAATGTGCAAAATGTAATTCATTTTCTGGGTAGGAATAACCCGGTACCTATGCAACAGGCGGAAGCCAACAGAATGCTGGGTAAAGTGGATGAATCACAGGAAGTGGTTGAGGCTATGCTTGAGCCCTTTATTGTTGGAGAAACGATAAAAATTAATGACGGTCCTTTTAAGGATTTTGTAGGGGATATAATAGAAGTAAACGAAGAGAAGAAAAAATTAAAAGTGGTTGTAAAGATATTTGGAAGAGGCACAGAAGTAGAACTCAACTTCCTCCAGATTGATAAACAGTGAATTAGACAGATATTTTTGACTTTGACTCAATGTAAATTGAAGCTTACTTAAGGTCGAACTAACATAAATAAAAATTTGTAAAGAACATGGCAAAAGAAATAGAAACCTTTATAAAATTACAGGTAAAAGGAGGATTGGCCAATCCCTCTCCTCCCGTTGGGCCTGCATTGGGTGCTAAGGGTGTGAACATCATGGAGTTTTGTAAAAGATTTAATGCCAGAACTCAGGAAAGCCAGGGAAAACTTCTCCCTATAGTCATTACAGTGTTTAAAGATAAATCATTTGAGTTTGTCATAAAAACACCTCCTGCAGCAGTACAATTGATAGAAGCCTCAAAAGTAAAAAAAGGGTCGGCGGAACCAAATAGAGACAAAGTCGGTTCTGTCACCTGGGATCAGGTGAAAGCGATTGCAGAAGACAAAATGCCTGATTTAAATGCCTTCACTATTGAATCTGCCATGAAAATGGTAGCTGGAACAGCCAGAAGCATGGGTCTTACCGTAAGTGGTACACCACCATGGGGAAGCGCTGAAGACAATTAAAACATATTTTAATTAACCGAGGGAGTCAGTATACTGACGTTATATACCTCAAAATTTGAAATTAATGGGTAAGATTAGTAAAAAGCGTAAAGAAGTCAACGAAAAGGTTGACAAAGACAAACTTTACAGTCTAAATGAGGCTATGTCCCTCGTAAAAGATGTAAATACCACAAAATTTGATGCATCTGTAGATCTGCATGTAAGATTAGGGGTTGATCCGAGAAAAGCAGACCAGGCTATTCGGGGTACAGTTTCCCTTCCAAACGGTACTGGTAAAACCAAAACTGTTTTGGTGCTCTGTACTCCTGATAAAGAAGAGGAAGCCCGGGAAGCCGGTGCAGATCATGTAGGATTAGATGATTACATTCAGAAAATCAAAGGAGGATGGACCGATATTGATGTAGTGATAGCTACTCCAAATGTAATGGCAAAAGTAGGCCAGATAGGTAGAATTTTAGGACCTAGAGGTATAATGCCGAACCCTAAATCGGGTACAGTTACCCCTAACGTTGGTGAAGCGGTTTCCGAAGTAAAAATGGGAAAAATAGCCTTTAGGGTTGATAAGTATGGAATTATTCATTCTCCAATAGGACGAGTTAGTTTCACGTCTGAGAAATTAGCAGAAAATGCGAGGGAGTTGATTACCACATTGGAAAAAATGAAACCTTCATCGGCCAAAGGTATATATATGAAAACCATAAATGTGGCCAGCAGTATGAGTCCGGGTATTAAAGTCGATCCAAAATTAATAAAATAAATATTCATCTAACCTAAAAAGAGGACAATGACAAGAGAAGAAAAAGCCAGCATTATTGATGAATTAAAAGATAAATTTTCAAATAGTCAATATTTTTATATTACCGACTCTTCATCTTTAAACGTTGCTCAAATCAACAATTTGAGAAGGGTTTGCTACGAAAAGGGAATTGAAGTTAAAGTAGTAAAAAATACTCTGGCGAGAATAGCAATGGAGCAAGCAGCTGAAGAAAAAGGCTTTGCTCCACTTTATGAGGCTCTTAAGGGTCAATCTACCGTATTGTTTGCCGAGTCAGGTAATTTGCCTGCTAAGGTTATCAAGGAATTCAGGAAAAACAACAAAAAGCCGAGTCTTAAAGCTGCCTATATAGATACGGATATATTCTTTGGAGATGACCAGATTGATATTTTGGAATCTTTGAAATCCAAAGAAGAGTTGGTAGGAGATGTGATCATGTTGTTACAATCACCTATCAAAAACGTATTGGGATCATTGCAGTCTGGTGGTTATACCATTGCAGGCTTGTTAAAAGCGCTTGAAGAACGGGCTCAATAAATGTAGGCTTCCAAGTTCAACGTACATATATTTTGTAAATTAATTGAAGAACTTATTAAAACCATTAAAAAATGGCTGATTTAAAAGCAATTGCAGAACAACTGGTTAATTTAACAGTTAAAGAAGTAAGTGAATTAGCAGATATCTTAAAAGATGATTACGGAATAGAACCCGCTGCCGCAGCTGTTGCTGTTGCTGCTGGCTCTGCAGCTGGTGCTGCCGTCGAAGAAGCTGTTGAAAAAACTGAATTTGATATCATGTTAAATTCTGCTGGTGCTGCGAAACTGGCAGTAGTTAAAGAAGTAAAAAACCTGTTAGGTTTAGGACTAAAAGAGGCAAAAGATTTAGTTGATGGAGCACCTGCAGTTTTAAAGCAGGGAGTTTCAAAAGCTGAAGCTGAGTCTATAAAAGCTGCTCTTGAAGGGGCTGGTGCTGAAGTAGAACTGAAGTAATACTCGTGCCATCTTTATGAATGATGTAAAATCATACACAAAAGCATTAGGCTTCATTATTGTGCGTGCACATTGATGAAGCCTCTTGCTATTTTTTAAAGTTTTGTGCCTTATTGTAAAACATAAACCAACTATTGAAAGTTAATAGTGGGTTAAATCCAAAAAATAACAACACGCATGGCGTCAAACGGAGTTGTCAACCAAGTCGTAAATTCGAGAATTAATTTCGGCAAGATTAAATTATCAAATGAATATCCCGATCTATTAGAAATTCAGCTACAGTCTTTTAAGGAGTTTTTCCAGTTGGAAACTACACCTGAAAACCGTGGAAATGAAGGACTGTATCGCGTATTTCAGGAAAATTTTCCAATCACAGATGCCCGGAATATATTTGTACTTGAATTTCTCGATTACTTTGTAGATCCACCTCGCTACAGCATTGAAGAATGCATGCAAAGAGGATTAACATATAGTGTACCTCTCAAAGCAAAATTACGGTTATCGTGCAACGATGAAGAACACGTAGATTTTGAGACCATTGTCCAGGATGTATTTCTTGGAAATATTCCCTATATGACTCCCAAAGGCACTTTTGTTATCAATGGTGCTGAAAGAGTTGTGGTATCTCAACTACACCGGTCACCTGGAGTTTTCTTTAGTCAAACCTACCACCCCAATGGCACAAAAATTTATTCAGCCAGGGTAATCCCTTTCAAAGGAGCGTGGATGGAGTTTGCCACAGATATCAACTCAGTCATGTATGCTTATATAGACAGGAAAAAGAAATTCCCGGTCACGACTCTCCTAAGAGCTATCGGCTATGATTCTGACAGGGAAATTCTGAATATATTTAACCTGGCAGAAGAAATTACAGCAGATAAAGCTTCATTGAAAAAAGCAGTCGGGCGTAAATTGGCAGCAAGGGTTTTGAGGAAGTGGACTGAAGATTTTGTCGATGAAGATACCGGAGAAGTAGTTACTATTGAACGTAATGAAATCATCCTTGAAAGAGATGTGGTATTGGACGAAAACAATATCGTATTGATACATGAAGCAGAAACCGATACGATTATCCTTCAAAAAGATGATTTGGATGAAGACTATTCCATAATTTATAATACTTTACAAAAAGATCCATCCAGTTCAGAACTGGAAGCTGTAACTCAAATTTACAGACAATTGAGGGGTACTGATCCCCCTGATGAGGAAACAGCCCGGGGTATCATCGATAAATTGTTTTTCTCTGACAAGAGGTATAATCTTGGAGAGGTAGGCAGATATAAGATCAACCGGAAGTTAAAGTCAGGTATAGATGAAGAGACTTTAGTACTAACTAAGGATGACATCATAGCCATTGTAAAATACCTGGTCAGCCTTATTAATCAAAAAGCAGAACTCGATGATATCGATCACCTTAGTAACAGAAGGGTAAGAACAGTCGGAGAGCAACTCTATGGTCAATTTGGTGTCGGTCTTGCGAGAATGGCTCGTACTATCCGGGAGCGAATGAATGTAAGGGATAATGAGGTTTTTACACCTATAGACCTTATCAATGCTAGAACATTGTCTTCAGTCATCAATTCATTTTTTGGTACAAGTCAATTATCTCAATTTCTGGATCAAACCAATCCGTTATCAGAAATTACACATAAAAGAAGGATTTCTGCTTTAGGACCTGGAGGTCTTTCAAGAGAAAGGGCTGGATTTGAAGTAAGGGACGTACATTATTCGCATTACGGCAGGTTGTGTACCATTGAAACTCCGGAAGGACCAAACATTGGACTTATTTCGACTTTATGCGTACACGCCAAGGTTAATAAAATGGGCTTTTTGGAGACACCTTATAGAAAAGTAACTGATGGAGTTGTTGAGGTGGATTTGGAACCAGAATACCTATCGGCGGAAGGAGAAGATTATAAAAGAATCGCTCAGGCCAATGCTATAGTTAATGAAGAAGGAGCATTTTTATATGACAGGGTAAAGTGTCGGGAGCATGGAGATTTTCCTGTTCTGAGCCCTCCTGAAATTGAATACATGGACATTGCTCCTAATCAAATTGTAGGAGTTTCCGCATCACTCATTCCGTTTTTGGAAAATGACGATGCTAACCGGGCTTTAATGGGATCGAATATGCAGCGTCAGGCTGTTCCATTAATTAGACCCACAGCACCTATTGTAGGAACCGGACTGGAGAGGAAAGTAGCTGAAGATTCTCGAATGTTGATCAATGCTACGGGTGATGGGGTAGTCGAATACGTCGATGCAAGCCAAATCATTATTAAATACGATAGAACGGAGGATGAAGATTTGGTATCTTTTGAAACCAATACAGTGACCTATAATCTCACAAAATTTATGAGAACCAATCAAGGGACCTGTATCAATCTTAAACCTATAGTTCGAAAAGGACAACGCGTAATAAAAGGTAGTTTACTCTGTGAAGGATATGCTACTGATAAGGGTGAACTAGCATTGGGTCAAAATCTTATGGTTGCTTTTATGCCCTGGAAGGGATACAACTTTGAAGATGCCATAGTTCTATCCGAAAGGGTAGTACGTGAAGATGTTTTCACCTCTGTACACATTGAAAATTTCGATCTGGATATTCGGGATACTAAACTTGGAGAAGAAGAGCTCACCAGCGATATTCCCAACGTGAGTGAGGAAGCCACCAAAGATCTCGACGAAAATGGAATTATACGAATAGGAGCTTGGGTAAAAGAAGGTGATATATTGATTGGAAAGATCACTCCAAAAGGAGAGTCTGACCCCACGCCGGAAGAAAAATTATTGAGAGCCATATTTGGAGATAAGGCAGGTGATGTAAAAGATGCTTCCTTGAAAGCACCACCATCAACCAATGGAATTATCATCGATAAGCAACTCTTTGCCAGAGCAAAAAAGGATAAATTCCAAAAAGTACAGGAAAAAGAGTTACTCTCGAAATTAGATGATAAGCACGCGATTGCTTTGAATGAATTGAAAACCATTCTCATTGATAAATTGATGTTGATCCTGAAAGAAAAGGTTTCAGAAGGCGTTAAGTCCATTTATAATGAGGAATTGGTCAGTAAAGGAACCAAGTTTTCGCCCAAAGTTTTCAAGGAACTTGATTTCACACAGGTTGATTACACAGGCTGGACAAAGGAAAAATCCAGCAACCAGTTGATAGCTACACTTTTGCATAATTATACCATAAAAGCAAACGAAGAAAAAGGAAGGTATAAGAGAGAAAAGTTCAATATCAGTATTGGAGATGAGCTGCCTGCAGGAGTTTTAAAATTGGCTAAAGTTTACATGGCCAAAAAACGTAAACTTAAGGTGGGTGATAAGCTTGCTGGTCGACATGGAAATAAAGGTATTGTATCGAAGATCGTACGTATGGAAGATATGCCATTTTTAGCAGATGGCACACCGGTAGATATAGTATTGAATCCATTAGGTGTACCATCCAGGATGAACCTCGGACAGATATTTGAAACCGTATTGGGATGGGCAGGTAAGAATTTGGGAATTTCTTTTGCGACTCCGATTTTTGATGGAGCTTCATTAAATGAAATAGAAGAATACATTGTAAAGGCTAAACTTCCATCTCTTGGTCAAACCTATTTATACGATGGCGAAACCGGTGATAGATTTCACCAGCAAGCAACAGTGGGTGTCATCTACATGTTGAAGCTTTCACATATGGTAGATGATAAAATGCACTCCCGATCTATTGGACCATATTCACTTATCACACAACAACCTTTGGGTGGTAAAGCCCAGTTCGGAGGTCAGCGTTTCGGAGAAATGGAAGTGTGGGCACTTGAAGCCTATGGAGCCTCTCATATATTGCGTGAGTTACTCACCATAAAGTCCGATGATATCATAGGTCGTGCTAAAGCCTATGAAGCCATTGTAAAAGGGGATAATATACCAGAACCCAATATTCCTGAATCCTTTAATGTGTTGGTTCATGAATTAAGAGGATTGGCATTGGATGTTAAGTTTGAATAATGACATTCGCTACGTAACCGAGGTTTGTCAGGATTGACAAAGCAAGATTTTTTTAAACAAGATTTCAATACATAATCATTATGGTATTTAGAAAGAAAGATCAAAAACTGACCAAAGACTTTGAATCAATAACGATAAGTCTATGTTCTCCGGATGATATACTAGAGCGCTCTCATGGAGAAGTGCTTAAGCCTGAAACCATCAATTACCGTTCCTACAAACCGGAGAGAGATGGATTGTTTTGCGAGCGAATTTTTGGACCGGTAAAGGATTTTGAGTGCTATTGTGGTAAATACAAGAGAATCAGGTATAAAGGTATAGTATGCGACCGTTGCGGTGTGGAAGTTACAGAAAAGAAGGTGCGAAGAGAAAGGATGGGACACATTAAATTGGTAGTTCCCGTTGTGCATATATGGTTTTTTAAATCACTTCCCAATAAAATCGGATATCTTCTGGGATTGTCATCCAAAAAGCTGGAATCGATCATTTACTACGAAAGATATGTCGTCATTAAACCTGGTCTTAAAGAAAATGATCTGGAGAAATTGGATTTATTGACTGAGGAGGAATATTTCGATATACTCGATAACCTACCTAAAGATAATCAGGTGCTGGATGACTCAGATCCGAATAAATTTATTGCCAAGATGGGAGCTGAAGCAGTTCATATGCTTTTGGAAAATCTCAATCTTGATGAACTATCATACGAATTAAGACATCAGGCAGCCAATGAAACTTCGCAGCAACGAAAATCAGAAGCACTGAAAAGGTTGAGAGTGGTAGAATCTTTCAGAGATGGTCAAACCAGGATGGATAACAGACCCGAATGGTCAGTAATTCAGTATTTACCGGTTATTCCACCTGAGCTCAGGCCTTTGGTACCTTTGGATGGAGGACGCTTCGCCAGTTCTGATTTAAATGATCTTTACCGCAGGGTTATCATCCGAAATAACAGGTTAAAACGGCTTTTGGAAATCAAAGCACCTGAGGTGATCCTTAGAAATGAAAAGAGGATGCTTCAGGAAGCAGTGGATTCCTTGTTTGATAATAGCAGGAAATCCAATGCGGTGAAAGCAGAAGGCGGCAGGGCACTCAAATCTTTGAGTGACATTCTGAAAGGAAAACAAGGAAGATTCAGGCAAAATCTTTTGGGTAAACGAGTAGATTACTCAGGAAGATCGGTAATTGTAGTAGGTCCTACTTTAAAACTTCACGAATGTGGTTTACCTAAGGGTATGGCTGCAGAATTGTTTAAACCCTTCGTCATCAGAAAACTGATAGAGAGAGGTATTGTAAAAACGGTAAAATCAGCTAAAAAACTGGTTGACAGAAAGGATCCGGTTATTTGGGAGATCCTCGAAAATATATTAAAAGGACATCCTGTGATGCTAAACAGGGCTCCAACATTACACAGATTGTCTATACAGTCATTTCAACCTACTTTGGTAGAAGGTAAAGCCATTCAGTTGCACCCGTTAGTCTGTGGAGCATTCAACGCTGACTTTGACGGTGACCAGATGGCTGTACACGTTCCATTGAGTCACGAGGCTATATTGGAAGCACAAATGCTTTTGTTATCCTCCCATAATATGCTCAACCCACAGGATGGATCACCAATAACACTCCCATCACAGGATATGGTTTTGGGGCTGTATTATTTGACCAAGGAGCATTATGCGGTAAATGCCAAAAATGAAAAAGGATATGGCATGAAGTTTTATTCTGAAGAAGAAGCCATTATTGCCTATAATGACGGTAAGGTGAACCTTCATACTTCAGTAAAAGTAAAAACGAAAATTGAAGATGAAAATGGTGTAGTGAAGAATGATTTGGTCGATACGACCATTGGGCGAGTCATATTCAATGAAGCCAGACCGGAAGGCGTTCCTTTTGTGAATGTATTACTGACCAAGAAAAACCTTAAGAAGGTTATAAGTGATATCATTGTAAAATCCAATTTTACTTCTACGGCAAGATTTCTTGATGATATAAAGGAAAAAGGATTTTATTGGTCATTTAAAGGTGGTTTGTCATTTAACCTGGGAGACCTTATCAATCCAACCATTAAAGATAAAACCCTGGATGAAGCTCAGCGAGAAGTGGATGAAGTTTGGGAAAATTACAATATGGGTTTGATCACACCGAATGAAAGATACAATCAAGTTATCGATAAATGGACTTATGCCGACAATAAGATCACAGAAAGCCTAATGAAAGAACTAGCAGAACATAAAGGCGGGTTTAATTCGGTTTATATGATGCTGGACTCCGGTGCGAGAGGTTCAAAACAGCAAATTAAGCAGCTTTGTGGGCTAAGGGGCCTTATGGCAAAGCCCAGAAAGTCTGGGGACTCAGGTGGTGCCATTATTGAAAACCCAATATTGGCAAACTTCCTGGAAGGACTTTCTGTATTGGAATATTTTATTTCTACTCACGGTGCCAGAAAAGGACTCGCTGATACAGCCTTGAAAACTGCGGATGCAGGTTATCTAACCCGTAGACTGGTAGACGTTTCTCAAGATGTTATCATTATGGAGGAAGACTGTCATACACTCAGAGGTATTGAAACCACAGCCTTAAAGGACAATGAAAATATCATTGAGACAATGGCTTCGAGAATCATAGGCCGGTACGCACTCAACAATGTCTTTGATCCTGTTTCAGATGAAATCATAGTGGATGCGGGTCAGTATATTGATGAAAAAGTAGCTAGAAATATCGATGATGCAGGTATAGAAACCATTAAGATCCGTTCTGTTTTGACATGTGAGGCCAAGCAAGGAGTTTGTACGAAATGTTATGGTAAAAATCTCGCTACGGGTAGAATAACAGAAATTGGAGATGCAGTGGGAATTATTGCCGCTCAATCCATCGGTGAGCCAGGGACTCAGCTTACCCTAAGGACTTTCCACGTGGGTGGTATTGCTTCTGTGAGTAAAACAGAATCAAGTATTGTGTCAAAGTTCAACGGATTGCTCGAATTTGATAATGTAAAATCAGTGGAAAGTGCTGATGGACGTGTAGTACTTTCCAGATCTGGAGAAATCAGAATTCTGGATCCGGAGACTAGAAAGATTTATGTGACTCATTATGTACCTTATGGCTCTTCTATATTTGTAAAGGATAAAGCTAAAGTCAGTAAAGGTGAGTTGATATGTGAGTGGGATCCGTTTAATGCCGTTATCATCTCTGAATTTGGAGGTATAGCTCAGTTTGAAGATGTTGAAGAGGGTGTTACCTATAGAATTGAACGAGATGATCAGACTGGATATGCAGAAAAAGTGGTCATTGAACCAAAAAATAAGAAGAAGATTCCAACCATTAAGATTTTATCACCTTCCGGGGAAGAATTGAAAAACTACAACCTGCCAGTAGGATCATATATTGCGATAGAAGATGGTGTTGATGTTTCTTCTGGTCAAAAAATTGTGAAAATCCCCAGGAAATTGGGAAAAATCCAGGATATTACAGGTGGTTTACCACGGGTTACAGAATTATTTGAAGCAAGGAACCCTTCCAACCCTGCTGTTACTGCTGAAATCGACGGTATCGTATCTTTTGGAAAAATCAAAAGAGGTAACAGGGAAATATTCATTGATGATGAAAAGACCGGGCAAAGAAAGAAATATCTGGTTGGCTTGTCCAAACATATATTGGTGCAGGAAGGGGATTTTGTCAGAGCAGGTATGCAATTATCCGATGGTGCCATATCGCCATTAGATATACTGAATATCAAAGGCCCGTTTGCCGTACAGTCTTATTTGGTTAACGGTATCCAGGAAGTATATCGTTCTCAGGGAATTAATATCAACGATAAGCACATAGAGGTAATCGTTAGGCAAATGATGAAGCAGGTTGAGATCATTGATCCGGGAGACACTACTTTCCTTGAAGGTGAATCGGTCGACAGATTGGATTTTCAGGAGCAAAATGACTGGATTTTCGATAAAAAACTTGTCACTGAACCCGGTGGTTCCACAAAGATGAAGGCGGGAAAGATAGTTACGATCCGGGAACTAAGGGAAGAAAATTCTTACCTTAAGCGAAATGATCTGCCTTTAGTAGAACACAGAGATGCAATGCCTGCAACTTCAGCTACATTACTTCAAGGTATAACGAAATCATCTTTAGGAGTAAATAGCTGGATTTCAGCTGCTTCCTTCCAGGAAACGACAAAAGTACTTAGTACCGCAGCAATGGGAGCCAAGGTTGACTCCTTAAACGGACTTAAGGAAAATGTAATCGTAGGTAAAAATATTCCTGCAGGTACTGGATATAAAGATTGGAATAACTTGATTGTGAAACCCAGAAACAATAACAGGTTATCAGAAGAAGAGGTCGTATTAGAAGAAGAATTGTAGAAATTTTGCTTCCGGGGCTGGATTAATAACTGTTAGGTTAAGGTTGAGGTTGAGGTTTTTGCCTTCGGCAGGTTAAAAGTCTGAAAGTCTGAAGGTCCGAAAGTCTGAAGGTTGAAACGGTGAAAAGTTTAAAGTTTAAAGCGAATAGCGAATGCTAACTGCTAAAAGCTATTGGCTACGATCTACCAGCTAATTGAGGTTGAGAGTTTTCGCCTTCAACAGATTTAGAGCCTAAGGTAAAATCACGAGCCTTTCCGATTAATGATAAAAACTCGGTTATAAATAAAAGGCACTGAAGCTTCAGTGCCTTTTGTAGTTTTTTAACCACTATTTTACACAGTCTTTTTTATTTGTATTATCTTAACCCGCATTGCGAAAGTCACTATTCTTCATCCTGGCAAAAGATCCTTTCAAATGATCTGGATTTAATCTTTAAACTAAATTGATAACTTGAGGTTTCAATTTTATACAATATAAATATGGTAACTGAAAAGAAATTAATAGGTATACTTAAATCTCATAACCTGAGAATCACACCGGTAAGAAAAGAGGTATTATCACTGTTTATGGAAAATGAAGTTGCCATATCTCATCAGGATATTGAAAAATCTATCCTGGATATTGACAGGATTACTCTTTACCGAACGCTAAAAAGTTTTGAAGAAAAAGGGGTTATCCACAAAGCCGTTGATGGTACTGATACCGCTAAATATGCTCTTTGTGAAGCCAAGTGCGATGAGGGTAGCCATCACGACGATCATGTGCATTTTCATTGTGAGAATTGTGGTAATACATTTTGTGTAGAAGATGTAGAAGTACCTCAAATGCAAAGTCCGGAGGGTTATATAATTCGATCTACCCATGTTATATTGAATGGCAAGTGCAAAAAATGTAATTAAATAATGCAACATTGTTGCAGATTTGTAGTTATACATTTATATTTGCACTCGTTAAATGTAAGAATGTAATGCAGGAAATGAAAAGACTCGATTTTATAGGTATGTCTGCTTCTATTGTATGTGCAGCTCATTGCTCTGTGTTACCTCTAGCCATAACTTATGGATTATTGGGAGGTTCGGTTGCTTTAGGCCACGGAATTTTTGAGATCGCCTTTATTTTGTTGAGTGTTTACCTTGCCGTTTCCTCTTTATATTCCTCCTTTAAGAAATATCAACATAATTTGGCTCCTATTGCCCTATTTGCCGGTGGCTTACTATTTGTGACTTTCGGCCTATTATTTCACACTGGGTGGGAATTCATCCTCGCAACCCTGGGAGGACTGGCAATTGCTTCAGCCCATTATTGGAATTACAGATTAAATGCTATTTTTGCCAAAAGCCATTAAAGCATAGTTACTATGTTCAGAGCGTATTTGGGACTGGGATTTGACCATATTTTAGACCCTAATGCATATGATCATATTCTGTTTGTGGTAACTCTATGTGCTATTTATGCCGCTTCACACTGGTTGAGGGTCTTGATACTTGTTACAGCATTTACCATTGGGCACTCTGTCACTTTAGCTCTTTCTACTCTTAATATTGTAAATATTTCTCCGGATCTGATTGAAACGTTGATTCCTATAACCATTATCCTGACGGCATTGTACAACTTTTATAAGGTCGAGGGTGACGAGAGGAGATGGGGTTGGCATTATTTTTTAGCTGCTTTTTTTGGTTTGATTCACGGATTGGGATTTTCTAATTTTCTAAAAGCGCTCCTGGGGCAAGAAGAAAATATTCTCACTCCTTTGCTCGCCTTTAACCTGGGTGTGGAAATAGGTCAAATAGTTATAGTCCTTATCACCATTGGCATAGCCTATGTTTTAATTCACTTTTTGAAACTTCCTCACAAATATTGGGTTTGGACCATATCAACTTTATCTATTCTTATCTCTATTAATCTGATGCTTTAAGTAAAGAGTCTGAGGCAGTCCTCCCCGAAAGTTATTCATTTTGATCAATCTAAATTCTCTCTAATCATTTTTCCCTCATATGCCAGTACATAAAATGGGGGTGGTTTACTGAACTATTCAATTTGATAAAGTATTATTATACATGTACTGAATAAGGTTGAAAGAAGATATTTTTCGTTTCGGATATTGTGACTAATACATTTCATTCAATGAAAATTATTATTTGGCTCTTGGCAAGTTTGGGTTTGGCGCAGGATCATGATATTCACCTGAGTGTTTGTGATATTGAATATTTAGATTCAAGTAAAAAAGTGGAGTTGACGATGAAAATATTTTATGATGATCTTTTGGCAGCGGTAGGACTGAGAATGGGCGAGGAGCTCCCGGAAGATTATAAAAGTGCTGATGAATTAATTGAAAAATTTATAAACAATTATTTTGTTATTGAAGTAAATGGAGTTAAAAAAACACTTACTTATATTGATAGTTATTCATACCCACCTGCTGTATGGAGTACATTAGAATTTGACCAGACTGAGGAGATTAAAGAAATCAGGATATTAAACACCATATTATTGGATTTATTCAGAGATCAAAAAAACCTGGTAAACGTAAGTTTTGGAAATAAAAAACACGTTGTAGCTATGGATCACAAGAAAAAAGAAGTTCAGTTAAAGTAGTAAAAGTAAAGTGACATGAAAAAAGCTTTAATTCTAATGGTTATCATATCGGCTTACATGGTGGGGTGCACAAAAAATGAAGAGGTTGACATTGAAGTGAGAGTAAAGGCCGAATACAGCGATAATCCCATTGTGTTATTTGAAAAACTTCAGTACCCAGATGGTAAATCTTTTTATTTTACCCGTATTTCATTCTTTGTTGAAAATCTGCAGTTGTACAATGAAGATAAAACCATCACTTTGATCAACCGCGATTATATTGATCTTTCTCCTAACCTGCAGAATACTTTGTCTTCAAATGAAGGCAGCTTATTATTTTCTGGAGTGGTAGAGGAGGGAACGTATAATCTTAGATTAAGTGTGGGAGTCAACAATTTTGATAATAGCAGGGGCCCTGCCGGAAGATCTCCCAATGATCCTTTAAGTCAGGGTTCTGAATACTGGCCCGCATGGAATAGTTATATTTTTACCCGAATAGAAGGATGGCTGGATTCAAATGGAGATGGCATTGAAAATCAGGGTGTTACTCTGCATCTTGGAGGCGATGAAGTATACAGAACGATTGAATTAACCGATCAGATAGAAGTGGAATCATCCGAACCATTGATTATGATTAATATTGACATGGATGAGGTTTTCCGTACTTCCGGAAATCAATATGATTTGACGTCCTTTCCCCAACTCCACAGTCTTACTCATCTACCCCAAATGATGTTTCTGGCTGATGGATTTATAAATGGGGTTAGTCTTCAAAATTAAAATATTATTTTTTAAAATCGAATAGGACACCGTTGCAATATAATTATGGGGTAAGAAAATGGTCAGCGCGTCTATGAACGGTACCGGCAGGATGAAAGTTAAACTTAAAATACATTATATGATCCATTACATTCAATTAAAATCTTTGCTTTCTACATTACTTTTTTCATTTGTGTTATTAACCTTTGGGTTAATTCGCTCTTGTGATAAAACCGAAATAAACGAAAACCCAAGCCAGGAAATCCCTGTTACCCATTATAAGATAGATACTTTGGTTACTGGATTAAGTAATCCATGGGGAATTGCTTTTTTACCCGATGGAAGCGTGCTTTTTACAGAAAGAGGTGGAAAGTTGTTTATGATGTCTTCACCATCCTCAATTCCTGAGGAAATTATAGGTATGCCAGCGGTAGCCTCTTCAGGTCAGGGCGGTTTGCTGGATGTAAAACCCCATCCGGATTTTGAAAACAATCGCTGGATATATATAACTTATGCTGCCCGTGAAGGAAATGGGTCTGTTACAAGAATGGGAAGGGGCAAATTAGTGGGTTTAAGTCTTACTTCTTATGAGGTAATTTTTAGTTCCATCCCGGTTGTGTCTTCCTCAATACATTTTGGTAGTCGTATTGTATTTGATGATGAGGGTTATGTCTATTGTGGTATTGGAGACAGGGGTCGATCAAATGAGGCTCAAAATATTTCTAATCATCTGGGTACTGTAGTCAGAATGAAAGATGATGGTAGCCCGGCTTTGGACAATCCTTTTAGTGATATTGACAATGCAGCTCCACATTTATATGCTTTTGGTATAAGGAATCCACAGGGAATGGATATACACCCTGAAACCAGAGAGATATGGATGCATGAACACGGTCCAAGAGGTGGTGATGAAGTAAATGTTTTGAAACCTGGCCTTAATTATGGATGGCCCGAAGTAAGCCATGGAGTAAATTATAACGGAACACCCGTAGGAAGCGGGGAATCCAGTAGACCAGGTTTTACCGATCCGGTTCATCATTGGACACCATCTATAGCTCCATGCGGCATGGCATTTTATAGCGGTAATATATTCCCCAACTGGAAAAATCATCTTTTTGTTGGAGCGTTAGCAGGGCAACATATCAGCAGACTGGAATTTAATGGAAATAGTCTTGAGGAAGAAACCAAACATCTCAATGGTTTTGCCCGCTTCAGAGCCATTACTACCGGCCCTGATGGCTACCTCTATTTTTTAACTGAATCCCCTGGTTTGCTTTGCAGATTAGTTCCTGAAAATTAATGGTAAGTACTTGTGACGGTTAAATTTCAGGTTTTTATATTTTACATGCCGAGAACGCTACAAAATCGTTACTGGTGTATAAAGATTAAACATCCTTCTTAACCTCAACCTTAACCTCAACCTTATCCTCAACTTTTCTCCTTTTTATTTAATGAGAATACAATGCTGAAGTGAAGAATAAAAATAGGCAAGCGTGAGGGTTCCGTAATGCTGAGTAAATTACGACCAAAAATATTATTGTCTTCGGGAGCTAGTAAACCTGGATTGTATTCATTCCAGTACTTTCCCATGCCAAAGCCTGTTCCAGTCTCCATTTTTAATGGACCACTTTCCTGAATATAACCGTAATACACCCCAGGGCCGTAAAAGTGATTCTTTCGGGTTCCACGCATGTACTCAATATATTGGCCACCAGATCGCACCTCACTCCTTTCCATATTTGAAATTGAATATCTAATATTATAAAATAAACCAATTCTGTGACCCGTACCTCTTATTTTGGAAGGAATCATATAGTCGATGGATGGCCTTAAGCGTATACCGGAAGTGGGATCACCTTCAGCGAGTTCGTAATAAAATATCCAACCGCTCTCTAAATGAAATCTGAATTTGTCATATAAGCGTATACCATGCCTGATTTGTATTCCGTGATAAGAATTTAAAAAAGCCGATGGAGTTATTCCAACCTGATAATCCAGTTTATTCCAGAATGTTGGTGAATTTCTTGTATGCTGTGAATGTAGTAGTAAAGGTAAAGCAAGGGAAAGGAATCCAACTATTACAAACTTCCTTTTAAATAAAATGAAGTTATTCATCATTCTTATAGATCGAGATGTCCTATATAAGATATGAGGTTTTCATCTTTTATGTCAAACTGGAGTAATTGATTTTTGGCACTCACGATCAATATATCATCTCTAACGATGGCATCAAATGCCTCAAATCCTGGTATATGCTGTTTGAGCACCGGATTTGCAGGGTCAATTATGTCCATAACAAAAAGCCCTGTACGCCCATCGCAGATGTATAAATTGTTCAATCCAAGAGCCATCCCTTTGGGATTAGGCAAGACTTGAGTTGACAATAGTTTGGGGTTTTTAAGCTGAGTCATATCATATACCCTTAACTCGTTGACAAGACGACCAAAACATGCATTGTTATCGCTAACATCGGCAAGGGTTACATAAGCCAGATTTTGGCGCATAACAATCGGATCACCAACACATACAATATTTTCTGAAGAAAAATAATCAGTGGAACTTTCCTTTTGGGGAATTCCATCCTCATCCAGCTGGAAAATGTGCATGGTTCTGCTGGAACCAATAAGAAGTAGTCCCTGATAATGAAACAAGGATTCAATGTCAAATCCCACATTACTTCTGTCCAACAAATAGGGGGAATTTTTGGATTCTATATCATAAGTTATAATATCTTGTTGATTTACCAGGTATAAACGGTCACCCAACGTTAGCATCGTCGAATAAGAACCCGATAGTACAGGGTTCTCATTGCCAAAGTCACCATCTGTACAACTGAAGAACAATGTGACAACCAATGTCCCAAATGCCATTGTATACCAGGTAAAGTTTTTAATATTCACCATATTTAGAGTATTTTACAATTTGGATTGATTAAATTTTTCATTTCCCATCCAACCAATATTCCTTTATGCGAATCATAACATTCAAACCAACCATCATGGTTTTCCGGAAAAGCGTCAGTAGCCTGAAGAATATACTGGTTTGCCAGGTATTTCACTATTTTTATTTGGGAAGGTACAGAAATATCTATTACAAGTAAATGCAAACCATTATCGGCATAAAGTGTATTTTCAGACAGGGTAAATTCCTTATTACCCGGAATATTCCAAAAAAAATGAGCAGTTGGATTTGCAGGGTTGGTATTGTCGATAACATGGATACCCTTATTTATTTCATTGATAAATATGAATGACCCACTTATAACTAATTTTCCAAGATCTTTGAATGGCTTGGGTGACAGAGTTTGAATCTCAGAAAAATCATCATATGCCATGTAGATTGGAGTCATACCCATGACTTCCAGATCTTCTTTCTTGCAGGAAGAAAAAAATACAACCCAAATTATTAAGACATACAACGAACACAGTTTCATAGGCTCGTATTTAAATGGATAACGACAAGAATGTTACAATGCTGCGTTGTAGCCTGATATTGGATAAAAAAAAAGGTATGGAAAATCAATCCGTGTCTTTACATTGGCAGATTTAACAAGGTATTATAAAGTCTGGGTGACAAGAAGGGATACTTCATTTCTAAGGACTTCTATAAATCCTCCATTCACTGTAAAAACTACCTTTTGTCCTGACTCTTCCGTAATATGTATTTCACCTGATTGCAATGATGAGACCAATGGAGCATGACCTTTTAATATTTCGAACTGGCCATTTGTACCCGGCACTTTAACCGAGTAAGCTTTTCCGCTGTATAATTCCTTTTCAGGCGTCAATATGATGATATTCACAATGATCAGTTATAAAATGAAATAATGATTATCTGGATTCAGCGAGCATTTTCTCTCCAGCCTTAATGACTTCTTCAATATTGCCTTTCAGGTTGAATGCTGCTTCGGGATATCTATCCATTTCGCCATCGAGAATCATTTTAAATCCCTTGATGGTGTCTTCGATGGGAACCAATACACCTGGTGTTCCCGTAAACTGCTCAGCTACGTGAAAAGGTTGAGATAAAAATCTTTGTACTCTTCTGGCTCTGCTTACTACCAGTTTATCTTCATCACTGAGTTCTTCCAATCCCAAAATGGCTATAATGTCCTGAAGTTCACTGTATCGCTGGAGAATATTCTTAACCCTTTCAGCGGTATCGTAGTGATCCTGACCAATAATAGCCGGATCGAGAATTCTGGATGTTGAATCCAGGGGATCCACCGCAGGGTAGATACCCAATGAAGCAATTTTTCTGCTGAGTACAGTGGTCGCATCCAGGTGAGCAAAAGTGGTAGCAGGAGCCGGGTCAGTTAAGTCATCAGCCGGAACATACACTGCTTGAACGGATGTAATAGAACCCCTTTTTGTCGAAGTGATTCTTTCTTGCATAATACCCATTTCAGTTGCGAGTGTAGGTTGATACCCCACTGCTGAAGGCATACGACCCAAAAGGGCAGACACTTCAGAACCGGCTTGAGTGAAACGAAATATATTATCAATAAAAAAGAGAATATCCCTTCCTCCATTTGGATCGTTGAGGTCGCCATCGCGATAATATTCAGCTATGGTAAGTCCTGATAAAGCAACCCTCGCTCTGGCTCCGGGAGGTTCATTCATTTGACCAAATACAAGCGTGCCCTGGGATTCAGCAAGGGCTTTCTTGTCTACTTTAGAAAGATCCCAACCACCTTTATGCATGTCTTCCTCAAATTCCTTTCCGTAACGGATTACTTTTGATTCTATCATCTCTCTGAGAAGATCATTCCCTTCCCGGGTTCTTTCACCGACCCCTGCAAATACAGAAATACCTTCATATCCTTTGGCAATGTTGTTGATCAATTCCATGATCAAAACAGTCTTGCCAACTCCTGCTCCACCAAAAAGACCGATTTTTCCACCTTTTGAATAAGGCTCAATCAGATCAATCACTTTAATACCTGTGTAAAGTACTTCATTCTCTGTGGAAAGGTCTTCGTACCTTGGTGGTTTTCTGTGAATGGGATAAGCATTTTGACCAATCTCTATTTCGCCAATACCATCTATAGCTTCACCCACAACATTAAGGAGTCTGCCTTTGATGATTTCTCCTACTGGCATAGTAATAGGTTTTCCAGTATCTACTACTTCTGCTCCCCTTGTGAGTCCGTCAGTCGAATCCATGGCAATCGTCCTGACACTATCTTCACCGAGATGCTGCTGGACTTCTAAAACGATTTTTTGACCGTTTTCTTTTATAACATAAAGTGAGTTATATATTTCTGGGAGTATAGCTCCTTCAGCTTCAAAACTTACGTCCACCACCGGACCAATTACTTGTTTGACTTGACCTTTATTAGACATGTATTTTACTTTTATATAGTTCCACAAATGGGGTTTTTGAAATTTGGTGCAAAGGTATATTTTATTTATAGTATTACAAATGCTTAATGATTGATTTCTTAGGGAATGACCACAATAAATGGGTATTTATTATACTACTAAATCACTTCGACAAAAAAATTGTTATAGCCTTCCCTTTGATGTAGCTTTAATTTTTGCATATTGAGTAGTTCAAGCATAGCGAGAAAGGTTACTATGGCGTGAACCCTGTTTTCCAGTTTCTCGAAAAGTTTCGAAAACTCCAATTTACCTTTATTTCTCAGACGTTGTAAAACGTATTGTGATTGGGCTTCGATGGTGTATGGGTATTTAAATATTTCCTGAGATAAAATTCGTTGACGGTCTTCATGTTTTTGAAGCAAACTATGAAAAGAGTTCATGAGTTTAAAGAGATTAATAGACTCCAACTCAACATCGAGCAGAGCATTTTTGGCAATCTCTTTCAATTGGGTAGAATGCCATGGTCTGTCAAATTTCATTGAACGCTCTTCTTCCAAAAGCTTCATATCATCGATGATATCTTTATATTGTTTATACTCAAGAAGTCTTTTGGTTAATTCATCCCTGGGGTCTATTTCCTGACCATCATCATTTAACTCTTTTCTCGGCAATAGAATCTTTGATTTGATTTTCATGAGTGTGGCTGCCATCAAAATAAACTCACTGGCTATATCTATGTTGAGGGATTCAAGCTGGCGGATATATGACAAAAAATCATCGGTAATTTTGGAAATTGGGATATCATAAATATCCAATTCATCTCTTTCAATAAAAAAAAGTAAAAGATCAAATGGTCCTTCAAATTGATTGATTTTAATTTTATATCCTTCCATGGTGTAAATATAAATAATCCTGAATTACAAAATGATATCTAAAAAGTACACTGATAGAACATCCAACTTTACAGATCAAAGCCGGTATATTTTCTTTTTGACTTTTCGAACAATTCGTATATGTATGCTGCTTATAATATAAGTAGCTTTAATTTTATTATCAAAATTCCGGTTGTTAAATTTTAACTGGATTAATCGTTTCGGGCTATAAACCCGTTTTTGATGTATGGAAAATAATTTTTCTAAAAATCTCAGGCATTTGCGCAAACTGAATAAGTGGAGCCAGGAAGAACTGGGTGACAGGCTTGATATAAAAAGGAGTAGTATAGCGGCCTATGAATGCAAGAATGTAGAGCCCAGATTAGAGTTACTTGTACGTATATCCCATCTATTTCGCGTATCCATTTCCGATCTGGTTCAAATGGATTTGTCAGAAGATTCATACCCCCTATACGAAAGCGAAACAGCAGAACAAAATGGAGTGAGTGATGATAATGTCATCGATATCATTACTAAGAAATGTGAAGAAATAAAAGCCCTACACGATGGATTTAGAACGTATTACCAAATCAGAAGAAAGAATACCAGTGATTCACAACCTGAACTGATGCGGCTAATGATGGATATTGATACTTTTAGTATGTTAATGGATCAACTCCTTGAATACAATGAGCAATTGATTGATATCACCCGTGCAATCGGAGAAGAACATCAAATAAAGTAAAAAATTCACAAGGAATGTGAACTAAATTAACATTCTGGTCGTTATATGTAGTATTATATTATAACGATAAAATAAATATATGTCCTCATTTGAGTTCTCTGCAGCTTTCCAACAACATTATCCCTCGTTTTATTCATTTGCTTTAAGTCTTACCAGAAATGCATCAGATGCAGAAGATCTGGTTCAGGAATCCGCTTATAAAGCTTACCGCTATATAGATTCATTTAAGGTGGGTACTAACTTTAAAAGTTGGGTCAACACCATTTTAAAAAATACTTTCATTAATAAATACCATTCCCGCAAAAGAAGAAATGTAGTAGATGCTCCTATTGAAGATGTATCCAAAATGGGAGGAATCATTGACCAGTCTATTTCAAACCTGGCGATCAGCAATATCCAAATGGAAGAAATTCACGAAATCATCGAGAATTTAGACGAAAAATTCAAAACCCCATTTCTTATGTACTATAGCGGATATCAATACGATGAAATAGCTGAAATCCTTGACATTCCTCTCGGAACAGTGAAATCCAGAATTTTTTATGCCAGAAAAGACCTGAGAAAAAATCTTCACTTTGCACAGTAAATGCAAAAGATTGAAATTTTTCCGCTTTACACAGTCTTAGGGAACTGCAATCGAACTAAGTATAAAATATAAATAAAAAAGGTGATGGTTTTACCCTCACCTTTTTAGTTTGTTGATTTTAAGTTAAACTTTTTAAACAGCCACTGGATGTTCTTTTTTACTTCTCCAGGCATCGAGCATCCAACTATTTTTTTCAATCTCGGAAAGAAATCCTGCTGCCATGTCAACAGTACCTTCATCGCCTGATTCCCCAGCTGCTTCTATAATTTTTCGCAGACCTTGTATCAGGATTTTATGATTACGTAACACGACATCAACCATTTCTTCTGATTCTTTCACTTCTGACTCTTTTATATTTGCCATTTCAAGATACTCTTTTAATGTACTTACAGGTGAAAACCTTAGAGTCAATATTCGTTCAGCTATAACATCAATATTCACTTTAGCACTATTGTAAAGGGATTCGAATTTTTCATGCAGGTCAAAAAAGTCTTTACCTGTAACATTCCAATGAAAGTTTCTGAGGTTTTGATAGTAGATGTGATAATCTGCTAAAAGCTGATTCAGATGTCTGGATGTATTGCTTAATTGTTCTCTTGAATATCCTAAATAGTTCATGGTATCTTTTATGTTTAATGAATGTTATTTACAAGTTTAATACCTAATAATGGTCAAAATTGTTCATAGTTGAAACAATAATACTTATACAATGATTGTAAAGAGTTGTGTGCTATAGATCTATCAGTGTTTTGTTAACACAAACCTGGAATATGTTGTAGCTTTGTTTTTTTTAGAATGAAATCTTATGGTCAGGATGTCCAATCAATCAGGAGAAAAAGCAAAAATCAATAAAAAAGGGCTCAGAGAAGCTGTTTCTATTTTCAGGTATATAAGACCTTATATAGCCTACTTTATACTTGGGATGGTATTTTTGGTTGTGGGAAGTCTCATCTTTCTTGCATTGATGCAATTACCCGGAGAAATGGTAAATAAGGCTACAGGTCAAAAAACCAGATGGGATCTGGAAGTCAGTGATTATGGAATTGTTTTTTTTGTGGTATTACTGGTTCAGGGTCTCCTTTCCTATCTGAGGACGATATTTTTTGCTATCGTGTCAGAAAAGGGAATGGCAGATTTAAGAAAAGACTTATATGGCAAGATCATATCGCAGGAGCTTACATTTTTTGAAGAGAGGAGGGTAGGGGAATTGACGAGTAGGATTACAGCAGATGTTGAACAGTTGCAAAGTGCTTTTTCAGTGACTTTGGCAGAGTTTTTACGACAGGTCGTGATTTTAATAGGGGGTATTTTGTTCATTGCCATTTTGACTCCCAGTCTCTCTCTCATTATGCTGCTGACTTTCCCTGCTGTAGTCATTCTGGCTATGGTGTTTGGTAGATACATTCGCCGATTGTCAAAGAAAAGACAAGATGAATTGGCCATAACCAGTACCATTGTTGAAGAAACTTTCCAGTCTTTTTCAGCAGTCAAGGCATTTGCCAATGAATGGTATGAAACGGTACGCTATGGGAAAGCAGTAGATAAAATAGTCAAAATCTCCCTAGTTTTTGCAAGAGTACGAGGGCTGTTTTTTATATTTATTATTACCTTTCTGTTTGGAGGTATATTCTTTATACTTTGGAGAGGAGCCATTATGGTAATGAATGGAGAAATGGAGGCCGGGGATCTATTTACTTTTATAATTTATACAGGAATTCTTGGAGGAGCTATTGCCAGTTTCGGATCCCTTTATACCTCCCTGGCTCAAGCTGTAGGAGCGACAGAAAGAATACAGGAAATTCTTAGGAGAGATAGTGAAATCATCATAAGAGAATATACGGGTCAACCTGAAAAGAGAATCAAAGGAGATATCGTTTTTAAAGATGTACATTTTACCTATCCTTCCAGGAAGGATGTGACCGTACTTAAAGGTGTAAATATTAAAGCGAACATCGGAGAGAAAATCGCTCTGGTCGGACATAGTGGAGCGGGAAAGTCGACTATTATTCAATTGCTAATGAGATTTTATCCTGTGCAAAGCGGTCTGATTTATGTAGATGGTAAAGAACTCAACACTTATGATTTGACAGAATACAGACGTAACATTGGGGTGGTACCTCAGGAGGTTATTCTCTTTGGAGGTACGATTAAAGAAAATATACTATATGGAAAACCAGATGCTACAGACGATGAGATACAGGATGCTGCCATCCGTTCCAATAGTCTTGATTTTATTCAATCCTTTCCGGAGGGTATGGATACATTGGTTGGCGAAAGGGGAGTAAAATTGTCAGGGGGTCAGAGACAGAGGATAGCCATTGCCAGAGCCATATTAAAGGATCCTGCCATTCTGATTTTAGATGAGGCCACGTCTTCATTGGATGCTGAATCAGAAAAAGTGGTTCAGGAAGCTTTACATGAACTCATGAGAGGACGTACATCTATCATAATCGCTCACAGGCTGTCTACCATTAAAAATGTGGATCGAATCTACGTAATTGATGATGGCAATATCATTGAGGAAGGCAGTCATGAGGAGTTATTTAATTCAGAAAACGGAGCCTATAGTCATTTTGCTAAACTCCAATTTGATACTCAGTCACAGTGAAATTATTAATTTTGTACCCATTGGTGTAACAAAGCCATGTCTACTGAGGTTATGTATCGTATATAAAGTAAAATCAATGTATGATGGTAAAGAAATACTTATTATTACTTTTTGCTTCTGTGGTTTGCTATGTAACGGTCTCATCACAAGTTGGATACGGATTTATTCTTAACAATGATCTGTATCAAAGGTATAATAATCCCAGTGATGGTATTGCAGGGAATTCTGCAGGAAGCTTCCTGTTGAATGTTGCTGTGGGGCCTAAAATATGGATAGGTGGAAATAATTTTTCCGTCTCAATAGAAACATCAGCCAATCTCGGTGTCCTCGGACTTGATGTAGATGACTATAAAGGGCTGGGCATGCTTTCTATCCCTGTGTTGGCACATCTTAACTTTGGAGGACTGAGTGCTATGGATCGGGAAGGAAAAATGGGATTTAGTATAGGAGGTGGAATCCAGTTTAACAGGACAGAATTATATTATATCACCTCTTCTAAAAAAGAAATGGGTGTGACCAGAAGTTTTTTCAGGACTATAGTGGGAGAATTTGGTTATGGTTTTGGAATGTCTGGTTTTACCATATACCCATTCGTACGTTTGGGTTATGAATTGGACGCTTCTGGAAATTCATTTAATTTTGGAATACGATATGGATTTAACCTTCCAAAACTAAAACAGATCTCTGACCCGGAGAGTGATCTGTAAGAAAATCCCCGGAATTGAATTCACTAAAATCTTATAATACCTTTGGAGTTGATGTACAATGTGCACATCTTGAAGTAATCGAAAGTGAAAATCAACTCATAACTTTTTTGAAGGATCACCCGGAGAAAGAGAAAAGGATCATTGGAGAAGGATCTAACTTATTGCTGGTACATGACCTGGATGAGGTAGTATTGATAAATAGGATCAAAGGCATATCGATAATTGATGAAAATGACGACTTTGTAAAAGTAGAAGTGGGTGGAGGTGAAAACTGGCATCAATTTGTAATATGGGCTTTAGATCATAATCTGGGAGGCATTGAAAACTTATCTCTTATACCCGGAACAGTAGGGGCTGCTCCAATCCAAAATATAGGGGCTTATGGCACTGAACAGGAAAGTGTTTTTGAATATCTTTTTGCAGTGGATATGAAGGATAGAACAAGGAGGGTGTTTTCAAAGGAAGATTGTCAATTCGGGTACAGAGATAGTATATTTAAGAGTACTTTTAAAGGTAGGTATTTTATCACAAAAGTCGTTTATCGGTTATTAAAGCATCCCAAGATCAATACCAGCTATGGTGCCATCAGGGAAGTTTTAAAAGATTGGAGAGTATCAGACCCTGACATCAATGATGTGAGCCGGGCTGTTATTTTTATAAGGCAATCAAAATTACCAGATCCAAAAATTATAGGAAACTCAGGGAGCTTTTTTAAAAATCCAATCATATCAAGAATCCATCTTGAAAAATTGCTGCATTCTTTTCCCGAAATGCCATTTTATCCCATAGATAATGACCAGGTGAAAGTTCCGGCAGGGTGGCTCATCGAGAAGTGCGGATGGAAAGGAAAAAAAGTAGGTCACACTGGCACCTACAAGAACCAGGCATTGGTTATTGTTAATCATGGTGGTGCTACAGGGAGAGAGATATTGGCATTGTCAAGTACCATAAGAAAGTCTGTGCGGGATTCCTTCGATATCGATATACAACCTGAAGTTAATATCTGGCCTGAGATAGAAGAAGCAAGTTTGAGTTCTTACTAAGGATTTTTTCCCCCTTCAGCTTTATTTACCGGACGAATTCTAATTATTTCATATTCGCCTTCAAAAGCAGGATCGTCTTCTACTGGAATAAAATCTTTAGATCCTTTTCCAAAAATGGACAAATTGAGATATCTCCTTGGATTTAAACGCATGTCCTGTAATAAAAGAGCCAGGTTTTTAGAAGTAAATTCCAGATTTGTATATAACTTATCATCATTGATAAGTCTGGAAAGTGTTCCATCTCCTTTCTCCATATTATGCAATACTCTGTTGAGACTGCTTACAGCCTCATCGGCGGATCTAAGGGTGGAATTGAAATCTTTTATGGCTGCACTTGCATTATCCATAACCGCATTGGTTTTATCAACCGTTTGATGGAGTTTGGCATCTGCGAGATCAGAAGAAATCCTGTCAAAATTAGTCAGCATGGTTGAGATCTTTTTTCTATCATCAGCGATGGTCTGAGTTATTTTGCTCATATTCGCCAGGATATTTTCCAAATTCCTTTGAGAATTCGACATGGCTTCTCCAGAGGATTTTGCAAAAATAGCCAAATTAGCAGTTACCTTTTCCAGATTCCGTATTGTTTCATTTACAGACCCTTCGCTACCTTCCTCTCCCAATTTATTAATCACATCAGATAAACCAGAAGTCACAGTCGATATGGTATTTTCTAATTCACCCTCCCCAAGCATTGTATTAATAAAACTGCTTTCACGTCCCTCAAATACGTCTCCACTTATGGCACAGTTTTCACCATTACATATTTCATCGAATTTGATTACTATGTGTTTGCCACCTACAATTCCTCCACTTGTAAGCATTGCAATAGAATTTTTAGGAATTTTTATTTCCTTATTCGAGACCTCCATAGTGATTTTCATTTTGAGTGCATCTGCATCATCCATCTCTATACGGGTCACAGCACCAATCTGAAATCCATTGACCATTACAGGAGCAGATACATTGAGTCCGGAAACATCGTGGTAATAGGAATAAAACGTGCGGGATGGTTTGAGAATGTTTTGACCGATTACAAACTTATATCCCCATATCATACCAAAAATAGTGATGATCGCCAGGATTCCCAGTTTGATTTCCTTTGATATATTCATAAATGAAAGGGATTTGTTTTGATTTTTATGACTTTAAATAACATAGTCATTAAATCTGTAATCAACAATTAATACAGCTAAAAGTTATATTATCCAATTATGCACAATGGTATCCAAGCTAACATAGAATGGAATTCGCTTTAAAAAATTTAAAATTTTATATGTCTCTTAATAATATGGACATTTATAATAACTATAAAAGAATCTAAAATAAGCAGAAAAGTTCAGGTAATATACCTACAAATTTTGTCTATTAGCACAAATAATGGATGTACATTGACATTTTATAACTGAAATTTTTATAATCAACTTTATCTTTATAAAGCGACTTCCAGATCAGAGACTTATAACTGAAATTTTGATATTAATCATACCGCCTTTAATGCAGTGGCAAAAATAGAAATTATTGGAATGACAAATTCAATATTTAGTCTTTTTGAACTAAACTATGGACGTTTGCCGGGCTTGGGACTATAAACGCACTTTTATACCCTTTTCTCGATAAAGCTTCCCTCGCATGATTAGCCTGGTCTTTTGATGGATATTTGCCACTGAAGTATTTGTAGAAAGCATCTATTTTTATTACCTCAAGATCGGGCACATCTTTGAAAGCATCTTTATTGAGAAAACTCGTCGCAGCCAATTGAACTGTATACCATGTGTTATTATCATTAGATGATGAAGGCTCAGTATCTTTATTTACAATCGATGCCGGATCTGGGGTTTGTATATGATCTTTCTTCTGATGGTCGTGGATGATTTTGTATTTCACAAAAGCATCATAGAGCCCGGAAATGATTTTTTGCTGACCTGCTTTGCTGTTTAATATTTTCTCTTCTTCGGGATTGCTTAGAAATCCTGTTTCAACTAAAACACTTGGCATGGTTGCCCTTTTTAAAACAACAAAACCTGCCTGTTTTACACCTCTTGAAGTCTTTAATCCAAACGACTTTTCTACTAAAGTAGCCAACTCAATACTTTTGTCGAGGTAAAGGTTTTGATACATACTAAGAATAATGTGTCCTGCATCAGAATTAGGATCAAAACCATCGTAATTTTCTTCAAAATCTGCTTCCATAAGTATGGAAGCATTTTCTCTCTTTGCCGTTTCCAGGTTTTCATCAGCTGTGTGCAGACCCATAACATACGTTTCAGTACCGCGTGCATTTTTATTGCGGGATGCATTGCAATGAATGGAGATAAATAGATCCGCCTGAACTTCATTCGCAAGTATTATCCTTTCAAACAAGGGGATAAATGTATCATCTTTTCTGGTGTAGATTACATTCACCTCAGGAAGATTTTTTTCAATTTTTTCACCTAATCCCACGGCGATACTTAAAGCTATGTCTTTTTCCTTGGAATACTTCCCTACAGTGCCTCCATCTTTACCGCCATGCCCTGCATCAATTACCAGGGTAAATCTTTTTTTAACATTATTATATGAATCTGGTAAAGGACATTCCCATACCTTGCATTCGTTATTAGCGGAGAGCGCTGAGGTGATGATCAGCATGAATAGGTAAAATGGAAAACGTTGAATCATTTTATGAAAAAATATTAAGTGCTTTGTAGTTTTATTTGTCGAACCCATATTAAATATTTGGTTATAACAGGGTTATGAGTCGTGTAAGCATCGAACACCGATATAATTTATAACGATAATGGCTTTGCTCCATTGCACAGGCGTTATTGATATTTTTATTTTCAGTGCAAATGAATTCATTATAAAAAATATTAATAGGTAATCATGTTTACTATCTTATATTATCAAACTCATATCTTTAACAGTATCATGTATCTGCTATATTTGTATCGATTTTGAATGCAAATATAGTATCCTTTTCGAAAAAATCACTTAAATCTTTTGTTTAAAACAATTTATATAGTGTTTTTTTTTATAATGTGTGGTTTAAATCACACATATGGTCAGGATATACCTCCTTTGATAAAGAGAAGTGTCATTGATACCTTACCAGATGTAAGTAAAGGATTGGATTCTTTGAATACTGCTTTGGGAGATTCCTTGCCTATAGATTCGATACCTTTTGATTTTTCGCAAGTCAATATTTCTACGGGCGGTTTTGATTCTGATGTAGATTTTGGTGGAGATTCTACGTGGTATGATGCGAATACTAAGAAATATCATTTATATGGGAAAGCATTTGTCCACTATCAGGACATGAAGCTCACAGCCGGTTACATCATTTTTGACCTTGAAACAGATATTGCAGAAGCCTATTTCCGTGAAAATGAACAGGGCGAAAGAATAGAACCCCCTACTTTTATCAAAGGTCAAAATCAATTTACATACAAAGAGTTGAGATTTAATTTCAAATCAAAAAAAGGCATTGTATTGGATGCAGTCTCTCAGGAGGGGGAATTCTTTTTGAGGGGTACTAAGACAAAATTTATTAGCAATGAATCTGATACTCTTCAGGTAGATGATGAAATTTATAATACAAATGCAATAATTACCACCTGTGATCTCGACCACCCACATTACGGTATTCGTACCCGAAAACTAAAGGTTATACCCAATAAGCTGGCAGTTATTGGCTTTTCCCAATTGGAGATAGCCAATATACCACTTCCTATCTTCTTGCCTTTTGGTTTTTTTCCTCTTGTCAAAGGAGAGTCCGCCGGCTTGATATTTCCGGATGATTATGAATTTAACAGAGAATTGGGTCTTGGTTTCAGAGAGATAGGTTATTACTTTCCCATCAATGATTATATTGATTTGCGGGTGACGGGTGATATATATACAAGAGGAACTTACAGAATTCGGGCCAATGCCAACTACAAAAAAAGGTATGCCTATAACGGGCGTTTCAACGTAGGATTTGCTAATAATAGAATTGAAGACCAAATGACAGGGGAGTCTTTGAGAAACCAATCTATCAGTATAGCCATTACCCATAATCAAGATGCCAAAGCCCATCCTTACAGAAGTATTGGCGGGACAATTAACATTCAAACCAACAATTATCAACAAAGAAACTTTAACGATGTAAGCTCACAACTTAACAACAGGCTGAACTCCAATTTCTATTTCCGCCATAGCATGCCCGGCACCCCTTTTTCTTTCAGTGCCGGGTTAGCGCATGATCAAAATAACCAAACCAGACAAGTCAATATAACTCTTCCCGACATTCGTTTAAATATGAATACCATATTCCCTTTTAAAAGAAAAAATGCTACCGGGGAAGAGAAATGGTATGAAAAATTTGCCCTCAAATACGATATGGCGATGAAAAACGTAATCAGGGCAACGGATACTACTCTTTTTACCATGGAAACCCTGGAGAACATGCAAACCGGAGTATCTCATAGAGCCAATACCAATGCGAGTTTTAATGTTTTGAAGTATTTTACGCTCACTCCAAGTGCAAACTATGAAGAATTGTGGTTTTTTACTTCCAACAGACTTGAATTTGACCCAACGCCTATAGTGACCGTTAGAGATTCTATTCTGGATCCGGATGGAAATCTTATCATTACCCGCGATACGACTTTTGGACAGCAAATACAAAGTATACAACGGGGATTTCAACCAGTAAGGGTATTTGATGCCGGTATAAACCTCACTACCCAGATCTTTGGAACCCAGCGATTTTCAAAAGGTTTTATTCGCGGCATACGGCATGTGATCAAACCGAACATTGGACTCCAATTTGCACCAGATTCAAGGGATAGATATATAGAACTGGTAGACACGGATTCGAGGGCAGAATTTAATAACCCCCGAGAACACAATCCTTATCAGCTTGGAGCTGTGGGTTCTCCCCAGTTGAGAGAACGACAAATGGCTTTGACTTTCTCAATTCAAAATGTCTTTGAAGGAAAATACTTTTCAAAGAAGGATTCCACGGAGAAAAAATTTAAATTTTGGAATACTCTGAACTTGAATGGTGGTTATAATTTTGCTGCTGATTCATTAAAGTGGAGAGACCTTACATTTAATGGAAACACATCGTTGTTTGGGATAACAACAGTGGCTCTATCTGGATCATTCACACCCTATGTGTATGAAAATAACCGCATCACTTCCAAAACCTTGTGGTCGGAAAGAAGTCAGTTGCTGGAACTGAGAAATATAGAATTTAGATTTAATACAACCATGCGCTTTAATGAGCTGAGAGATTTGTTCACAGGAAAGTCCGATGAGAGTAGTAGAAGTAGTACTAATGGGGAAGGAGCGGCTCAACGACGACGACAGCAGGGTAGGGGACTCTCCAGCGATGAACCGACAATAGGAGAACTTGAATCAATACTCGACCTTTTTAGCACTTTTAATATAAATCACCAAATCATTCTGCGATACGATAAAAATTCGTTTTCTGACAAAAAATTTGGAGTACCCATTCATTCCATCAGTATATCGGGAAATATTCCCCTTACAAAAAAATGGGATTTAACTCTTGGAAATATAAGTTATGATATCGCCAGAAAATCATTTGTCTATCCTACACTTGGGGTATCAAGAGACCTGCATTGCTGGAATCTAAATTTCCAATGGTATCCCAATAATGGAGTGTACACTTTTTTCATAGGGGTAAAATCAAGTGCACTGAACTTTATCAGGTACAATTACGGACAGCAAAATGCAGCGGTTCCTTTCCGTTAATCCAAGTCATTTTCCTAAGAAAAGGAATTACATTTAAAATCAACAGATCCATAATTTTCTTTGGCCTTACAAGTCTTTAGACTAAGGTGTATTGTATATATATATAGAATAATATTATTCATAAAATGCTAATCATATGAATTAAATATATTAATTTTATCCTTAATATAAATATTGAAAACTACAACGCTATGGGTCTCAATAAAAGAACATACTCATGCCATGCCATTCTATTGACGTGTATATGGTTAATGGGAGGATATAATGTATTATTCGCACAAGGAGTAAAAAACTGTGGCCCAGTTCCAGTAAGTCAGTCCACAGTAGTCGAAGTGACGAGAAAGCCGGCTACTGCCACCCAAACTCAATTTTCCTATTTTCAAGATTGGAGCAATATAAATGGATTAACTTTTAGAGAAGATGGTGAAGCATCACTTCACGTTCCTTCTTTTAAAATCGGTCAAAAACTCACGCTTAGCAATTGGGGATTTACACTACCGAAGGGATCTGTGGTAGAAGAAATCACCATTATGCTTGAGGGCAGATCAGAAGGAGAAGGATGTGTGCACGAGATAGAAGTGAGTTTGACTGGATCCTCTGGTGAGAATTTAGGTATGAACCTGGCCAATAAAGCCAATAGCAAGAATGCGTGGTCCATGAATGGAAACAGGAAATGGACTTATGGTGGGAAGATATCTAAATGGGGCATTTCAGCAAATGAGGATTTGGTCAATTCTCCTCATTTTGGGATTGCTTTTCAATTGAGTAACAATTTGAATGACGGCCCTTTTACAGCAGTCATAAATGACATTTCGATCAAAATCAAATACAGGGAACCCTACCGTGTTTGTAATAAGGACATGGCCCAATTTTTCCAACCTGCACACAGTTCTCATACTTCCTACTTTTGGAATATCCCTCCGGGGTTCAGATTAATGTCGGCCAATCAAAAAAGCAATTTCCTTCATATTAAGAATGTGAATGCCTCACCTGGTATTCATGAAGTTTGTATTGACATTAAAGATAAGTATGGTAAAGAAACCAGGTGCTGTACCCCATTTGTCCTGGATGCCTGTAACCCTTTGTCCATTGGTGATTTTGTTTGGGTAGATCAGAATGCAAATGGTTTACAGGACGAAGGAGAACCCGGAATTGGAAACGTAAAGATTGAATTATTTTCCAATTCAGGAAATCTGATCCAATCAACTTTAAGTAATAGCCTGGGTTATTATTCATTTCAAAATATTACCCCTGGCCAGTACTACATCCGGTCAGAATTACCCGCTGGTTTTTCATTTACATCTCCACTGGAACCTGACAATGAAAAAAATAGCGTTATTACAGAAAGTCATGGAGCAGGAACCAGTGATGTCATTTCACTCCAATATGAGAGTATACTAAACATGGATATTGGTCTTACCGAGATAGTGAGCATTGGCGGTTTGGCCTGGGAAGATGTGGATGGGAATTGTGTTTTTGATGAGGGCGAACCAGTATTATCAGGTATAACCGTAATATTGTATTCTTCCAAAAGCAAAATTTCTGAAACTACAACGGATTCTGATGGAAGGTATCTATTTGATCATCTTACTGTAGGAGTTTACTCAGTGGAATTTTTCCCTGGAGAAGGATTTTTTCCTATTGACAAAAAAGAAGCCATTGATGGAAAAATAAGCAGTTCGATCAATCAAAAAAACAGAACAGAATGGATCTGTCCAATGGAAGGTGGTGCAGTACCGGATTTAAATGCCGGATTTTTCCGTAAAGCCACCATTGGAGATTTTGTTTGGCATGATGTAAACAGAAATGGTTTACAGGATGAAGGAGAAACCGGAATTTCCAATCTAAAGATTCTGCTTTTAAATGAGGCTGGTATCAAAACTGATAGTACTTTCACCGATGTAAATGGTGAATATTTCTTAAAAACCAAGCCAGGAAAGTATAGACTTAGTGTAGATATAGCTGAAGGATACACACCTACTGCTTTCATGGCTGGGACAGATACCCTGGCTGATTCTAATGGTCAATTATCTGAAGGTCAGGTAGTGTCAAATGAATTTTCACTCTTTTCGGGATCAGAACGCCTTGATCTTGATTTTGGATTTGTCACATTGCCCGGAGCCATAACCGGTACGACCTGGTATGATTCTAATTTTAATGGTTTATTAGATGATCATGAACCATTGAGAGAGGGAATAATCGTCCAACTTTTAGATTCGAATGGAAATGACTTAGATTCTACGCTCACTGATGGAAACGGTGAATTTATTTTTGAAAATCTTGAGCCTGGAAATTATAGATTAAGGTTTAATAATCCGGACAGCGATTTTTTCACCATCCTCAATGAAACTTCAGATTTAGGGTCAAAGGTAAATGATGAAGGATTGTCTTCTTCGATTACAGTTCTTCCCAATATAAATTCTGAAGGATGGAATGCAGGCTATGTCATACCGGCTGTTATAGGGGATTATATCTGGTTGGATGTAAATAGGAATGGTATTCAGGACGGCGATGAAGAAGGAATTAATGGTGTGACTGTCATATTATTCGATACTATGGGTGTTGAATATTTGAGAACAACGAGCGCTGAGCATCCAGAGGATAGTACCGGAGGATATTATATATTCCCGGCGGTATTTCCAGGCAGCTACTATATTGAATTTTTTCCTTTGGAAGATCTGGTACCTACCATAATCGTCGACTCGTTACCAGGCCAGAATTCTGCGATTGTGACAACGGAAACTCCTTTTATAACAGGAGTATTTACATTACTTCCAGGTGAGGCAAATCTCGATATGGATGCCGGGTTTATGTTGCCTGGCTCAGATGTTCAGGGAGTTGTATGGGATGATCTAAATGGAGATGGCATCCGACAGACAAATGAGCAGGGTATAGAAGGTATTACAGTGCGGCTGGTTGAGGAAGGTGGCAGTATACTGGAAATGAATACTACCGATGCAGATGGGCAGTATTCCTTTATTTCGGTTGATTCAGGTACATATTTTGTCGAAATTGAGCTGCCTGATACATTTATCATTACCGTATCCGGGCTCGACAATGTATTTACTTTAGAAAATGGATCTGCGAGAAGCCCTGACATTCAACTTCCTGCTGGAATTGTACTGAGTGATATAGATGCAGGATTATTGGGAGTAAGAGATATTACCGGCACTCTATGGTTTGATATCAACAACAATGGTATTCTGGATGATAGTGAAAATGGTATAAATGATATAAAAGTCACCCTTTTTGATATTACAGGAGCAGTGATAGACTCAGTGTTGACAGCACAGTTGGATGGGGTATCGGGAAGCTATGTATTTAATAATGTCCCATTTGGAGAGTATTATCTCGGTTTCGAATTGGATGAGAAATACGTTATAACGCAACCTTTAGTCGGAGATGATGTGCGTGTGCATTCAAGACTTACAAATGATTTTGGTGATTTTACAACGTCTTTTATTCGTATTCCTGAAGACGGTATTTTTATTGTAAATGGTGGTGTACTTGCATTGGCTTCGATTTCTGGCCTTGCCTGGATGGATGTAAACGGCAATGGAATAAGGGAAGAGAATGAGCCATTCATGTCAGGTTTGAGAGTGAGATTATTCAATAATCTGCATGAGGTAAAAGCTGAAACTATAACAGAAATGAATGGAAGCTATCAATTTGAATCATTGCTTCCTGGAATGTACTATGTATCATTTGAGCCGGGAGATGGTTTGATTGCAACTTTGCCAAACCAGGGAGACGATCCGACTTCAGATTCTGATATTACGGCTGAAAATGGACCATTTACCACTGACTTTATCGAATTAAAGGGAGAGGATATTCAAAATATAGATGGTGGTTTTATAGAGGAAGAATCGAAGATAGCTGGTATTGTGTGGATGGATAGCAATGGCAATGGGATATTTGACGAGGAGGAAGAAGGAGTAAACGGAGTCACGGTTATATTATTTACAGCCAATCGCATAGAGGTCAACCGAACGGAAACTTCCACCATTAACGGCATCGAGGGTAGTTATGAATTTAATGATCCAACTCCAAATTCATATTATTTGTTTTTTGATATTGACCCGTCGTTTCTGTTTACCATTCCAAAAGTAGGGGATGATGAAACGATCGATTCAGATGTCACAGATCAGAACGGATTTAATACTACGTATACTTTCGAATTTCCCGAAGATAATACAAGGAATTTAAATGCGGGTTTAGTGAGATTAAATGCATTAAGCGGCAGAATATGGATCGATGGTGATGAAGATGGTATCAGGCAGGATGAGGATAGTGGTTTAAATAATGTTCTGGTTTTGTTACGCGATCACACCGGACTGGAAATAGGTAGAACTACTACTATGACCATTGGTGATGTGGAAGGTGCCTATCAGTTTAGTACAGTACCTAACGGTATGTATTTTATAGAATTCAGACCAGGTTCTGACTTTGAAGCCACCATTCCGAACGCTGGCGATGACCCTTTCAGGGATTCGGATGTGACCAATGAAAATGGACCTTTTACTACTGGTTTGTTTATTTTAGATAGGGACACTATGGGCATTGACGGAGGGTTAATACCAATTCAATCTCAGGTAGATGCGACAGATATTAGTAGTAAGTTTCTTCAGCAAGAAAAAAATGGGAAGGATTTACCTCTTAATATGATTACTGGGACTGAGATTTTCCCTGGCAAAGAACTAAAAGACAGTTATACTGACATTCGCGGTAAGTTAGAATTCTCTTCGAATATGGATGGAGATCAACCTGAAGGATACGAGTTGTTTCGTGTCGAATTGTGGAGTACTGATGATGAATTTATACAGGGTACAATAGTGGATGATAGCAGAGAGTTATCGTTGATTGGGGTAATGCCGGGAAGTTATTACCTTAAACTGATAGCGATGCCAAATTGGAAACTGGAAGAAAAAATTGTAATGATTAGCGGTGAAGAGAACGAAGTGCATCAGCATTGGTGGATAAGGAAAATAGAAGCAAGTGCTTTTGTAAGTGTGTCAGACGGAATGAACCTGCGAGTATTTCCCAATGTAATCATAGATCGGACACGTGTCGACATAGGCAACGTTGCCGGTCCGATTTGGCTGGAAGTATTCGATATGAGTGGAAATCGATTAAAGAGAGATCAATATTGGGAAACAAACAGCAGTATTGAAATTGATTTTTCAGGAAATTCTGCCGGGCAATATATTATCCGGGCAACAGATGGTAAAAGCGTATCCGTTGCCCGGATCATAAAGGTCGATTAACAATAAGCGTTGAACGCCTGTACCAGATTCTGGGCAATTACAGCCGCAGGTCTGCCTTCTATATGATGTCTTTCAATCATATGAATAAGTCTTCCATCTTTAAACAACGCAATGGAAGGTGAAGAAGGAGGATATGGAAGGAGGTATTCTCTTGCTTTTGCTGTTGCATCTCCATCTACACCGGCAAAAACCGTATACAAAGCATCGGGCCTTTTTTCGTTTTGAACGGCTATTTTTGCGGCAGGTCTGGCATTTGCAGCTGCACATCCACACACTGAATTTACTACGAGCAATAGAGTGCCTTTTGATTCCTCCAGTACTTCTACAACATCTTCTTTTGAATGTAAGGAAGTAAATCCGAAATCAGTCAAGTCTCTGGCCATGGGCTTTACAAGTTCTAATGGATACATTTTGTTATTATTATTTATTAAAATTTTTGTAATGAATTTAAAGTTAATACACAGCATTCATTTACATAAAAAAAAATTTGCTTAGAAAGTTTATTTATGACAATGCATTGTTAATTATATTATTAAGCCCAAAGGGCTGCTTTTTGCTCAAATATGCCAGGCATGACCACAATTTTCTACCTAATTATTCTGATTTTGTAACCGACTCAGCTATGATCAAATAACTATTTGGTGAATTTTTTATAACAAAAGCATTAAGATGATTAGTTACAATATTTAAAAAGAATGAATGCCTATGTGTTACAATTGAAAAACTTAAAAAATTCTAAGAAGTTCAATTTGCTTGAGCAAATATAGATTTAGTACTATAATATTTATAATTTTGGCATGAAGTTATAAGGACTTAAATATTCAACTTTTACGTGAAATCGGAATCCTACAAAATGAAGGTAGTTGATAAAAAAGTTGTAGCTAATGATCTGCACATATTCACAGCACAGAAAAAATTTAAACAAATGAAAATATTTATTACTCTTAGTTTCATTTTTCTATACACAACGACTTTTTCTCAGGATACTATCCAGGCAATGAAGGAAGTTAAGATTGTTCAATCTTTTAACGATACCAGGGTGGTAAACGTTCACTCAATAGAAACTTTGCCAAAAGGGGTTTTAGAATTACGAGCGGGTTTTCTTTTTGGAGATATAGCAGGAACCAATGGAGGGTGGTCAACCTTTTTTGGCATGAACAGTATTTCTGATGTCGTGGCTGCATTAGAATTTGGGATCACAGATAATATAATGTATGGCATCAGTGCTTCCAAAGGTGGGGGATTGGTAAATCAAAACATCAATTCACTACTAAAAGTCAGGTTATTCACTCAAAAATCAGGTGGTGGAATGCCGTTTGGGTTAGCATTTATGGGATTGGGAAGTTTATCGACAATGGACGAAAGAAATGATGAAACCATATTCTTTGAAAAATTTGAGCATCGGCTTTCTTACCATGCGTCTATGATCGTTTCCAGAAACTTTGGCAACCGGTTCTCCATTCAAGCCAATGGTGCATGGACGTATAGAAATGTCATTCCTATAGGTGATGAAAATGATCTTTTCACTGTAGGTGGTGCAATGAGATGGAGGATTACTAACAGTATCGGAGTAGTGGCCGACGGGACTTATCCAATTTCTTCATTGAAACATCCTGAAAATGGTTTTTACCCCACTATTGGCGCCGGAATAGAAATCAATACTCAAAAGGGAGATATCATACAGGTCAATGTTACAAATGCTCCCGGATTTATAGAAACAGATTTCCTGCCCTATACTACAAGCAACTGGTTGGATGGTGAATTCAGAATTGGGTTTACTTTAAAAAAACAAATATCCTTAAAAAGGACAAAGAAAGCCACCCCTGACGACATTCCTGAACAATAGTTTGAAATTCTTTATTTTATTTAAGTATATTGAAATGGCGTTTGAATTTTTTTCATACGTACATTCATCTTTAATAATTAAATAATTCACTATGTTCTATGTTCTCATTTTAACATTAAGTCTGCTATTCAATGACAAACAGGAAAACACAATTTTAACCGGTGCCTGGGTACTTATCGAGCAAAATGGTGAGCCGTTGACCGATAAAGAAGTTGTTAAAATTTATCAAGATGGTTATTTTGCTTTTGGTGCAAGGATGAAAAAAAGTAGTGAATTTATAGGTGCAGGAGGTGGCCCTTTTGCCATAAAGGGAAAAAACTATATTGAACATTATGACTTTTTCACTTTATCACCTGAGCAAATTGGTAATAAAATGCATTATAGCCTTCATTTGGAGGGTGAGCAAATGATTATAAAGTCCACCAAGGATGGTTCAGAATTAAAAGAGACATGGCAGAGAATCAGCGATGACACAGATGAACTTACAAGGAATTGGGTCATTACGGGCCGAGTCGTTGATGGCAATGAAAGAACCATGACCCCAGGTGCGAGAAGAACTGTTAAAATACTCAGTGGTAACCGATTTCAGTGGATTGCTTTTAATTCTGAAACCAAAGAGTTTTCAGGAACAGGAGGAGGCACCTATTCTGCCAGGGATGGTCAATATATTGAAAAAATTGAATTTTTTTCCAGGGATAATTCCCGGGTAGGAGCTACACTAGAATTCCAATACGAGGTGCAAAACGGACATTGGCATCATTCCGGTTTAAGCTCAAAAGGAGATCCGATATATGAAATATGGTCGCCTTACAGCGAAGCGTATACCGAAAAGACTGAATTTTAAAAGCAGCACAAAAAAATTGGTTTCATCTTTCTGGTCCATTTTTGTGTTAATGGTCATATCATAAGTCTTTTCCCAGGGTTCTACTGGCGCATATTATTATACGCTCATCAAAATTGAGTCGAATATTTCTAATAAAAAATAATGGGTTCTTACATTTAATTCAGGAATATCATTATCTTTAGCCGAACATAGACATATCCTGAAGACGAAGTGGTTTAAAAATATTTCTTAATATTGGAGGACAACTTTTTTAGCACATAGTTTGACTATTCTTAGAAAAAGGTGTTTCAGATCCAGCATTTCTTATGATTGACTCTTACTGCAAAGTAATTTAAGGCAATCTTAATGACATTTGACCATTCTCCAAATATTCATCGATCACTTCTAACTTACTGATTCAACACCTAAATCTGTAGTAAATTAATTTTTTAACCTTAATAAAGACAATAAAACTATGTTCGGTAACAAGAAAGAAGAAAAGATAACCTCAATCTCAGCTCCATCAGGATCAAACTCATTACCAGGAGGTGCTATTAACAGCCTTGTGGCAGAGACTAAAGTGGAAGGCAAATTATTCGCTGCCAGTGATATTAGAATTGATGGGGAACTCATTGGTACTCTCACCTGTAAGGGAAGAGTCATTATTGGTCCGGGAGGAAAAGTGGATGGTGACATTCAATGTCAAAATGCAGTGATAGAAGGAACCTTTAACGGTGTGTTGGAAGTGACGGAAGTATTGAATGTGCGTGAAACGGCAAGAATTGAAGGTGATGTGAATACAGGAAAACTTGTAGTTCAGCCAGGAGCAATATTTAATGTAACCTGTAGTATGGGAGGTCAGAAAATTAAATCTTTTTCGGATAAAATATCTCAAAATAATATTGAAAAAAAGCCGGTACTCAGCAATGCTAAATGAACAATGGTAACAACAGGAAAAAAAATAATGAAGATAAAGGACAATTATTAAAATATTCTGGATTTGCATTCCAGCTTTTCCTCACTATGTTTATTGCTGGATATATTGGAGGAGAATTAGACAAAATGGCAGGGTGGGATAAAATGTACCTCACTGCCATTTTTATATTACTGGTATTTTTTGCATTCATATTTAAACTGATGAAAGATCTATAATCCTATCATGGAATCCTCAGATTTTTATAAATATTTAGGTGGAGTTATAGCTGTTGCGATAGCGGGTTTACTATTATTATCTAAGGTACTATCTATGCATGATCATAAATTGCTAGGCTGGTTAGGTCTGGTATTTTTCATCGTTTTGAGTATCGTAATTTTCATGATGGGAAAGGCGAAAGCCGGGTCAAAAGATTCTAATGCATTTACCCGGTTGATAATGTACAACCTTATGATAAAGATGTTTTCTTCTGTTTGCATTGTATTTATATACTATGTAGTCACGAAACCAATGGAAAAATTATTTATCATTCCCTTTGTATTTATATATTTTTTATTTACCATTTTTGAAGTGTTTTTTTTGACAAGATTATCAAGTCAAAGTTAAGAATATGTATATCGATCCTTATAAATTAGCGGATATAGAAGTCGATGGTTATGGTAAATTCGCAGCCGAACAACTGAATGGTGCTTTTTCTGTTTTGCAAAAAATGGATGATGATGTGTATTTGGTTCGCTTCCAGGATTGCCAGTACACAGTAAGAATATTACAGGAGGATCATCAAGCAGGGACATTCGTATTGAGAATTAATGGGAGTGATTTTACATGTCAAGCCAACACAAGATTATCACACCTTATTAAAGACCTGGGATTTAACAAAAAAGCAAAAGTAACAACAGGGCAGATAGTTGCGCCCATGCCAGGATTGGTTCTTTCTGTAAAAATCAATAAAGGAGATCATGTAGATGAAGGACAGAATTTACTTATCCTGGAAGCCATGAAAATGGAAAATATCATTAAAGCGCCTCAAAGTGGGATCATTGCTCATGTACACGTTAAACAAGGGGACAAAGTAGAAAAGGGACAGTTATTGATTGAATTTGAATAATTCCCCTTCGGCTCTAATTGCTGGCCAGGTAGTGATTTTCAAACCATACTCTATATTTATTGGCTCCTTTCTGATCAATAATTTTTCTATAGTTGCGCTGAGTTACCGGATAGGTTTCATAGTTAACCCCATTAACATCGATGAATTTGCCAGCATTTTTGGTTATGTCGTAGTAATACTCCATCGCCTCGGTTTTATTATTAAACTTTCTGACGAGAATAATTTTGGAATTATCGGTTTTATTTAAGCCGATATCGGAAATTTGAAGCCTTTTTTCTTTATGCTTATCCTTGTTATAATTAGAAATGGAAATGCGAACATTATTAAATATTTCATCATCAGAATCATATAGTACTATGACCAGGTAATGAAGTTTATCATCTTCTTTTTCAAAGATGCCATCGACTTCAGCAATTTCTACTTTATTAAATGCAGCCTGGTCTCCTTTTAAAAATCTTAAAATTTCTCTTGCCCTCGTTTGCTCTGGTGTATTGGGATATCTTCTGATCAGATCCTGCAGGGCATCTACATACTGCTGTTCTCCTTCTACACTTCCTAAAGATATGGCATGCAGAAGTGAAAATTTAGGCCTCAGATCGTGGCTTTGGCCAAACTTCGAAATGCTTTCTTCATACATACTTTTAACTGTGGCAAAATTCTTATTTTCAAACTGGATGTACATCGAATTGTAAAAATTGATCAATTCTCTGTCTTTGTCCAGCAATTCAGCAGCATAGTTTGGGTCATTTAATATTTTGGCAAAATTGGATTCCGGAAATCCATCTATTATAGCCAGACGATAGCGGTCTGCAGAAGTATAATCATTTAAATCCTGGCTATTTAGATACATATAATACAAAGCATTCAATTTGTTATTGGAGTCGGGATATCTTTTTAATAACTCATCATGAGTAGCTAATGATTTTGAACTGTGATCGAGTTTGTCTTTAAATTGTTTTCCCAATTCAAACAAAGCATCTTCAATTTTTAAATGTGCACCTTTTGCCGACGCGGGAGTATTGGGAATTCTCTGCAGCACTTCGCGGATTTCGTCTTCGGAAATAGTTTTTTCAACAGCTTCTATATTTTCGGATGCAAGTTCTGTATCTATGCCGGAAAAAATGCCAGTAGCGTCTTTCCGTCTCCAATTATCCTGAAGTAGCCTTTCACCCCATTTATCTTTAAAGGCCTGTTTGCCGCTATCTGCCACCTGTTTATTGTAAGCAAAGAAACTACTTTGTGTAGTAGCAGACCTCCTGGTCGTTTTAATATTATCAGAAGGATTTTGGGCTGACTCTACAGGATTTTCTTGTTGATTTTTTTCTTTTTCTCTAATGATGTTTTTTGCATATTCAATTTGATCTTCTTCAGGTAAAGCAGCAATAGCGAGAAGACTATCCTGTAGAATAACAACATTCATGTACCTGGAAATAAGATCAAGGTTAGATGCCAGAGCTTGAACATTTTTATATCTGGGGTCAGTATCATTAAGCACCATTAAAGTAGAATCATAGTAGTACTTGGCATTAATAAAGTCTTCACGGGTATAATAAAAATCGGCAAGTTTATAATAAGCTTCACGCTTCAGATTTTGATCCCCCTGATTAAAACCCAATGCTTCCTGGAGGTAAGTTATACCTTTATTTTCCTGATCAGATGAGAATGCTATATCACTGAGTATATAAGATATTCTGTCTCTAAATTCTTCATTTTTATTGGCTTTTCTGAGCTTTAACAATTCGTCTTCAGCTGATCTTGTAGTAATTTTTCTGGCGAATAAATCATTTTTGATCATGTTAAGTTCAGCATTCAATTCCATTTCATAGGTAGCACCATATTTTTTAGCCAATTTATAGTGTTCTGCTGAAGCGATGTAATTTCCATTTATTTCTTCCAGTTGAGCCAATATATACGCATATCTCGCCTTGTCTTTCTTTCGTTTTGTGTGTTCAATAGCCAATTCGAGATAAACAATTGCATCACTGTATTTTTTCTGTGCAATGGATGAAAAAGCCTGTGCTGCCGGAATTTCCCGCTTGACTTCTTTCTTTACAGTGGGATCATCCCACATCCTTTTAAGAAGGTAATCGGCAGATGAATACCTCTCTCTTTGCACATAAGTCCTGGCTAACCATAAAACCCCTTCATGGTAACGGGTCTTTTCAATTTTAGCTTTTTGGTTCTTTTTAGGTTTGCTTTCTATATCATCTAATGAATCAGCATCATTGGTTCCCGGGTTTTCTTCTTTCTCATCTTCATTGTTATTTATTTCTGCTTTTACGACTTCTACTTCGGAATTTTCACCTTCTTCAATCGAGTTATTTTCAGCTGGCGAAGTATCTTCAGAAATCAAAGCTATTACTGAATCCTGAGGTATGTCTTCCTGAATTTCCGGAATAGTGTCTTCCTGTGTAGTTTGCTCAGTTTTAGTTCTGGAACGGGAAGCAGATCTACCTGTTTTTTGCTGTTCTTTTCTCGCTTTTAATCTTTCTTTTCTTTGTTGTTCAGCGGATTGTTTTCTTTCTTTTTTTCTTTCTTCAACCTCTTTTTTCCGTTGTTTCTCGAGTTCTTTTTTTTCTTTTTCCCTTTGTTTTTGGGACTCTTTTCTATCCTTTTCTTCCTGTCTTTTCAACTCTTCCCTCTCTTTGGCTGCTATCTCTCTTTCTTTTTCCCTTTCCTTTCTTGATTCAAGTCTTTCTTCGCGTTCAATGGCTTTAGTCTCTTCTCTTTGTTTGCGTTTTGCTTGAGGAGATAGTGCTTTCTTTTTATAATTCCTGCTGGCAGGGTCGTCCGGATTGTACTCTTTTTGAAAAAATTCAAGAGTTTGCTGGGCAGATTCGTAGTCTTGTTTTAGATATTGAGCAGTACCCATAAGTACATAGCAATCATCTACCCAGTCACCTACATCATGCAGTGTCGCTACGGTAGTAACTTTTTCGATGGCAATATCCAACTGAGGGGATACTGTTTTAGCAGTCTGAGGATTGTTGGTGGGGTAAACCTCTAAAACATCTGTATAATTATCCTGATGAGAGTTTTCTAATATAATATTCACCTCCTTCATGATTTCATTGGCGTTGAAGTAACCATTGTATTTGGAGGTAGTATTGTGGTAAAACTTTTTTAATCCACTTACATCTTCTTTTCTTTTTTTGGTAGCACAAGAAACTCCTACCATACTAAGTATGATGCCAAAAAGAATATAGGCCGAAATATTTTTAAACCGCATATTATTTAATACCACTTGTAAACTCTATCAAATACCTCACCACATTATATAATTGCCATTAACAATCGATTGCTATAAACCCACACAAGAATAACTATTTTATTGAAATGATAAAAAAACTTTATTCATATCATTGTAGTTCTGCTCACTACTTCTTAAACAGAAAATTAACTCATTTAATTGGAGCTATCTTAGTGTTGCAATAAAAACCGAGGATTTTAATCTTCATTGAAGTACCTTTCAGGTAAATATTGGGAACAATTTCACAGATATTATTACACGACATTTTTTATAGCTTAATATTTTGCCTACCTCTAAATAAAATGTGTAAAAAGCTCTACTTTATTCCAAAATAATATAACTCTTTGATTGTAAAATTATTTTAAGCAAAAGGTAATTATTTTAATCAAGAATTCTGATAAAGTTATATTTTATCCAGGTACTCAATTTTATTGAATTTTGAAATGAAGTGCAGATGATGCTATTATCTGTTTGTTTTACTCTCAGTGTGAAGAGATGTTGAAAATGAATGAATGTATAAATAAAGTATTCTCAATGATAACTGTATTGATTGAAAAAATAATGTTTTAGTCTGTATCTTCGTTTTTAGAAAGAGACGAAATCAATTTTATGTCAGAATATCCTATAGAAAATGCCTCTCGGAAAAGTATTTCCGATAAATACAGGCTGGCCATTATTGATGAAGATAATTTAAGAGAAGTCAGATCTTTCAGATTGTCCTTACTGAATGTATATATGTTATTTAGCTCATTGATTTTATTAGTGACTATTTTTATAATTATTGTCATATTTTATACACCTATAAAAAGACTGGTGCCAGGTTACGGCGATATCAGTAATAATGTTGCATTTTTGGATCTTTCAAAGCAGTTGAGCGAAATTGAAGAAACTCTGGAAGCTCAGGAATTGTATAATGAAAGTTTGAGAAAATTGCTCACTTCTTCCGGAGATTCTGATGTGTTAAGTGGAAACAGCTTCGTAAATGAAACGGTACGGATTACAGATAGTGGAGACAGAGCAGGTAAAATTTTACCAGAAGACATAAATGATCCTCAATCTTCCAGAATTTTAGGCTCACTATTTTTTGTCCCACCCATTACAGGTTCGATCAGTGCAGGTTTTTTGGATGTGGAAGATCATTACGGGATTGATATATTGGCTTCACAAAATATGCCAATCAAGACAATTATGGATGGAATTGTTATTTTTGCGGATTATTCCGTTGAGTCTGGGCATACCATTGCGGTTCAACATCCCAATAATATCATTTCTGTGTATAAGCATAATTCGGTATTACTTAAAAAAGCGGGAGACAGGTTGCATGCGGGAGAGGCCATAGCCATCATTGGAAATTCAGGGACATTATCTTTTGGGCCTCATCTCCATTTTGAATTGTGGTTTGAAGGATATCCGGTTGATCCTGAGAAATATTTAAGTTTTAACTAAAATTGAGAAAATTATGTCATTTACTTTAAATGAAATAACCAATGAAAAGGGTGAGAAATTGAGCCCTATTTTATCTGAAGGAGTAAAAAATTTTTTGATTGATATTGATGGAACCATTTGCGATGATGTACCCAATGAAGAACCTGAAAGAATGGTGCATTGTGTTCCTTATAAAGACGCATTAGCTATACTCAATAAGTGGTATGATGAAGGTCATATCATCACTTTTTTTACTTCTAGAACAGAAGTACACCGTCAAATAACAGAAGTCTGGCTTAAACAACACGGTTTCAAGTATCACGGTTTATTGATGGGAAAACCCAGAGGAGGCAATTATCATTGGATTGACAACCATATAGTTAGGGCAACTAGATTTAAAGGTAAGTTCACTGATCTGGTAGTAAAAACCAAAGAGATCGAGGTTTTTAGATCTTAGTTTCAGTGAGATGAGAAATAGCGGACACAAGATCCGGGTGCTCATATGAAAAATCCAGTTTATTTAGTCTATATGGAATGACTCTTGTGCTGTCCAATACCACAGAAGACATTTCGCCTAAGACTAATTTTAAAGCAAAAGATGGTATCGGTATGATGAGATATCCTCCACCAAGGCCTTCACTGACACATTTTATAAATTCCCTATTGGTAAGAGGCTTTGGAGCCACAGCATTAATGACTCCTTTATATCGTCCATCATTCAGCGATTGAATGATAACGTTGCAAAGATCATCGATATGTATCCAACTATAATATTGCTTGCCACTTCCAAAGTATTGAAGTATTCTCAAAGGGGAAGTCATCAATATTTTTTGCAAGGCTCCCCCTTTCGTTGAAAGTACTATTCCTGTTCTGACAATGGTTCCTCTCTTAGTATATTCAAATACTTTGCTAGCCTGGTTTTCCCATTCCTTGCATGTATCTCCTAAAAATCCTTCCTGAGGCAAAGAATCTTCCGTAAGGATTTCACTACCTCTGTTTCCATAAAATCCAATAGCAGAAGAAGACACCATCGCCTCAGGATAATGGCCTGTATTTTTTAATGCTTTTTCCAAAACCTGGAGACTTTGGATTCGGCTGTCCCGAATAAGTCTTTTACGATTTTGTGTCCACCTTTTATCAGCAATACCGTTTCCAGCCAGATTAACTATATAATCTACCAAAACAGCGTTTTCGTCTATTTCGCTTTTAGCTATATTCCATTGAAAATATTTAATGCGGTCACTATCCTTATGTTTTGATCTGGAAAGTACGTGTACTGTATTTCCTTTTTCTGTAAGAATATTTGTAAGGCGACTGCCTATTAAGCCTGTGCCACCTGTAATTAATATGGTTTTACCTTGCATATATGCTGTTTGGTTGTATCATGTTTTACAACAACCTAAGATTTAATAGGTTTTGCTTTATCCATTACTAGGCCTGGCAAGCGATTCCGTGTTAAAACAAATATTCTCCATTTCTGTCGATAATGGGCTTTAACTGTAAATCACAGCTTGAATTTCATTTCAAGAGCATAAAAGTGAGTAATGAATTAGAACTCCAATTGAATATTTCCAAAACTTTACGGCACTTCATCATGGACAGATAGTTAATTCATAAAATAGTTTTTAACTTAGCCAAAAATATATTGTATGGAAAATATAAGGAAACTACATGTTGGGTGGGTCGTTATGCTTTTTATTCTATTGGCATCAGGTTGTAAATCAGATAAAGATGTTCCTGATTTCGAATTAAACATTCGCATTAAAGAAGATCCTGCCAGAATGAATCCGCTTTTTCACCTCGGTGTAGTGGGTAGATTGGTGCACCAATATATATTTTTACCACTGGCCGATTTTCACCCTGATAATTATCAACTTACCCCTATTCTGATCGAATCCATACCGGAAAAACAATTGGCAGAAGGTGGGGGAGCGTATTATGATATTCAGTTTAAAAAAGATGCAGTATGGGACGATGGAAGTCCCCTCACAGGACATGACTATCTCTTTACAGTAAAACTTATTTTGCACCCGGAATTAAATACAGCAGCCTATCGCGGGTACTTTGATTTTGTAGATGATATTACTATAAACGAGAATAATCCAAAAAGTTTCAGAGTGCATTTTACCAGCGATTATATGCTGGCTCTTGAAAGTATTATTACCATTCCCATTTTATCACCAGCAGCGTATGACCCTGATGGACTGCTTAACAATATAAGCATTAGTGATCTTCGCGATCCGGAAAAAAGTAAAGAATGGCTGCAGGCAGATCCCAGGCATGAGGTGTATGTTAAAGAACTTAATGGGTTGAAATTCGGTCGTGACATTGTGTCCAATTGTGGTCCTTATCAATTACAAAGTTGGGAAACAGATCAGAATTTGGTCATTTCTGCTAAAGAAAAATACTGGGGACTTGCCTATCCTGATAATCCTTTTTTGCAACAAGGTCCGGATGTAATGAATTTTTATATTATACCTGATGAAACGACCTGTATATCGCAATTAAAAGAAGGAAATCTCGATGTGGTAAATGGAATATCTACACAGCGTTTTGTAGAGTTGCAGCAAAATGATGAGTATGGTGATGCATTTTCATTTCACTCTCCCGCTTTGATGAGATTTTACTTTTTAGGAATAAATAATACACATCCATTTCTTTCTGACCCACAGGTAAGAAAAGCAATCGGGCATTTGGTGGATGTAGATCAAATGATTCTGAATATGGAAAATGGGTTGGGAGAAAGACTTGCCGTACCGATACATCCGGCAAGACCCTATTATAATTCTAATCTGGATCTTCTGGCTTTCGATTCCGATGAAGCTCTTCAGTTGCTCAATGAGGCAGGTTGGGTAGATTCGGATAGAAATGGAATTCTCGATAAAGTAATTGATGGCAGAAAGCAGGAGCTCATAATAGAAGGTTACACTTCACAGCAAGAGCTGGGGCAATATGTAATGCTCATGCTACAGGAAAATGCAAGGAAAATAGGCGTTAAAATAAATATAACAACAAAGGATTTTTCAGCCATCATGAGGGATCATGTCAGAACCAGGGATTATGGCATCACTCCTTTGGTTATCAATCAGGATCTCAACGATGATGATTTGCACCAGCGATGGCATTCTGACAACGATGATCCTGCTAAGGGCAACACACTTTCTTATCGCAATGATGCAGCTGACAGCTTGATCATGGAAATTCGATCAGTGGGAGATAAAGATATAAGATACCGTTTGTACAAAGAGCTCCAACAGATAATGTACGATGATACTCCGGCTGTATTTCTATATGCTCCGGTGGAGACTCTTATAATAAGCAACAGATGGAATGGAAGTGGTACAGTAAAACGCCCTGGCTATATGGCTAATACCTTTACACCTACAAAATAATGCTATGTTACGGTATGGTATATCCAGATTGATCTGGTTGTTCACTACCGTATTGATGGTGAGTATGCTGAGTTTTTTCCTGAGTAAGGGCACTCCAGGAGACAAGGCTGAAGCTTTACTTTCATTGCAGGGTCTTCACCCCACTGAAGGGAATGTGGATAGATACTATCAGGAATATGAAAGGGTTTTTCTGGCTGAAGGACTGCATTTGCCCTGGTTTTATTTTGATATAGTTCCCTCTTATAAAAAGTTTGAATTTCCTGCCGAATGGACTTTACAGAACCGAAATCTGGCTATTTTCTTTCTAAATAATAGATTTCATGGTCAACTAATACTTCAATGGATCCAATATTTCCGGTTACTCGACAGAGAGTGTGTACAAAATGGAAACCGAAGATGCCGTCAGGAAATGGCTTTTGTTTCTGTTAGTAAAAAAATGGAATTGATCCATCAGAGGTTGTCAGGAATTGGAAGTCAACTAGCCACGGAGGAAGAACGATTAATATATGATGCATGGGTGGATGTACACAACAAATTGACAGCAAGCAAAGTAGGATGGTATTATCCCATCATCAGATGGCATGGATTTGATAACCAGTATCACGTATGGATTACTTCATTTTTCAAAAATAAAATGGGAACTTCTATAGTCGATGGAAGAAACGTAGCTGAAAAAATTATTTCATCTCTAAAGTGGACTATGATGATTGTTTTTATTTCCATCATTCTTAGCATGCTGGCAGGAGTACCATTGGGTATGCTGGCGGCTGCAAAAGATGGGAAGCTTTTAGATTTGATGATTACAACTATATTATATGCCTTGTATGCTACTCCTATATTTTGGCTTGCTACCATGCTTGTTGTGTTTTTTACCACTTCCGAATACGGCAGTTGGACCAATATTTTTCCCGCCCCTTTTTTCAGAGTCAGGTCAGGAGATGGGTTCTGGATTTCTTTTTCATCTAACCTGTATCAGATTATTTTACCTGTTCTATGCTTATTTCTGACCAATCTGGCTGTAATAGCCAGATTATCAAAGAGTGCACTTATTACAGAGAAGAATAAACCATATGTTTTGGCACTACGTGCAAAGGGACTAAAAATGAGAGGAGTTTATTGGAAACACCTTATACCCAATGCTATGATTCCATTGATCACATTGGTAAGCAATTACATACCCGGAGCACTTGCCGGAAGTCTTATCATTGAAGTAATATTTAATATTCCCGGTATGGGACGATTGATGTACGATAGTATTTTTTATGCCGATTGGGATGTTGTTTTTGCGATAGTGTTGATGATCAGTGTGTTGACATCCATGATATTATTGTTATCCGATATTCTATATATTTGGGTTAACCCTAAAATATCTTTGAACTAACAAGTTGATATGCAGAAAGGATTAACAAATATCGTTTTCCGGATTGCAAGGACAATATTGGTCATTTTTGTTTTGATTGCCCTATTCCATAAATTTCTTGCCAACGACCTTCCTATTACCGGAAGACTTAATGGGAGACTGGTTTTTCCTGTAGTACAGGATTATCTCTTTGCTGCCGGTATGATTAAAGTAAATCCGCGGGTTAACAGCAACGAATTAAAAAGGGGAATACCTACTCTAATTCCATTTAATCCTTATGAAATGGATCAAAAAAATGCCATGGTAAAACCAGGAGTAAACGGTCATTGGTTGGGAACAGATCATTTGGGCCGGGATGTGGCTGCGGGTATTATTTATGGATTTTGGATTGCATTGTTGGTAGGTGTATTATCTATTGGGATAGCTTTACTACTCGCAGTAGTCATTGGGGTTTCTGCGGCCTATTTTAAAAAATTTCCATTAAAGATGGGACTGTTTTCATTTCTTTGGTCAAGCATTGTTTTTATTGTGGGATTATTTTATATCATCTTTGAATGGCACAATTCAGGTTTTCCAGGAAAGCTATTGATGGTATTTTTGGTTACGGCGTTTTGGTTGATCGGATTTTACTTTACAGTTTGCTGGCAATCCATTTCCTTTACCATTCCCGTGGACAGATTGATGGATAAACTTATTGAAGTCAGAGAGTCCATTCCATCATTGTTTTTAGTTCTGGGCATGGTAGCTTTATTTGAATATAACTCCATTTGGAATATTGTCCTCATCATTGGTATTATAGGCTGGAGTAATTTGTCCAGGTATATCCGTTCGGAAGTGATGTCTGTAATGGAGGAAAATTATATCAAATCGGCCATTATATCAGGAGCAACAAGGTGGAAAATTCTGATCAGGCATATTTTACCCAACGCTATGGATTCGGTCATCGCTTTAGTCGCTTTTAGCATTGCTTCTGCTGTACTGTTGGAAGCCTCACTTTCTTTTTTAGGAATAGGGGTGCCCATTGAGCAACCTACCTGGGGGTCTCTCCTGAGCGGAGCCAGAAAAACCAATGCCTGGTGGCTGGCTGTTTTTCCAGGAATTTGTATTTTTATTCTGGTGACTTCACTAAGTATTTTTGCTGATAAAATTCAGAAAAATATAGACCCTCGCTTAAGAGCATAAATGGGTAATTTTAGAATAATCTCGATTTTCCCCTTTTATTGGAAGCCTGTTTATTCTTGTTCTTTTCGTACATTTCTTCAGCCGGACACCCATAAGATGCTCTGCATCCGTAAGAGGAAAAAGTAGTAAATGCCAAAAAAAGACATACTGCCAGAAAGTACTTCCAATGTTTCATAGGGTAATATTAGTCATTTTTTTAACTACTAAAAAGCACTATTGATAGAAAAAAGCAACAAAATATCAGTGAAAACCCTGTATTTATCGTATTTGGAGTGTTTTTTTTCGCATAATGTTTGAATATATATTTTTCTTAATATAATTTTGACCTATTAATTCATCATGAATAAAATCTATTAACATGAACAAAGGAGATTTAATCAATGCGGTATCAGATGCTGCAGGAATCACCAAAGGCCAGGCAGGAGATGCTGTAAATGCAGTTTTTTCAGCTATTGAAGGAGCCTTGAAAAATGGTGGCAAAGCTTCATTTATTGGCTTTGGAACTTTTTCTGTTTCTCACAGATCTGCTCGCGAAGGAAGAAACCCTTCCACAGGTAAAACCATTAAAATACCAGCAAAAAACCAGGTAAAGTTTAAGGCCGGGAAATCTTTGGTCGATGGAGTAAATTAATATTTCATTGTAGAAATAGCCATGAAAAGAGGTAACCTGTTTATAATAGGTTACCTCTTTTTAATTGATTCCTCTCTGCGTGTGTATGACAAAATGCACTATGCCGCAATCTTTTTTATCAAATCAGTTACGATGCCCCACGAACTACTACTTCTGTAGCATCTAAGATTTGCTATTGCATTGGCACCTTTTATACTCCATTTTTGACCTGAGAGTTTC